>JAFTJZ010000074.1 GCA_017456145.1 Clostridia bacterium
GCTCAAAAAATCCAAGCAGATATTTTCACCCAAGTATCCCTCAGGGATCAGATCTATTGATCCACACTCTAAATTCTTCCGGGATATCTTCTACCTTTGTAATATCGATTTTGTATGTTAGTATTTTGTGGGAAGGTAGGGGATAAACACCGTAATTTTTGCCTGCCTTGCTAATAAAACGCAATTTCCGCACGTCAAAAAGCCTACCGTCGGCTTTTATACGCAGGGACTGCGCGAATGACACAACCCTTTTTTCCTTGTTATCTGATGAAATTGGTTGCCACTCTTTTTTCTGTCTTTGGCAGCCCGTATTTTTCCTTTCCAAGGGCAATGCTTTTGATCAGAAAAGACATATTCCTTGCCAATGTGCGCATACTTTGCAGCCCCTCGGCATCCTGTTCTGCCTCCCCGGGCGCTGCTCCATGAATACTGTTCCAATATTGTCCCGAGGCTACGGGCATTCCCGATATGGTGAAGAATTTATTCAGCTCATCAAAGGTCGAGGACAGACCACCCCGACGTGCGGCTACCACAGCAGCTCCTACCTTCATTCTTTTATCAAACCGTGTGCTGTAAAACAATCGATCCAAAAGTGCGGTCAGGGTAGCATTTGCTCCTGCATAATACACCGGACTGCCTACGACCAAGCCATCACACTGCTCGAATTTCGCAGCAACCTCATTGACTATGTCATCAAAGACGCATTTTCCTTTGTTAAAGCATTGACCGCAGCTGATACACCCACGTATAGGTAGATGACCGATATGGATGATCTCGCTCTCAATTCCTTCTGCAGCAAATATCGCCTCCATTTCACGAAACGCCAATGCCGTATTGCCATTTTGACGGGGACTGCCATTGATCAATATCACCTTCATTTTTCCTTTGACCTCCAACTGTTGTATGTAACGATATTCGGTACTTATATATTATACATTCACTTCCGGCTTGTCGTCAAGAGGGAAGACGAATTTTTTGTAAATATTCATATCTTTTTGCTTTTGTTTAACAGAACAGATATTTTTCATAATAACCCTTGAATTTTATGAGAATATATGTTATAATATAGAAAATTATGCAATTTGCATTTTTTAGCGAAAAGGAGAGTTTAGATGAAGAAAATTTTTTATCTGTTCCTTGCGCTGCTTTTGTGTGCGACGGTGCTTGTTGCTTGCACACCCGCTGACGGTGACAAGCCCGATATCCCCGAAGGTGAGCGCATGGTGTTGCTGCAAGACGGTGCGGCTACTTTTCAGGTCATTCGCTCTGATCTGATCACAAGTACCGATCCTGCTACCAAAAGTGCGATACGCGTCGTTTCCTCTATTAAGGAATTGACGGGCATGGAGCCCAGCATTTACACGGACTATACGGGCAAGGGCGGTTATGCCGAGATGGAATATGAAATTTTAATCGGTGAAACCACTCGTCCCGAGAGTGCAACCGCTTACGAGATCATGGGCGATCAGGATTATGCCATCTGCGTTGTCGACACCAAGCTCTGTATCGTCGGACGTAATGCAAGATGCCTTGATTTCGCAATCGACGAGTTCTTTGCAGACCATTTGTATTTTGAGGATGGAATTATGTACGTCTCCAATCAATTGAGTATCAAAGATGTGTACCGTCTCCCTGAGGGCATTTACTTTGAGGTCGCAGGGCCGAAGGGAAAGGGGTCTGCCAAATTTGATGAATCCGTGGCGCTTGCCTGCCTGCAGGGTATCATGAACCGTGAATCTCCCAACAAGGTTTACGTCAACAGCGGAACGGAGACAGCAGGTTGGCTTGAGGTCTTCCGTGAAGAAGGTCGCTGGCTGGCAGACGCTGAATTTTTACAGCTTGAAGGCTTTGACGATCTGCTGGAATTTGGTGAAAAGTATGTAAAAACCGTTGTCATCTGGGACGAAAGCGTAGATGCAACGCTCAACGTTGCCTGTACCATCGCCGGTGTGGAAGACGGTATCGTCATGTCCGAGACCATGTACAAAAGCTATAAGGACATCTTATCCGACAAGAAGATTGTCAGCTTGGTTGATCAATTTGACGGTAGTGTTACCGGCAGTGCAAAGAATGATGCATACCGCTGGGCAATAGAAAATTATCTGGCAAAGGGTCTTTGCTCGACCGAGTACATCTGCAGCTATATTGATGGCTGGTCCTTCCGCGATGCGGGCAATATTTCCTATACCGTTGTTCGTGACTGGGGCATCTACCATCGCGCCTTTGTTTATGATCTCTCTCCTTGGAGTGATGAGGCCCCCTTGGACGATCCCGATCAAAAGCTTGGCACCGACAAGGAAACGCTGATGATGATCTTTGAGACCATGCTGGAGTTGACCGCAGATATCGGCCCGTATGAGGTCTGCGGATTCTTTGAGCATCAGAAGTACAGCGAATCCGGGCAGAACAGTGAGTCCAAGCACGGCTCTGTCGCAACCGAGTGGGAATACGCATCGCTGATGACGCCTTACAACGGTTTTCATAACACCTGTATTGACAACGCTTGGAACGAGAGTTTCCATGGCTTGTACGACGGCGCACAGCAGCTCACCAATAACCGCCCCACCGAAGAGATCACCTTAGAATCTGACGTTGTATATCTCTGTTTCTTCATGGGCGATTATGATTCTACCCACCCCGTCTACCGTTATCTCAAGCAAGCGTGGGACGATCCCAGACGCGGTGAAATTCCGTTTGCGTGGGCGGTCAATCCCAATCTGTTGGATACCTATCCCGATATGATTGAGTATTATTATGAAACCGCGACACCGAATGATTATTTTGTCTCCGACGCCAGTGCCGCAGGCTACTTTATGCCCAGTCAGGTTCCCGATGAGCTTTGGCCAAATATGCTGGAGCATAATATTGAATATTTTAACCGTGCAGATATGACCATAGCACCCATGGTCCTGGACAGAAAGGGAATTGATTCCGGTGACCTTGATATGCTGGTACAGTTTGCTCCGGATGGAATAGCAACGGTACTGCAGGCAAAAGTCTATATGCATGACGATACGCCTGTCGCAGCACTGCTCGGCAGCGGTTACGACCGATATGATTCCGCGGTTGGCGCAGAAAATCTTGCCAAGGTTGTAGAAAAGCAATTCACAACCAGTAACAGCGGTGCATCCTTGAACTTGCTCCGCTGCGTCTGGACGACCCCCACGGTTATTTGTGAGACGGTTGATCTGTACCGTGAGGCAAATCCCGACAAGGAGGTCGTCGTGGTCGATATCTACAACTACTTCAAGCTGATCGAGCAGGATCTGAATTGGAAATAATAAAGAATGATTGACCACTGATTGGGGGTGAGCCAAATGTTAAGGACATTTGATACTCACCCCCATCGTTTTGCTTGCCCGCCGAGCAGTGCTCTGTCTGCGCACGGAGAAAAAGCGTTATCATCACTTGACAAAGTCAACAGAGTGTGATATAATATGAATGCGTAACGCACTTGTCCCTTTTTTTGGCAAGGTCATCAACAGACAGTTCGAAACCATCCTGTCTTAAAACAAAACTATGGGCGATAAAAGCATATCTTATGCTCAATTTGCGCCATACACGGCGCATTTTTTATTGCTCCCACGAAACGGAAGAATTATATGGTCAGATACAGTATCATCCACGAAAAAAATCCAAGAGAAATTTTATTGCTGCGCGGCAGCGGCTGTCGTTGGCGCAAGTGCGCGTTTTGCGACTACCATCTGGATTGCTCCACGGATATGGAAGAAAACGATCGGATCAATCAAGAGGCAATGTCCCATGTTACCGGGGTTTATCACCATCTGGAGGTCATCAATTCGGGCAGCTTTCCCGAGCTGGGTGCAGGAACACTGCAAGCCTTGGTCGATCTTTGCAAGAAAAAAAACATTCATACCCTGCATTTTGAGTGTCATTGGTTATATCGTGACCAGATCGCACCCTGGCGAGCAGCCTTTTCTCGCGTCGGTACGCAGCTGAAAGTCAAGATTGGTGTTGAGACCTTTGACGCTCAATACCGAGAAACCGTACTGAAAAAGGGAATCCGCGAGACAGATCCCGCCAGCATTGCCGCCATGTTTGACGAATGCTGTTTGCTGTTTGGCTTGTCGGGACAAACTGTGGATAGCATGACACACGATATCTCGCTCGGTCTACGATATTTTGAGCGGGTATGCGTCAATGTTTTCATCGAAAATCAAACGGACATCAAGCCGGATGTTGACGTTATCCGTGCGTTTACGGAGAATGTTTTACCGCGCTACGCAGATAACGCACGTGTGGACATTCTTTTGAACAACACCGATTTCGGTGTCGGAGCTAAGGAGGATGGTCATGAAAAATGAAATATTGTTAATTGGATCCATCGTTCTGATTTACGGCATGGTGTTGGTTGCTTATCGTATATTCGGAAAGAGCGGACTTTATGCAATGACCGTTCTTGCCACTGTGTTTGCCAACATTGAGGTCTTGATGCTGGTAGAGGGATTCGGCATGGAGCAAACGCTGGGCAATGTCATGTTTGCCTCAACGTATCTGATTACCGATATTTTGAGCGAAAATGAAGGAAAACAGAGCGCTGCCAAGGCGGTTTGGCTTGGCGTGTTTGCCTCGGTCATCATGCTTTTGTTTACACAATACTGGTTGCTGTATACACCTGCCTCCACGGATTGGGCAAGCGAACATATCCACGCCATTTTCTCCTCGACGCCCCGTCTTCTTCTGGCAAGCTTTGTCGGTTACACGGTGTCACAACGCTTTGATGTCTGGCTGTATCATCGTTGGTGGGATTATACAACAAAAAAATATGGGGACAGCAAGCGTTTTTTATGGCTGCGAAATAATTTTTCCACCTTGATCTCTCAAGTTATCAACACAATCATCTTCACATCGATTGCATTTGCCGGCTGGTATGATGTCAAGACGTTAATTTCCGTTATGTTATCCAGCTATGTTGTTTTTATATTTACCAGCCTTCTGGATACGCCCGCGGTTTATATTGCGCGCTTTATGAAGGAAAAAAAACAAATTCCGTAAGGCTTTTCGGGAGCAAAATCATTGGCAGCATATCTTGTTAAAGCCCGATGGTCGTTTTGTCCATGAACTTTGGACTTTGATAAAGAATTCAATAAAAATATAGTGTTAACCATCCGAAAATAACGGGGTGAGTTTCCAATGCGTTTTTTCGCATTCGACTCACCCCAAATGTCGTTATTCGTCCAAAATTTTTCCGTCTATGGATATGATGACCACGCGCCAAGGAATAAACTTCCCGGCGGCCATCAAAGCACGTTTGACGGCATTTTCAATACCGCCACAGCAAGGAACCTCCATACGTACGACTGTTACACTTTTGATATCGTTGTTTTTAATGATTGCAGTCAGTTTTTCCGCATAATCGATCTCATCCAGCTTGGGACAGCCGATCAAAGTGATATGCTTGCGAATAAATTCCTGATGAAAATTTCCATAAGCGAATGCCGTACAATCTGCTGCAACCAGGAGATTGGCATCCTTAAAGTAGGGGGCATGAGCGGGAACCAGCTTGATCTGGATCGGCCACTGTGTCAGCATCCCGGAGGGTACGGCAGCTTGTATATTATCTTTGGTAGCAATCTTTTCACGTTGAATGCTTTTTACGTTGGTACCGGGACATCCGCAGGGAAGATTCTGCTTTGCTTTTTTATCCTTTGCGGCACGGACAGCGTCCTCATCATACGCAGGCGCCTCGCGTTCCTCAAAATGAATGGCATCCACAGGACACGCCGGCAGACAGTCGCCAAGGCCGTCGCAATAATCCTCTCGCGTGAGCTTTGCTTTCCCATTTATCATCTCGATCGCACCCTCGTGACAAGCTGCGGCACAAGCACCACAGCCGTTGCATTTTTCTTCATCGATTTTTATAATTTTTCTGATCATTTTTTTATGTTCTCCTTGAAAAGCTCTTGACTTTGTGTTATTATTATAGTACAATCATCTTAAAATGTCTGTTGTATTTACAACGTAATCGAGGTTTTTAATGAAAAAATATATATCGGTATTGAAAAACACGATTCTGTTTTCCGGTGTGAGTGAGGAAGAAATTGCGCCCATGTTTTCCTGCCTTGATGCAAAGCTGCGCACGTATAAAAAAGGAGAGTATATCCTTCATCAAGGCGATCTCTTACGCCATATCACGGTATTGGTTCAAGGGGAGCTCCACATTCAACGTGATGATTTCTGGGGAAATCGCAGCATTATCCATCGCATTGCCCCGGGAGAGATGTTCGGGGAGGCGTATCTGGCACCTGATGGCGGCACGGTTGTTAACGACGTCGTCTCCATCGAAGAGAGTGTCGTTATCTTTTTCGATATCGATCGTATGATGACGACCTGCTCATCCTCTTGTCAATTCCACACGCGCGTGATCCGTAATCTGTTTTATGCTATCTCGGAAAAAAACAGACGGCTTGTCGAAAAGCTTGGTCATATGTCCAAGCGCACGACACGGGAAAAATTGATCTCTTATCTTTCCGAGGTTGCAAAGCAACAAAACAGCAGCTGCTTTACCATACCGTTCAATCGTCAGCAGCTGGCAGATTTTCTCTCGGTTGACCGCAGTGCCATGTCAAATGAACTCTGTAAAATGCGGGATGAGGGACTCTTGGAATTTCATAAAAACCAATTTCGTCTGTTATAGTCATAATCGGAAAAGAAAATATCAGCCTGCTCTTGCTTTTTCAGCGGATATCTGATATAATAAAACAAAAAGGTTGTTTGAAACACCCAAATCAATTCGGAGGTAACCGTATGTACACCATTTACGTTGTTTTCAAAAGCTTTCCCGGCAAGCGTGAGGAATTTATCCGTCGCGTCAAGGAAGAGGGAATTGTCGATGCCATCCGTGCGGAGGACGGCTGCATTCGCTACGACTACTATTATTCCGAGAAGGATCCAAACGAAATTTTGCTCATTGAAGCTTGGGAGACTAAACAGCATCAGCAGATCCACATCGAGCAGCCGCACATGGCAAAGCTGCGTGAGATCAAAGGAGATTACATCACATCCACTCATCTCGGTGAATTTACCTTAAACTGATGGTTGATAAAAAAGTAAACAGTTTCCCTTGACATATTCATCCCATTATGATATACTGTTGCAGTAATCAAATTACAAATGTTGAAATGTGAGGTGATCATCATGAAAAAAGCGTTATCGACGATTCTGTATTCTGTCGTTTCCGAGGTCATGTTGATTGCCGAATGCTGCATTTTGTAATTCGGTTTTTCACTGTCGCTTTTTTGCGCACCGGAGACGGTGCGCTTTTTTCATATGGAACCGTCCTCATTTCGGTGGTTAGATTATCATCCAAAAAGAAAGAGAGGCGTTATTTTTATGCAAAAATTTTTACAATTTTTTTCTTATTCACCCAACCTTTTACCGAAAAAATGTGTCTGCTTTATATACCAAGGAGGTAATGTAGAATGAATCAATGTAAACTTCTTTTACGATCCATCAGATATTCGTGGCATCTCATATATCGATCGAGTAAGCTTTTGGTACTACCGTATTTTATCATACGTCTGATTGAGCCCAGTTTGACCTTACTTCAAACCTTTATGTTCAAGATGATTTTAGACAATCTGATCACCGCAGATGTGAACATTGCTGCCGTGTTATTCTGCGCGGCACTGTATGGTCTCTCTCTGATCCTTGCGCAAGGGATCAGCACTGCAGGCAACCATTTGGAATCGGTCATTTTTTGGCAAAAGGCGGCGCATCTATATGAGTGTGAGCTGGCTGAAAAAATGTCGCAGCTGCCGCTCTCTCTCATGGATTCTTCAAAGGGCAGAGATATGATCGATGATGTGAAGTATGCAAATAACACAGTAATTCTCATCTTTATCCGTATTACCACGGTGATCTCAAGCCTATATACCATCATTGTCGCACTGGTGACGCTTTTGAGATTCAACGTGCTTTTCTCTCTGCTGTTTTTACTCCTGACCATTCCCGGCATCATACTGAATCACGTTTTTGACAAAAAGGCAGAGGCGTTGCGCATGAAAACCGCGCCCGACATCCGTAAATTCGCATATTACCGCTGGATGGCGACCGATGCGTGGCCGGCCAAGGACGTGAGAATGTATGATCTGACCGAGCCGATCAAGACGCGATATCATGAGGAAAAGAATGAATATCTGCGCGCCAACAAAAGGCTTGACAAGCAAAAAACCAAATGTTATATGTTAGCGGAGTTGATCAAAAGATCGGGTGAGATCGCCTTCACGATCTATATCGTTTATGCCGCACTTACCTCGCAAATCACAATTGGTGACGTTGCGCTGTACAGCGGCTTTGCGCTGACGCTGTCCAACACCTTTGAATGGATGCTTGACACGATCGTGCTGGGCTACACCCGCACCACGGAGATCATTGGGAGAGTGCTTGACTTCTTTGCAATGGAAACGGAGAAAAAGCGTGGAGACCGAGCCCTTGAGCGCTTTGAGTCAATCACCTTTGACAATGTTTTCTTCAAATATCCGCATACGGAAAAGGACGTTCTGTCGGGTGTCTCCTTTACCGTAAATCGAGGAGAAAAGGTCTCCATTGTCGGAATCAACGGTTCGGGAAAATCGACGATGATCAAGCTGATGCTGGGACTTTATGAGATCGAGTCCGGACAAATTCTGATCAATGGGTATCCGATGTCTGATTACGATATCAAAAACGTACGCAAGCAATTTTCGGTACTGTTCCAGAATTTTGTGCAATACCCCCTGACCTTGCGAGAAAACGTCGCATCGTCAGCCCTTGATAAATCAGAGGATTCGGATGCGATTAAGCACGTATTATCATTGAGCGGCGTTTATGACGACCTGCAGCCAAAGCTTGAACACGGCCTTGATTCCTATATGACACGCCAATTTGACGATAAGGGAACCGAGCTCTCCAAGGGGCAGTGGCAAAAAATCGCGCTATCCCGTGCGTATTTCAAAAATGCAGCGATCGTTATTTTTGACGAGCCTTCCTCTGCACTGGATGCCGAGGCGGAGGATCGGATCTTCCGAAATTTTGAGGAGATCTCGGACGGGAAAACGGGCATTATGATTTCCCATCGCATTTCCGGCGCGCGTATGTCAGACAGGATCATCGTCCTTGACGGCGGTAAGATCACCGAGCAAGGAACGCATGATGAGCTGCTTGCACAAAACGGTCTTTACGCACATCTGTATGAGCTACAGAGGGAAAAATACACACTTAAGGAGGAGAGCTGTCATGAATAAGCTGAAACAATTTTTCTCCGGGATGTTGAAAAACGTGTGGTTTGGGATCAAGACAAGTTATCATGCGTCGAAATTTTACTTCGCCATGAAAATGATCATTCTCCTATCCACCACGCTCATCCCCTTATGGAACATACGCCTCTGGCGGGAAATTCTGAATGGGATCGTCACGCCGGAATACGAAAAACAAGCCCTATATTGGCATCTTTCCCTTTATCTTGTGCTGCTCATGACCCAATATCTGCTCGGTAGGTTCAATGTTTATGTCAATGAGCGTTACAGCGATGAATTGTTGTTTTATATTGACATCGTCATGATGGAAAAATCGTCTCGCATGGATCTATCCTTTTTTGACTCTGCAAACATGGGGGACAAGGTCCGCCACGCAAGAAGTAATTTTTCGGTCATGACGCAAATGGCCTGGCTGGTATTCGATATTCTTTCCGCCTTTATCAATGTTATCGCCACCTTATTCATCGTCTGTTCCTATAAATGGTGGTTGGGGCTGATTACGCTACTGCTTTTGATTCCTTTTATGATCTATAATAAAAAATACGCCGATCACCGCCTTGCTATGGAGAAGGAACAGCTACGCGAAAATCGTAAAAAGGAATATTACCGCGACGTATTTTTTGATAATAATATTCAGTTTGAGATCAAGCTGAACAACATTGGCGGGTATTTTATCGAAAAGTACAAGGAGCTCTGGAATAAGCTCTACCGCATCAATCATCGTGAGAGCATCAGACATCATTTCGTCAACACCCTGATTATGATTGTCAACGTCACAGGCGAGTTTTTGGTGCTTATTGTTGCGGTGCTTGACGTGACAAACAGGCGGATCGGTGTCGGTGACCTTCAGTATCATTTTAGCATGGTGTCACGGCTGCGCAATCAGGCAGAGCGGTTGATGGAATATGTCAACCGTTTTCTGAATAACAATACGCGCCTGATCGAGCTGCAGGAGTTTATTGATATCAAGCCGGAGATTGAAAAAAGCGGTACACGTACGCCATCCGACAATCCCAAGATTGAATTTTGCGGCGTGTCCTTCCGTTATCCCAATATGGAGCAGTATGTCCTCAAGAATTGTTCCTTCACCATAGAACCGCATGAAAAAATCGGTCTGATCGGACTTAACGGCGCAGGAAAATCCACAATCATCAAGCTGATGTTCCGTTTCTACGATCCCGAGGAAGGATGTATCAAACTCGATGGTGTAGATTTGAAGGAATACGACATTTACGCTGTACGTAAGGTTTTCGGGGTGCTATTCCAAGATTATGTGACCTACTGTCTGCCTCTCCGTGAGATCATTGCGCTCTCTGACTTCGACGAGCGTTTCAATGATGAAAAGTTGAAAAAAGCTTGCGACATCAGTGGCGCAAGCGAAGTCATTAAAGATTGGGAGAACGGATTTGACAGCGTTCTCGGACGCTATTATGCGGACAACGGAAAGGACCTTTCGGGCGGTCAATGGCAGCTCGTTGGTCTTGCTCGCGCCTACTTCAAGGATAGTGAATATATGATCCTTGATGAACCGTCTGCCGCGCTTGACCCGATCTCGGAGGATCGGATATTTGAGCAGCTTTATCATTTGAGTGAAGGAAAGAGCTCTGTCACTATATCTCATCGACTTTCCAATACCACACTTGCAGACAAGATCCTTGTCATCGGTGATGGACATATCATCGAACAAGGCTCCCATTTTGATCTATTGCGACAAAACGGGCAATATACACGTTTGTTTCATCTGCAATCGAGCAAATATATTTGATTTTTTTCCCGATATATGATATAATAATATGTGGCTATATAAATTGTGCGAACAAAAACTTGCCACACAGGGATTTCGCTACGCAAAATCCAGCCACAGAGCAGCATTTGTGCGAACAAAACTTGCCACACAGGGATTTCGCTACGCAAAATCCCACCACAGAGCAGCTTTTGTCCGAACAAAAACTTGCCACACAGGGATTTCGCTACGCAAAATCCCACCACAGAGCAGCTTTTGTGCGAACAATAACTTGCCACACAGGGATTTCGCTACGCAAATTCCGTTTTGGAACGGAATAATTAAATTCTTGATGCTTATCATGACGGGAGGTAATGACGACGTTATCCATATTTTTGACGATTGAGAACGATCAACAGCGTTCTCTTGCCGAGCATCTGTATCTTACATATAAGAGCAAAATGTACGCCATTGCTTTCGCGATTCTGCACCACAGGGAGGATGCAGAGGATGCTGTCATGGATGCGGTCTACAAAATCGTAAATAACATTTCGTTGTTTGACGGTGCGGATCGAAACAAAACGGAGTCGCTGATTGTTATAATTAGCAGAAACACCGCGATCAACCGCTATCATTACAATCAATATCGTCAGCACGCACCGATCGAGGAGATTGGCGATTCTCTGGCTGATGATGCTCCGATCCCCGAGGATATCATCGTGGAACAGGAGACCTACAACGAGCTGTTGGAGCGAATTCGGAGTCTTGAGCCGATCTACCGTGATGTTCTGTTGTTGAAATATCTGTATCATTATGACAATGAAATCATTGCGTCCACAACAGGTGTCAATGAAACAACAGTGCGGGTACGATTGATGCGTGCCAAGCGATTGCTGCACGCATCACTGAAGGGAGGTGCGGATAATGAATGAAAACAGAACGCTGAACGAGCTTCTCCAAGAGATCGAACAAGACAATGTCGATTTGCTTTCCGAGGCTGATGCATCGCACCGATTTTCATTTGCTTTTGAGAGGCGCGCTCTTGCAGTTTGCCGCGGAGCGTACGCCGAGCACCACCGATCTGTCCGCCGCCGTTCTCGTCGTATTCCTTTGTGGGTAGCGGTGATCCTTGTGTTGCTCGCCGCTGCTCTGGTCACAGGCTGTGCGGTTGTGATATCCCGTTATTTTACCCGCTACATCCCGTTTTACGGCGTGGTGGAAAGTGGGAGTATGGCGGTAATGTATTCAACCACCGAGCCGATCTCTACTCCTACATTGGAAATCGAAACACTGCTTTACGTTAAAGAGGGGGAACGGTGTCGTCTGATGCTCTGGGGGGTGACCAAAAACGGAAAATTTCTCCATGATGAGATCGTAAGCGTCCGCATCGGAGATATAACATATTCACTTATATGCAGCCAAAGCTACGGCAGCGCCACCGTGCATGAGATTTACGCCGAGGCCGAGGGTGCTGCTCCTGCGGCAAATCAAGCGCCGCCTTTCACGCTGTTTGTCGATGGTCAGAGCATGCCTCTTAATATGACGGATATTTCGAGTCAAGGGTATACGGTGGATCAATGGATTCAGATCAATGATCTTACGGTCAAGATTCTGCCGCTTTATACCAACAACCGTATATTCATTCTGGAAACTGCGGGACTGGAAAACGCAATGATCAGCGGCAGCATTGTTGTTTACGACTCGCTTGGCAATTCTATCCGCAGCAACGGAGCGAGCACCTACGACGACCGTATGTATACCGTTACCTGTGAGGAAAATCTTCCGGGAGATATCGTCAAAATCGAGCTGGCAAATCTCCGTATCCGCCGCACCGTCCCGATGCAGAGCTGTAGTATTCCGCTCTCATTGGGCAGGACAGAATGTAATATCACGCTGTTTGAAACCGACATCATGCGCGAGGTATTGACCGCAGTGGAATATGACGGAACCAATGTCAAGCTGCACACCGTCGCAGCCTTGAAGGACGGCGTACTGCAAAGCGGCGTTTTTTGTGATGAGGTTCGCGTTGACTATCAACTCGATCTTACGGCGGATATGTCCTGGGATCTGCACTATGAGGATCTTCGATACGGGGAAGTCGGTAAGCATCTTTACACCTACGAGATCACGTTATCGGAGCCTGCGGACAAGCTGAACATCTCTGCAGATCATTACGTCTATATGCTGCATGGCGAGGATGGTACACTGGGTGAGATCCTGGTGGAGAAACAATAAAAAATACAGTAACAATCCGACAAAAAACGGGATAACCGATTTATGGTTATCTCGTTTTCTTTTTTATAACATATATTTCATTTTTATGAAACAATCGGCGTCTCTCATCTGTTATATTAAGTAGACATAATCAAGGAGGAAATACCGTGAAAAGATTAAAGATTATACTTGGAAAAATTTTACTTTGTTTTCTGCTGCTATCCATGCTTTCCTGCGAGGTCTCAACGAAAAATCCCGACACACTGATGGATCCCGATGCCTATCTTTACACCTCGCTTGACAGTACCCTGTATCGTATCAGCCCCTATTCTGCGTCGGTCACTCCCGTTTGTCCCGATCCTTTATGCGAGCACGACAACGCACAGTGTCCATTTTGGCAAATTTGTCTTGCCCGCATGGAGACGGTTGGGAATTGTCTTTACTATTTGAGAGAAAGTGGCGGGTGGGGAGAGTATTACAAAAAGCTTTGTAGGTATGACCTTGTCAGCGGGGAGTACACGGTGCTCTACGCGCCGAAGGAAGGCAGCATGACCGAACTGTTTGCCACCGAGGAGGCGCTGTATTTCAATTTTGCCAAGCCTGACGGAGAGGGCTGGAATACGTTTGACGTATGTCGTTATGATCTTTCTCGTGGGAAGATCCGGGTGTTGAACGATGAGCCGATGAACAGTGCACAGTGGGCATACGCGGCGGAAAACGGACGCATCTTCTGGTTGGATTTACGCAGCAATATGTATTACTCCACTGATGCAGATTACGGTGATCGCCGAGACGGCGAGCGCGGATTTTCGCCCGATGCCACAAGGGAAAATTATCAATTCGATTTGGAAAATCTCGGATTAAATCAGGAAACCTTGGTGTACGAATACCGCATGAACCGCATCGACCGCACAACGGGAGAGGTGGTAACTGTCTTTGATCGGGTAAGCTACATCCCCATCATATACGGTGATCGGATCATTTACGCCAAGGCCGATGCGCCGACCTATCTCGGACTTGTGTATGACGAGATGCTTGGAGAATGGGTTGAAGATTATGATCGATGGGGTGGGAAATATTACATCTGCGAGCTTGACGGCAGCGGAGAGCAGTTGCTGTGCGATTTCGGTGCCATAAGCTTTACCATTCCACAGATCACCAATCTGAGTTATGAGAAGAATGGCGTCGGAGATTGGATCGCACTCTGGGCGCAGCATTACGCACCCGTTGATGAGAGCAACTCGGGAAAGATCACGTATGATCGCAGTGCATTGCTGCTCATCAATATCATCACGGGCGAGATCAAAGAGGCCACTATTGAAAAAAAATCGTAGTTCGGAGGAAATCATGAAACGCTTAATCTATATATTCATCATACTAATACTTGTATCCTTATTACCTTCTTGTATCGAGGATGCCACACAAAATGACACGTATTCTGATCCGTATCTCTATACGCAAATCGACAACGTATTATATCGTATCAGCACAATCTCCGCGTCGGTCACCCCCGTTTGTCCGGATCCGCTTTGTCCGCACGCAGACGAAGGTTGTCCTTTTTTCGGTGTTGAAAACATACGCTTGCAGGGACAATATCTGTACTATCTGCGCGAATGGAACGCCACGGGCAGCTTTCAAAAGCTTTGTCGTTTCGATCTGAAGGAGGGACGTTATGAGCTAATCTATCAGCCGACGGAGGGTGGGCTGCAGGAGTTATTTCTGACAGACTCTTATGCATTTTTCTTGCTTGAGGATGTGGATGAGTCGTGGAATACCCAATATACACTTATGCGCTACGATATCACACGCGGTCAGGTCAAGCGCTTGAGTGATCAGGTGTTTGATGAGCGCGTTTTTGTTGTCGCTGCTGATGGTGATCGCATCTACTGGAGCTCCATGACCGATGAGTCTTATTCCACCGATGTCAATTATCAAAACCGCATCGACAATGATCGGGGATATTCACCCAATCTCACTGCGGGAGAGTATTCGTATCGCTATGAGAGTACAGGACAGACTGCAGGATATGAAGGATATCAAATAATGACGGGAAAGGTCACTCGCATAGATCGGAAAAGCGTGGAGGAGCTGGTTGTATTTGAGCAGCTTGGTTGTTACCCGATCTTTTATCGGGATAAGATCATCTATTGCAAGCTGGATGAGCTGCGCTATATGGGAGAGCTGTACGACGACTATACGCAGTCCTATTCGCCATATTATGACCGTTATGGCGGGAAATTTTATATTTGCGACAGCGACGGAAAAAACGAGCGGTTGCTTTGCGATATTTCCGATACAAGCTATGCCTATATGATTACTTCCGGTATTCTGGGCGGAAAAATGGGGGTAGGTGATTGGATCGGGCTACGTGTGGCAATGTACACCGATATAGGGCAGGGAACAAACCAAATCATCCGTGACGACAATGCTTATCTTCTGATCAATATCGTCACAGGAGAGGTTAAGGAGGCAAAAATTGAAACATATTCTTGAACTGAAAGGCATCAATAAAAAGTACGGGAAGATACAGGCACTCACAAACGTCAATCTGACGCTGCATCATGGCATATATGCGCTGCTCGGTCCAAACGGCAGCGGCAAGTCTACGTTGATGAATCTGATTGCGGGATTACTCAAGCCCTCGGGGGGGACGATTCTGTATAATGGAAAAGAAATCGACAAATGTGCAGCATTATATCGCGGAAAGCTCGGTTATATGCCGCAATATCCTGCCATGTATCCAAGCTTTTCCGTGTTGGAATTTCTGTTTTATCTGGCAGAGCTCAAGAACCTCGGGGCGGATGCACAGCGGCAGATCGTATGGCTACTGGAAAAGGTGGATCTTTCGGACGTAGCAAATCGTAAGATCGGAGCACTCTCGGGCGGAATGAAACAACGCTTGTCCTTATGCTCGGCGGTGCTGGGCGATCCCGAAATTCTGATCCTGGACGAACCGACTGCCGGACTCGACCCCGCGCAAAGGGTCGCACTGCGGAGCTTTATTTCTGAAATCAGCACAGAGAAGACCGTGCTGTGGGCGACACACATTGTATCTGATGTGGAAAGCATCGTGAGCGAGATCATCTGGATGAAGAAGGGAGTCGCGACCAACTCCCCACATAATATCGATGCCGCACTCTCACTGGAAGAGAAGTATCTTGCCTATTTCGGAGACATATTATGAAGCTTTTATCATTTGAATGGAAGAAATTGTATCGCTCGGCGGGAATCCGTACGCTCTGTCTTATCATCTTAGCATTGAATTTGGCTTTTTCACTCCTTGGAAACCTCACCACCCCCGATGCGCTCACTGAGCAAAAATATATAGATACTTATGACGAAAATATTGCGTACGTCATCCGCGTGGCGCAGCGAAATCTATTGGATTACCGCGCAACATTAGGTGATGACAGCTATCTCTTACAATATCAGCAAGACGTCATCCACCGATATTCTGAGCTGCAAGCAAGCGGTGTTGCACCCGTCAAGGTCATAGGATGGAACCAATATTTTGATTATACAGCCGATGATCTTCTTCTGCTTTTGATGGCTGCCATATTGGGCGTACTCACGGGTATGGTCGAGTGGGATCACGGTACGCACGCGCAGCTACGAATGACGCCAAGGGGTAAAAAAGCCTGCTTTGCAAAAATTTATATTCTTACCATCAGTTCTTTTTTACTTACGCTATTTATGATGATGATCGGGCTTGCGGGTATTTTACTGCGGTTCGGTCTTTCTTCGCCCAACGTACCATTGTGCTCGGTGATGCGCTTTGCGTATTGTCCGTATGATCTTTCCATAACAGCCTATTTATGCATCTCTTTCTTGGTAAAGGCAGTCAACGCGCTTGTCATCGCATTGTTTTCCGCATGGATTTCATCGTTGTTGAAAAGCTATCTTGTCGGCATTTTTTCATCGCTTACTGTTCTTGCCGTCAGTTACGGAATATCAACTGCGTTGAATAGCTCGTCCCTGATCTATCTGAATCCATATGCTGCGGGGCTCACCGATCCCATCTTCGAGCGGTATCGCGCTGTCAACCTTCTTGGAAATTCTGTATCATTTTATCTTTTTGCAGGAATATTTCTCGCGGCGCTGTGTGTATCTTTATTTGTACTGTTTCCGTTTGGATTTTTACGCGGAGCTGAGGGTGGTATATTTACAACAATAGAAAAAACGCTTATCGCATCATTATTACACTTAGCGAAAAAATGTTCTTCCGTTTTTCCGCACCGTAAGGCAAAGAGACACTCTCTGTTTTTTACGGAAACGAAAAAAGTCTTTTTCAAATCACATCTGATTTTCTTATGCGTGATCATGTTGCTGATCAAAAGCGCTTTTGCGGTATCAAGTGCCCCGATTTCAAGCGCTGCCGAGGAATATTATCGAAATCTCTGTTATGAAATGAGCGGCGAGCTGACCGAGCAAAAGCGTCAAACCATTTCAGAGGAATTATCCAATTGTGAGCGTGTCATATCTGATATGGATCATATGCGGGCTGCTTTGCAAAACGGTATGATCACAGGTGCTCAATACAGCGATTATTTGGAAAAATATGACCTTGCGAGCATCAAGCAGTATGCTTATCAGCAGTTATCCAAGCAGTGCAATCGCATTGACGCTGCAAGATCTCGCGGGCAAGAGGCCTATATTATTTACGACAGCGGATGGAGGACATTGTTCGAACGGGACGCCGACATATTATTATTTATTTTTCTGCTGTTGTTCTTTGGTGGTATTTATGATCATGAATACAAATTCGGCTTTGATCGTATTGCTTGCACAACGAAACGGGGAATGCGAGCATTACATCAAAGCAAGCTAACCCTTTCTCTGATGGTATCCTGCATTGCCTTCACGTTGTTTTTTCTGATCGATCTTTTCTTTTTGTCATCTGCATTCCCATTAACACATGGCAGCGCTCCTGTGAGTTGCGTTACGGAATCATGGATCGCATTACCGTTGTGGTCTGCCTTACTCATCCAATACCTCGTCGGTACGCTGCTTGCCTCACTATTTTCTGCCTTGATCTGCCTTCTTTCACGGTTTCTCAAAAGAATCTATCTTGTGATCCCCATCGGAGGAATTGTTGTCGCAATGCTGCTCAAAGCGGTTTGAATCATACACGTTTTCGTCTCATCTGCAATTTATGACTTGCTTTTCCTCTTTACATTCACAAAAATATGTGTTATAATATACTTGATATCTGAGTTCTACCCGATTTTCGGGTGAAATCATCAAGGCAAACGTAGGCGGGGGTATCATGAGACTGAAAATTGCAATTTGTGATGACGAGCAAGAACAAATCGAACAACTTCGGACATTGATCATGCAATGGTGTGCGCAATGCGGGCATACGGCCGATGTTTATCCATTTTCCAGTGCGGAGGCATTTTTGTTTGCCTATGAAGATGATCGTGTGTATGACATTTTACTCCTTGACGTCGAAATGAAGGCGCTCTCGGGCATCGATCTCGCCAAGCGAATCCGAAAGGAAGGGAGCCATGCCGAGATCATCTTTGTCACTTCACATTTTGAATTTATCGGTGAAGGATATGAGGTGGATGCGCTGCACTATCTGGTCAAGCCCGTCCATGCGGAAAAATTGTCGCAGGTTTTAACTCGTGCTGTGGAAAAATTATCCGTCGAGCCACCATCGGTGGTAATTTCCTGCGATGGAGAGACCGTCAAGCTGTACGAATCCGAAATTCTTTTCGTAGAATCCTTTCTGCATTATATTGTCATTCACACTTGCCGTGGTGAGTACAGGATCAAGGAAAGCATATCTGCGTTTGAAATGAGATTGAGCGATGTTTTTTATCGTATTCATCGTTCCTATCTGGTGTCGTTGAAGAATATCTCCCGCATCTCCCGCACCTCGGTTCATATCGGTAAGACGGAGCTACCGCTGTCGCGTGGAAAATACGATGACGTCAACCGCGCATTTATCGAGCACAATTGAGGTAAGCTATGAGAAAGAAAACATATCTGAAACTGGTGGAATATCAGACCGAGCAATCCGAAAAGCATCTGAACGAGGTACGGAGCATCCACAAGGAGATGCGCGGGTACAAGCATGACTTTCACCATCATCTGCAAGCGCTCAAGGGACAATTGGAGGCAGGGGAGGTTAAGCGGGCGCTTACCTATATAGAGCAGCTGGACGATCAATTGATGAACGTGGATACTCTGCTCAAAACGGGAAATGTCTCCCTTGATGCCATTCTCTCCGCTAAAATCGCACAAGCCAAGGCCGAGGACATCGCCGTCACCGTCAAAGCCAACGTTCCCGATGCACTGACCATCTCGGATGTTGAGCTGAGCATTATGGTCGGCAATTTGCTTGACAACGCCATTGAGGCTTGCCGCACCGCGCAGGATGAGCCCTTTATTCGTATCTACATTGCCATGAAGGGAAGTATGCTGTATTTTTCGATGCTCAATTCCGCGGGGGAAAAGAAAGCCAAGAGCGGCTCGCTGTTTACCTCGGACAAGGATGGCGTCCACGGCTTTGGTCTGCGCCGCGCCGAGGCGATCATCGATGAGCACGGCGGCTGGGTCAAGTACAACAGCGAGGACGGTGCCTTCAGCTCGGAATTTTTAGTACCCGCAATGGAATAGACGCAATTCGTGCACCGACAATAGCAGTTCGTGCACGAATTTTCCTATTTTGATTCCGATGTGGTATACTGTTGGCGAAAGGATGTGATTGCATTGAAGAAAAACAAACAATTGAAAAAGAAACCTTATCGCTCTATGCTGAGCAATGCACTCTGGAGCTGGCAAGGTATGCTTAAATACGCCCCGATTTCGCTGATTCTTTTGGCGCTGCTTATTCCGCTCCATGTATTTCGCGCGTATGCAGGAATCTACTTACCATCGCTGGTCGTACGAGTAGTCACGGAGCAGCAAGAGTTTACACTCGCGCTGCTGCGTGTCGGTGGTCTGATTTTTGCCATGTTGCTGACGGGTGCACTCTCCACCTTTGCCACTTATTTTGCGGATGGCTATGTCCTTCGTTATCGCCATAAGCGAACGTATGAGATCAACGTCAAAAAGCTCAAGCTGTTTTATCAGCTCGCCGAGCGCAAGGACATCCGCGATCTTGACAGCCGCGCGCTGCGGGCGACGCAGATGTGGAACGGCTCACAGCCGATCAGCGATATGCCGAAAAAGAGCCTAAATCTGATCGAGAACGTCATCTGCTACGCGCTCTTTGGCACGGTCATCTCCTTTGTCAGCCCTTGGCTGGTACCCATTCTGACCGTCGCTCCCGTGGTCAACTGGCTGTGTGCCAAAGCATACCGCAACTGGGAATACAAGAACCGCGACAAGTGGACAGCTATTGACCGCAAGCTGTGGTATGTACAAAACAAGCCCTCCGACTTTGCCATGGCAAAGGACATCCGCATTTACGGTATGGCGGGCTGGCTGCGCGAGGTTTATGCTGATCTTTGCCGTGCGCGCAGTGAGTGGGATAAAAAGCTGATTCTTCGCAGTTTTCTCTCTCGCATCGCGGATCTGATCGTTATCTTACTGCGCGATGGTGCAGCGTATGTGCTGCTGATCTCCATGGCAGTAAATGGCGAGATCACGGTGGATCAGTTTTTACTGTATTTCGCCGCCATCTCTCAGTTTGCCTCCTACGTCGGTAGAATTATGAACACCTGGAACTCCCTACATTCCACCAGTCTTGAGCTTTGCGATTTTCGCGAGTACATGGATACGGAAGAACAGGACGGAAGTGGCGAGGAGAGCATCGACCCACACCTGAGCAGCGCTCCCGAGATCACCTTTGAGGACGTTTCTTACCGCTACGACGGCGCAGAGAAAAACACGCTCGATCACATCAGCTTTACCATCCACGCCGGCGAGAAGATCGCGCTGGTCGGACTCAACGGCGCGGGCAAAACGACGCTGGTCAAACTGCTCTGTGGCCTCTATCTGCCAACCGAGGGGGATATTAAGATCAATGGTGTCTCTGTTCGCAATTTTCACCGCAACGACTATTATCGTCTGTTTTCGCCTGTATTTCAGGACGTCAAGACCGCATTCTTCTCACTTGCGGAAACCGTTTCGGGGCAAATCGGGGAGGGGGTGGATTTCAACCGTGCCGAGCAGTGTATGCGTGATGCGGGTCTCGGGGAGAAGATCGACGCCCTGCCGCACGGGATTCATACGAAATTGGACAAGCAGGTTAACGAGGACGGTGTGGAGCTCTCGGGCGGTGAGCTGCAAAAGCTGATGCTGGCAAGAGCTCTTTATAAAAACGCGCCCGTCCTGGTTCTGGACGAGCCAACGGCAGCGCTCGATCCGATTGCCGAAAATCAGATCTATCTCCGCTACCGAGAGATGACACGGGAGAAAAGCTCGCTCTTTATCTCTCACCGACTGGCATCCACCCAATTCTGTGACAGAATTTTATATCTGAAGAACGGACGGATCACCGAGCAGGGAACGCACAAGGCGCTGCTTTCCCTTGGCGGTGAGTACAGAGATCTATATGAAATGCAGAGCTGTTGGTACAGAGAAGAAAACGATCATGAAGAACGAAACGCAAAGGAGGTCACAGCATGAAATTCTCGGAGCACATTAAAATCTACACTCGCGCGGTCAAAATGTTATTCTCGTTCAGCCGTGCATATGCTTGGTGCACGCTGCTTGGCAGCATGATCGCCGCCATCATTCCGTACGTGCCGATCTACTTTTCCGCACGCCTGATCGACGCTCTCTACGAAAGAGCGCCGCTGCCGACGCTGCTGCTCTACGCCGCCTTGACGGTCGGTCTTGTCTTCCTTTTACAGCTTTTGAATACCTATATTTCTTCCCGCCGCTCTATTGCCTCGGGGCAGATGTACCGCGGGGAAAACTGGACGTTCTCCGAGAAAGCCATGCAGATGGCGTATGAATCCATCGAGGACCGCGAGGTCTCACTGCTCCGCGAGCGTATCAGGATCGAAAGTCAGACGGGGTACAATCTATATTTTTTATATAACTCATTCCACAGCCTTGTTTTTGATGCCACCAATCTTTTGGCTGCTCTGACGCTGTCTATTTCGTTTTTTGCCTTGCCGGGCATTCGTCTTTATATGAAATTGTTGTTTGTGCTCGGTGTTGCACTGACAGTAGCATGTAATATTTGGGCAACCAAGCGAAACGTCAAGCTGAACCACCGTTTTAATGATGAGGTCGTAAAATCCAATTTAATTTTAGATAAGTTTTATCAATACGTCGAGGATTACAGCAGCGGAAAGGATATTCGTCTCTACGGCATGGCAGATACCTTGGCTGATTTTGCCGTGCGTGAGGATGACTTTTTCTGCAGAGCCATGATCCGAAAAAATGTACGAGCCTTTTCTGCATTATTGCTGACCACCGTGGTTCAGCACGTTCTTCGCTTTGGCACCTACGCCATTCTGATCTACGCAGCCTTAGCCGGTGGCGTCACTGTGGGCTCGATCGCACAATACGTTTCAGCCCTGTTCATGATGCTTGGCGGAATTTCGGGCTTGATCTCTGCGGCACAAACGATTTTTGAAAACAACAAATATCTCGCCCGCTATTTTTCCTATCACGACATTCCAAATCATATGTACCAAGGCTCGCTCACGGTGGAAAAGAGGGATGACAACGAATATTACGTCGAGTTCCGTGACGTTTCGTTCAAGTATCCAAATAGCGATGCATGGGCTCTGCGGCATGTCAATCTGAAGTTCCGCGTGGGAGAAAAGTTGGCTGTGGTCGGCATGAACGGTTCGGGAAAAACCACCTTCATCAAGCTGATGTGCCGATTGTATGACCCGACCGAGGGTGAAATTTTACTCAACGGAGTCAACATCAAAAAATACGACTACGACGAATATATGTCCATCTTCTCGGTCGTTTTTCAAGATTTCCGTCTGCTTTCGTTCAACCTCGGGCAGAATGTAGCAGCAAGCGCGGATTACGACGGCGAGCGTGTCAAGCGCTGCCTTGAGCAAGCGGGCTTTGGCGAACGGCTGACCACGATGCCTGATGGGCTGGAGACGCATCTGTACCGAGACATCGCGCAAAACGGCGTGGAAATTTCAGGAGGCGAGGCGCAGAAGATTGCCTTGGCTCGCGCGCTCTACAAGGACGCGCCGTTCATTATCCTCGACGAACCGACGGCGGCACTCGATCCTATCTCGGAATATGAGGTCTATTCCAAATTCAACGAGATCGCGGGCGAGAAGACTGCCATCTATATCAGCCACCGTCTGGCATCCTGTCGCTTTTGTGCTAAGATCGCCGTCTTTGATCACGGCGGAATTGTCCAGACCGGCTCTCATAACCAGCTGATCAGCGATCCGAGCGGAAAATACCACGAGCTCTGGCACGCGCAGGCACAGTATTATACCGAATAGATAGGCTGATCAACATAAAAATGCTCTCACAGGAGGGCATTTTTGTTTGCAGTAAAAAAAATGAAGGAATATGGCGTTTTCGATTGACATCCGGCCAATCATATTGTATAATATATACATCAATCTGAAAAAGGATGAATGATCATGACTGAAGTAGTTGCCGCCCTGATATGGAACAACAATCAATTTTTAATATGCCAACGTCCTGCGCACAAGTCAAATCCGCTTTTATGGGAATTTGTCGGTGGAAAGGTCGAGGCGGGAGAGACCGGGGAGCAAGCACTGATCCGTGAGTGCCGCGAAGAGCTCGCCATCACGCCCAAGGTTGGTAAAGTGTTTACGGAGGTCGTCCACAAGTACCCCGACATCACGGTACATCTGACACTGTATCATGCCGAGATCTCTGAGGGGACCCCACAGATGCTTGAGCATAATGACATTCGTTGGATCACACCCGATGAAATTCCAAACTACGAATTTTGTCCTGCGGACATTGTAATCCTAAAGAAAATTCAAGAAGAAAAGGGAGCGGCTCATACATATGTATCATTTTGAAAATAAGGTCGCCGTGGTTACAGGCGGTGCAAATGGCATCGGAAAACGTATCTGTGAAGAATTTTCCAAATACGGTGCCGCGGTATGTACGATCGACACCCGTAAAAATCCTTATTTCATCGGGGATATCGGAGATCAGGATACGCTGCAGGCCTTTGCCGATCGGGTAATTTTCGATTACGGCAGAGTTGATTTTTTGATCCATAACGCGCCGCCACTCTCCAAAGGAATCTCCACGGCAAGCTATGAGGACTTTGAGTACGCACTTCGTGTCGGTGTGACGGCACCGTTCTACCTTACCAAGCTTTTTCGCCCGTATTTTTCGGAGGGTGCGTGTGTGATCAACATTTCGTCCTCACGCGATCGTATGAGCCAACCCGAGACCGAGAGCTACACCGCAGCAAAGGGAGGTATCTCCGCACTCACTCATGCGCTGGCCGTCTCATTATCGGGACACGTTCGTGTCAACTCCATCTCACCGGGATGGATCGATACGGCAAATACTATTTACACAGGAGCAGATGCCGCTCAACATCCCGCAGGCAGAGTCGGAAATCCGCAGGACATCGCCGCGATGACGCTCTTCCTTTGCTCCGATATGGCGGGATTTATCACAGGTGAAAACATCTGCATCGATGGCGGGATGACCAAGCTGATGATTTACCATAACGACCACGGCTGGAAATTAGAGTCATGATTTCGGATTTATTAACCATTTTATCTGATCCCAAGCCGAAAAAGGAGTTATTCATGAAAAAATTGAAACAAAACCGCCCGATTAGCTTTATTATTGTTTTTATTGTCTATCTGCTGGCTACACTTTTAGGCTTTATAACATATCAAAATCTTACGCTACCATGGTGGCTGTCACTCCTGATCGCCGATGTGGTCGCAACCATACTTACATTTTTCTTCAGCGTGATCCTCGGCAATGCCTCGGTATATGATCCTTATTGGAGCGTACAGCCTCCCGTCATCCTCGCCGCTTTTGCGTATGGAAATCAGCTGACCGCTCTTGGTATCCTTTTACTGCTCGCTGTCTTCTTCTGGGGAATCCGTCTCACAGCCAATTGGGCTTACACCTTTTCTGATCTGACTCATCAGGATTGGCGATATACCATGCTGAAGGAGAAAACAGGAATTTTCTATCCCTTGATCAATTTCGTTGGAATTCACATGGTTCCGACGCTTGTAGTATATGCGTGTATTCTCCCTGCGGTTTATGCCGTAAATATCGCTCTTGTTGCAAACGTCGGCAGCATGATATGCCTATGTGTTTCAATCGGTGCGGTGATCATGCAGGGAATTGCCGATATTCAAATGCATCGTTTCCGCAAAAATCCAAGCAGCACGTTTATTCGCATCGGACTGTGGAAGTATTCGCGGCATCCAAACTATCTTGGGGAAATTCTGATGTGGTGGGGAATCGCGCTTTCGGTCGTCTGCGCCGATCCCAATGCTTGGTATCTCGCAGCCGGAGCCGTGGCAAATACCATTCTGTTCTTTTCCGTCAGCATTCCCATGGCAGACGGCAGACAGGCGCGTAAAGAAGGATTTGCCGCTTATAAAAAGCAAACTCGTATGCTCTTACCTATCAAAAAATAATTGACATACCGATTTATCCGATATTTCGTCAAAAAATCGTATATAACAGACAGAAAATATAATATAAGGGAAATAATATGCACGATATCTGGAATCCGTGGCATGGGTGTATCAAATGCTCGGAGGGTTGCCAACATTGCTATATGTATTATCTGGATCGGATACATAACAATACGGACAGTTCCGTGATCAAAAAAACAGGAACCTTTCGATATCCGTTATCCAAACGACGAGACGGACGTTATAAAGTGCAAAGCGGAGAGATGCTCCGTGTTTGCATGACCTCCGATTTTTTTGTGGATGGCGCAGACGCTTGGCGGGCAGAGGCGTGGGAGATCATGCGACAACGTCCCGATGTCAAATTTTTTCTTCTCACCAAGCGCCCGGAGCGTGTTCGAGAGCATCTGCCGCATGATTGGGAAGACGGCTGGGATCATATTTTTTTCAACGTTACCTGCGAGAATCAGAAACGCGCCGATGAGCGCATTCCCATTCTGCTCGATCTGCCGTTCAAGCACAAAGGAATCATGTGTGCACCTTTGATCGGGGAGATCCATATCGAGAAGTACCTCGCAAGCGACCAGATCGAGCAGGTTGTCTGCGGCGGTGAGAATTATGACGGTGCAAGACCTTGTCACTTTGATTGGGTCAGGCATCTGCGTGAGGAATGTATGGCACACAACGTCACCTTTTGCTTTATTGAAACGGGAACGGTGTTCATCAAGGATGGAAAACGATATCACATCCCGCAAAAGCGCATTCAAGCCGAAATGGCATATAAATCGGGAATGAGCTTTGTCGGTAAGCCAATGCACTGGAGGTTGACCGACCGCATGGGGATTCCTATTCCCGAACATGAGCTTTACGTTCCGCATTTCGGAAAGAATTGTGAAAAATGCGGTTCTAAGCTCATCTGCAACGGTTGCTCCGATTGCGGGAAGTGCACTCCATCAAGTCAGACCGACGTTGCACCACCAATGTGATAGCCGATCAATACTGCAAGTCAAATCAAGCAAAAATCTCTTCGATTTGATATAATAGTTAACAGAGAAGGGAGGGGTGCTTGTGTTTGAATGGTATCAGAACATTCAAAAGATTGTTGACGAGATCGATATATGCATTAAAAGTCATGACTACCAGCCGTGTGAAGTTGTCAACAGAAAGTAGACACAAAAAAACCGATGAGGAATCCGAACCTCATCGGCTTTTTTATCTCATTACAGCATGGCAAATGCTTTGATACCGCATTCGCAAAGCGCGTGATCCTCCTCACCGGTGCCACCGGAGATGCCCAAGCCACCGACGATGGTATCCCCCACCTTGAGCGGAACACCGCCGCCGAAACAAACCATCTTGTCTACGTTCTGTAAGCCGTAGAAGGTTTGACCGGGCTGCACCAGATCGTACAGATCCTTGGTCGGCATTTTAACCGAAACAGCTGTGTACGCCTTCTTGATAGCTACGTCATAGCTGACCAAAAAAGCACCATCCATGACATGAACCGCAATGGGGTTGCCCTCACTGTTACAAACGGCAATGACCGCCTGTTTGCCCATCGCTTTGGCGCACTTTTCAACCTCTTCGATCAATCTGGTCGCCTTGGCAAGATCCAGCGGACGTGCATCAGCTACACGGCGCAGCACCTCTTCGACGATATTGTTAACTGCACCGTCGGGGGAGCTACCGGTCGCTGCGGGCATCGACTTACCCTCGCGACGAGCAGCCTCATCATAATCTGCCTTGCGCGCCAGCATATACAGATAATCCGAAAGACGATTGAGATATGCCTTGGCAGGTGCTGCCGCCGCATATTTTCGGTCCATGACGGCAAGTGTACGCTCTGCACGGCGGGCGATCGTCCGCGCTACATCAAGACGCGCGGAAAGCTCACAATAACCGGGCAGGATAAACTTGCGCTCACGGGGGAAGGAGTCCTCTACCGTGTCAATAATATATTCCAGAAATGCCGTTTCTTCCTCGGTGACGGTATGTTTTTTGTTTCTTGGATCGGCAACACCGGCCATGATGGTCATAAGGACATTCTGCACGCGGTCAAAGTGAGCGATGCAGGTCGCACTGTCTGCCGTATTCATAGATGCAATGTATGCCTTGGCGAGTCCCATTTGTGAGGTCAACTCGTCAATGGTGCCCAGCGCATTGATGCGCTCGTCTGCCTTGGAGATCTGCGTTGCAGACATCAGCGTCGTCATGCCGCCGTCTCCGTGTTTGGTGTAGATTTTCATTCTCGTGCCTTTCTTTTTGCGTTAAAGGTCAGTTCGTTAATCAGTTTTCGTTTACTCAGGTAAGCGGAGGGGGAGTCGCTTGATCACCCTTGCGCCGTTGGCGCCAAGTGCGCGTGCGGTCGTCATATCCGGGGCGGTATGAGAGAGCAGGGTAGTCATCTCATTTTCACCGTGACGGATGTTCATGCCCTTGATGTGCAGCGACACATCGTCACCGCAAAGACCGATGCCCACGCCCAGCATGGATGCCTCGCAAGCTTTGACGGAGAGAGCAGAGGCCGTGCCTTCCTTGTCGCTCATGATCTCATAGAGAATGCCTTCCTCTTCAATACCGGCGCAAATCTCACGGAGCAGCTGCATATCTCCCCGACAAGTATTTATAATAATGGTTGGTTTCTTTACGATCATACGTTGCCCCCGTTCATTGCCGACAAGACAAGGCCTGTTGCCACTGCATTACGGGGACCCTCGCTGCCGCGGATATTGCCTCGTCCGCAAACAATGCGGAAGGATGCAAATTCTTCCATCAGCATCTCTGGGATCTCAAAATCCTCCGCCGAGCCGCCGACCAGAACGACGTTGGGAATGCGGCGGAGCTCGCCGGAAGGAGCGATTTGCTTGAGCGCACGCAGGGCATTGGTGACAAATACCTTGCGCTTTGCCTCACGGCGCACCTGGACAATTTTTTCCATCGGGATATCCTCGTCGATGCGAATCATGCCTTCCGGACTCATCAGCACGACGTGCCCAAAAAGCCGCGGATCGATCGAGCCGTCAAAAAATTGCATCTCACCGCTCTCCAGACGCAGGTGGAACAAGCTCTCCACCTTGGCAAGCGGATACTTTTTGATCTGTTCTGCCGTGGTGCGCGCACCAAGACCCAGCTCGGTCTGAATCAGCATGGAGACCAGCTCACCGGCCCCTGCACAGTGGGTCAGGCTCACACGTCCGTCCTCATCAATCAATGCGGCGTCGGTCGATCCGCCACCCATATCAAGAATGGCAAGAGGTACTCGCGTACCCGGCGTGGTCAGTGCGCCGAGCGACGCCATGACAGCCTCCACACCTGCGATCACAACGTTGGTGCGAAGATCTGCTGTGAGTGCATCGGCAATCTGCTGCATGGGGAGCTGGCGGGTGCGGACCATGGCCGCAATGCCGACTGCCTTTTCCATGCAGGTCTCGCCTGCCAGTGCGCCGGCAATGGCAACGGGTGCTAAGGTGTCTACGGCAAGGATATCGGTGATGCGAACATCGCCGGCATACTCACCGCTGACAGAGGCCATTCCCTCGCGAATGCGGGAGAGCATTTGCCCTACATTGGTGCCGCTTTGCCCTTGAATATTATGAATCTCGCCGCACTGCGCCATCGACTGCATGATGGCCTCTGCTCCCTCGTCAATGCTGACGGAGGAGGGAATAGCTGCCTCAAAGGTGAGTGCGCCTGCGGGTAGAATGTTTTCCTGTATGTTGCCACCCGGGGTTTTTATAACCACGGCGCTACGCTTACCGATCAGACTCTTGGCGATCGGTGTAACGCTCTTGGTGGCTGCCGCGTCCAGCGACAGTAGAGTAGCAATTCCGTAGGGGTTACTCAGCATCCGAACGGATTGCCCGGGCAGCGCGACCTCTATGGCGGCTGTCTTACCCTCCGGAATTCGTTCGATGTGACGTACCTCGTCGATGATGGGGATTTTGGTTTGTAATCGGTTTTCAACCAGCACGGCCTCGTCTGCCTGCATGATCACGCCGCAAATGTTTCTTTGCTGCGCGACGCGATTGATCCTCTCAGCGGCGACTTCATAACCGATCGTGCGGGGGACGGTGACAAGGTATGCCACGCCGGCGCGCGTGAAGTCAAGACGATCAAAAGAGACGATCTCTCCCACCGCCGTTCCCGCACCCGCAGGGGTGGAGGGATTGTGTCCAATCATGGAGGATTCCGTGATAATGGTCTCCGTGATGGTTTCCATCGCTGTGTCGCCAATGACGGGCGCCGCCTCGTTGATGCGGATAACGGAAAGCTCGCTCATCTCGCGCCCTGCCGCATTGACGGCCGCCTTAAGTGCCGCCTTAATGCCGTGCACGTTTGGCAGCGTACCCTTGGTTCCCGTGGTGGGGCGGAGAGCGGAGGCAAGGAAGGTCATACGACCATCCTCCATGCGTTGTCCGATACAAACCTCTGTGGTGGAATTGCCAATATCAACACCGGCAATCAATTTCACAAAAGGATTCCTCTCTTTTCATAAATGTCAGCTGCCTCGCGTACCATTTTTGCGCAGCTTTTGGCGTGATACTTGGTTTCAAGCTCAGCTGCCATATCAAGCAGCTGCGTTTTGGTTGCGCGGTTGGGACGCAGTAGGTTGTACATGGACAGGATCACGTCGTCCGGGACATCTACCAGCTCAGCGGCGCGCTCAAAGTTCTTTTCCATGGCGGGACTGTCTGCCTCCTTGGCGACCTGACCCTGCTTGCGCAGCATCTCCTTGGAAATTTTAATGTCTTCGCCGGAAATGTCGCCGCGCTTGACGGCCTCCAGCGTAATGTCGTCCAGCTTTTTGCCCGTCTTGGACGTGATGGACGAACGCTCGTTTTCACCTAAAGGATATTTCATAACAATCAATTCCTTGTTTTGAAGTTTTTGAAGATTCCAAAGAAACTTTTTTCAAAAAATTTCTTTGGTGGGGCGCGGGGCAACGCCCCACGTACTATCCCCCGTTACTGCATCGGCCAAGCGATGATGGGGTAGTTCGGATCAACCTGCTCGGTCTCGGCAATGTGCATGATAGCCGCCTTAACCTGATATTTGGCACGACACATGGGGTCATTGACACTGGAAATGGGCGTGACCTGCTCGCCTTTGGCGTATTTCGCTGCATTCTGCCCGATCTTTCTGTATGTTTCAAGATTCATCAGCGGGGCCTGCGGGAACAACTCCAGATTGGACAGCGGGTAAAGATCCTTTTGGTGAATGACCGCCGTACCCTTGGACTGCAGCCCGATACCGATACCGGATCCACTGATCTTTGCAGCCTCCAGCCCCATAAAACAAACGTCGGATGTTTTGAGCACCTTGACAACGCGGGGAACCATGCCTTCTTCCTCAATGCCTGCCTTGACCTCTCGGATCACTTCCTCAAGCGGGATTCCGCAAATGGTAGCGCGAATTTCCTTTTGGAACCCGGGACCGACACCGATGACGACCTCCTTGGGATCGGTGCCCTTCTGTGCCAGAGGTGCGCGGCTGTAATCAGTCTTTTCGGGATTGATGCGCTCGGTGCCGACCATCGATGCAGGACGGCGGGATGCGCTCGGTGCGGATACAGTTTCGGTGGTATTGGATTGTGTGGCCTCGGCCGGACGCAACGCCGAGAGAACCTTCTGGATCATCTCAGCAGGAACGACACCGTCAAGCTCGGCGGATTCCTTGAGCACCGCCTCGGTAACCAGCTTGGCTACGTTCATATCTACACTCACACCGCGCTCTTTCATAATGGCGCTGTCGTTCGTGACAGCAGGGACGGGAACAACGCTCTCCCCCTGCAGTGCACCGATCACCTTCTGCACCATTTCTTCGGGATTTACTCCTTCCAGCTCCTCGGATTCCTTGATCACCGCCGCTGCGATCTTGCGTACGGTGTCCTCGGTCACCTTGATCCCCTTATGGGAAACGACTTCGGCAATTCCGCAATACGAACGGGGCTTTTCCTCTCTGAGGTAGCCTGCAACCTCGCGCAGCATCTGTTCCGGCTGTACACCGTCAAGCTGTGCGGATTCTTCTACGATCGCCTGCGCGATCTGTTTCATAATATCTTCATTCAGCATATGTATTTCCTGCCTTTTGCTCATAACAATTCTAATCAAAGATTTTTGGGATCGATACGGTGCGGGATATCCTTGATCTCCTCCCAGCGCTCACCATCAAGACGGTAACCTGTACCCGGACCTGCGTAGGTGTTGGGCGTATTGACAGCGCTGAGTACGCGGTAATCCTTATCAAGAATGGCAGAGGTCTGCATATAGTCACCAATAACGCGCTGCTTGAGCATATTCAGAATACGCTCGGCGATCTCCTCGTGACCGGTCTCAGCAAGTGCACGGCAAACATCAATGCCCGTAATGCCACGCTTGAGCACGTCTTCTGCCGCCAGAAGATCTGCGGGAACATCGCGATCCAGTGTGTCCTTGGAGCCGTGTGCATAAACAACAGCCTCGACCTGCTCGTCCGTGATCTCGGTCAAGCCAAGATAAGAGAAGACCGATTGAATTGCCTTGGCAGCCTTGCGGCGAACGGCGATAACGTCCTCTTCCAGAACAGGGCGAAGGCCACCGTCTACCATCAGGTCGCGCTGCAGGACGTTGTAATCGTCAAAGTCTTCGGCATCAAAGTTTGAGCCGGCGAACATATTATCATAATTGGGCTCTGCGGCATATCCGGAGAAAATGAAGTCGGTACCGGGCATCAGCTCGATCAGCGTACGTGCGGTACGACGGGCTGCAGAGTTGGAAAAACTCTGGTCGTTACCGGAGGCACACTCCAGTCCCAGCAGCGTAGCGGCAAGGTTCTCGCCAAGCACCTCGCGGATACCGGAGGGAACCGACGCAGGAACGGCGATGCAGCTGATAGCTCCGTTCTGCGTACCCTGAGCACCTGCGCCCTTGGTAACGTACAAACAGCGACACTCAAGATAAAGCATCGACTTTTTCTCGCTGTAACCCATCAGCACCTCGGAGCCTGCACCTGATGTGAAACGGACCTTCAGACCGCGGGACGCATACGCCGAGTTGAGGAATGCCTTGGAATAGGGCGTATCGTCGCCGTCAACGAACACCTTTTCGGTTCCGTAGACCGAAACGGTTTCTGCATATGTAGTTAAGCCACGGATCCCCAGATCCAACTCGGTCGCCTCCTCGGAGGAGCACTGGGTCAACACACCCGGTCTGCCAACCTGCGAGCCGATCAGAATGGCCATGGCGGACAACGGTGCATAACGAGCAATACCCATCGTTGTTTCTTCCTCAGCAAAGCCGCGAAGAGCACCCTCGGCTGCATCGGCAGCGAGCTGCACGGGGTCATCCTTGAGGTTGGTGATGTGTGCTTGGTTAGAGGGCTTGAGACGTGCACGCATCTTCTGCATCCCCATCATCAGCTCAACGATGTTCAGATGATTGATAACCTCTGCCATCTTGGCGGGGGTGATGCCGGAGCAAATTTTTAAGACCTCCTTGCGAGAGACGTTGATATCCACAATCTTACGGGCAATTTCCAAGGAGGGAATAGACATAGAGACGGTCGCACGCTGTAAATTGATGGCATAATCTGCGATAAAGGTGTCGATAAAATCAAAATCCTCTCGTTTTTTGCCGTCAAGCTCCGTGACCTTTCCCCCCACAATCTTAATAGAAGGTTTAGGGTCGTAGGGACTGTTCATGGCTACAAAGCCCATCTCGGGCCATTCACCGATATAACCGTCCAGATTGACAGGACGGGCGTCCAGTGTTTCAAATCGTTTTGATCTCTTCATAGGAGTGTTGATTCCTTTCTTTGCGGATACCGAATTGCCTTACCATACCCGGTATCTCACGTCATTTCTATCCTTATTATTTTGCTATAGACACAACTTGCCATTATTTATCTATTATATTACTATATTATACTACAAGAATGCTCAAAAGTCAATGATGATTTTAAGAAAAATGATAAATTCTTCGAATTTTTTAAGAAATATTCTAACAAAATCGATATGCACGCGCTCGTGTAGCAATCCGCAGTTAAAATTCCCGTTAAATCCGATGTGTTACTACTTTTTCACAAACAAATATTGACACGAGAATAAAAATATAGTATAATTAAAATATCACATAATGTAGACAACAAAATTCCGTTTTCGGAGGCAAATATGGATAAAAAAAGCCAAGGTATCCGCATCTATGTAGCCATCAAACATATGGGGAACATTACCAAGTCCGTGAAGGAATATCCCATCCTTCTCGATCATCACCCGCTTACATTTCGAGAATTGATCGAAGATATCGTCAAATCTTGCGTCACTGCCTACAAGGAGCGCGCCAATAATGCAAAGATTCCGTCTCCACTGACCGATGAGCAGTGGCAAGAAATGCAGCAGATCGGAAAATTTGCCTTTGGTGTACATTATAATGAAACCGCAGTTGATTACGACAAAGCGGTCAGCACAGCGATTGAGTCTGTATCTGACGGGCTTGTTCGGGTATTCAAGGACGGGTACGAGATCACTGACCTTGACAAAGACTTGTGCCTAACCGAAGGAGATGTTCTTACCTTTGTAAGGCTGACCATGTTATCCGGAAGAATGTGGTAAAGGAGCGTAGCCATGACAGACAAAACCCATACGGAAATTGCAAGAAAAAAAGCACTTGCCGCCGAGTACGCAGAAAAATTACGTCTGCAAGGGGAAAATCTTCTGAAAAGCCTGACGCGCGCACAATATGATTTTTTAACAAATCGCGCCTCGGCTGACCCGAGTGATCCCCCTAACACAACGATATACGACGCCCTTGTGCGCGCGATGCGAAAGTCCGAGACAGTACCATCAACATACATATCCCAAGAGCTTTCTTGGCTTTTTCAGGGTGCACTTGACAAGGGGCAAAGGGAGATCATTTTATATTATGCCGACCGCCTGCAAGAGTATCCTTATTCTCTCTCTCATTATCGCAGATCCTTCCGAGCTGCTAATAATGCTGCATACACCCAAAAGCTGGTCGCCATGATTCGCGCTTTCGGACGCACCTGCATTGTGGATGCTCCGCTCTATCGTATTCTGAACAGGGAGCTGCCCGAGGATGTTCAAGCGTATCTTGATGAATACAAATGGATCGGATGTGGCTACGTCAGCTGGCAGGTGGCTTATGCTCTGGATTCCAATGATCCGCAAGCAGAGGCTGCCATCCGTCGCGTGCTGACCGAGGATACTGCCTCACATATGTTGACCACCGAGCTCATTCGTGGTGTTCTTTGCAGCCATCGCAACGATTTTCATGCGCTTGTCGCCAAGCTGCTTGTCGCAGCAAGGCTCGAAGAAGGCCTGCGTCAGGTCATCTGTGAAAATGCAGACTATGGAACGAGAGCAGCTTTTCTTACCATTCTTCAAGCAATTGAAGAAAATAATCTGATTCGTTATTCCTCCGTCAAGCGTGCAGTCGGCACCTGGCTCGGTATACTTCCCAGCGAGATACAGGAGCTTGAGCGTGTCAGCGCCAAGAGCATTCGATTGATTTCAGACTGTCTTGAAAATGAAAACGAGCAAGCAGCGTGTCTTGCATCCGAGGATGCTATGAGCATCTATATTGCACTTTGGAGCTATGCTTTTGACGATGTCAACATTGCCATCGATAAAATTGCGGGAATTGTCGAAAACGGCTCACATCATCAACTCCTTGTTGCAGGATATTTCACGGCAAATATGGATTTACCTTATGCGTCAAATAAAATCGCCAAAAGGGTTTTGCGTTTGCAACACGACAAAGACGATATTCTTGCCGTATGGTTGCCCTGCTTTTTACCCAATCGACTATTGGAGCTTCGCAATTCTGTAAATAATCGTCCTTCCTTACAATATGATCCATGGTTTGACGGCAAAGACGAGATATGTGAGTATAATGAGATATTCCAATCGATATATTCATCCTTTTCCGGCAATCGTAAAACCTTTTCTCCCTGTGTGTTCCCATGGCTTGAGGTAAAAATAGAAAAAAGTGATTTAGCAGAAATACTCTGCATACTGGCACTGCTCTCAAAGGAAAACGATAAGCTTGACCGCGCCTGCTCTCTGATCAAGCACTGTCATTCTCATCAACGTCATTTGTATTTTTCCGCCCTTCTGCGTCAGCCGCAAACTGCACCGCAGCGAAAGGCATTGCTGGAAGGGCTCACCGACAAAGAATCCTATACACGCAAAGCGGCCTTCGATATCATTTCAACGTCAGCATTGACCGATGACGAATATCGATCCATCGAAGAAAATCTTCGTTTCAAAAGCGCGGATATTCGTAATTATTCCACGACAATTCTGCTGCGTCAGAACGATCACGCACTATTTCTGTGCATTTCCCGCTTGCTTGAGAACGAAAATGACAACATTCGTTTTGCTGCACTGGATATGCTGATGCAGCTCAAGCAAGACCCCACGCGAAACAATATTCTATATTCTCTCAGGACAAAGCTTGTGCCGCTCTCACAATCGCAGGAGCCTGACGAGAGAGGAAAACGGTTGTTGGATTCCTTGCTCGGGGAAGATATGGAAAAAGCAGGGAAGGGAGCTGCGCTCTTCCGCGAGAAGGATACGTATTTACCAACTCAATTCGATGAAGATAATATCGCTCTTTGCTTAGAGACCTTTTTGGATTATTTTCCCGATTCCAAGCTGCCCGCGCAGGTTCTCGGCAACAAGGGAAAAATCCATCTGTTTGAAAAGTTGATCTCGACAATCGGTAAAAATGTCGCCTGCAAATCAGCCGTCCAAGCAGCGGAAGATCTGCTCTCGCTCTCCGCTTTCATCCAAGCGCACGTGACAGATTCCTTTACCAACCAGCGGGGTGAATCTGTCCTTATCGGCGAACTTCAGTTTCCGCATCAATTTCGCGATCATGAGGGAAAACTGCCCCTGCCCGCACTCTGGGATGAATGGATTCAGACAAACGGTATCACCTCGCAGCGACTCGTCCGTGCATTGGTGTTGCGTTTCGCCTATTCTCAGAAAACCAAATTTGCTGAAGATTGTGCTGACTCCATCCGCGCACTCTACGGAACAGGCTTTGAATGCGGAAGACCGATCCCAAATCAAAGATTGGTTAAAATCATTCTTATAAGCTTTTGCAACTACCTCCCCGAGCAGGACCGCATCCGCCTTGCCTCGGCACTTGCGATCTGGTTTATCCGTTGCGTTCCCGACCATCTGGTATTGATCGATGCACCGACACCTGAAAAGCTCCCCAGATGCCTTGAGGTGGCACACCTGTTGGCTCATGAACAGCTTTATTGTATTTTTTCGTGGTTGTCCTGCAACAATGATGAGCAGTTGCCTTATACCTTTCCCCTGGCGGTGGCAGCTGCTGCACGTTGCATTTCCGCATACAAACAAATTCCCAAGCCGGAAAGGTTTGAAACCCGTACCTCATACCATTATATGAATATTGATGAGCGTACGCTCCGTCCGCCATACCGCGGTGATTATCCGACGGGATATCCCCTTGTTGGCATCAATGCATACCTTTATGCGGCATACCGAGGAATAATCACCGAGCCTGAGCTTTATCGATTTTTACTGCATCCCGACACCCTATGCAAATCCGTCGAGATCGTGAGCGCCATAGCCGCAAATTATTATGATGCAGGTAAGCTGATCACCTCCCACAATCCATATAAAAGTCTGCGAGCTGCGGATGTCGTTAAGAATTTTCTCGGAAAGACGGAGGAGCCAACCCCTCAGGATATACAGCTGCTTCGTTTCGTCGCACACGTTTACGATACGATCATCCCCGCCATTCTCACCTCCGAGCTTTCGCGTGGCGATACTCCGACGGATTATTCTCATGCAATTGGTCGTATCACACGTATTTATGGGGCGGATCATCTTGCGGACATTCTTGCTGCCTTGGGGAATGAAACACTTGACAGAAATATATGCTCCGGCTACCATAACTACAAGGATCGCGCCGCCTCACTCTCCTATCTGCTCTCAATCTGTGTTCCCGCAAATGACGATAATGCCGATACTCTTCGTACAGCACTTGCAGGAAAAATGATCACGACCAAGCGTCTGTTCGAGACGGCATTGCTCTCTCCTGAGTGGATCCCGATCATCGGTGCATACCTTCAGATTGACGCCTTTGAGTCGGTCTGCTATTATTTTATCGCGCACATGAATGAAGAATTCGACGACAAACGCAGAGCGATGATCGCAAGATTTACCCCGCTTACCGAGGATGAATTGAACCACGGTGCGTTTGACGCGAATTGGTTCCGCTCCGCTCATCAAATGATCGGAGAGAAGGACTTTTTAATGATATATGATGCCGCGAAATATATTACCAACGGTGCCAAACACACCCGCGCACGAAAATATGCGGATGCAACGCTCGGCAAATATACGGAAGAGCAGCTCCGGGCAACGGTGTCAGATAAGAGAAACAAAGATCTGTTGATGGCTTATGCACTCATACCGCTTACGAGCGATGACGATCTTTGCAGACGTTATCTCTATATTCAGCAATTCCTCAAAGAAAGCAAGCAGTTCGGTTCCCAGCGCGCCGCAAGTGAGAGTAAGGCTGTCGAGATGGCACTTCGGAATCTCGCCACAAACGCAGGATATTCCGATACGATGAGACTGACGCTGCGTATGGAGGCCAAGATCATTGATGATCATCGCGCGCTGCTGGAAGAGCAGAGCATAGAAGATGTCACAGTACGGATTTCTCTGGACAATACAGGGAAGGCCAAACTTGTCTGCTCAAAGGACGATAAGCCTCTTCGAAGTATTCCCTCAAAGATCAAAAAGCACGATATGCTCATAAAGCTGACCAATCTTGTCAAAACGCTTGACGCACAACACCGTCGCACTCGCGTGATGCTGGAGCAGTCCATGGAGGACAGCACGGTCTTTACCTTTGGGGAATTATGTGCGCTCGCAACACATCCCGTTGTTTATCCTATGTTGAATAAGCTTATATTTATCAGTGGAAATGCGGTCGGATTTTTTACCGATACGGGACTTGCCGATGATAAAGGAAATATTCAACCGCTCCCGGCAGATAGCCCCTTGAAAATTGCGCACCCATATGATCTGTATCAAATGGGGTGCTGGAAGAACTATCAGCAATTTCTGTATGATAAAAAAATCACCCAGCCATATCGTCAGGTATTTCGCGAATTATATGTTAAGACAGCGGAGGAGAGTGAAACCTATCACTCCTTGCGGTATGCAGGTAATCAAATTCATCCCGGAAAGACGGTTGCCACCCTCAAGAGCCGCCGTTGGATCGCAGACATTGAAACAGGACTCCAAAAAGTGTACTACAAGGAAAACATCATAGCAAGAATTTATGCTCTCGGCAACTGGTTTTCTCCCGCGGATATTGAATCTCCCACCTTGGAATGGGTTTGCTTTGCCGACAGACAAACCGGGGATGAACGCAAGATCTCCGAGATTCCCGACATCATTTTCTCTGAGGTCATGCGAGACGTTGATCTTGCGGTCAGCGTTGCACATGCCGGTGGCGTTGATCCCGAGACAAGCCACTCCACCATGGAAATGCGTGCGACGATCCTTTCCTATATCCTGCCGATGTTCGGCATCGATAACGTCAAGACGGAGGGGCATCACGCGATCATTCACGGAAAAATGGCAAATTATTCGGTTCATCTCGGCAGCGGCGTTGTTCATCAGCTCGGCGGTACCATGATCCCGGTTCTTCCTGTTCATTCACAGCATAAAGGAAAGATTTTCCTCCCCTTCGTCGATGACGATCCCAAGACGGCGGAGATCATTTCCAAGGTTCTTCTGTTTTCTGATGACTGTAAGATCAAGGACCCGATGATACTCTCCTGCATCCGTAACTGATCACACCCACTCCCGATATTATTTAGATCAGACATCACGTAGCACCGCTGTAACACGAAGAAAGGAGCGTGAATAAAGAAATGAACCACTTCGGAATGTCCATGCTTTGGTTCTGGATCAGCTACATATTTGTTACCTGTGCGGGGATGATTCACACCATAATCAATATTTACGTACTTGGGATGAAACCTATGGATGAAAACGGTATGGGTGAAGGGTATGAAAAAACCAAGCCGTGGCACCCTCTATATAACATCATATCGTTTTCAATCTTTGGATTTGCCTATATGAACGGGCTTACCACACCTACCTTTACCGAGGCGCTTATCACGGGTGTGATATGGGTCGGCATCTGTATTGTGGTCGATGTGTTTGCTTGGGTACTGATCAAGCACCCGTGGAGCCTTTCATTTAGAGAATTTTATATTGATTATCAGCCGTGGATCACACTGATCTATCTTGCAATATTGATCGGACCGTTGATCGGATATTTCATTACGCTTATTTAAGAGCATATATCGCTGCATCACCGCCGCCAAACCATGCGGCGACCTACTTGTCAGGAGGTATCACGATGTCCAAATATCCAATTAATAAAGAATTTTTCCCGTTCTCTCGTTTCACACCGCCCATCAGCGAGAAGTTTTTGGCGATGGCTGTCCCCTACATGAAAGCACCAAGATCCATTTTTCACGATAAGGAGCTTGATGTAAGTCGCCACAAGCTCGCAAGCTACGACGGTGAGACGATCGAGTGTTTACTTATGTCCCCCAAAAGCATAAAGGGAGATGCGCCTTGCCTCATCTATATCCACGGTGGTGGATTTGTGCTTCCTGCGGCGGGGTATCACTATCATAACGCCATGCGTTATGCCAAGGAATCGGAGTGCAGAGTTCTCTTTGTCAATTACAGACTTGCACCAAAGCATCCGCATCCCGTGTTCTTTGAGGACGCTTATGCCGCGTTTTGTTGGGCGTATGATCATGCACAAAATTTGAACATCGACGTATCTCGCATCGGCATTGGCGGGGACAGCGCAGGTGCAACACTCGCAGTGGGAGTATGTATGATGGCGCGAGATCGGATGCATCCCGTGAAATTTCTATTTCAGATGCTGCCGTATCCGTTCCTTGATGCTCGGAACAACAGCGAGTCTTGTAAAAAATACAACGATACGCCCATGTGGAATTCCACGCTCTCAAATCGCATCGCACCGATGACGAAGGTTGATAGGAACAATCCCAACTACGCTTATTACTCTCCGGTGGAAGCCGGATGCTTTGAGGGACTTCCTCCTGCATATATTGAAACCGCGGAGTTTGATTGTCTTCACGATGATGGCATCCTATATGCAGAGAAATTGCGCTCTGCGGGGATTGCCGTTGTAGTAAATGAGACCGAAGGCACTATGCACGGCTTTGACATTATGCAAAAAGCGGAAACCACGAAAGCTGCAATAAAAATGAGAATAGAGTTTATGAAAAGGTGTTTTTCTCACCAATAAATTATATTTTAATAAAATCATCGGGGATCTGACCGAGCAAGAAGAGGGGGCTGCGTTATTCTCAGCCCCTTTTTCGATTAAAATTTCTTCTGACTGATTGACAAATCTGAAAATAAGGTGTATAATATACTACGCGAAAGCGAACAGTAACACACTTCGCATTTGCGAACGATATTACCATTCGCGAATGCGAACGATAAAACGTCTTCTTTGAGAGGTTGAAAGTGGATTATATAGGCATAAATGAAGCCGCTAACAGATGGGGGCTTTCTAAAAGATTTGTTCAGTTTCTTTGTTCTAACGGGAGAATAGAAGGTGCAACACGTTTGGGCCGTGCTTGGATGATTCCGAAGGATGCCGCAAAACCTGTTGACGGCAGAACCAAGGCGGCGAGAGCCGAGCATGATGCGGATATGCCGCTGCCTCGCAAAACACCGTTTCTTTATATGACCGACCTTTATCACACTCCGGGAACTGCCGATGAGGTAGGCGAAAGTCTTACATACAACCACGAAGCGCAGGTGCTCTTTTTAGCTGAGGTTGCCTATTCACGTGGTGAGATCGACAAGGTTTACGACAGCGCAAACTATCTGCTTTCAAAGCACTCCGGCTTTTACGCCGTCCTTTCCGCGGGTATGCTTCTTGCGATGTGCGCGATATGGAAGGGCGACATTGATATGTGGCGCAAAGCCAAGATTCATATATCCGAAGCACCCGCTAAAAACGACTATGACCGAGATACGATGCAGCTTGCGATAAGTGCCGTGGATATTATGCTTTACAGCGTGCAAAACTTCCCAAAGTGGTTCCAGATCGGTTGTTTTGAGCCGTTGCATAAGGATGCTTACCCTGCGGCAAAGGTATATTACGCCAAGTTTTTGTATACCGTAGCGTACTCGGTTGCAACAAATGCGTTGAAACTCCCCGGTGCACAGGGGCTCTACGTTATGACCTCCGTGCCCTATACGCTTGAACCGATGATCTGCTGGGCAAACGAGAAAAACACGGTAATGTCCGAGATCTATCTGCGCCTTACCTGCGCTGCCGTGTATCATAATGCCGGAAACGATACGGAAGCATTTCGACACATCGACAGAGCCTTAGCACTCGCTCTCCCCGACAAGTTTTACGGCGTGCTCGCGGAATATTGTCGTGCACTTGACAGCCTCATGGAGAAACGATTAACACTCATCGACGTGAACGCCTGGACGGAAGTCAAGAAACTCTACAAGGTCTATAACGAGGGCTGGGCAAAGCTCTCGGGAACCGTTCGCGGCAAGACGATTCTGACCACGCTATCCGATAAGGAACGCGAGGTAGCTAAGCTCGCCGCCTTCGGCATGGGGAATCAAGAGATCGCAGATAGCCTGCATCTTTCGCTCTCCGTAGTCAAGCAATCGGTGCGGATCGTATCCGAAAAATCGGGCTTGCCGCGTTCGAGTTTTGCCGCAATTCTTTGAATTTATATATCTTTTTCACTCCCAAAAGGATATATAAATTTTCCTTGGGAACCAAAAATGCCCGAAAAAAAAGACCTAAAAAAGTGATTTTAGGTAATACCGCAAACCGAAAAAATCTGCTATACTATTATCATCGAGAGTGTGGCAGATTTTTCTTTTGATGAGATGCCGAAAGGAGCGACTATGTTTCGTAAGATAATTCAGAATGATTACCCACAAGCAAAGGTCATCCCAAAGGAAGGCGATCTATACAAGGTCGTAGAAACCTTTGGAAAAACCTTTGAGCTCCGTTACGGTTACTACGGAGATTGTGACCGAAGGTACGAGCCGGATGTGATCTATCCCGACTTTACAAAAGACCCCGTATACACCGATGAGGGCACCCCTTTCGTCACAATGATGCAGGATGCTTGCAGGAGCTACAGCGGCGAATCCAAGCGTACCTCCGACACCACCTGCGAGGAATGTAAATACTTCAAGCGCGGCGAAGAATGGTTCGGCATCTGCACTTGTACGATGAACA
>JAFTJZ010000075.1 GCA_017456145.1 Clostridia bacterium
AAAGCAAAATTTCCGAACCGCGATAACCGCGTGCGTATCAGCGGTCGCAAGACCGCGTTAGCACGCGAGAAGGGCGGGGTCCTTAGGGGCGGAGTCCCTAAGTCGGTTTCTTGGTTCGTTCTTTGCCGAGGCAAAGAATGAACAATAAGCAAAGCAAGGTCAGAGAGCTGTGTTCGCACCATCATACTTCACCCAAACGCCCCTCTCCTCATCCACCGCTGCGCGGTCCCCCTTCCCCGCTGGGGAAGGCATGGCGTGGATCTGTTCGCACAATCTTAATTCAATTAAAATTTTTCACAGATTTCAAATTCATGATTTTATCTTTCTTCCCGTCAGCATCACCATGTTTTTCGTCGTGGCCTTCCCACGACGAAAAGCAAGATTTCCGAACCGCGATAGCCGCGTGCGTATCAGCGGTCGCAAGACCGCGTTAGCACGCGAGAAGGACGGGGTCCTTAGGGGCGGAGTCCCTAAGTCGGTTTCTTGGTTCGTTCTTTGCCGAGGCAAAGAATGAACAATCAGCAAAACAACCTTAGAACGCTATGTTCGCACCATCCAAACATCCCTTGTGATATCCCCATGCCTACCACCATACAGCCCTACATATTCGCCCCCGCTCCGCTCCAAAGAACGCAAAAGGAGCACTTGCCACTCCGATCGTGGAAACATTTCCCTGTATACCCTAAAATTCTTTGCCGAGGTAAAGGCATATATATACTCAACATTCTGCATCATATAAGAAAGGATTCTTGCTATGAATTACACATTCTCCAACCGTATGTCCACCATGCGCGGCTCTGCCATCCGTGAAATTTTCAAATACGCCGCCGATCCCTCCGTCATCTCACTTGCAGGCGGTAACCCCGCACCCGAGCTGTTCCCCGCAGCCGACCTTGGCGATATCGCCACCGAATATCTTCATAATGAACCCGTTCTCTCACTGCAGTACGGCGTGACCGAGGGCTATACCCCCCTGCGCGATGCTATCAAGGAAAGACTGAAAAGAGTAGAAAATATCGGCACGGATAACGACGAGCTGATCGTCGTCTCGGGTGGTCAGCAGGGCATTGAGCTGGTGACTAAGTGCCTGATCAACGAGGGCGATACCGTCATCGTCGAGGAACCCAGCTTTATCGGCGCGACCAATGCCTTCCGTTCCTATAACGCACATCTGGCAGGCGTGCCCGTCGAAGAAGACGGCATGAATCTGGCCGCGCTGGAGAAGGTGATCGCCGAGAATAAAAACGTCAAAATGATCTATACCATCCCGACCTTCCAGAACCCGATGGGGGTGACCATGAGCGTCGAAAAGCGCCGCGCACTTTATGAGATCGCCAAGAAGAATAACATTCTCATTCTGGAGGATAACCCCTATGGCGAGCTGACCTTTGACGGCGTCAAGACCCCGACCATCAAATCCATGGATACCGAGGGCATCGTCATGTACAGCGGCTCCTTCTCCAAGATCTTGGCTCCCGGTCTGCGTTTGGGTTTCCTTTGCGCACCGCGTGAGATCGTCGCCAAGGCGGTCATCGGTAAGCAGATTTCGGACGTTCATACCGCCATGCTGCCTCAGCTGCTGGCTCATGCTTATCTGACCCGCTTTGATATTGATGCGCTGATCGTTAAGATGCGCGCCAATTATGCGCACAAGTGCGCAACCATGCTCTCCGCTATGGATGCGTATTTCCCTAAGGATATTTTCTATACCAAGCCGCGCGGCGGACTGTTTATCTGGTGTGACCTCGGTCACAACCTGGACACCGGTGTGCTGGCGAAAAAGGCAATCGAGAAAAAGGTCGTCTATGTCCCCGGCTCCACCTTTATGGTCGATATGGCAAAGCCCACATCGACACTCCGTCTCAACTATTCTACCATGTCGGATGAAAAGATCACCGAGGGTATTCGCCGTCTTGGCGAGGTGTTTGGTGAGGCGATATCGGGGTAAGACCTGAGCGAACAAGGCTTTCTGACCTTGCTTTGCCTGTGATCCGCTTTTGAACCCATTAAAGAAACATTGGTTCGTATCAATGAAATCATTCCCCACGAAAGGAAATACCATGTCTGATCATATCCAACCGTCCCTCTCGCTCCTGCCTCGGCCTGCCTCCGCCTCCGCGTCGGAGCAGGCGCATATCGTTACCGTCGGTAATATGAACGGTGCCAATCGCCTCTTCGGTGGCCTGCTGTTCAGCTGGATGGACGAAACCGCCGGCGTCACCGCCCGCCGCCACGCCGGAACACACGTCACTACAGCAACCGTTGAAAGTCTTCGCTACCTTTGTCCCGTCGTCCGTAATCAAGTCCTGATGTGCGAGGCGAAGGTCATCTATACCGGCAAAACCTCCCTTGAGGTTCTCGCCACGGCTTGGCTGGAGGACTTCGACGGGACCCGTACCCTTGCCGCTGACGGTCGCTTTATCTTCGTTGCCCTTGATGAGAACGGAAATAAGGTCCAAGTTCCACCGCTGCTTATCGAAACGCCCGAGGAGCAAGCCCTCTTCGACGCCGCTGTGGAGAGACGGAAGAAATAAGGAAAAAATTCGAAAACAAAGGCACTGCCGCAAGGAAAAGCTCCTGATGCGGCCGTGCCTGTTTTTTCGTTTGTTGGGAGATTTCCCTGATTTCGACTGCTCATGGATAGGGAATCACTCCCTTAATTCAAGCCTTTGGCAGGGCAGACTCCTTTTTGAAAAAAGAGGGCTGCCCCGCAGAGCGATCAAATCCTATAAATCTCCGACGGATGAACGTCGTGGAATCCGCCGTCATGCAGCACACGCTCGGCATTCTCATCGTCATCCACGCGGACGATCATCAGTGCCTTGCCCGTTTTGCCGATGCAAGCATACAGATATTCGACGTTGATCCCCGCCGTTGCCATGCAGTGGAGAATATCCATCGCGCCGCCGGGAGTGTCGTCCATGGCGATTGCGATGACGTTGGAGATGCGCACCACGATCCCCTCCTCCATCAGCACGCGGCGAGCCTCATCGGGGCGATCGACGATCAGACGCAGAATACCGAACTCTGCCGTGTCTGCCAGAGACAACGCGCTGATGTTGATGCCCGCCTTGGCAAGAACGTCGGTCGCGGCGCAGAGCTTGCCCTGCTTGTTCTCCAGAAATACGGATAATTGCTTTACGATCATAGCGTTTTACCTCCTGATTTACATTTTACCCGCGCGGTTGTCCACGATACGCTTGGCCTTTCCCTCGGAGCGAACGATGGAGTTGGGGTTGACCAGATGGACCTTGGCAGAGATGCCCAGCATGGAGCGCAGCTGCTCGGTGATGGTTTTTTCCAACGCGGCGACCGACTTGACGTCGTCGGCAAAAAAGGATTCGCTCATCTCGACGTTGACGTCAAAGGTGTCGGTGTTGTTGACACGGTCGAGCACGATCTGATAGTTGGGCGTGACCTTGTCGCCGCTGACCTTGAGCAGCACCTCCTCGATCTGGGAGGGGAAGACGTTGACGCCGCGGATGATCAGCATATCGTCGGTACGACCGTTGGGCTTGTTCATGCGGACATGGGTTCTGCCGCACTTGCACTTTTCATAGTTGAGCGAGCAGATGTCGCGGGTACGGTAACGGATGAGAGGGAATCCCTCCTTGGTGATGGTGGTGAACACCAGCTCACCCGAGGCGCCTGCAGGCAGAACGTCGCCGGTATCGGGGTCGATGATCTCGGGGATAAAGTGATCCTCCCAGACGTGCATACCGCACTGGTACTCACATTCGCCGGAGACGCCGGGGCCGAGGATCTCAGAAAGGCCGTAAATATCGCAGGCCTTGATGCCCAGCTTTTCTTCGATCTTCTTGCGCATTTCCTCCGACCAAGGCTCGGCACCGAAAATACCGACCTTGAGACGCAGCTGATCCTTGACACCCATGCGCTCAACCTCCTCGCCGAGGTACATGGCATAAGAGGGGGTGCAGCACAGAGCGGTCGAGCCGAAGTCGATCATGGTCTGGATCTGCAGCGCGGTATTGCCCGACGAGGTGGGGATGACGGTTGCACCGATCAGCTCTGCACCGCCGTGTGCGCCAAGTCCGCCGGTGAACAGACCGTAGCCATAAGAGACCTGAACGAAGTCGCGGTTATCCAGCCCCAGCGCGTTCATCATACGGGCGACGCATTCTGACCAGATATCCAGATCCTTGCGGGTATAGCCGACGACGATGCGTTTGCCCGTCGTACCGGAGGATGCATGAATACGGACGATGTTGTCCAGCGGCTCGGCGAAAAGTCCGTAAGGGTAGTAGTCGCGCAGGTCGCTTTTATAGGAGAAGGGAAGGAGATGGAGATCCTCGATGCCGTGGATGTCCTCGGGCTTGAGGCCCTTGGCATCCATGCGCTTGCGGAAACATTCCACCTTTTCATACATTCTGGCGACTTGTGCCACCAGTCTCTCGCTTTGGAGTTTTTCGATTTCCTCGCGAGACATACATTCGATTTCTGGATTGCGGATGGGCATGGCTTTGATGTCCTTTCGTTTTGATTTTATAAATGGGTATGTGTGCGAACAACTCATTATTGCCGCCCTGCTTGGCGGTACGTTATTATGCGCTTGCCATCGGGGCAGGGATCTGATGGATACGTTGAAGTCGGCAAGGCATTAAAAACAGCAAAAAAATTTTTGGAAAGCTTTGAAGGGAATGCATCGCTCTGCAAGACCTTTATCTCACCTCATCCATGAAATAGGCTCTGGTATAAGCGGGGCGCATTTGCTCATCCCAGACGGTGATACGGAAGAACATATCGCGGGGCTTGAGGTCAAAGGCGGCCTCGGTGATGAGGGTTCCGTCGGTATTCATACGGACGTCGGCGCGGCGGGTGCCCAGCACCAGCGAGATGCGGCGTGCAGGGGAGCACTTGATATGCACCTTGCCGTCCTCCAAATACAGCTCCGTGATCTGTGGCCCGCGGGAGGCGTAGTAGTCGCCACGCTTGAGTGCGGCGAATACGTCTGCATAGGTCAGCGCGGGCGCTTTGATGTAGGTAAAGCCGCCGAAGGAATCCCACTTGGCGCTGTCTCGGGGGTGGTGGTTGTGGTTGTCGTCCGCGGCGATGCAGCCAATGCGGCGACCAAGGTGCAGCAGGTCATCGTAATAACGGGAATTCTCCTCGTCAAAGCCGCAGGCATAACAGCCGTAGTTATGGATCTCCATGGCGTCCATGCCCTCGTAGTTGGAAAACTCGCGGTAGGTCTCCAGCGACCATGTTGGGTGGTTATAGGTGATAAAGAACCCGGCATCCTTGAACTGTCCGATGTAGTCGTTGATGCTTTCCGGCGTATAGGCGCGTACATAGTCGGGAGCATTTCGATCGTAGTTGACCAGCTCGGCGTTCTTTTTGTTGTTGCCGTGGAAGAGATATTCGGAGCGGTGGAAGCAGAGCTGGCGTGGGTTATGCTCCTCGGGGGAAATGAAACAGATGTGGCAGCAGCGGATGGTGCCGAGATTGGGGTCGATGGTGGCGCCGCCCTCGTTGAAATCGCCCTCAAAGCCGTTCAGAGGCAGGAAGTTTTCGTCGCGCAGCTCCTGATGTGCTACCATGATATTGTGGTCGGTATAGGCGACGATGGAATAGCCCTCTTCCTTGTAAATCCGCTTGATTTCCTCCGGGGTCAGGGCACCATCCGAGATGGTGGTGTGACAGTGCAGGTTGGATTTATAAAAATTACCGGTTTCCGGGAGAAGATAGGTTCGCATGGCAGCGCTCTCCTCGGTTATGCATGATGATATCCAAGGTCAAACGCCTTCAGATTGACCTCCAGGAACTTGGGCGGGACGGTCGATTGGATGGTCTTTACCCACTTGTCGTAGGGGATGTCGGTGTTCTTTGCCATGACGCCGATCAGCACGACGTTGACCGCCTTGGTATTGCCCGCCTCCGTGGCGAGAGCGAGGGCGTCCAGAACGGTAGCGCCGACACTTTCCTTGAGCTTACCGGCGATATCGGTGGGATATTCCATGGCACCGGTGATGACGGGCATGGGGTTGATCTGCTGGTCGTTGACGATCAGCTTGCCGCCCATTTTGAGCCAAGGCAAGGCGCGATAGGCCTCCAGCAGCTCAAAGGCCAGAATAATGTCTGCCTCGCCCTTGTCGATGATGGGCGAGTAGACCTTTTCTCCGTATTTGACGTAGGTGACGACGCTGCCGCCGCGCTGGCTCATGCCGTGAACCTCGGAGACCTTGACGTCATAGCCTTCGCCAAGGATGACGTTTCCTAATATGCGGCTGGCGAGCAGGGTGCCCTGTCCGCCGACGCCGACGATCATGATGTTTTTAGTCATAGGATTAACCTCGTGTGGTGGATTTAGATTGTGCGAACATAGTGGTTTAAGCTGTATTAAGTCGGTGCGAACATAGCGTTCTGACGTTGATGGGTTTATTGTTCATTTCTTTGGCTCACCCCAAAGAAACGAACCAAAGAAAACGTGCGAAGGGGAGCCCGCTCCCCTTTCGAATCCCCGGATTGTGCGTGTTCTGCACGTAGGGGACTAAAGTTGTTGGTACGTACGCTTCGCTGCTATTCCTTTGTGTGGAAAGATTGTCTAACTTGTAGGGACAGGCGTCCCCGCCTTAGCAGAACTAATTTATGAACCAAACCTATGGGGCAGGGGCCCCATGGATACGTTGCAGTTTGCCAGGAATAGCAAATGGTGCAAGAGGTTTAGCAATAAATTTTTTCAAAAGTTTTGGGGGTCAAGCCCCTTTTCCCAAAAGGGGCTTGCGGGTGCAGGGCAGCGCCCTGCTCATTACTCCTCGACCTTCTCAATCGCGCCGAAGGGGCAGACACCGACGCACAGACCACAGCCGTTGCACTGGGTAGCATCGATATGTACAGAGCCGTCCTCGCTCATGCTGATGGCGGGGCAACCGAGCTTCATGCAACGCTTGCACTTTTTGCAAGAGGAGGCGTTAACGGCGCACTTGCCGCTGTACTTGATGCTCTTGAGCAGTGCACAAGGACGCTGCGCAATGATGACGGAGAGCTCGTCGCGGGCGGTTTCCTCCTTGACGACCTTCTCAAAGCCCTTGACGTCAAACGGATCAGTCACGACGACGTGCTGTACGCCGATGGCGTGGCACAGATCGATCAGATCGACCTGACGGGTTGCCTCGCCGCGGATGGTCTTGCCCGTGGTCGGGTTCTCCTGGTGCCCCGTCATGCCGGTGATGGAGTTGTCCAGAATGATGACGGTGTTGGCGCTCTTGTTGTAGACCATGTCCACAAGACCGGTGATCCCGGAGTGCATAAAGGTCGAGTCACCGATGACAGATACTAACTTCTTGTTAAATTCGCCGCCGCGAACCTTGCTCATGCCGTGCGCCGCGCTGATCGACGCGCCCATGCAGATGGTGGTGTCCACCGATTTGAGCGGTGCTACCGCACCCAGCGTGTAGCAGCCGATGTCACCCGAAACGGTCAGACCCAATTTCTGCAGTACGTAGAACGTGCCTCTGTGCGGGCAGCCGGGGCAAAGAACGGGAGGACGGGCAGGCAGATTTTCCTGCGGCAGAATGCATTCGGGAGCCGCCTGGCCAAGCACGACGGAGCGGATGACATTTGGCGTGTACTCGCCCAGCAGCGTGAACTTCTCCTTGCCGATGACGTCAAGACCCATCGCACGACAGTGCTCCTCAATGAAGGGATCCAGCTCCTCGATGACATATACCGTGTCGCACTTGGCGCAGAAGTCGGACAGCAGCGACGTCGGCAGCGGCCAGACCATACCCAGCTTGCAGTAGTTGACCTTATCGCCCAGTGCCTCGTGTGCATATTGATAAGCAATACCTGCGGTAATGACACCGATCTTGGAGCCGTTGTCCTCCACCCGGTTGTAGGGGCAGTTGTTGGCAAATGCCACCAGTGACTCGGTGCGCTGCTCCACAACAACGTGACGCCCAATGGCCATTGCAGGCATCATGACGTACTTGGGAATATTCTTTTCGTAGGGCTTGACTTCCTGCGGCTCACGCTCGCCCACCTCGACGATGGACTGGGAGTGCGAGACGCGGGTGGACAGACGTACGAAGAAGGGCGTGTCGTATTTTTCACTTAAGTCAAACGCCGCCTTGGTAAAGGAGAGACATTCCTCGCTGTCCGCGGGCTCAAGCATGGGGATCTTGGCTGCCTTGGCGTAATGGCGGGAATCCTGCTCATTCTGGGAGGAGTGCATTCCGGGGTCGTCTGCCACGCAGAAGACCGCACCGCCACCCACACCTGTGTAGGACATGGTGAACAGCGGGTCAGCCATGACGTTAAGTCCGACGTGCTTACAGCAGGACATGGCTCGTCCACCGCCGATCGATGCGCCGACGACTGCCTCTGCCGCCACCTTTTCATTGGGCGCCCACTCGACGAATACCTCCTGAGCAGGGTAGGTCGCCATGCACTCGGTGATCTCGGTGCTGGGAGTCCCCGGGTAAGAGGAAACCAGATGCACGCCCGCCTCGTAAGCGCCTTGCGCGACGGCTGCGTTTCCAAGTAACAGTTTTTTCATAAAGAGATCCTTTCCTTTGGGGTTGGAATGATGAGGGTATAATTTTATATCATATTATAACATATGGAAATACGGCTTGTCAAGTGTTTTTTGACGGAACGCAAGGGATCGGGCCGATAGCCCCCAAAAACCAATTTGCAGAAAAGAATTTTCCTCCCGCCATGCCGCCCGTCCGGCTCGACTCTGCTGTCCTCCGCGCAGATGACGCATGAGAGCTTGCCGTTTCAACGTAAAAAATCGTCTCCCTACCACCAAATATGTCAATTTTCTACCACAATTGTTAAAAATTCCGTGAAATGTTGTGAATTTTTCAAAATCACCTTGACAGACTTCGCTTTATATGGTAAAATGTTATAGGAAAATAATATGAGAAGTGTGCTCATTTTGCGAAACGGCCGTTGCCCGACCGCACTACCGTGCCACCCATCACATTTTATTGCACTGATATTTCAGAAATCGAGAAAGGAGGAGGCTGTATGAGTTCCCATCCGTCTAATCATCCGAATCATTACGAATCACATGAACTTGACCGTGGATCCCCCGTCAATATGCTCTGGGGTCTGATCCTGACTATCCTGACCTTCCTCTTGGTTGTCGTTTGTGTTCTCTCCATAGATATATTCGCCGACGCTGCAGAGGATGACGGTCCCGACGATCAGCAACAAGAAAACTTGGGGGATGATCCCATTCAAGATCCCTCTCATACCGACGACCCCATTGAAGATCCCGATAAGAATCCCGAAGGGGATTTGCCGGGAAATACGGTCGATCCCCCTACCCCCGGTACACCCTCCACAGAGGTCGGTTACCTGATCAAGAAAACCGCTCAGACACAGCAGATCGATTCGGAGTTCCTTAATTCTGCGAATGCCATTTTGGTCGATGTCGAATCTCGCGAGATCGTCGCGGGATATGACTATGATATGCCTGTCTACCCTGCCTCCATGACCAAGATCATGACGCTGCTGGTCGCCTGCGAAATGCTTACCGAGGAGCAGCTGACCGATGTCATCACCGTCTCTGCCCAGGTCGTTGAATATATGCAGCGGCAGGGCGCGTCGGGCGTTGGGTTTTCCGCGGGTGAGGAGCTGACCATTCGCGATCTGCTCTATGCCGTCGCACTGGAGTCCGATGGAATTGCCGCCGCTCAGCTTGCTATCTATCTTGCCGGCAGCGAGGAAAATTTCGTCGCACTGATGAACGCCAAGGCCGAGGAGATGGGGCTGATCAGCACTACCTTCAAAAACTGCACGGGTCTGCATCACGATGAGCATATATCTACCTGCCGTGAGATCGCCAGCATTATGCTCGCCGCTCTGGAAAATGAGCAGGTCAAGACCTTGCTTTCCGCAAAGACATATGATACCACCACCAAGGTCTATCCCAACGGCGTGACCTTCTTGAGTACATATTATAATGTCGTCGATTCACTCCGTAAGAGCGGCATCCCGTATCAGCCCTCTACCGGAACCATCATTATGGCAAAAACCGGCTTGACGGACGAGGCGAAATATTGTCTTGCTACCGCTTATGAGCGCGCCATCGACGGAAAGCAGTACGTCGTTGTTACCACCGCAGCCATAAATTCGTATACGTACGTGATGGATTATATCATGATCTACGACGAATACGCTCGCTGATCCTCTGAATGATAAAATCATCTGACATAGCATTCCCCGCACCGGTATCCTGCCTATCGACAGGCTGCCGGTGCGGGGCTTTCTTGGTTGTCGCGAAAAAACACAAAAATTGTCCATGTTTTGCCTTTGATATGACGAGAAAAAGAAATAAAAATACCATATAATGTGAGTATCAAGCCGCCGTGCATCTCCGAAGGGATCAAGGCGGCAAAAGAGAAAGGTTGGTGTTTTTATGTTCCCTTACCAAGACCCCAAGCTGCCCGTCGATGAACGTGTGAGCGATCTGCTCTCGCGGATGACGGACGAGGAGAAGGTTGCCCAGCTGGATATGATCCGCGGTGTCGAGCTTGCCCAAACCACCCACCCTGCCCATTTCTGCTCGGTCGATCCCAAATCCGACTACCATTGGGATCATGTGGATGAGGCCATCGGGCAGCGCGGCATGGGCTTTGTCCATGACGTCTATTCCGATGCGCGGGTGCTTAATCTGCTGCAGAAATATTTCGTCGAAAAGACTCGTCTGGGTATTCCGTGCATCTTTACGGGCGAGGCGCTGCACGGCATCTCTTACCCCGGCGCGTCCTCCTTTCCCATGCCCATCGCACTGGGCGCGACGTTTGATCCCGATGTGACGCACCGCGTCGGACATGCCATCGGCAAGGAGACCCGAACGCTGGGCATCACCGAGATACTCGCACCCAACCTTGACCTTGCCCGCGAGCCCAGATGGGGGCGTGTTGAGGAAACCTTCGGTGAGGACACCTATCTTTCCTCGCAGATGGCCTACGCCATCATCACGGGTGAGCAGAATCACGGCGATATCAAGAGCCACGACGCCATTGTCTGCGAGCCCAAGCACTACGTCGGTCACGGTGTGCCCGAGGGCGGTACCAACTGCTCGCCGCTGCACGCCGGTGTCCGTGAGGTCGAAACGTATTATCTGCCCGTGTTTGAGGCGGGTATCAAAAAGGCAGGTGCTTACTGCGCCATGGCTGCCTACCATAACATCGACGGCGAGGCGGTCGTCGCCTCCGAGCATTATCTGCGTGAGGTGCTCAAGGAGCGTATGGGGATGCGCGGCTACGTTCGCGCCGACTTCGGCTCGGTGGCAAGGCTGCATCATACCCACCACATGACCGCAGGCGCCAAGGACAGCATTGCCACAGCAGTCAATGCAGGTCTTGACGTGCAAGGCTTTGACTATCCCAATGCGGAGTGGCAGAGCAATCTGCTCGCTAATATCGCGGACGGCAGCATCTCGCGTGAGGTCATTGATGAGGCCGTGTCCCGTGTACTGCGGGTCAAGTTTGAGCTCGGGCTGTTTGAAAATCCCTACGTGCCGGAGGGCAGGGAAGGGGAGATCCTTCGCTGCGAGGCACACAAGGAGGTTTCCTTGGAGGCCGCGAGAAAAGCCATTACGCTGCTGCAAAACAGAAATAACATCCTCCCTTTGAAGAAGGATGCCAAGATCGCGCTGCTCGGCCCGTCGTCCGGCGTGGGCAGGCTGGGCTCCTACTCCTCCACGCCTTGGGGGTATCGGGTTCCCTCGGTGCTGGACGAGCTGACGGCAATGGACGGCGTGACCGTTCGCCAGTGTGCCGGCTGCAGCATCACCGATCAGGACGTGGATGTCATTCCCGTATCGTGGTATCCCGAGGGGGTACGGATGGAATATTATTCCGAGAAGAATTTCGGCGGAGAGCTGGTGGGCGAGAACGTCATGCCCATGGTCAACTTTACCTGGGCACTGGCAAAGCCGCATCGTGATCTGCCGTTCAATAACTATTCCGTGCGCATGAGAACGCGCCTGTGCCCCGACACCAAGGATGCGTTCGGTGCGGATGCCTTTGACGGCAAGCTGATCTTTACCGGAAACAACAGTGCGCGCATCTATCTGGACGGAACGCTGATCATCGACGGCTGCAAGATGGGCGAGCGGATGCCTTGGACGACGGTACATCTGGATCACGGTGTCAGTTACGAGGTCGTCGTGGAGCTGCCAGACATCGGTCCCAACTACAATCTGACGCTCGCACTGGACAACCGCTCCGACAGTATGGAGGAGGCTGTTGAAATTGCGCGCGAGAGTGATGTCGCCGTCATCGTCTGTGGCGATGACAAGATCACCAGCGGCGAGGGCATGGATCGCGATGATCTGCGCTTGTACGGTCGCCAGCAGGAGCTGATCCGCCGCGTCGCCGAAACGGGGACCCCCATCGTACTGGTGTTGGAGAACGGTAAGCCCGTCGAGCTGTCTCAAGAGATTCGCCTGTGCGACGCGATCCTGGAGTGCTGGTTCATCGGTGAGCATGGTGCCCGCGCCATTGCCGAGGTGCTCTTTGGCGAACGCGCACCCGCGGGCAGATTGCCCATCTCCTTCCCGCGCAGCGTCGGCTCGTTGCCCTGTTATTATAATCGCCTGCCGGGCGGCAACGAGCATTATCTGGAGGGCTCTCGCGCGCCGCTGTTTGCCTTCGGCCACGGTCTGTCCTATACCCACTTTACCTATTCCGAGCTGCGCGTCGAGCATATCGACGGCTACGATTACAAGGTGTCCGTTGACGTGACCAACGATGGCGCGATGGATGCCGACGAGGTCGTTCAGCTTTATATCCGCGACGTGGTCTCCACCATCGTCACGCCCGACCGCCAGCTCGCCGCCTTCCGACGTGTCCATATCCCCGCAGGAGAGACGGTCACAGTCGCCCTCCCCTTAACCTATGACTCCTTCAAGCTGCTCAATAAGAAAATGGAGTGGGTCGTCGAGCCGGGCGACTTCGACCTCATGGTCGGCGCGTCCAGCGTCGATATTCGTCAGCGTGCGGTGATCACGATAGGATAATGCCTCCGGTATTAGGGGGGCTGCCCCTTGACACCGCCAGGTTGTCGACGAGCAGACTTGGGGCTTTGCCCCAAACCCCACTTAAGGTGCTTTTTCGAGAAAAAGCACCTTAAGAATCCTTAAAAAGCGTTTTCAAAAGGATCATTTGGATAGTTAAAAGCTATGCTCGCGCTACCTGAATCATCTTCCCCGATATTCGCTCGGCGTACACCCCATCTGCTCCAGAAAATTCCGATTGAACGTTCGTAGCGATACGCTCCCACACTCGTGACTGATCTCCAATACCGTTTTGTTTGTGTTGAGTAATAGATAGCAGGCGTGTGAAATCCGTACCTGATTCACATACGACGTAAACGAAAGTCCTACGTTCGTTTTGAAGAATTTGGATAAATACGTCATGTCGTATTTGATCGTCGCGGCAAGGCTTGCCAGTGTACATTCTTCCTTGAAATTGCGCTGCACGAAATTCAGAATTTCACGCAAAAGGGACACGTTGCTCCCGCGTCCGCGCCCAACCTCCACAAACCGAACCTGCCGCTCAATATCCGCGCAAAGTGTATAAAGCGCTCCCTTGACGGCGAATAGATTGTCATCCTGCTCCAAGGAGGCCAGCAGTTGAAAGTTGGGATTGTCCGCGCCCTGCATGATCACCCCATCGCTCGGCAATTGCTGCGTGTGCTGGCGGTCAAAGGCTGCGATCACCTCCGGCGCAAAAATAATCAGACGATGCCGGCTGCTCTCGGGGGTGTGCAGCGCGTGTACCTGATTGGGGAAGATCAGTGCCACCTCTCCCCGCTGCAAACGGTGCGTCACACCGTCGACGATGACCTCCATGATGCCGTCAAGCCCGATGATCGCCTCATAGCAGCGATGAACGTGTGGCGGATAGCTGAAATTCTCTCCGCTCTCGACTTCAAAATATTCCGCATCCATGCGGTGATGTGCTTCATAAAAGGGCATCCCGTATCCTCCCGTAAAAGCCAAATTTTGTCTTTACTATTGTAACATAAAATGCTTGAAAAATCAAGAAAGGAACCGAAGATCATGAAAGAATATTTCCCCAACATCCCAAAAATTGCCTATGAAGGCCCCAAGTCTCGCAATCCTTACGCATTCCGTTACTATAACCCCGATGAGATCATTGCAGGAAAGCCCATGCGTGAGCATCTCCGCTTTGCCATGGCGTACTGGCACACTCTGTGCGCGGACGGTACCGATATGTTCGGTCGCGGCACGGCAAACAAATCCTTCGGCGAGAGCGACCCCATGGAGCATGCCTATGCCAAGGCCTATGCCGCATTCGAGCTGATGGATAAGCTGTCCATCGACTACTACTGCTTCCATGACCGCGATATCGCTCCCGAGGGCAAAACGCTCGCCGAGACCAATGCCAACCTTGACAAGGTCGCTGACCTGTTGGAGGAGCTGCAGAAGAAGTACAACAAAAAGCTGCTCTGGGGTACGGCAAACTGCTTTAATCACCCCCGCTATATGCACGGCGCAGGCACGTCGCCCTATGCCGATGTCTTTGCCTTTGCTGCCGCACAGATCAAAAAGGCCATCGAGATCACCGCGCGCCTTGGCGGTACCAACTATCTGTTCTGGGGCGGACGCGAGGGCTATGAGACGCTGCTCAATACCGACATGGGTCTGGAGCTGGACAACCTTGCGCGCCTGCTGACCATGGCGCGTGACTATGGCCGCAAGATGGGCATCAAGGGTGACTTCTACATTGAGCCCAAGCCGAAGGAGCCGACCAAGCACCAGTACGATTTTGACGCCGCAACCTGTGTCGCTTTCCTGCAGAAATACAACCTGATGGACGATTTCCGTCTGAACATCGAGGGCAACCACGCAACGCTCGCCGGTCATACCTTCCAGCATGAGCTTGCCGTCGCACGCATCAACGGCGTTTTCGGCTCGATCGACGCCAACCAGGGCGATTACCTGCTCGGCTGGGATACCGACCAGTTCCCGACCAATGTTTATGAGAACACGCTGGTCATGATGGAGGTGCTCCGCGCAGGCGGCTTTAAGACGGGCGGCTTGAACTTTGACGCAAAGTGCCGCCGCGGCTCCTACACGCCCGAGGATATCGTCCTCGCGCATATCGCCGGTATGGATGGCTACGCGCAGGGCCTGCGTATGGCTGTCAAGCTGCAGGAGGATGGCCTGCTTGACAACTTCATCAAGGAGCGCTATGCAAGCTACGAGTCCGGCATCGGCGCCGACATCGTCTCGGGCAAGGCAACTCTGGAATCTCTTGAGGCCTACGCGCTCTCAAAGGGCGAGGTCGTTGACAGCGTCGGCAGCGGCAGACAGGAATACCTCGAAATGCAAATGAATGCGATTATGTTTGAGTAATACGACGCGGGGGAACTTTTGAAAAAAGTTCCCCCACACCCCCTCAAAACCTTTTGAAAAAATTATTGGCTATAGTTTTAACGCTTCGTTTCTAAACATACCGACTGCAAGGTATCCATGGGACCCCGTCTCGCCTGCGAGCTCGGTCACGCTCGGGGTCTGACACCGCACCGCGGTGTCATTCAAGACCCTCGCGCCGTTTCGCTACCCATTTGTTTGCAAAATAATTAGTTTTGCGTTGGGACGGGCGATCAATGATCGCCCCTACCGGTTTGATCAAATATCAAATGATAGCTTCCAACCCATCTCGAGGCGGTGCCGAAGAGATGGAGGAGGCTCGGAGCCGTTCATCCTCGCGCGAGCATGTAGCGAGCGCAGCGGTGCGGGGTACATAGGGGCAGAGCCCTTATGCACGCTTTTTTTGGTTCGTTTTTTTGGGGTGTGCCAAAAAAATGAACAAATAATAAATTATAGTTAGAAATCCATGTTCGCACAATCTCAATCTTAATTCATTCCAAATTCGCTCTCCTCATCCGTCACGGCTGCGCCGTGCCACCTTCTCCGCTGGAGAAGGCTTATCTTAGAACGTTATGTTCGCACAACCTAAAACCCGAAAGGAGTTCCCACCATGTCCCAACAACTTCTCATCGGTATCGACATCGGTACCTCCGGTACAAAAACCGCAATCTACGATGAAACAGGCAAACGCCTCGCTGTCCATACCGAGGAATACCCCCTTTATCAACCCCAAAATGGCTGGGCCGAGCAAGACCCCGAGGATTGGTGGCAAGCCACCGTCAAGGGACTGCAAGCCGTCCTTGGCGCTGATGGTGTTGATCCTTATGACGTCGTCGGCATCGGTCTGTCGGGCCAGATGCACGGCCTTGTCATGCTCGACGAGAACGGTAACGTCCTGCGCCGTTCCATCATCTGGTGCGACGGCCGTACCGCCGAGGAATGTGATGAGATCACCGCCCTTGTCGGTAAGGACCGCCTCATGGAAATCACCAAATCTCCCGCACTGACCGGCTTTACCGCCTCTAAAATCCTCTGGGTTCGTAAGCATGAACCCGAGATCTATGAAAAATGCCGCCATATCCTGCTCCCGAAGGACTATATCCGCTATAAGCTCACCGGCGAGCTGGCGACCGACGTCTCCGATGCGTCCGGTATGCAGCTTTTGGATATCGCCAAGCGCGATTGGTCGCAGGAGGTGCTTGATGCCCTCTCCATCGACCGATCACTGCTCGCGCGCGTCGTCGAATCTCCCGACGTCACCGGAACCGTCACCGCCGAGGCCGCTACACTGACCGGCCTTGATGTCGGAACCATCGTCGTGGGCGGTGCCGGCGATAACGCTGCGGCTGCCGTTGGCTGCGGCGCCGTCCGCGACGGCTATGGCTTTACGACGATCGGCACCAGCGGCGTGGTGTTCTCGCATTGTAAGGAGCTGCGCGTCGATCCCGACGGACGCATCCACTCCTTCTGCGCTGCCGTGCCGGGCGAGTATCACGTCATGGGCGTCACGCTGGCTGCGGGACTTTCGCTGCGTTGGTTCCGCGACACCTTCAGTGCCGTCGAGCAAGCCGAGGCAGATGCCGACGGCCGCGACGTTTATGCCCTTATGGACGATAAAGCCGCCGAAATTCCCATCGGCGCCAATCGTCTGCTGTTTTTGCCCCACCTGATGGGCGAACGTACCCCCCATCTCGATCCCGCTGCCCGCGGCGCCTGGATCGGACTTTCTGCCTCGCATACCCGTGCGCACTGCCTGCGTGCCGTGATGGAGGGCGTCATCTATTCGCTGCGCGATTGTCTGACCCTGTTCGATGCAGCCGGCGTCAGCGCCCCCGAGGTCATGATGGCGTGCGGCGGCGGCGCGGTCAGCCCCCTGTGGCGGCAGATGCTCGCTGACGTGCTGGGCTGTACCGTCCGTACCGCAGCCTCCAACGATGGTGGCGCGCTGGGCGCAGCACTCCTCGCCGGCGTCGGCGCCGGGGTCTATCCCTCCGTCCCCGCAGCTTGCGATGCCGTCATTCGTACCCGCTCCGAACAGCCCCCCATTCCCCAAAATTCCAAAGCCTATGAGCCCTACTATCAGCTCTATCATAAAACCTACGCCGCCATCCGGCCCGTCTGCCATGCGCTTGGCGAGATGGATTGATAGAGGTGCCTCCGGAGGGCAGGCTTTTTTCGCTCCGCGGGGTCAGAACCTTTTTTGCAAAAAGGTTCCGACACCTCCAAAAAACTTTGGAAAAATAATTGGCTGAATTTTTAACGGTTCGGCTTTGGATAAACGGACAGCATCGTCCCTTTGGGGCCCCTACCCCAAATGTTAGCAGAATCATTTAGTTTTGCGAAGGGGACTCGCTTAAAAACCTTTTTCGCTCCGCGGGGTCAGAACCTTTTTGCAAAAAGGTTCCGACACCTCCGAAAAACTCCAAAAAAATGATTGGCTGAATTTTTAACGGTTCAGCTTTGGATAAACGGACAGCATCGTCCCTTTGGGGCCCCTACCCCAAATGTTAGCAGAATCATTTAGTTTTGCGAAGGGGACCCGCTTAAAACCCTTTTTCGCTCCGCGGGGTCAGAACCTTTTTTGCAAAAAGGTTCCGACACCTCCAAAAACTTTTGACAAATTTTTTTGATTAAATTTTCACCGGTTCTGTTCTATTCAAGCGAACTGCAACTGCCATATGGGGCCCCTACCCCATAAGTTCAACGCAAAAATCCATCCGCATGGAAAATGATAGTTTCCACCCCATCTCGAGGCGGTGCCGAAGAGATGGAGGAATGGTCGAAATCTTTCCCTTCGCGCGCGTCTCAGCAACCGTAAGGTTGCGTTAGCGCGCAGCAACAGCAGGGATACATAAGGGACAGCGGTCCCTTATGCGCGTTTTCTTCGGTTCACTTCTTTGTCGCGTGACAAAGAAGTGAACAAAAAGATTATTATAGTTAGAAAGCTGTGTTCGCAC
>JAFTJZ010000076.1 GCA_017456145.1 Clostridia bacterium
ATCGTTTGCGACAGATGTTCTGACAAATTTTGCTGTATTTGATCGCAAACGGGGGTTCTGAGTCCCTGCTCCATCCTCCCCGTGCTTTGCACGGTGCTGCTCTTTTTCATGAGACAATCGTTCTTGAACCCCCGCAAATTCGCAGGATTTGCATGCGTTTGCACAGATGTTCTTTCGATTACCGCCGCATTTTCCGCAAACGCGGGGTTCAGAGTCCCTGCTCCATCCTCACCGTGCTTTGCACGGTGCTGCTCTTTTTCATGAGACAATCGTTCTTGAACCCCCGCAAATTGCACAAGCAATTTGCATCGTTTGCGACAGATGTTCTGACAAATTTTGCTGTATTTGATCGCAAACGGGGGTTCAGAGTCCCTTTCTTACTCCCCCACATCCCCGCCTCCGGCCAAAATATTCCTCTAAACTCCCGGTCGAGCGAAATAAACTGCCCGTCGGTTGACATTTTCCCGAAAATATGGTATCATATCATCATTACATCAAACGGAGGGCACTGCCATGAATCAACCAACCCTTGGAAAGAAAATTGCTGCACTGCGAAAGCAAAACGGCATGACACAGCTGGAGCTTGCCGAAAAAATGAGCGTTACCGATAAAGCCGTTTCCAAATGGGAGCGCGACCTCTCGCTGCCCGATGTCAGCGCCTTTCCCAAGCTTGCCGAGATCTTTCATGTAACCGTTGACGAGCTGATGCAAGTCCATACAAGCGCGACAAAGTCGACCGCCAAGGATAAAATCCCCACAATCGTCCCCCTCGCGCTCAAAGCCGTCGCACTGGCCATGGGTGTCGCCGTGGCGGTGCTGTCCTTTTTGGGGCAGATCACCCCCGAGGCCGCCGTCGGTATGCTGGGAATCGGCCTTGCCTGCCTCGCCCTCATCCATTTCCCGACGGAAAATCCATGATTTTCTTCCCTTTTGGCTGTCTTGTGTTCGAGGCAGCTTTTATCATTTTTTTCTTTCCCCCCGCATATAATACTGCGAAGAGCAATACCTATCTATGCGAAGAAAAGGAGAATGAAACATGGAAATACGCCCCAACACAACCGAAACTCTGCGATATCAGGATCTTCTGATCGACCGCACACTGGCACAGGATATCACACAAGAGCTTTCCTTGCCCGATTACCAACCCGAAATCAAGCGCCTTTTGCGCGTCAGCGCGACAGTACAGCCCCCCACCCGTTATATCGGCGGTGGAAACATTGAATTTTCCGGCAACGTCGACTTCAACATTCTATACGCCGGAGAAGATGGTGCTCTGTACTGTTTCCCGACCTCAGCAGATTACACGCTGCGCACCGCCGCAGACGGCGAGAACACGCTCTCTTATCTGCCTGACGAAAACATGACCTGCTACGCGCTGATCGAGCCCGATCTGGTCAACGGTCGTGTCGCAGGTCCCCGCAAGCTGACCGTCCGCTGCCGTATGCGCGCACACGTCCGTGCTTGGGGCGGGAGCAGTCCCGAGGAGATCTGGACGGGCAAGCTTTGCGGCACGCCGCAGCGGTTGCGCACCGAGCTCACAGTCGCTCGTGTGCTGAACGGCACCGGTGCTCCGCTGCAAGTGAGTGACGAAATCCTCTTGGAACGCGCCTCCGAGAGCGATGACACTCGCATTGTCACCGCAGAGGCCTGCGTTCTCCCCGAGGAGATCACAACCGCAGCCGATCGTGTCAGCTGCCGCGGTCAGCTCTGCCTCAAGCTGCTCCTGCAGCGGGACGTGCGCGAAAGTGACGCCGAGACGACCGAACCCATGCTGCCAACGGTCATTTCCCGCAAAATCCCCTTCACTGCCGATATACCCGTTGAGGGCTTGCTCCCCGGTGGAGAGGCGGTCGTACAAGGCAGCTGCACTGAGCTGAACCTGATATTGGAGGATGGAAAGATCCTTTGTGAGGCAGAGCTGCTTCTGGATGCCCGAACACAGCATCGCGAGTCGTTATCCTACACCGCCGATCTCTGCTGTATCGGTCAACATACCACGGTGGAAACGAGCGCGGAGCACGCCTGCCGTCCCGTCCGTTGCATCAACACCAATTTTTCTCAAAACGAGACGCTCGCCGCCAAGGAGACCTCTCTCCCCACCGCCGCCCGGCTTGCGGATGTCCACGGCACGGTACTCCCCGACAGCATCGCTCTCACCTCAGAGGGGAGTCGCTGCGTTGTCAGCGGCACTTGTCGCTATTCCCTGATTTATCTGAGCGATGGCGAGCTTGCCTCGCGCGAGCTGGAGCTGCCCTTCCGATATACGCTTGACATGGGACAAACGCCCGCAGGGGGAGAGAGCGCGATCGCATACGACCACAGCGTTCGCATCGTAAATTGCAAAGCACGTCTGGATGAGCGGGACGGACGATTGAATATCGACGCCGAGCTCTGCCTCTCGCTGCGGCTGTGGGAAAACGTCACCTTCTATCCCGTCGCTACGGTCAAGGTCGATGCCCCCTGTCAAACGCCCGTCGGCAGCCGCACCATCTACTACCCACTGCCGGGAGAGACCTTATGGTCGGTGGCAAAACGCTATTGCAGCAGCGTCGAGCAGCTCTCCACTAAGAATCATCTCCCCGCCGCCATTCGAGCCGACGATCCTGCCTCGCTCGGCGGCGCACATATCGTAGTGATCTGACCCTTGCATTTCACCAAGCCGACAAACGATAAAAGGAGTATGCAGCAAAACACTGCATACTCCCCGTTTTTTGTTTTATGAGGTTCAAAGGGTTATGACGGTCACCGCCTCATGCTTGCCTCAATCCGCCACAACGTAACTGTAGTCACCCGCATCGCCGTCGATCTTGTCCTTGAAGAACCGCCTGCCGATCGCCGAATAGAGATCGACCCAACCATCCCCGTCCACGCGGATATCCATGGTCTGGGCTCCCGCAGTCTGCTGCGAGAATTGACCATCACTGTCCAGACGCCCTACGTGGTTGAACACCACACCGCTGAGCTCTGCATATCCGTTCTTCACACGAATCGCACCGCTGCCGTTCTCCGGCGTCACCTTGGCATTAAAGCCATCCAGAATCAGATTTCCGTTCTCCAGTAAAACAAGTCCCGAAGGAACGTAGTTATAGCTGGATGCACCGCTTGCCACAAAGTGCACGGTAGAGTCCTCATCTACGTTGACATAAATACCCAAATTGCCCTCTTCGGTCGAGCCGGGCACAATATCGTCCATAAAGTTGAGCAGCGTCAGCGGCTCATCATACGAGCCCGTAACGCGGATGCCGCAAAGCGAGCCGTCTACGCCGCTGCCTACGACCTTACCGTCAAATCCACCCGTGAAATCCATACCGTAGCGGGCGCGGTAGTTGAAGATAAAGAGGATCTCCTCGTCCACCGTTTCACCGAAGGTAAAAGCAGTCAGCTGCGCATTGTTATTGGTGAACAGCCCGATGTTCATATCTCCCGTAGCAAACGAATCACTCGCGTCGGACAGTTCGGTGCCCCAGCAGGCGTAATAGAAGGTCGCATTAAAGTGAGTGTTCATCATAACACCGGCCTTGGTGCTGCCGTCCAGCGCCACACCGCGATACAGCACACAGCCCGTGATACCGTCCACGTAGTGACCACCGCAATCCGCCGCGGTCATATTGAGTCCCTGATATGCGTTGCCGAAACAAATATTGCTTACCACGCAATCCTGTCCCTCCACGCTGATCGTCCAAGGATATGCCGCAATATCCTGCCAGTTCTGCTCGGGATACCAGAAGGTGATCCCGCGCAAGCCCGAGCCCTTATCCATGGTGACAAACGCCACCTCATCAGCCTCACCGCGATGCTCGGTAACGTAAATGACCGAGCCCTCGCCCGTGGTTACGTGCATTCCCTCATGAATACCGCGCAGCTCCACGCCGGTGGGAATGGTAAAGCCCTTTTTGACGTTGTAATAGCCCGCGGGAACGTAAACAATGCCGCCGCCTGCGTTCTTTGCCGCTGCAATCGCTTTGGCAAAGGCATCGCTGTCGTCCGTCGTATGGTCGCCCTTGGCACCGTAGTCCAACACGTTAAAGACCTGCGTTGTTCCCGCAACAATGGGTGCTTGCCCAATGTTCTGGGAGAAATCGGTGGTAGCAGGCAGGGAGGACACCGACTTGGCCTGAACATTTGCAGAATCCGCGTTCAATGCGTTGGCGATCTCGCCGCTGTATTTGTTATTGGCAACAATGGCAGCCATGGTGTCCGCGCTCACACGAGCCACCTTAGCGCAATCCTTGAAATCATTGTTGGTCAGCGAAAGGACGCCGCCGTCCGCATCAACCGCATAATTACCGCCTCCGACGTTAAAGGTGGAATTTTGCACGGCAACCAGCGCGGGTGCACCGTAATCGATCACCACACCCGCACCGTCCGGATTTTCAAACGTGCAGTCATACAAGCGCAGCTCGCTGGTATGGGAGGTCGTATCGGTGGTCTGTACGCAGACCGCACCCTCTCCGCTGCAGGAGATCGTCGCCATGGAAATGGCAGCGCTGTTGTATTCGTGATTGATACCGATGGTGCAATCGGTCAGGGATACGTTGGAAAGGTTGGTATATCCCGCAGTCTCACCGCTATCCTCAGTGTTGCGCTCCAGAGAAATACCCATGCGGCAGGACTCCACTACCAGATCGTTCATCATCTGCCCATCGGTACGCATTAAAATCACACCGACCGCTGTCTTTTTGGTCTGTGCGGCTATGGTCGCCGCATCCACCCCCTCAAACGCAGCCCAATATGCGGGAGAAATGTGCATGGTTATAATACGCGCACAATCATAGCAGCGATTGATGCGGAATCCATAATCCAGCACGGTCATATATGTATCGCGAATCAGGGGCAGCTGGTTCCCTTGGTCTGCCGCAATGCCGCGCCAGCCGTTGACCACGGTCACGTTCTGAATGGACGCAGCGTGCTGCGGCCCACCACCCTCCACGCTGTCGCGGATCAGAAACGCTGCGGGATATTCAACGGGATTATTGATGTCCTGTTCGGGATAATACACCGTCAAGCCAAGAACACCCGCGCTCGCACCAATGGTGATCATGGGCGTGGCATCCTCCTTACCCTTGCTGCCCTTTGCCAGCAGCACCGTGCCCTTGGTCATGCTCTCGGGCTGCGTCTCGGGGTTGTACCACTCGCCCATCAGATAAACCGAGCGTCTGACCAGCAGCGTTCCCTTGATGACGTAGCTGCCCGCAGGAACGTATACCGTACCGCCGCCCTGCGCCGCCACCGCATCGATCGCGTTTTGGAAAGCCGCCGTATCGTCGCTCACACCATCTCCCATCGCGCCGTAATCCAGCACGTCGCAGGTGTAGATGACCACGTCGTCATGGTTGCGGGGATCGGGGGCCGTGTTGTTGCCCACAGCGCCGGTATATGCAAGCGAATCCGAGATTGAGAGCGTTGCCTTCGGCTCCGCCACGGTACCGACGTACCCCAACACCTCGCGCACCATATAGCGCACGCCGCGAGCTGTCGCCGCATCGTCTCGACCGACGATGACCAGCTTACCGTTCACCCACTCCGCACGATACAGATCGTCACCCAAGCGGGAGAGCACCTCGGCGGACTCGGGGCGATTGGTGTTACCGACCAGAATTTCTTTTTCGATGGCGGTATCGTAGTCTGTCGTCAAGCCGTATTGTGTGTCCAGACCACCAAGATTGGTCAATGCCGTATTCAGCATGACCGCCGCAGAGGTCAGTACCTTCTCACTGTTCTCCGCCCGTACAATTTTATATTGCGGCACTCCGTCCGTAATCAGATCAATCGTGTTCATAACGACCTCCTTATCGGGATTGTCCTCGTCCTGATCTCCCGTCGGCGTATCCTGGCAAGCAGCCATGCAAACCAACACGCAAAGCATTGCCAACAACACCGACAGAATCCGTAGCGTTTTCTTTTTCATATTCAGCGTTCCTTTCGTGGAATAGATATTTTATTGTATCATAAAATCACGGTGCTGTCAACCTGAAAAAGTTCTCTTTTTCAAACAAAAGACATTTTATATTATATTTGCAGAGAGAATACATCAAACGTACGCAGCCGCATCCGTACCACTCAAGGTAAGCGAGCCATTCTTGACCGAGTCGTCCAAGCGAAGCTTGCTCGCATAAAGATTACCCGCAATGTGCAGCGATACCGCCGACTGCCCCGCGCAATAATCCACCGTGTCGGTGTCGTTGATCAGACCGAGAATATTCGCGCTCCCCGCATCAAGCTGCAGCATGGGCATGCCTGCATTGCAGATCTTGGCACCCGTGATGTTGACCGTACCGCCGCCGCCAAAGCGGAAAGCCCCCACAGAGGGTCCCCAGCCCGCCACGCTGATAAAATTGACCGTACCGGAAAAATCGGTCTCGGTATAAACGTAGTTGCCGTGTACGGGGAGATAATTCGGACGCCGCACGTCAAGATTGACCAGCTCGGCGTTGACCATGTTGACCGTACAGTTCCCTGAGAAGTAGGAGGAAATATCTCCGCTGTCCACGCCATGGCTGAGAACGTAAACATTTTCCGCGCCGTCCAGTACCGTCAAGCCCTGATATGCCCCGTAGGTAAAGTTATGATACAGGATCTCGTTTCGGCTCTCGCCAATCACATAAGGCGTTCCGTGGTTCATGATTGCGTTGTATGCCGCGCCCCACCAGCTGCCCGCCGTCGTACAACGCCAGCAGTTGGGAGTGAAATGACAATCGCGGATAATGCCGTTCTCGCTACCGGCACCGACACGGATTCCCACATTCAGGAAGGCGCCCCACAAATATTCAATATAATGTGCATCGCAGCGATACGTTGCAAAATCCACCCCGTTCCATGCCGAGGGAATACAAACGTCCACAAGATAAATATTCTTCCCCTTCCCGCGGACAGTATAGGCATATTCCAGCAGATGTTCGGGGTCTTTGTGGTCGTAAATGACCGACAAGCCCCGCAAGCCCGCGCCGTCGTACAAGGTAAAGAGCGCCTCACCGTCAGGGTCTCCCTGCCCGTATGCTGTTATAAAGTGGGTCGCACCGAAATTCTGCGCCCAAATGGCAACACCGCGCACTTCGATCCCTGCCCAAACGTCAATATGCCCGCTGAGTGTGTAAGCCCCCGCAGGAAGATATACCGTTCCCCCTGTTTCCTTGAGATCGTCAATGGCTCGCTGCAGCACAGCGGTCACGTCCTCCCCCGCCACCGCACCATACGGTGCCTCACTGAGCACGATCAGCCGCTCGGAGGCAGGCTTTGTCACCACCGTTTTACCGTAGTGCGGCGTGGGCGGCAGCGTCAGTGCGCGCGCATCCGTAATTACGCCGTCATCACAGCCGTCCGAGAAAACAGTATTGATCAGTGCGGTGGCAACACAGTTCTGATTAACAAACGCTTTGTCGACGGATGTAACGGTACACCCCGTCAGCGAGAGCTTGGATTCACCGCGATTGACAATGGCGTGTGCCCCCGCACTCTCGAAGACCGAATCGACAAACACCATATCCCCCTTGCACTTCTCGCTCAGGTACAGAGCTGCGGCATCCCCCCCGCCGACCGCGCGGAAATGGCAGTCGGACGCGATCGTCCATGACAATTCCTCAGCATAATAAGGATAGTAGCAATCCAGCAGGTGGATGTGATACATATGTCCGTTGGGTGTACCCGTAGAAGACAAGCTTGTATGAATCCCTTTGTAATACCCCTCCACATAAATATCGGCAATGTAGGTCCAGTCAATGCGCTGCAGCAAAATACCCGTGGAATTTTTCAGCATCCACGCGCGCAGTGCATCCGCGTCGGGCAGGTCGGGCAGACCGCTGTCCAGCCAATAGTCGGGGGAAAAATGGAAATTCTCCAGCTTGCCGATGTCGTAGCTGGGATCGTTATGATATCCCAAGTGCAGGCAAGTTCCAAAAATATCGCGCGTATATTCCAAGGAGTTCGAGCCTTGCCCGCCGCCCAGCGTGCCGTAATTGATGCCAAAATAAGCATTGACAAAGGTAATGTTGCGCACAGTCACACTCTCCGAGCCGCGCTGCGTCAGCGTGGACGGATACGGCGCAAACGTGCCATTCTCCATCCTCTGCTCGGGGTACCAGAACGCCACGCTCTGTACCGAGCTTTGATGATTGAGAATGATTGCCGCGTGGTCGGGGTCGGTCTCCCCCTTGCCATGGCAAATGCAGAGTACCGTACCCTTGGCAGTTCCCCTCTCCAGCTCACCGACCAGCGCCACACTGCAGGGCAGCGTGAGTGTTGCGGTCAGGCGGTAGCGCCCCGCAGGAATAAAGACCGTGCCGCCTCCCTTTGCCGCGGTTGCCGCGATCGCCGAAAGAAAGGCCGCTGTGTCATCCGCTACGCCATCGCCGTGCGCACCATGCGCCATGACGTTCTCCTCGGCAATGATGTAGTAGGATTGTTCGTATTCGCTTTGAATCAATGTGGGTTGATGTTTTGTCAGGTTGGCCATAAGAAAGCTCTCCTTTTCTGAATGGGATGTCATCATTTTAGCATAAAAGTGTCAGGGTGTCAATATAAAAGCATCTATTTTTATGGATTTTTTTAATGTAAATTCAAAAACACAGGCTGCCCCACAAAAGTGAGACAGCCCATGTCTTATGTATGGTCTTTCACATGAAAATCATGTGTACCTTGGTTTTTATTTTGCGTAGCGTTCTACGTCCGCACCGGTGATCTTAACGCCATACTCCTCGATCGCCTCGCCAAAGCGTAAGCCACTGGAGAAGATGTTTCCCGCGACGTGGATGGAATATCCCCCGCCGTCGGTGCCGAAGTCTGTGGTACGGGAGTCGTTGATCAGACCGATGATCGTCGCCGTTCCGGCGTTCAACTGTACAAGCGGTGCACCTGCGGAGCTGATCTTGGCACCCGTGACATTGACATCACCGTTGCCATTGAGGCAGAATGCATTTCTGGAGGTACCCCAGCCCGCCACGTTGATAAAGTTGACGGTACCGGTAAAGTCATTCTCCGTATAAACGTAGTTGAAATGTTTCGCCGTGCCCGCCGTGAAGAGGTTGACCAGCTCGGTATTGACCAAAGTGACAGAGCATTTGCCGGAAAAATACGCGGAAATATCGCCGCTGTCCACACCATGGCTGAGAATATAAACATTCTCCGCACCGTCAAGCACCGTCAAGCCCTGATATGCACCGTAGGTGAAGTTATGGTAAAGGATCTGATTCTTACTCTCGCCAATGACAAACGGCGTACCGCGGGTCATAATGGAAACGTAAGGACCGGTCCACCAGTTATTATCGGTATGAACCGCAAAGCAGTTAGGTGTCAGATGGCAATCACGGATGATGCCGTTTTCACTACCGGCACCAACGACAATACCCTGATTGAGGAAAGCGCCGTGGATGTACTCAATATAGTGGTTATCGCAGCGATAACTTGCGAAGTCCACGCCATTCCAGGAGGTCGGCAGTGTCACGTCCATCAGATAAATGTCAGCACCTCTGCCGCGGATGGTGAAGGAATACGGCTGCAGATCGTTGGTGTTCTGCTGCGTGTAGACGACCGAGATGCCGATCATTCCCGCGCCCTCATACAGATCAAAGAGAGCCTCGCCGTCGGGATCATTGTGCCCAAAGGCCGTGTCGATGCGGGTGGGTGTCGCAAAGCTGTGCGACCAGATCGCCGCACCGCGGATCTCAATGCCTGCCCAGACATCAATGTGATCGCTGACCGTGTAAGTTCCTGCGGGCAAGTAGATCATACCGCCCGTCTCCTTCAGATCATCAATCGCCTGCTGCAGCACTGCGGTGATGTCGGAATTTTTCTCGGCATTGTAGGGTGCCTCGGTCAGATTGATAAAGTGATCGGACGCAGGCTTGAGCACCACCGTCTTGCCGTAATCGACCTCGGGCAGCGTCAGCGCCTTATCGTCGGTCACAACGTCATAAATGCGGTTATCACCGCCCGTCAGCGTCGTGTTGATCAAAGAGCTCTTGGCTCCCGTCATGTTGGCAAACGCCGTTCCCTTGGAGGTCACGGTGCAGCCTGTCAAAGAAATCTGGGAAGAGCCGTAATTGATGATGGCGTTTGCGCCCTCACTCTCGATCACAGCGTCCACAAAGACCATGTCACCGCTGCACAGCGGGCCAAAGTACAGCGCCGCAGCGCCGTCGTTACCGACCGCACGGAAGTGGCACTTGGATGCAATGGTCCAGTTCAGCCGCTCTGCGTAATAGGGATAATAGCAATCCAGCAGATAGATATTGTACATATGTCCGTTGGTCGCGCCTTGTTCGGACTGGCTGGCATAAATGCCTTTGTTATAGCCGTCCACGTAAATATCGGCGATATAGGTCCAGTCAATGCGCTGCAGCCAGATACCCGTGGAGTTGCGCAGCATCCACGTACGCAAAAGCTCCTCATTGGGGGTGCCGGGCAGACCGCTGTCCAGCCAATAATCGGGCGAGAAGTGGAAGTTTTCCAGCTTACCGATGTCGTAGCTCGGGTCGTTGTGATAACCGATAGAAAGACAAGTACCGTAAATATCGCGCGTATATTGCAGAGAGTTGGAGGCTTGACCGCCGCCCAGCGTACCGTAGTTCAATCCGAAATACGAGTTGACAAACGTCACGTTACGAACGGTCACACCCTCTGAGCCGCGTTGGGTGATGGTAGAGGGATACGGAATAAAGTTGCCATTGACAAGGGTCTGCTCGGGATACCAGAACGCCAGACTCTGTACCGAGCTTTGGTGGTTCATTACGACCGCTGCCTGATCGGGCGCAGTCTCACCCTTGCCGTGATAAATGCAAAGCACCGTACCGTTGGCAGTACCGGGCTCGATCTCACCCACAAGTGCAACTCCCGACGGCAAAACAAGCGGCTTGGTCAGGCAGTAGTAGCCCGCGGGAACAAAGACCGTACCGCCGCCCTTTTTGGAAACGGCATCAATCGCATTCAAAAATGCCTCGGTATCGTTGGACATACCGTCACCCTTGGCACCGTGCGCCAGAACATTTTCCTCGGCAACGATGTAAAATGACTGCTCATAATCGGTTTGGATCAGACCCGTCTGCACGGAAAGGGTGCTGCTCTCGGTCACATAAATGGCATGAATGCGGATCAGCTCGGGGCCCTCACAGGTCACGAAGAAATCATATCCGTCCTTTGCGCCGTCAAACGCGGGATTGACCAGATCTACGTAGAACTCCGTCCAGGCATTTCTGATTTTGTTGCCGGAGGAGGTAGCCGTCTGTTCATTGCCGTCCGCGTCTACGTACTCCACCGTAAAGGTCACGTCGGCATTCACATATGCGATAAAGTTGAGGCGCACGGTCTTGCCTGCAAATTGCGCAGCCGCCGCATCGTCCACGGAGAGGCGGAACTTGTTGGTATCGTCATTTCTGAAATGTACGAACAACCAGCAATCCTTCTCTACGATGTTCAGTTTCTCAATGGCGTCGGGAGCCAGTGCCTGCATTGTAATTCCGTTCTGTGTGGGAGTCTCGGTCATCACGATGTGGGGCAGTGCGCTGAAGTCGGTCACTGCCTTGATACCCTCATAGCTTACCTTATAATCATCCCTGGTGTCATAATTGGGATCGACCGTCAAAAGTGCCTCCACATCCACCTCATCGGCGGAGACCTCGGGGTGTCCCGTCTGGTCGGTCAGTGTATCGAGCACGTCGGAAGAGCTCTGCGGCGTATCATCTCCTGTGCCGCTGCCCTCGCCATCCCCTTCGCCCTGGTCGACCTCCTCGCAGGAGATCAACGCAAGCGGCATAACAAGGCAAAAAAGCGCAAGTAAAACGATCAATATTTTCTTCATGTGTGATTACCCCCTTGCATTCTTCTTTCGGATCAGCACGGAAGATACACCGGCCGCCAAAAGTAACACCGCTCCCGTGCCAAGCTGCATCACAGCACCGCAGCCGCGCGGATCCGGAGTCGGCTCCTCGCCCTGTGTCGGTTTCGACTCGTCATCGCCATCGTCATCGCCCTCGTTCTCATGATCCGAGACACGCATAACAGGGATCGCCGTTTCGGGAGATGCCAAACCAATGATATAATCGTCGGGGACCTCCACGCCTTCAATATCGTCGGGGTCGATGTAGGTCAGCCGGATATTATCGATCTTGACGGTGTAGGGTTCATCGTTGTTGTGCCCCAGCGCGTAAAAACGCATATAATTGATGCGGGAAAGATCACAACCGCCGCCGGCACCAATGCCGAGCGCTACGTGATTCCAACCGTCCTCCAGCTCAAGGGAGGTCAGGTTCCATGCCGTTTCCTCGACATCGCAGACGCCGCCGGAGGTCATCTCCAGCGAGTTACCGCCCGAAATGGAGTAGAACGCATCCGCACTGGAAACGTAAATATCAAATTCCAAAAAATTTGCGCCCGAGCCGTCTACAGGCGTGGCCCATGTGCGATGTACCACAAAGGATCCGCCAACGGCAACATCCCACGACACACTCGCTGTACCCTCGGTCTTCTCTTCAAAATCCTTGCTCTTACTACCGTGCCATGTGGAATTGTCACAGTTGTCCAGCATGATCGGCTCATCCAGTTCTGCATATGCGGGAACGAGCAACGAGCTCACCATGCAGAGCATCAGAACCAACGCCACGAGCAATTTGGTATAGACTGATCTCATAGTTTCATATCCTTTCTTAAGCGCGCATCAATAATAGCACGTGAATTTAATATATTTTATCATAAAATAGCACCAAAGTCAATGCAACGGAGCAAAATTTCATAAACTTGAAACATTTTATACTGCGACGTCAAATCAAACCATTCTCCCGCCACCTGTTCAGGATCTCCGACAGCGGTCTTCCCTGCAACCAAAGACGCCCGCTGTGTAAGAAGATGCGGTGCGACACAGCCGAAACGCAAAGGAGTTTTTCAGTTTTTCCCTCTTGCCTTTGCGGTGCACCTTATAAAAAAGGCGGTGTTCAGCCGCAAAGAAAAAACGATGGGGAGAATCCAATACATTTTTGCATTTGACTCCCCCATTTCAATATGTGTTGCATCAAAATCGGTCGTTGGCCGTCGGCCGCTACAGCGTTACACTTATTCCGGCTTTTGATCAAAGTCAAGGGTCAGCTCATAATCACCGAGCTTGTTCACCTTAAAGCCGTTTTTCTTATATTCCTCGTAGTCAAACGCCTCCAGCTCGTCAATCGCAAGCTTGTGAAATTCATAAAAATTATGCCACCATTCCCAGCCGGAGCCAAGTTCGTTGGAAAGATACGCGTCAGCAATATCGCACGCGGTCTGCGGCGCAACGTAAAATGCTCCCATTGCAAGAACGTTGACTCCGTTGCCCGTGATGGCGCGAATCGCCGCAGGTAAGCTTTCCACAACACCCGCATGCACGTGAGGGCATTTGCCGGCAGCAATGTGAATCCCCATGCCGGTTCCACAGAATACCAGCGCTCTCTCGTAATTTCCCTCGGAGATCTCCGCGCCAACGCGCAAACCGACTCTGTGGAACATCAGATCCGTATCATTCGGATCACTGTCCTTCTTCACGCCGAGATCCAAAATCTTCCAGCCCTTTTTGACCAGGTGCTCCACCACGACCTCCTTGAGCGGAAATCCCGCAAAATCAGCACCTACGACCAGATACTTATCTTTTACCGTTTTCATAGACCAACCTCCAAAAATTTCAGCCGTTCGATTGCATATACGCACCCGATCTGTACGCACGGCGTTATATTCATTATATCACAGCCATCAGCGATTGTCAAGGCTTTGTTTGCAGACGCCTCATTCTCGCTCGATTCATCGCCCTTGATCTCCCTTCCCGCAAAAAGCTCTTGACATCCCCACCATATGTGTGCTATAATACCCTTAAAATAGTCATCGTACGGTTGCCCTAAGCCGTGCAACAAGGGAGAGAACGATATGCCAAAGATGATCATCCACGATTACGAAATCCCATGCAAGGGCGTGCAAAAAAAGATCCTTTACCATTTCAGTGATCTGCATCTCAGTATGGCGGACGAGCTATCCTCTGACGCAGAAAGGCAAGCAGCCGAAAGAAATACCGCAAGCTGGCGTGAAGGGCGCAAGCACTTTGCCCGCTCCACGGGGGAGCCGTGTGACGAGGAACAGTTGATCGAGGCAGAGGCGCATTTTGAAAATCTGATGCAAAAAGCGCAAGAGGACGGAGATGCGCTGCTGATCGCCGGCGACCTTTTCGATCACGTCACCGGTGCCGATATCCGATGGTTTGAGAAACGATTCTCACATCTTGCCATCCCTTACTTGCTCGCTTGCGGAAATCACGAAAACCCAACAAAAATCCCCGACAATTGTGCTCTGGCGCGCATCAAGCAGCCCGTGCAAACGCTGGATCTTGGGGATCTTGTAATCATGACATTCGAAAATTCGCAAAGAGTCATCACAAAAGTACAAATCGATGCGCTGATGTCTCAGCTCACGCAGGGTAAGCCGATCATCATCGCCATGCACATACCGATCCAGGCAGAACACAATAAGGCTCACAAGGCGCTTGACGAATATTTCCGTCTGAATCACGCGGAGTGCTCCGAAGAAACCAAGGAATTTGTCAAAATCCTCTACGCCAATACCGACAAAATCGTCGCCGTATTGGCGGGACATCTGCATTTTCTCAATGTCTGCGAGCTGACCCCCGGGCTGACACAGTACGTCTCCTCGCAAGGTCTTCTGGGCAATATCAACCGCTATATCATTGGGGAATAACCTCCCAAAGCCACCGTCGGCACCACCACGCAAGCAGGTCAGCACTTTGCTTGCAAAGCAGGCAAAAATTGCGGTGCTCAGCCGCAAAGCAAAAACGACGGGGTGAGTTCAAACGCATTTTTTGCATTTGACTCACCCCATTTTTTACGCTCATAAACCAAGTTTGCACCCTTAGGTACGAAAAGCAAACCGCCTCATTACACCTCAAAAGGATATACTAATTGAATTTGCTTTCTTACAGCGTCCATCTGCTCCATGATTTTGATGCTTTCCGACATCGGCATCTTGTCACTCTGCGTTTTTCCGTTTCGTATACAGCTGCAGGCCTCTTCAATTTGCTCTTCAAAACCATCACCGATGTATGGCTTATGAACTCTTCTTTCTTCGTTGTTGGTATTTACAAAAAATTCCGTGGCACCGAAAAAATGCGGAACTCTGATATAACCTTTGGTCCCATATACATAACCTACGACCGGCTTGCTTACGTTGACAGCAGCTGAAATCGAGGCAATCGCACCGCCCTGATACTTCAACAGCACATCAGTTTGATAGTCCGCACCGTTTTGAACATTCGCAATCGACCTGATTTCTTCGGGGTCATTCCCTAAAAAAGCCGCAACAAAATTCAGGCAATAAACGCCCACATCCAAAAGCGCACCACCCGCCAATTCGGGAGCATATAATCTGGAGGTCGGCGAAGGAGAGCTGTAAAAACAAAACTCCGCCCGAACGCCCCGTATTTCTCCGATCTCACCGCTTTGTGCCACGCGAACGGCCTCCTCTATTGCGGGCAAAAATCTTGTCCACATGGCTTCCATTAAAAACACATTGTTTTGTTTCGCACATTCCGTGATATCGATAGCCTCCTTGGCATTCACGCAGATCGGTTTTTCACACAAAACGTGCTTTTTTGCCTTCAGGAAAAGCTCCGCGTAAGGCTTGTGAAACGGATGCGGCGTGGCAATATATACGGCATCGACAGCCGTTGAATTTGCCATTTCTTCATAGGAGGCAAAAGCATTCGGAATATTGTGTTTGTCCGCGAACTCTCTTGCTCTATCCGCCGAGCGTGAAGCAACAGCCGTCACCTCGGCCCCGGCAACGTTTTTCACAGCGTTAGCAAATCGATTGGCAATGGACCCGGGGCCAACAATTCCCCATCTGATTTTATCCTTCATTTTTTCCTCCAACCAGCATTTCAAAAAGATTATGTGACTCATATATTATACAACAAAAGCACGAATAAGTCAACTATTATTTTTCTCCCCGTTATGAGTTCAAATTGATGGCAAAGCAATCGTTTGGCAAATCACAAGGTCGTTCGGGCAAAGGGGTATAAAAGCATGTACGGATCGCACTCTGAAAGCAGAATTTTGAATGGAGAAAGCCGCCCAGAGGTATCCATCCGGTCACACGTGACGGTTATTTTAACTCTTTTTTATTGAGATTTCCTCTTGATGAATTTTACGACTCCGCAAAACGCGATAACAAGTTGATAATAATTTCACACAATCCTCTCACAAAATTCAATCCACCAGCAAGTAGCAATATAAAAGACAACACATACATATTTTTTTTATAAATATCCAATTTATCTCTATTTTGATAATATCGTTTTATTGTATTTATTGGCCCGAAATTTTTCATTGGTTTCAGTGCATTAACCGTTTCAATCATTGCTATTCCTGATACAAAAAAACAAGCCGCAGCATCAGCAAAAAAATCATTATAATTTGCCAAAAAAACATTTATGACTGAAAAAGTTATTACTATAACTCCATGAATTTTTTTAATCTTATTCATGTACGCCCCCTGCTTTTTCTGTTGCCTAATCTAAATAGCCCAAGTCTTTATACTTTTCATAAAAATACTCAGCATAATCCGTAATTAATCCCAAGACAGAGACTGAAACATTAAAATGCACTCCAACGCCGAAAGCTACAGCACCACCCGCAGAAACGCCGGCATCAAAATAGGTTGGATCATTCACTATGCGTTCTTTAGGATTCGTCATATTCCAAGGTTCAAATGTAGTACGCTGAGGTCCAAAGGTCATTCCCAAAATAGTTATGTCCGCTGCTGATTTCCCGAAGTGACCAGTTTTCACTTCGCCATTTGTATATTGCGCACCAGCAATGTCCATTCTACTAATCAACTCAAGTCCAACTCCTCCAAACTCAGTCGAAAATCCGATTCCAAAACATAATTCGATTTCAATTACAACATGCTCTTGTTCGATTTCTCTCAAATACTTGCATATTTCAAAATAGTTTTTACAAAACTCTTTCAAATCCGCCCATGCGTTTTCGAAAGTTTCTTTCGCACGAATCAATGCCTACAAGCCATTCACTGCTTGGGCGTACGTTCTTCTTCAAGTCTTTCCAAAACACCTGCGTAATACGAGCGTACAAGATACATGACATGATATGCACCGACAAAGGCAAACAGCAGATAGCATACAAAACAAAGAGATTTCCAATCAATCTCTGTCCCATCACGCATCATGCGCGAAAAAATCCCGCCAATCCGTGCCCCCCCAACGCCAATTGCCGCACCACTCATACCCAGCATGGATAACCATGGCGTTTTTTCTCTTGCTATCATGAAATCGTGCATAAAGCCAGAAAACATACCAAATAAATATATAAGAAGTGACCCCAATATCGTAAAAAGTAATTCTTTCTCTTTCAACGGAATAATAAATAAACTTCCTATAGCACAGCCAAATCCCACTAGCATCCCTGCCAATCCGGAAAGTAGATGCATTCGCTTTGAATCCATAAGATGCGTACGCTCTGCTAAAAAAAGCAAAATCACAGCTGCTATAGCTTGCGGAATAGCGAAATATAGGCTTGTTTTGAAATTATAACCAAACGAAAGTGTAACTACGCATTGAATGAGATCAAGTCCCGTAATGCACTGGATTTGCGTTCTATTTAATTTTGTGTAATGCTCCACCGCATCCCGCATTCCTTTTTCTGTTGTTACCTGCATAAAAACCTCACGTTAGTTATTCCACCAATGACTTAAGTTGATCTCTTATATTATCACCAGCACAGGTCACCGCATAACCAGCTATACCGCCTAAAATAGCTCCAGCAATTGTACCCCAAACAGGACCAAGCTTGTACCTGCGGCAGCTCCGATTATAGCTCCTGCACAAAAACTGAGCAGTACATTAGTAGTGGAAACCACTCTATCTACGTTCGCATCCAAAATAAAGGGACCATATACCTCTTTATTCTGAGAAGATGTATGATATCTAATCGTAGAAGAACCCCTACCAACAGCAGAAGATGGAGCATTACCGCTCTGATCCGCCGCACTCAACCCAAACGGGTCTACAAGGGAAACCGGATTTCCATTCGCATAGGCAAATCTATTCAGCGTAATAGCATTCGAGATATCACCAGACACGACATCGGCATTGATAAATCTTCGCATATCGGACGAGTAGTATCTCGCACGCATACAGATCAAGCCGTTCTCGTTATTAGTTTCCTATCTCTGCCATAAGTATAACACATTTTGGTAGAATTTGCAAGAGCTTTTGACAAAAAACAGCCGCACCCGAAAGTGAAGTGCGGCTGAAACATTATATAGTTTTTAATTAACTTCTGGAACTGGCCAACCGGGATAGTAGATTCCATATCTTAAAGAGCAATCATGAAAGTTCTCTCCATCGTCTAACATTTGTTTTGTTAACAACTTGAATATTCTAATCTTATATGAGCCTTCCGGATATTTCGAGGAATACTGAGTATAAAAGTCTATATACGCCACATACTCATTTTCGTTTGTGATTATATTGAAAGTGGTAAATGCATGGCATATGCGCTCGCCGGGTACAAATCTCGTACCTGCGCCCATAGGAAATTTGCAATCTATACTCAACAAATCCCCTTTATACTGAGCAAGCAAAAATTCCCAACCGTCTTCAAAATCAGAAAGATTTAAAGCCTCATCGGCAAAATAAGTTTTAAATGTTTCTTTATCACCATTCTTTACCGAATCGAATATCTGTGTTAGAATTATCTCCATATCAGCAGCTGTTTTTTCTTCGTCAATTTCATTTGAACTACAACCAAACAAGTTAAACAATGTAACCATCGCTACTACTCCACTGATGATTTTCTTTAAATATGATTTCACATTATTCCCCCTAAAAATACTTATTTATTTCTCCAAATATATGTTGCTTGCATATCGTCAAACTTCCAAGCACTTTCGCCCCATGCCTCTTTGAAGGCGGCATAAATATCTGGGTTACTAGAAAAATCAATTGTAACTGTAAGGGCTAAATTATTAGCATGCGCATTTTGATGTGTAAAATCAAATTTTCTCTTATCAACAGTATAACCTGCCATTCCGACACCAAAAGCAAAAGCTATTTCATAAATATCATTGTATCTAACGATGGGGAAACTCTGCCAATAATTTTGATCAATGTGATATATGCCATTATTATCTGAAGTAGCACCAAGGAAGAAATCAATGCTATTATCCGATTTATCTTCGCGAGTTAATTCTTTGAATTTATCAATTCCCCAATCAAAAATGTTTCCATTCTTGAATGTTTCTGCAGCCTGTCCAGCATTGTTATATATTGCCGAAGATATTTCCTTCACGGTTTCCCAGCAATTTTCAAAAAGGTTTATTCCAATATTAGTCGCATTATATATAGTGTCTATTGCACTCAATCCAAATGGATCGCTCATAGAAACGGGGTTACCATTCGCATACGCGAATCTGTTTAGAGTAATCGCATTCGAGATCGAACCCGCAACAACATCCGCATTAATGAATCGACGCATATCGGGCGAGTAATACCGCGTACGCATATAGATCAAGCCATTCTCGTCTTTAGTTTCCTATCTCTGCCATAAGTATAACATATTTTGGTAGAATTTGCATGTATTTTACATTCCCCTCCTGAAGGACAATACCAGTTAAATAACCAAATGACATTGTCCCAAAAGAGAAAGAACTGATACATGCAATCCGTTTAGAATTTGTTTAACGAATATTTTTCATTTTTTTGATATAATGCAACTTCAGAAATGAAGAAGAACCCAATGCAAAGATGCATGACAGTATCTCCATAAAAACAGCAGCAAAGACATATACTTGGTCCAATTTCACATTACCAGGCACCAAAAGAGTAACAACATTTCCAAAAGCCACGCCAATCATAGCACCCACGGTAATCAATGTAAAGTTCAAGTTTTTCTGAATTTTGGAATATCTACCCTTTTTCACATTCCAATCCATAAGCAAAATAGAAATGCCCGCCATAACAAAAGGTAGCGTTGCCATATGATACCAATAGTATAATCCTTGATTGATCTCCCAGTAAATTCCGCTGAGCAACATAAAAAGAACTGACAATAGAATGGACTCATATCCGTTTATTAAAATCCTTCTTTTTAGATTCAGCGTACGCGATAGAAATACAACACCTACGATGTAAATCGTCTCTATAACACCGATACAAGCAAGATAGACGCGTGGAAGAGATGATTCAAATATGGCAGGAACACCAAATATCATTATAATAAATGCCAAAGAAAATGCTGATCTCATTAATTGCCTTCGCGATTTTGTTTGGTCTACACCATATAATATACATCTTCGAATATTCTTTTTATCCATCTGTCACCCCGTCTTATTGAAACAAGAATTAATCAAATATGCCATCCAAAAAGTTTGAAATTTTTTCTGATGCCTTATCAAGCAAGGTTTCTCCACTCGAATCAGGAGTTTCCATGATCTTTTCAAATATTGCATCTACAACTAACCCCGCACCTACGCCAACTGCAACACCAATTGCGGTACCTAAGCCGGGTACGGGAATAAATGAAACCGCCCCCACCTTAGCACCAACGGCTGCACTAACAGTACCACTGCTAATCGCTCCAGTAGCACCATAAGCTACATCAACAATCGCATCGGCAGCAATGACATGATCCGAAACATTATTTTCAACATTCTCGCACACACCTAAAAGAACATCATTTACAATGAATACTACATCAATTGCAGCAGGCGCTAACGCATCTAAACTTTTTGCGGTTTTTGATGTGGGACCAATCAAATCATCCAAAAGATTCATCTTCTTTCCCATTCGTTTAACCCAACTTCCATCGGGTATTCTTTTGGGTTTAATGAGGTTTTTTAAATAATCATTTACTCTTGAATATGAATTATTTACAATATCTTTCAAAGCATCAACGGTGTCGTATATCGCATCAAAAGTTTTGTTTGCTCGTTTAAGATCTTGTATCGTAATATCATCATATACTGAACAACATCTATTTTCCGCACTCAATCCAAATGGATCGCTCATAGAAACGGGGTTACCATTCGCATACGCGAATCTGTTTAGAGTAATCGCATTCGAAATCGAACCCGCCACAACATCGGCATTGATGAACCGTCGCATATCGGGCGAGTAGTATCTCGCACGCATACAGATCAAGCCGTTCTCGTTATTGATTTCCTATCTCTGCCATAAGTATACCATATTTTTATACAATTTGCAAGTACTTTGCATAAAAAATACCCTCCCGAAGGAGGGAATATCAAATATTTATATATCACCATATAATCATTGCTGTAATAGTATCTTCTCAAATGCTTGCAAATTGCTTGCGCAATTTGCGGGGGGTCTGTCCATTCAGATACATGAGAAAAGCAGGAACGGCTCAAGCCGTTCCTGCTTTTCTGTGCTCATAGGACAAAATTGCAACTGCTTTATCGAGGATCTTTATGACCGCAAAATCAAAACATCTACCATTCACATGGATTCGATCAGCTGCTTACGCGCAATCTTGACTTGCGACAAGCGTTTTTTGACAGTCACTTTGATGTTCACCTTTTTACAAGCATCGGACAGAATTCCGCGCAGTGATTCATCGCAGATCAAAATTTCTTGCGGCTTACCGTATTTCTCAATCAATTGATCTAACAAATTGAATGCTACACCGGACAATTCCTGTGTCGGAGTCAGCAGCAATGATGCGAGTATGGACCCACTTTCTTTTTCAACAGCCAGCACAGAGCGTGGAAAAATACTTCTTCCGCCTTTATCAGAAAATACAACCGGTAGATACGACCAATCCAATTCTACACTATAACCCGGAGATTGCATAGCGCGAACTTCGCGCAGCCAATCGTTCTCCTTCACCGTTACAACCGGATAATTCCCCATATCCTTTGGCAATTCAACCTCCAAAGGATGCGTGTAGTACAGCTCAGCTTTGGGATCATACCACCGTGTCAGCGTCTTACCCTTGTCAAACTCGGGATTCAGCCCCTGCTCATAAATAGCACGAAGCATCATCGCCAAATTTTCAAATGCCGTTGTCAAGAAGTCGATATCCGCTTCGGTAATTGATGTCGGCAAATAGCCTACCTCATATCGGTTAAAATGCAACCACGCGCCCTTGCCTCGTGGAGAAAAGCCAAGCGACTTGATCAACGCATAATCTTCTTTCGAAATATCCTCTCGGTCATCCCAGATGCAGATCAAGGCATTTTGCAGCATAAATACCGGCTCCTGCTTTTCATTTTTGGAAAGCATACGGTTTCTTGCCGAAGTATAATTCTCTTCGCCAACGTAGCAAGCGATTCCATACTTTTCTATGGAATCGCCGAGAAACGTAAAATGTACACTTTTTTCTTCACCCTTCCACACATAAACGAATTGATCTTTCTCCGAAAAATCGCTCCACGGCTCCATCATTCCGATTCCTTGTGTTACACCGTATAACCGCAGCCACTTTTCTTTCAGTTTATTCGTCATAATCTTTGATTCTCCTATCGCCTTTCATTTTTGCCGCATGGCTTCTTGCAAGTGCAAGCAGCTGCACCGCCCTTTTTCTCACAAAGACTTCAATCTTTTGCAATCGTTCCTCATCAAGATTGAGCGAAGGATGGCGCGTGAAGACAAAGTTCGCCATTTTGCGAAGCTGCGCAATCTGCGTTTTGCCGATCACCTCAATGGCGATCTTATCAAAGGTCAATCCATCATAGGGCGTTGTTAAAATTTTAGCATACCCCTCCAAATCATCAAACTTTTCGGGAGCCGCTTGACTGAATAGCGCATGTCCATGGTCAAACATCGGCGCGGGAGCAACAAATTCCCCTGTTTTATTATCGCGCAAAAGGCCAAAGTTTCCAAAATGCCTGTCCTCGTTATAAATCAGCGCGTCAAACATCAGCATACTGCGGATCTGCTCGCCGAATTGTGCTCCAAGATTATCGTAATAGTCAACCGCTTTTTTGATTGTAATATTGGGGATTACGCGCCAGATCGGAACGTAGGAAACATCAATACTATTGAACAGCTTGCATTTGGAAGCAAGAATGCCCTTCCAGTTTTCCAGGTCGTAATAAATCGCGTTGAGTCCCATCTGCGTGGCGATCTGTGAAGCATAGTATTCGCTGTACGGCTCCTTGCCACCATACGTCAGAATATCGTTTCCACTCTTATACAGATAAATGCCGTCGCCCTCGATATAGCGCCAAGCCTTGGGAAGTGCGCCTCCCGTTGTCAGCTCCGGAGAAGTCGTAAACTTACCATGGCTCTGCTCTACACCGGTATACGCCACAAGAGATAAAATCTCGGAAAACCGATTTTCATACAAATTATAATCCGAAAATCTGCCTTTGAAATCTTCCTCTACTACCCAATAACTATCATTCAGAGAAAGTCCCTTGCAAACGTCGATAATGCCCTTGGTATCATTGGCGTTAAGTCCGAATGTTGCAAGAATTTCTTCCACAAACCGACGATTTTTCGGCACAACGCGACTTTTGAGCCAAGTCAAAATTCCCTCACCCGTCAGTTCAAGTCCATACGGCAACAATTTTTCGCTTTCGCGATTGAAGGACACAAGCTCTGCCTTAAGTCCCTCCAAGCCATGATCCGCCAAGGTAAAACGGACGAGCTCGATATCATATAATTTCAAAATATACGTTTGCACGATCGTTTCCTCCTTTTCGCTCAGTTCAAAATCGATCCGTTTCCCCAGCGCTGCGGCTATTTTCAAAAGCATCTCAATGCTCGGGTTTTGCGCACCGCTTTCCAATCTGCATATATTAGAGCGCTGTGTTCCGATCATCTTGGCAAGCTCGATCTGCGTGATTCCCTTTTCAAGTCTTGCCTCCACAAGCTTAGCAATGATATTTTGTCTTTGCTCCGTGATCATATCTTCAACATTCATAGCATCACCGCCTTGTATATATGTTATCATAAACGATAACGTTTGTCAATGGATTTTTGAAAATATCTTTCTTCTAAATCTTAACGCGAATTTAAGGAATGCGTTGCAGCATATATTGATTTTTATAATACACGTCGTCCGCATAGTGTTTTGCATTATCAAACGCCAGAGCAGTTTGAAAAACGATATTTTGAAAAAATCCAATCGGACACTCACGGTTCGTAACAAAGGGGTATATAGAAAACGGACACCTGTTTTTCGCATTTTGAAAACAAGTGTCCGATTCGGTATATTGTAAAAAAGCATTATTTTTTTGAGTTTTTCAGCAAAAATGACTTCGCAATCGAACAGTTAAGGTTCGAAAAAACGAAGTCATTCAGTTAAAAGCCGTATTTTGTGCTTACATTTCGTTAACATATGGATTATACCACTAAATATACTCCATATCAATAGATATTCAAAATCTTTTCGAAAAATTATTGAGATCGTATCCTAAAATCATTTGTACCTTATGTATAAAACTTTAGGCTCAAGAGAGAAAAAACAATCTTGAGCCTTTATTTTATGCTACTTCTTTACTTCGTAATTCTTCTTCGGCTTGATAACCACCTTTGAGTGTCACGATGATTTTCTGATTTCCACAAACTTGGATACACTCAATCAACCTGCGAACAGTAACGTCATCAAACTCCGTAAAGCTCATATCTGTCTGTTTGAGAATATCCATTATTCTTGCGACCTCGGCATTGACAGAATCACTCTGCGATGCTTGGCTCTTGGCAAAATCAAGCTTACCGCGAAGAATAACTAATTGATCAAACATCTTTTTCAGTTCGATTTCATACCTTTCCGGATCTCCTTCGGTTCTTGTCGCAAGTTCGGTCATCTGCTGAATATCTACCTTCAGAGCATTCATCTGCTTTTCGATGGAAAAGACATCAAGTGCGGAGTTGCTTCCCGAGACAGCATAAGAAAGATTACTTTGAATTGGCGTAAGGAGCTCCCCACAATTTTCCATCATTTTGGACAGGCAACGACAAACGGCTTCGTGAAGCATCCGCTCCTATATCCCTGCTGAGTCCTTGCAGTATGTTTTTCCGTGTTGGATACGGCTGACAAAGCACCAATACTATGTGGTCTTACCATTGGCGCATTTTGAGGTTCTACGAAAGGAGCCGCCGCAGGAACCCCATACCAGCAATTCGGTAAGCGCGTACTTCGCACTGTATTTTCCCCTCTCGGTAACTGAGGCGTCGAGTTTCTTTCGTTTGTTATTTCTTCGCGCAATCTCAGCTTACACTAAATTGAAGGTATCCCGATCAATAATAGCCGGATGATTATTCGAGATCAGATATCTTGTAACCTCGCCACGATTTACCTTTGTCTTTTTGCTGATACAATCGGTTCGAAAGGTCTTTTGATACAGAACGTCACCGACATACTTTTCATTGGAAAGCATATAGCG
>JAFTJZ010000077.1 GCA_017456145.1 Clostridia bacterium
GCTTTTTCAAAAGGATCATTTTATGGGTTTTCGTCCCACCGTGTGGGTGGAGAATGCTTTGGCCTACAGTCTGATGGGAAAAACTTTTTGAGAAAAGTTTCTCCCAACAGGTTGTCGACGAAAGGACTTGGGGCTTTGCCCCAAACCCCACTTAAGGTGCTTTTTCGAGAAAAAGCACCTTAAGAATCCTTAAAAAGCTTTTTCAAAAGGATCATTTTATGGGTTTTCGCCCCACCGTGTTGGGCGGAGAATGCTTTGGTCTACAGTCTGATGGGAGAAACATTTTGAGAAAAGTTTCTCCCAAATCCCTCTTCAAAAACTTTCATGAAAGAAAGAGGATGTATTTGGCAGATGGTAAGTTGTTTTTGATTGAGTTTTTTGGAAGGGAGCGCGAGGGGAACCTTTTGTACACAAAAGGTTCCCCTCGCATCTAAATATTCAATTACTTCTTAGGGAAACTGTCCTTCAGTCCGACGACGCGGTTGAAGGTGTTTTCATTTTTGGTGTCCTTGCAGAAGTAGCCGACACGGACGAACTGGAACCGTTCGCCGGGCTTGGCATCGGCAAGGGAAGGCTCGATCATGGCGTTCTCAAGCTTGGTCAGAGACTCATTGTTCAGGAAATCAAGGTAGGTCTTGCCTTCGGGAACGTCGGCGGTGTTCTCAATATCGAACAGACGGTCGTAAAGCATCAGTGTGGCGGGCTTGGCATGCTTGGCGGAGAGCCAGTGGATGGTACCCTTGATCTTTCTGCCGTCGGTAGGCATTCCGTTACCGGTCTCCAGATCGGCGGTCGCGTGGATGCACTTGATTGAGCCGTCCGCGTTCTTCTCAATGCCGGCATATTTGATGATATAGCCGCCCATAAGTCTTACCTCGCCGTCGGGCTTGAGGCGGAAGAACTTGGGGGGCGGAACTTCGGCAAAGTCGTCCGCGTCGATATAAACCTCTTTGGTCATGGGAACGTCGCGAGTGCCAAGCTCGGGCTTTTGCGGGTGGTTGGGCAGGGAGATCATCTCCTCCTTGTCCTCCGGGTAGTTATCGATGATGACCTTGATGGGGTTGGCAATTGCCACGCGGCGCAGCGCGTTTTCATTCAGATCATCGCGAACGCAAGCCTCCAGCTGACGGATGTCCACGGTGTGGTCGGTGTTGGTCACGCCGGCCTCGCGAACAAAGGTAAACAGCGCACCGGGTGTATAACCGCGGCGGCGCAGTCCGCACAGTGTGGGCAGGCGAGGGTCGTCCCAGCCGTCCACGTGTCCCTCTTCTACCAACTGACGCAGATAACGCTTGGACATGACGGTGTAGGTAATATTCATGCGGCCAAATTCCCACTGATGGGGCTTGTTTTCAAATCCGATCTTTTCCACGACCCAGTCATACAGGGGGCGGTGGTTGCGGAACTCGCTGGAGCACAGGGAGTGTGTGATGCCCTCAAGCGCGTCCTGAATGGGGTGCGCAAAGTCGTACATGGGATAGACGCACCACTCATCGCCCTGACGGTGATGGTGGATATGCTTGATACGGTAGATGACGGGGTCACGCAGATAGGGATTGTCCGAGGAAGGATCGATCTTGGCGCGCAAGGTGCGGGCACCGTCGGGAAATTCTCCGTTTTTCATACGCGCAAACAGGTCGAGGTTTTCCTCCACCGAACGATTGCGATAAGGGGACTCCTTGGATGCCACAGCGCGGTCGGTGCCCTTGTAGTCCGCCAGATCGTCCTTGGAGAGGTCGCAGACGTAAGCGTCGCCCTGCTTGATCAGCTGCACGGCAAACTCGTAGCACTTGCCGAAATAATCCGAGCCGTAATAAACACCACCGGTAGGAGCAGCGCCAAGCCACTCCAGATCCTCGCGGATGGAGCGGACAAATTCGTCGCTTTCCTTGGCGGGATTGGTGTCATCATAACGAAGATTGAACAGACCGCCATACTTGTTGGCAACGTCGGTGTTGATGCAGATGGCTTTGACCGAGCCGATGTGCAGGTAGCCGTTGGGCTCGGGCGGGAAACGGGTGTGGATCTTGAGCCCGGGATTGGTGGTCAGATCCTCATCAATGATGTCGTGAATAAAGTTTGTATTTTTGATTTCTTCCATGAGAAGTTCTCCTTGTGATGAGAAAATTAAGCGAGAGAGTTCAAAAGGGCATCCAAGCGAGCAAAGGTGCGCTTCTTACCCAAAATGTGCATGACGGTGTAGAGATCGGGGGCATTCATCTTACCGGTAACGGCAACGCGCAGGAACATACTGACGTCAGCCACACTGCCCTTGAAGGCGGAGGGATCCGCTTTATAAGCTTTCATGTCGGCAGCAAAGCCAAGGTCTTGCGCGATGGCTTTGACCTTGTCAAACCAGACGTTCATGTCGTCGCTCTCCAGATAACCGGTCTTGAAACGTTCGATGACGGCTTGAATATCCGACTTGTCAAAGGTGTCGGGAATGGTATCCTCTACTTTGAAAAATTGATCGTATATGAATCCCATGTAGGGCTTGGCATCTGCCCATGTGGCGAGATCCTTGCGGGGCTTTTTGCCGCCTCTGCCGATGGCAAAGATCTGCTCGGCAGTCTGTGGATCTGCGGCAAGTGCAGCGCCAAAGTCGGGGTCATAAGTCTGCGCCCACTCGGTCACTTTGGCGGTGACGTCGGCAGCATTCATACGGCAAAGGACGTTTTTGGAGACGTCATTCAGCTTGCTGAAATCAAACAGACAGCCCGAGACCGACATCTTTTTAATGTTGAAGGGGAAGGCGGTGTAGGGCTGGTCGGGATTCTGCATACGCCACTCTTCATAGTTGGAGTTGAGCAGGGTCATCACGTATTCGCAGACCGCCTCGGGTGCGTAGCCCATGCGGGTGTAGTCGTCCATGTTGGCGCCCATATCGCGCTTGGAGAGTTTCTTTTTATTACCGTTTTCGTCCAGGCGCATGATCTGGGCGATGTGCATATATTTTGGCACCCTGAAACCGAGATAGCGGAACAGCTGCAGGTGCTTGGCAAGGCTCGGAAGCCATTCTTCACCGCGGATAACGTGGGTCGTACCCATCAGATGGTCGTCAACGGCGTGTGCGAAATGATAGGTGGGGATACCGTCGGACTTGAGCAGGACGAAATCCTCGTCGTTTTCGGGAATCTCCATATTACCCTTGACCAGATCGGTGAATTTGATCTTTTTATCGGGATCGCCGTCGGAAAGGATCCGCAATACGAAGGGATCGCCGGCAGCCAGATGCGCCTGCACGTCCTCAATAGAAAATTCGCGGTTTTTCAGCATGGCCTCGTGCTTGGCGGCGGCTTGTGCCTCCCAATCCGTGTTCTTCAGCTCTTCCTTCTTGTTGACCTGCTGCAGCTCCTCCAGTTCCTCCTCGGTGGTAAAGCAGGGATAGGCGCGACCTTCGCGGACAAGCTGCTTGGCGTAGACGTGATAGATTGGAGCGCGCAGGCTTTGTTTGTAGGGGCCGTAGATACCGTGATCCGCGACGATACCATGCTCGTTGAGAATGGCGCCCTCGTCAAATTGGATGCCGTAGCGGGCAAGGGTGCGGATAAGTCCCTCGGCAGCACCGGGAACCTCGCGCTTGGCGTCGGTGTCCTCAATGCGCAGATAGAGCACGCCGCCCGATTGGTGTGCAAGGCGTTCCGCTACTGTAGTGGGAAACAGGCCGCCGAAGTGGACAAAGCCGGTGGGGCTGGGGGCAAAGCGAGTGACCTTGGCGCCCTCGGGAAGACTTCTGGGCGGATATTTGGCCTCCATGTCCGCGGGAGTCATGGAGACATTCGGAAAAAGAAGATCGGCTAATTTTTGATAGTCCATAATTTTATTTATCCTTTGATGGTTGAATTTCCGTTATAAACCGAGTGCGTTGAGAGCGTCGGCAAGCTGACACATCTCACCGTGTCCTGAGGCAAGAAGGGGATTTTTTTCACGCAAGGAAGAGAGGCGGCGCAACGATGCGATCAGGGCAGTGGCGTCTCCGCCGTAGAGATCGTATCGACCATATCCCTCAGCGAAGAGCGTGTCTCCCGAGATGAGATAGTCGCCCGCGCTGCCAAGAAAGCAGACCGAGCCTTTGGTATGCCCCGGCGTATGGAGCACCTCGAGATATTCATCTCCGAGCGGCAGACGATCCCCTTCGCGCAGCAGCTTGTCCGCCGCACGATAAGCGCGGCTGTAGCCAAAGAAGGTGGCAAAGGCGTTTTTTTCACCGTCGGCAAGATTCTCCGCATCCGATGCGTGGATGTAGATAGGGGCATCGGGATAAGTCTCCTTGAGCGCGTCCATGGAGAGCATATGGTCAAAGTGACCGTGGGTGAGCAGGATGCCGTCACAGCTTGCCTTGTGCTCGCGTAGCGCCGTGTAAATGCGCTCCACCGATGCGGAGGGGTCGATGACGTAGGCGTGCTCGCCACGGATCGCCAAATAACAGTTGGATGCAAATGAGTTGGGGGTCAACGATACCAGCGTCATGGCGTCTCCTTTCGCTTGCTCATATTTATACAACCTATATTATATCACAAAATCCGCGGTTTGTCTATAGTTTGCAGGAATTTTTTGCGTTTTAAGGGAGATGCGGGGGAGAACTGTAGAAAAAGTCGGAGCCCCGCTCCAAACCTTGCCGCACGCAGATCCCGCAAGGAGAATCCTTATGAACCATCAACTCCTCCGAGAACCAATGACCGATTGAATAAAAGTTTTTCGGAGATTCTTAAGAACCCTTTTTTCAAAAAGGGTTCTTAAGCCGCCGGAGGCAGAAATTCGGGCACTGCTCCAAACCTTGCCGCACTCAGATCCTGCAAGGAGAATCCTTATGAACCAACACCCCCTCCGAGAACCAATGACCGATTGAATAAAAGTTTTTCGGAGATTCTTAAGAACCCTTTTTTCAAAAAGGGTTCTTAAGCCGCCGGAGGCGAAAAAAATTAAAAAAACCTCTTGACAAAACGGCGAAGATGGTGTATAATATGTAAGGTGTTTTGCTTTACACCGAAATTGAGCAGCGGAGGCGGGAAAATGTTTGAAAAAAACCTGAACATCGCCTTTTTGCTGGATTTTTACGGTGATGTATTGTCCGAGCGAAAGAGAGAGGTGCTGGACGCCTATTATAACGACGATCTGTCACTTGCCGAGATCGCACAGGATCTGGGGATCTCGCGGCAGGGAGTACGGGAGTTGATCAAAAAAGCTGAGGCGGAGCTGTTCTTCTACGAGGAAAAGCTGGGCTTGGCACGAAAGTTTCGCGAGGCAGGTGAGCACGCTGCGCTGTTGCGCGAATTGTCGGATCGATATGCGCTGCCCGAGGAGGTCGTGCGGGAGATCCGCGCGCTGGAGGCAAGCGTCAGCTGACAGGCACACAGATTGTTATCCATATGATTCAAGTGATATAAGCAAGGCGGTTTATGCCGCTGTGCAGAAAGGACGGCTGCTATGTTCGAGAGTTTGGGCGAAAAATTGAATAACGCCTTCAAACGGTTAAAAAGCAAGGGCAAACTCACCGAGGCGGACATCAAGGTCGGTATGCGCGAGATCAAAATGGCGCTGCTGGAGGCGGATGTTAACTACAAGGTGGTGCGCGAATTTATCTCCGCGGTCTCTGAGCGTGCCGTCGGTGTCGAGGTTTTGGAGTCTCTGCTCCCCGGGCAGCAGGTCGTCAAGATCGTTCATGAGGAAATGATCCGCATCATGGGTACGACGCAAGCAAAGCTGACCATCGCGTCACAGCCGCCAACCGTCGTTATGATGGTGGGTCTACAGGGTGCAGGTAAGACCACCCATGCAGCAAAGCTGGCGAATATGTACAAAAAGCAGGGAAAGAAACCGCTGCTGGTCGCCTGCGATATTTATCGTCCTGCTGCAATCGACCAGCTGCAGGTTCTGGGTGAACAGCTGGACATCCCCGTGTTCACGCTGGGGAACAAGGAAAATCCCGTCAAGATCGCGCGCGAGGGCTTAAAGGAGGCTTGGCGTCGCGGTTGCGATATGGTGTTTGTTGATACCGCAGGTCGCTTGCATATCGACGAGGAGTTGATGCAGGAGCTGCAGAACATCAAGAAGGAAGTCAATCCCACCGAGATCCTTTTGACCATCGATGCCATGATCGGTCAGGACGCGGTCAATGTTGCGGAGCACTTCAATGAGCTGCTTGACGTCACGGGCGTCATTCTGACCAAGCTGGACGGCGACACACGTGGCGGTGCGGCGCTTTCTGTCCGTCATGTGACAGGAAAACCCATCAAATTCATCGGTGTCGGCGAGAAAATGGACGCCATTGAGCCCTTCTATCCCGACCGTATGGCAAGCAGAATCCTTGGTATGGGCGACGTGCTCTCGCTGATCGAGAAGGCAGAGCAGGCGTTCGATGAGAAGAAGGCTGCCGAGCTTGAGGAAAAGATGCGAAAGGCCACCTTCACGCTGGACGATTACCTCGATCAGCTGGAGCAGATCAAGGGCATGGGCAATCTTGATCAGCTCATGGGTATGATTCCCGGTATCAAGCCCGGCGCACTTAAGGATGCTAAGGTCGATGAAAAGGCACTTGCTCACATTGAGGCGATCATTAAATCCATGACGCGCAAGGAGCGAGAGCATCCTGAAATCATCAATGGTTCCCGCAAAAAGAGAATTGCATTGGGGAGTGGCACGTCGGTCGAGGAGATCAACAAGCTGCTCAAGCAATTTGACCAGATGCGCAAGATGATGAAACAATTTACAAGCGGCGGAAAAGGCAGCCGCAAGGGCCCCTTTGGAAGGATGAAAATTCCCTTCGGATAATTGATGCCCCCCGTAGGGGGGACAGGCTGTATCGAAAGGATTTTTATAAATATTAAAAACATAAATTTTGGAGGAAACCAAACCATGGTCAAGATCAGACTGAAGAGAGTCGGTGCCAAGAAGGCGCCCAAGTACCGCGTCGTCGTTGCTGACGAGCGTATGCCCCGCGACGGCCGTTTCATCGAGGAGATCGGCTACTACAACCCCATGACCGATCCTGCAGAGGTGAAGATCGACGCAGAGAAGGCACAGAAGTGGATCAAGAACGGCGCACAGCCTTCTGATACGGTTCGCGCACTGCTCAAGAAGAGCGGCATCATCGACTGATTTCCGTTTTGCACACATCAAACGCGTCTTTTGAAACGCGCACACGGTTGAGCAGATGAAGAAAGGATAGGTCAATGAAATGGCAGATTTGAAAGAAACTCTGACCGGCATTGCCAAAGCCATTGTAGACAATCCCGACGAGGTCACGGTCGTGGAAAACGCCGATGACTCCTCCGTTGATCTGGTTCTCAGCGTCGCTCCCGACGATATGGGAATGGTCATCGGTCGTCACGGCAGAATTGCCAAGGCAATCCGCACGGTCATGAAAGCAGCCGCAACGGGCAGTGGAAAAAAGGTCAACGTCGAGATCCGCTGACGAACGGCTTGCCCGAACAAAAATACCGCAGATCACCTCATTGGGGCTCTGCGGCATTTTTTTATTACCGGCGCGCGGCGTAGCACCTCGCTCAGGAATCTTGATTAAGACAAGGGTATGATGGGGGATGCTATGGAGAGAGGCTGTAAGGATAATATAATCCGTCGAAAAGAAGGTATATCGTACCGGGGTCCACATTGCTGGCATAAATTGCACACCCGATGGCGGAATCGAAATTACAGTAAAAATCTTCGGTGGCGTGAAGAGAAGGCGGAACGGTGCCAAGAACGGCTCCGACTCTTTGATAATTGCTTGCAATGACGGAGCTGCTTTTGCCGTCATTGAAATAGAGTGCGCCATGATAACGGATGGAGGGGCGTGTGATCATGGGAAGGTTGAAGGTAACGTAGCCGTCCTTCAGCGCGATATAGCCGCCGTCCATGGTCTGAGGGCTCACATATACCCTGCAGCCGACAAAGCCGCAGTTGGTGGTCAGATCGTCGTAGGGGATCTGATCTGCAGCACCTTCTGCATCGATCACACCGACCTGTGTATAATTTTGGGTGTAGTCGGGCAAGGGGTATTCGCGGACGGTCGAAGATACGGCAAAGAGCGTGCCGTCGCAGCGGATGTACCTCGGCATATCATAGCCTTTTTTTATTTGCTGGGGAGATTCGAGGACATGGAAGGTGCTGTTATCCATGATATATAGATATTGTGGTTGATCTTCGTTTCGATAAACGGTGTAGCCGACAAAGCCGCAGTTGGTCTGCAGGCGTTCGGTTGGAATATCCTCGGGCGGTACAGTGGAGGGGATCCGTCCCAGCTCGATCAGTATATTATCGATTGATGTGGGAGAAATGCTGCCCCCTTGTAAAAAGTAATAGTAGCCTTGGAAGTGCAGCATCTTCTCGCGCGCCCACTCTACCTGTTGCGGCGCATTCGGGTCCTTGTGGCGATCAGCGGCGAGCGGACTTTCGTCCTTTGGTTGTATCTCTTTTCCGGATTCATCAAAGCCTGCGGTGATATCGGTCGGAGGGGTACAGGCTGCGAATGAGAGCAGAAACAGCAGCGCGAGCAGCCCTGTGAGTCTTCGTGTGACTTTCTTTGTTTGGTATCGGTTCATATCGTGACCTCCGCGATAGATGTATATATAAATAGACGCATACAAACGCCCAATTATTTTTGCTTTTGTACCGTTTTTCGAAAAAATTAAGAAAAGCTCCCGAAACGCAATGCGCCTCGGGAGCCTAATATCAATATTAGTGAACGATGCAACGCTCGGTGTCCTTGTCAAAGATGTGCAGACGGGAAACGTCGAATGCAACCTTGATCTTATCACCTGCGCGGGTGGTGGAGCGAGAAGAAACGCGAGCGGTCAGCTTGGTCTCACCAATGACCAGGTACAGATAGATCTCAGCACCCATCAGCTCGGTAACGTCGACGTCGGTCTCAACCACAGCGTCGGAGTAGAGAGACAGATTTGCAGCGTCGTCATGGATGCACTCGGGGCGCAGACCACCAACGACTTCCTTGCCGATGTAATCCTTCAGAGCGGGATCGTTTGCCTTCTCGGCGGGCAGCTTAACGGAAGTGCCCTCGAAGGTGAAGTAGAGATCCTCACCCTTCTTGTCCAGCTTGCCTTCCATGAAGTTCATCTGAGGCGTACCGATGAATCCTGCGACGAACTGGTTGCAAGGAGAATCA
>JAFTJZ010000078.1 GCA_017456145.1 Clostridia bacterium
AATTCAATTCAATTCAATTCAATTCAATCAGATCTTGTCAAAGCCGGGGCGTGCGGCATACGTGGTATGCAGCAGCTCGTGTGCCTTATGAGAGTTGGGCTCGCCGAGGAACTCCTCATACAGAGCCTGGATCTGCGGATTGTTGTGCGACTGACGAATGACCTGACGCTCGTCCTCACTATACAGAGCGGCGGCTCTCTTCTGGATATAGGTATCCATGATGTCGTTATCCTCGTTCGGCAGGAAGGCGGTGCGGACATAGGGCTGACCGCCACCGTTGATACAACCGCCGGGGCATCCCATGATCTCGATGAAGTGATACTTGGAAACGCCTGCACGGATATCGTCCAGCAGAATCTTCGCGCTCTTCATGCCGTTTGCAACGGCAACGTTGACAGGTGTGCCGTTGACATCGATGGTAGCCTCACGTACACCCTCCAGACCGCGAACCTCGGTGAAGTTGATCTTGTCATATTCCTTGCCGGTCAGCTTGAAGTAGACTGTACGCAGAGCCGCCTCCATAACGCCACCGGTGACGCCGAAGATAACGCCGGCACCGCTGTAATCGTGTACGATATCGGTGTCGAAGTCCTCGTCGGGGAGCTTGGTGAAGTTGATACCTGCGCGGCGGATCAGGCGACCCAGCTCGCGGGTGGTAAGAACGGCATCCACGTCGGGCTGACCGTTCGTTGTCAGCTGAGGACGCTCCTTCTCGTACTTCTTGCAGGAGCAAGGCATGATGGAAACGACGTACATATCCTTGGGATCGACGCCGATCTTCTCGGCATAATAGGTCTTCAGGACAGCACCGAACATTTCGTGAGGAGACTTGCAGGAGGACAGGTGATCAAGCAGATCGCCGTAGTTGTACTCTGCGTAGTTGACCCATCCGGGAGAGCAGGAGGTGATCATGGGCAGCTTACCGCCGTTCTGAATACGGTGGAGCAGCTCGGTGCCTTCCTCCATGATGGTCAGGTCGGCAGCAAAGTTGGTATCGAACACCTTCTTAAAGCCGAGACGGCGCAGAGCGGCAACCATCTTGCCGGTAACGGGCGTACCGATCTTCATGCCAAACTCCTCGCCAAGCGCTGCGCGAACAGCGGGAGCGGTCTGAACGACAACGTACTTACCTGCCTTGATCGCAGCGTCAACGCGGGCGATCTCGGACTTCTCCATCAGTGCGCCGGTCGGACATACGTTGATGCACTGACCGCACATGATGCAGGGAGAGTGGATAAAGCTGCGATTCTCCGCGGGCGAGACAATGGTCTTGAAACCGCGGTTTTCAAAGCCGAGGACACCCATGTCCTGACCGTGCGCATTTGCGCAGCGGGCAACGCAGCGACCGCAAAGGATACACTTGGAGGTATCGCGGATGATGGTGGGGGTCAGCTCGTCATACGTAACGGGCGTTTTGCTGCCCTGATAGCGACCCTCGCGGGCGCCGACGATGCCTGCAACGTGCAACAGCTCGCACTTGCCGTTCTTGTCGCACTGCTGGCAGTTGATGTTATGGTTGGAGAGCAGCAGCTCAACCGACACACGACGTGCATCGCTTGCCTTGGGGGAGGAGATGGAGATCTCCATACCCTCGTTGACGGGGTACACGCAGGAGGCAACCAGACCTCTTGCGCCCTTGACCTCAACAAGACATACACGGCAGGAGCCGTTGGAACATTCGCCGTGGTTGAATGCGCACAGAGAGGGGATCTCATAGCCGCAGGCTCTTGCAGCCTCCAGGATGGTCAAGCCCTCTTCTACCTCATAGGAGACGCCCTCAATTTTAATATTTATTTTTGCCATTAGATTCGTCCTCCCGATTACTTTTTAATGATAGCCTTCAGCTTACAGGTTGCTACGCAGGCACCGCACTTGACGCACTTAGCGGGATCGATCTGGTAAGAAGGCAGCTTTTTGCCGGGTGCGATGTAGTCGGTCTTCTGGATAGCGTCGGCGGGACATGCCTTGGCACATCTGCCGCAGCCCACGCAGTTGTCCTGTACGATGTGGTACTGCATCAGATTCTTGCAGACCTTGGCAGGACATTTCTTATCGATGATGTGAGCGAGATACTCGTCACGGAAATGTTTGAGTGTGGAAATGATGGGGTTGGCAGCCGTCTGACCCAGAGCGCACAGAGAGTTAGCCTGTACCGAGGTACCCAGCTCCTCCAGCTCCTCCAGATCCTGCATGGTACCGTTACCCTCGGTGATGCGGGTCAGGATCTCCAGCATTCTCTTGGTACCGATACGGCAGGGAGAGCACTTACCGCAGGACTCGTCGCAGATAAATTCCATATAGAACTTTGCAACGTCGACCATGCAGTTGTCCTCATCCATGACGATCGCACCGCCCGAGCCCATCATGGAGCCCTTGGCAACCAGGTTGTCGAAGTCGATCGGCTCGTCCAGCGACTCAGCCGTCAGACATCCGCCCGAAGGACCACCGGTCTGGATGGCCTTGAACGCCTTGCCATCGGGGATGCCGCCGCCGATGTCGTAGATCAGCTCGCGCAGCGTCGTACCCATGGGGATCTCGACCAGGCCCACGTTGTTGACCTTGCCGCCCAGAGCGAACACCTTGGTGCCCTTGGACTTCTCGGTACCGCAGGAGGCGAACTCTGCCGCACCCTTGCGGAGGATGTAAGGAACGCAGGCCAGCGTCTCAACGTTGTTGACGACGGTGGGCTTGCCCCAAAGACCCTTGACAGCGGGGAACGGAGGACGGGGACGCGGCATACCGCGCTTACCCTCGATGGAGTTGAGCAGAGCGGTCTCCTCGCCGCAGACGAAAGCGCCTGCGCCAAGACGGATATGCGCCTGGAAACTGAAACCGGTGCCCATGATGTTCTCACCCAGAATACCCATCTCGTTCATCTGCTTGATGGCATTGCGCAGACGGTTGACAGCGGTGGGATACTCGGCGCGAACGTAGAAATAACCCTCGGTAGCGCCGATGGCGTAGCCTGCGATCATCATGCCCTCGATGACGGCAAAGGGGTTGCCCTCAAGGATAGAGCGGTCCATGAACGCGCCGGGGTCACCCTCGTCGCCGTTACATACGACGTACTTCTGATCGCTGACGGAGCCGTAAGCGAACTGCCACTTGCGACCGGTGGGGACTCCACCGCCGCCGCGACCGCGCAGACCGGAGGCCAGAACCTCATTGATGACCTCCTGAGGCTCCATGGTCAGAGCCTTCTTGAGACCCTGGAACGCGCCGTCACCGATCGCCTCGGTGATCTCCTCGGGGTTGATGACGCCGCAGCCGTGCAGAGCGACTCTTCTTTGCTTTTTGTAGAAGTTGATATCATCCTGCTTTGCGACCTTCTCGCCGGTCAGCGGCTCGACGTAAAGCAGTCTCTCGACGACCTGACCGCCGAGAATATCGGTGTTGAAGATTTCCTCCACGTCCTCGACCTTGACCAGACGATACAAGGTATCCTCGGGGAAGATCTTGACGAAGGGACCCTGAGAGCAGAAACCGAAACATCCGACGATGTTGACGGTGACCTTATCCTCCATATGATGTGCAGCAACCAGCTCCTCGAACTTTTCCTTGATGTTCATGGAGTTGGAGGAAAGACATCCCGTACCGCCGCACAAAAGAATTGCGCGCTTACCGCAGCTGCCGTCGATCTTGGCGTTCAGCGCCTCGGTACAGCTACAGATCTTTGCGTCAAGCTCAGCAAATGTTTTCATCAGTTAGCACCTCCCAGAGTACGATATTCGTCGACGACGCCGGCGACCATGTCCACGGTCATTTTAGGATAGACCTTACCGTTGATGGTGACGGCGGGCGCGATGCCGCAAGCACCGATGCAACGCAATGCGTCGATGGTGAACAGCCCGTCCTTGGTTGTCTCACCGGGAGCGATACCCAGGATTTCGGAGAATTTGTCGATAATCTGTTGGGCACCCTTAACGTAGCACGCCGTACCCATGCAGCAACCAATGACATACTTGCCCTTGGGCTCCAGGGAGAAGAAGGAATAGAACGTGACAACGCCGTAGATCTCTGCCACGGAAATTCCCGTTTTCTCGGATACGATTTGCTGTACATCCAGCGGGATATACCCGTATTCGTTCTGGATGTCGCTCAGGATCATCATCAGGGGAGTCTTTTCGTTTGCGTATCTATCACAGATTTCGCAGATCGTTTTGAGCCCTGTTTCGCTGATATGAGCCATAATATACCTCCTGTTATGTAATGTAAATAATAGGTAACAATGGATTTATTTGCACAAACCGACAAAAATCGGTGGGTACATAAAGAAAAAAGCCGTAATCTTTGCATCGCTCGTATCAAAGATTATGGCAATCGGTACGAATGGCGATACAATCTCTACCATCGCGGCAATATTTAGGGAGAGAGGGGCACGCGGGGGGCGTACACCGCCGGAATTTTTGAAACAACACGCGATCCCGATGCAGGCAACGATCGAGAGGTGACGGCGGGAATCGGGAATCCGTGACAGGATTTAGAACCTCGGTTTGCGCCCGATGTCAGGCGAAACCGTACGCGCAGTGTTGCGCAAACCTATCCGATTCTTCGGATCGAGAGGTGACGGCGGGAATCGGGAATCCGTGACAGGATTTAGAACCTCGGTTTGCGCCCGATGTCAGGCGAAACCGTACGCAGAGTGCTGCGCAAACCTATCCGATCCTTCGGATCGAGAGGTGACGGCGGGAATCGGGAATCCGTGACAGGATTTAGAACCTCGGTTTGCGCCTGATGTCAGGCGAAACCGTACGCGCAGTGCTGCGCAAACCTATCCGATCCTTCGGATCGAGAGGTTCTAAATCGGTTTACTTAGATGATATGTCACATCGCGGGGCGTTGTCCCGCGATGTGACATATGGTCGGAGTGACAGGATTTGAACCTGCGACCTCGTGAACCCGAACCACGCGCTCTACCAATCTGAGCCACACCCCGATAGCACCGTTAAGTATAACATACAATGAGCGATTTGTCAAGAGGTTTGTGGAAATTTACCGAAAAATATCTCTCCCACCGGTATCGATACCCACGGGAGAGATTGCCCGACGCGAATACATAAAACTTTATAAAATACCTTTGATTCCGTTTTTCGAAGAGGGGGCGTGGGGGAGAAACCTTTGTTCACAAAGGTTTTTCCCCCGCTCGTTCTTCCATTACTTCTTCTTCCTTCTCATAACAACCAACACCGCGGCGCCTGCGACGAGGAGCAGCGCAGCGGCAACGATGACGATGACGAGGATGGGAGAACCGTTTTTCGGCTCATCGGGTGTGTCGCTCTTGCTATCGTCATTGTTGTTATTATTATCGTCATTATCGTCGACGGTATTGTCTCCGTTGTTGTTCGGGGTGTCGTCGGGCGGGGCGATGGGAGTATCGTCCTCGGGGGTGGTAGAGACGCTCTCGATTGCGCCGTACGCCTCGATCTCCCAGATGGCGGCCAGCTTTACCCCGGCGACGTCGCACTCTTTGACAATGACCGTGATATAACGGCCGCTTGTTCCTTCGGGCAGTGTCACGCGTTCATATTCTGCGTTGGTCGGCAGACCGCCCGCCGCGCCGTAGCCGCGTCCGACCAGATTCTCCATGGTGGGAATCAAGGCGTCATAGCTTTCCAGTGCGGGCTCATCCGTGATGTAGACATCGTAGGTATAATTGCGGTTATCGCCGAAGAGCATCAACCGCAGCTCGCCAAGCTCTTGTGTTGTGCCCAGATCAAGCTGAATCCCCTGCGGGTAGGTGGAAGTGCCGTAGGTCGACCAATAGGTCGTCTCCTTGCCGTCGCTGGCATGGGTCGCGGGGCAGCCCGATTGCTCATAGGTTGCGATCGCCTGTGCGCCCAGCGCAAGATTGATGCGGATGAAGGAGTACCACCGTGCATCCTTGCCCAGCGAGACCTTGAGCATCATCTCATCGGTCACCACGCCCTCATGCAGCACCGTCTCGCCGTCTGCGGCGTAGACCGTCAGCGTGGCATCCACGTTACAGAGAATGTCCTTGGCAACGTCCTCAATGCGCACCGCCGTTGCGGGAAGAGTGATCTTTTGCTCGGTATTGTCGATGGTGTACAGATCGGAGCTCAGGCTCGCGTAATACCACGTTACCTCGTCTGTATACTCCACGCCGTCAAGCGTTCCCACCGTGCGCACCGTGTTCTCTCCGTTCTGCAGCGCAACGTCCAGCCATAAGAATACGGTTTCTTGCGCAAGATCCTCTTGCGTCAGCGTACCGATCTTTTCTCCGTTGACGTACAGAGTCACGCTCTCGCAGTTGGAGTAGATCTTGACGGGGATGCTGTTCGCACCGCGATAGGTAAAGCGGCTTGAGGTGATGTGCAGTGTGGGCAGATCGCTCCAGTTGGCCTTATAGAGATAGAAGGCGTCCTTGCGGATGGTGCGGTCGTAGGAGACCAGACCCTTGTTGTTGATGCCGTGTACCTGCGCCTCATAACGGTGATCGACGCCGAAATCAAACATATTCCAGACATACGTACACCACAAATAGTCCATCTGCTCGATCTGCGCAATGTAGGATTCGTGTCCTTCGGCTTGGTATTCCTCGTATTGGTAGGCAATATCCGACTTGCAGACCACCGCCGGGTAGCCTTCGCAGTGGTGCTCATAATTGGCTCCCAGGCCATACTCCGAAATGCCGACGGCGCGACCGCCTGCGCTGTTGCGGAAGTTATCGATATAGCTCTTGAGCTGGGTGTAATCGCTGTAGTACCAGCCGGGGTAGAGGTTGGTGCAGATCAGGTCGGAGGGCCAGCCGGAATTGGAGCCGTTGGCGGTCGCCTGCGTGACGTAGCGGGTGGGGTCCTCGCTGTGGCACAGGGCGGTCAGCTCGGTGCAGAAGGGGATCATGATCGCCGACTCGGCGGGCTCGACCTCGTTCTGGATGCACCAGACCACGATGGAGGGATGGTTGTACTGCTGGCGGATCAGCTCGCGGATCTGGGTGCGAACTGTGTCCATGAAGGTGGCGCGGGTCTGGTCGGGGTTATCGTACGTTCCGCTGCCGCCAAGGTCGTTGACAAAGCAAGCCTCCGCCCAGACGACGATGCCGTACTGATCGCAAAGGTCATAGAAATAATCTGCCTGCGGGTAGTGGGCAAGACGTACGGAGTTTGCGCCCATCTCATAGATCATGGCGAAATCCTCATTATGCTCTGCCGCCGTGATGGCGCTGCCCATCCCCTCTCTGTCCTGATGACGGCTGACGCCGCGCAGGTTATAGGAGACACCGTTGAGGAAGGCACCGTCGTTGGGGTCAACCTCAAAGCTGCGGAATCCGAGATAATCGCTGACGCTGTCGGTCAGTGTGCCATCACTCATGACCTGCAGCTCGCCGATGTAGCGGAAGGGATTGGACAGACCGTTCCACAGGTGGGGATCTTGCACTGTGAAGGTGTGCTCCCACGTGTAGGACTCCCCTGCTCCGAGCGTCAAGCTTGTGTCGGCGCAGTAGATCATCTCACCGCCCGGCACACTCATGTCGGCGGGGTCAAAGGGCAGCCACGCGGTCGATATCTCGTCGATCCATGTGATGTCCTCCGTAGCGGGGATGCCCAGCGTATACATCAGGCTGATTTCGCGGGCGGTGTCGCCGTCATTGACGACGGTCGCCCTGACGCTCACGGACGCCGCGCTCGGGCTGACGTTTGTCGTTGTCATGTACAAGCCGTCCGCGCCGTAATCGTCGGTATTGATATGCTGCTCACCCGTGACAACCAGCGTCACGTCGCGATAGATGCCGCCCCACTGGGTGAAGTCCCCCGAGATGGCGTAAAGATCCTTGACGTCGGCGTTGCTTGCCTTGACGGCGATGATGTTATCGCCGCTTTTGAGTGCGTCGGTGATATCGATGTAAAAGGCGGTATACGCGCCGCGGTGTGCGCCCATTTCCCTGCCGTTGACGTAGACGACGCACTCGCGTCCCACGCCCTCAAAATACAGGTAGACGCGCTTGCCCGCATAGGAGTCGCGCCAAGGCAACGAGCGGCGGTACCAGCCCTCACCGCGGTAATAGTTGTTGCCGCCGTCTGCACCGTCTTCGGCGTTCCAGGTGTGGGGCAGCGTGACCGCAGTAAAGGCGCTGTCATCGTAGCTTACCTTCTCCGCGCCCGACAGAGCACCGCGATAGAAGGACCAGCCGTCGTTGAGCGGCTGCTCGACCCGTCCGCCGTCGGAAATATCAGTCAGAATGACCTGCTTTTGCACGGTCAGCCCGTCGGGGTTGGTTGCCCAGATGGTATCGTCCGGCTGCGGGGTGCCCAGAAAGGTGTAGGTCGCGCTCCGATCGGGATCATAGTCCGGGCAAGTCCAGCTGACGGGGATATTTTCGCTCTCGCCGTTGGCGAGCGTTGCTGTGACGGTGCTGGGCAGTGTCAGCGCGGACAGCTGTGTACCCACGTCGGCGTAGAGTGCGGATTGTGTACGGAAGGAGGTGATCTCAAAGCCGGTAAGATCAGCAGGTTTTCCCATGACGTAAAGCTCATACATCGCGGCGCAGGCACCGGTATCGCCCGCCTGTGTACTTTGCACCGCGGTGATATACAGGGTGACGTAGCGTCCGATCACGGGGGTAGGCAGCTCGGCGGTATCGAACTGCAAATTATCAGCAGCGCAGCCCTTACCCTCGTGCCCGGTCAGCACGGGGGTGGCATCGGTGGCGAAGGTCGTATTGGTGATGGTAGGCTCATTCGTCACATAAACGTCGTAGGTGATGGTGCGGTTTGGGTTCATCCAATACATATGGAGCAGCTCGATGCGGCTCTCTCGCCCCAGGTCGACCATGATGGCATGGGGGGCTTTTTGGGGGGCGGCATACGTACTCCAGCGGGTATTGACGTCGCCGTCGACGGCATTCTGCGGGGGGCAGATATCGCCGTTGGTTTGATAGAAGGTGGCGATGGCGGTGCCACCCATGGTGGAAAGGTTCCGCAGGCCGCGTTCCTCGCCGGGGAGGGAGGAGGGATTGGTCATTTCGGCGGCGTATGCGGGGGTGATACCGATGCTCAGAGTGCCAAGGAGCATGGCCAGGGTCAGGCAAAGGCAGCAGAGGGTGCGAAGGGCGTGTTTCATGGTGTGGGGTAGTCCTCCTATGGTGGATTTCTTTGGTATTGTTTCGCTATACATATTATATCATATTATGGAAAAGATTTCAATAGATATTGGGATTGTGCGAACATATATTTCTGATATTCATTCATCTATTGTTCATTCTTTGCCTCGGCAAAGAACGAACCAAGAAACCGACTTAGGGACTCCGCCCCTAAGAACCCCGCCCATCTCGCGTGCTACCGCCAAACGATCTCCCATCGTTTGGCTCAACCGCACGCGGCTCTCTCGGCTCCGAAATCTCGCTTTTCGTCGTGGGAAAGCCACGACGAAAAACATGGAAGCTCCTACGGTAAGTAACATATTTTTCCAAAGTTCGGCTCTTTTAGACTCCTTGCTTTATCCCGCCGCTACGCGGAAGGCAAGGAATGTGCGATCTTTCGTTGTTTTTGGAATTGCACGGTTGCCAAATTATTATGTCGAATATTATATACATATTCTATTCTGTCATTTTTTCTTATCTCTTACTGTCTTCATCCTTTTTCGACTTTTTTCAGACTTTCTTCCGACTGATCTTTCGCCATTTTTTAGACTTCTTTGGAATTTTTTCCGACTGATCTTTCAACCCTTTCTTTCAACTTTTTACTAAACCTTGTCTACCACTTTTTACCAAACCTTGCCTTCCACGCGGAGCGTGGCGGTAAAAAGTTGGAAGAACAGAAGAACAAAGGTTCAGAAATTTATCTTCCGTTCCGTAGAAACTTCTCTGTGTTTCCCCTCGGCATTCCCGAGGGGAAACGCAAAGTTTCCGAGCCGAGAGAGCCGCGTGCGGTTGAGCCAAACGATGGGAGATCGTTTGGCGGTAGCACGCGAGAACAGCAGGGTACATAGGGGTGCAACCCCTATGCGCCCTTTTTTTGGTTCGTTTTTTTGGGGCGTGCCAAAAAAATGAACACCTATAAATTGTAGGCAGAAAATTATGTTCGCAGATTTCAAATTAGTTTCTTATCCATCATTCCGTCAGCACTCCTCTGTGTTTCCCCTCGGCTTTCCCGAGGGGAAA
>JAFTJZ010000079.1 GCA_017456145.1 Clostridia bacterium
AATGCATTTTTGCATTTGACGCACCCCGCGTATGTCTTACGATCCTGACACGTCAAGCCTTATTCTGCATCTCGGCAAGGATCATCTTCAAAAGATCCTCGGTCGTGGGATTGGCCAGACGCTCAGCCTTTGCCTTCTCCGCATCTGCCGCAGCCTGTGCTGCCGCAGCCTCATCGGCAAGGCGTTTCTTTTCGGCAAAATAAGCCTCAACCGCAGCCTTGTCCTTGATCTTGACGCCGTTTGCCTTGAGCTCTGTTCTCTGCTCGCGGGTCAGCTTACCGGCGATCACCATGTCGCCCAGCGCCTTCTGTTCTTCTTTGATCTTATTGATGATCTTCACAATAGAGAACAGGACGAATGCGATCAGGAAGAAGTTAATGACCGCATTGATGAACGAACCCCAATCGATGTAAATGGACTGCGCCAGATCGGGAACCATCTCAGTACCGATGACGTTCCCCTCGGCGTCGAGAACGTCGGTGGCGGTTTCAACCTTGATCAGGAAGGTAAGGATCCCGGACAGAGAATCCTTGCCGAAAATGATGGCGAGCAGCCAGTTGATAATGGGCTTGAGAATGAAATTACTCATACCGTTGACAATGGCGGTAAAGGAGCTACCGACGATAACACCAACTGCCATATCAACCACGTTGCCGCGGGTGATAAATTTCTTAAATTCTTCGAAAAACTTTTTCATGATGACCATTCCCTTTCTTTATATGCGCTACGCCTTGCGCGGGGCAAAGCTCCCAATGCAAAAAACGATCTGCCTGCAGACGATGCGCCTTATTTTCGACGTCCTTGTCGAATGATGTCACCTACATTATATCTCTTTTTTCACCGATTGTCAAGAGGAATTTTCTGCGAATCATGCAGTATGAGTGACTCTCTCACACCCTCTCATGCGTTCGGAGCAAATTGCGCATGACCTTGACAGAAAACGCCGCCGTATCGATCATCAGCTCCTTGCCAAAGCAGCGCAGATTAAGCTCCATATTATACACGCCGCCATAACCGACCTCGTCCAGCGCCGTAAGCACGTCCTCCCAATCGATCGTTCCCGACAGCGGGGGCTTGTGCTGATCGGTCAGTGTATCGTTGTCGTTCAGATGCAACACGGCGATATCGCTCCCCACGCGTCGAATGACGTCGGCGGGGGTGGGGTTGCCGAAGCGCATGGCCTTGTTGGAGTGCCCCGTGTCAATGCAGGTTGTAAAATATTGACCCCATTCGCTCGCTTTGACGGCTTGATATCCCTTGATAAATTCATCGGCGTTGCCAAAAAAATCGCAGCAGCCGTGGCGGGGTGAATCCCCGAAGGTCTCGGTGGCGATCTTGACCCCGTGTTCTGCTGCGTACGGCAAAATACGGGTAAACTGCTCATAATTGAGCCGATGCATCTGCGCCGACGTCGCGTCGGAACCGTTTCCGCCGGTGGTAGCGGTGTGAATCACGCAAACAGGTGCGCCGAGCGCGGCGGTAGCCAGAATATCCAGGCGTGAATTTTCAACCAGCGCATCATTCTCCTCGGCAACACTTTTGAACCCGGACAGCTTGCCATGCGTCTGAGATACGATCAGTCCCAGCGCACGGGCGCGCGCGCCAAGCTCACGGTAATACGCCGTGACCGCCTCATCGCCCTTGGCATACAGAGAATCCTCCCGACGATAATCGTTAGCGGGCTGATCCAATCCGAAATCCACGGCATCCGCACCGATCTCTCGCGCGATCTCCAAGGCACGGGCATCTCCGTATTTCTGCTGTAGCTGCCCGATGGAAATTCCGATCATCTTTTCCATTTTTCTCACTCTCTTTCTCGTCGTATCCACATCTGCCGATCAGATCGTACGGAGCTTTCGCATCGCAAGAAGGTCGTCCACCGTGGCGTAGCAGAAACTGGCGCCGTCATAACCAACGGTGAAGGTGTGGCCGCCAACGTTTGCGCTCAACCGATGCGCACGCTCCCATAGGGCAGTATGCTCGGCATAAACGTAGCCGTCGATGATCAGCTCGTTGACCTTGCCCACCCTACGATAAGCAATGCGATGATCACAGGCCTGCAGCTCCAGAAGAATGCGCGCATTGACCTCACCGTTCGCGCGGCGAAGGATCGCAGAATCGGGAAGATCCAAGGGCGGAACGGTCTGTCCCTCGGCTGCACCCTCCGGTTGCAACGGTGTGAGTAATGCGTCAAGCGGAAAGGCTTCCACGGGATCTTGCTGCTTGATCTTACCGTACGCGATCACACCCCTGCTCAGGCTGATAATAACCCAGACATGGATGATAATGTCCATCAGCATATCCACCGAAATGCCGAAGAAGATAAACAGTCCAATCGAGTCGATCATAAAAAACACCAGAGAGAAGATCAGCCAGCCGCCTCGAAAATGCTTGGAAAGGAAGTAGCCGACCAGATATAGCGCAACGAGCGCAAGCGAGATGATGAGTGCGATCAAAAACAAGGGTTGTGTCAAATAGGTCTCCTCGGGGCTCATCCACTTGGCAACACCCGTAATGGCATACGGAATCGTGGCGGAAAACAAAAAGTAGGACGAGCTGCCCAAAGCCAAAAGCACCAGATTGATCAATGTAAAGATGACTACCAAGAGCAGATGATATCTCGCACTTTGATAATGGTTTGTCTGCAGCTGTAAACCGGACAACTCTTGGTTTTGTTGTTTGCTTTGAAAAAATCTTCCCATAAGATAGATACTCCTTTCGCTTAGAGGCTCCGCATCTGCCGCCCCGTCTTTTTTTATCATACCATAAAATCCTACAAATGTCAAGACAAATATCGGCGTTACATCTCCGTGTACATTCGCTCCCTACCCGCTCGGCTGCGCCTCCTTTCCCGACAGCGGTACAGTGGAGAGATTTTTTGACAAATTTCCTGCACATTCTCGTTGCCGCGACATAATATGATAATGCGGAGGGGGAAAGCCAAACGCTGACTCACTGCAATCAATTTTCAATGGAGGTTACGGTTATGAACGGCAATTGTCTTTGCGGTCTGTTTGACAACAACTGGGTTTGGATCATCATCATCGTATTGCTGCTGCTCTGCTGCTGCAACGGCTGATCGATCTGCGGGAAGTAAAAAAGGGGCTGCGTCATTGGCGCAGCCCCTGCGCCCAAAAGCCTACGGTGGGCTTTTTGAGCGCGCGGATTTTGCGTTTTTGCCTGCAAAGCAGGCAAAAATTGCGGTGTGCAGCCGCAAAGCAAAAACGGTGGGGTGAATTTTGAATGCATTTTTTGCATTTGACTCACCCCGTTTTTGGGCGTGGGGGTTCGGGGCAGCGCCCCGAGCCCCCACACCCTTAAGCCCAATGATTATTCGGGAATCCGGATCCAAAATCGTTCAAAATTCTTTTGGAGCTCCAAAGCATTCCTTCACTCACATCGGCAAAAGCACGGTGGCCTTAAAAAGGTCGCCGTCGATATCCAGCTCCAGGGCACCGTGGTGGAGCTCAACAAGGCTACGGGCGATCGAGAGCCCGAGCCCACTGCCCTCGGTATGGCGAGAGGCATCGCCGCGGACAAAGCGCTCCATCAGCTCCTCGGGGCTGATGTTCAACGGTTGTCCCGAGATATTGCGGAACAAGATGCGCAAATAGGGGCGATTCCCGCTGTCTCGGCCTTCGGTCAGGACGGTATCCACGTCGATATACAGACGCGTTCCGCGAAGAGAATATTTCGCCGCATTGGAGAGCAGATTATCAAACACACGCCAGATCAAACGCCCGTCTGCCGAGATGATCGGCTCCTCCTCGGGCAGGCGAACGACCGCCTCCAGCTGTGCGGCATCCAGCTTTTCCTGATATTCCGCCAATGCCTGCGAGAGCAGCACACTCACCTGACACGGCGCAAGATTGACGCTCAGCGCCCCCGTGCTCGCCTTGGACGCCTCGGTCAGATCCTCAATCAACTTTTTAAGGCGCAAGGATTGCCGCTCGATGACCTCAAGATATTGCACGGTCGTCTCGCTCACCTCACACTCGGCAAGCTCGCGGTCCAGAAGATCGATGTAATTGATGATCGAGGTCAGCGGCGTTTTAATATCGTGCGAGACGTTGGTGATCAGCTCGGTGCGGAAACGCTCACTGCGCATACGCTCCTCTACGGCGCGGTTGATCCCCATGCGGATGTTGTTGAGATCCTCGGCATGGCGGCGCAGCGCACCGAGCAGGGGCTTTTCGTCAACGCGGAAGTTCAGATCGCCCTGTGCCAGCCTGCGTGCTCCCTGCTGTAAGCGCCGCAGCGAGATCAGAAGATAGATACCGAGCGGAAACAGAACAAGGTTCGGGATCAGCCAAACGATAAACAGCTCGTCTGCGATAAAAAGCGTCAGCAGCAGCGTTGTGACCGAGAGGGTTACCATGATGATCAAGCCCTGCCAGATCAAAGGGATCGCCCGTACCAGCCGTGCGATCAGAAGAGCAAGACCGCAAATCGGCACCCGCCAGATCCACGTCAGCACATGAACCACCAGCAAAATCAAGCGCCAGATGACCGTGTTTTTGAGCACTGTGCCGCATTTGCAACGGGTCGCCGTGCTCATGAACAGCAATACGATCAGCGGCATATCGATCATGGAAAAGACGGCACAAAGCGCAATGATGCCGCTCTCAAAGTTTGAAAACGACAGCTCATATATGATGCCCCACTCTAAAAAACCGAGTGCCGCGTATAAAAGCAGGAACAGGTCGTACGGGAACTGATCGACGGTGTTGCAGCGTACCGTTCCGTCGGGCTGCCGCCCCGCCACCAGCATCACCAGCGCAAACAGACCAATGACCAGCATCGCCGCCAGCACCGTAACCAGAAGAATGGCCCAGCGTACGCTGTGCAGCGTCTCGGCGATGGTGTAAATCGTGGCGTAAAGGCTGCCCGCGGTCTTGACCTCGGGCACCATCAGCGTCACTTCGTATTCGCGGATGATCGGAGTATCCGTCAGCATGCTTGTCTGGTCAGGATAGTAATGAATGTCTTCGACGTCGGAGGTATACCAATCCACCGCAGCATCGGCGGGGATATTGTCGAACAGAACCAGATCTTCCTCGGGATAAGTGACCCGTAAATAGAGATCGGCGGGAGCGTTTGCCGCCATGGTACGGGAAAAATCGGTGATGCTCTGGTCGTTGAGCTCATACAGATCGTATAGATACGTATAATAATGATATCCCGTGTACAGCTGCCGCCACGCCACCTGCTCGTACAGAGAATGGCGGAAATCGACACGGTTCATGGTCAGAAGGCCGAACTCCGAGCCGGCAAGCAGGATCAGCACACCGCACAGCGTGGTCAACAGCATGGCACACGCCACCGTCACCAGCATGATCTTGATGCTGACGTGGTAAACCCACCCTGCGTGCGAGGTGCCACCTGCGTGCGGCGCTGTCGGGCGCGGCCTTGGTCGCCGCGGACGGCGGGGATGCTTTTCCCGCACAGAGGTCTTGTCGGCTTGTCCTATCATGTCTTCCATGGTCAGTGCGCTCCTTTCTCGCTTTTCTTGGCACCCGATCTGTCATCCTCCAGCTTGTAGCCCTGCCCCCAGACCACCTTCAGCCAGCGGGGGGAGGCGGGATCCAGCTCCAGCTTTTCGCGCAGATGGCGGATATGTACCGCCACTGTGCCTTCTGCTCCCAGCGGCATATCCTGCCAGACCTTGGTGTACAGATCCACCGGAGAGAACACCTCCCCGGGGTGACGCATGAGAAAATACAGGATATCATACTCGCGCGGGGTCAGTGCCACCTCCTCCCCGCCCAGGGAGACGCGGCGTGCGCGATGATCCAGCGTGATGTCCCCCACCGTATAGGTGGTTCCTTCATTGTTTTCTTCCTCGGGAACGCCGCCCAGCATGGTATATCGACGCAGCTGAGAGCGGATGCGTGCGATCAGCTCGGCAGGACGGAAGGGCTTGGTGATATAGTCATCCGCACCCATGTCCAATCCCGTGATGATATCGGATTCTTCGGTCTTGGCTGTCAGGAAAATCACGGGCACGTTGCTCTGCTCGCGGATGAATCGCAATGTGGTGATGCCGTCCATACGAGGCATCATGCAGTCAAGAACCACCAGCTGAATCTCCCTTTGCGCCAGCACGTCCAGCGCCTGCTTGCCATCGTATGCGGCGCAGGTCGAATATCCCTCCCGTTGCAGGTATATCTCCAGTGCCTTGACGATATCAGGCTCGTCATCACAGATCAGAATACAGGGCGCATCGGTGTGCTCCATGGCGTTGCTTGTTGCGGTCATATCAGATTTGTCGGTTTGATATTTCACGGGTCATGTCATCCTTTCCCACGGTCGTGTGTGATCATGCTATTAGTATATCATAAACTGACGAAAAAACCAAGGGGTGTTTGCTTAAGATTTCTTTAATCTGAGGAATTTTTTTCCGCTGATGTAGCCATTGTCGGAAAAAATCGAAAAAAATTTCAAGATTTTTCAAAAAAATTTCAAAAAAACGCTTGACAATTCATCGACACTGTGGTATAATATGACCGTTGTCCAAACGGATCGGTTCATACGCCGGTGGCAAAAAGTTGGCCTGGTAGTTCAGTTGGTTAGAACGCTAGCCTGTCACGCTAGAGGTCAGGGGTTCGAGTCCCCTTCAGGTCGCCATTTTTTCAAGCCCTTGCAGTATGCCTCTGTAGCTCAGTTGGTAGAGCAGGGGACTGAAAATCCCCGTGTCGTTGGTTCGATTCCGACCGGAGGCACCACAGCCGAACAGCGCCGTGGCAATCGCCATGCGTGAGTATCGGTTGGATGCGGATTTAGCTCATTTGGTAGAGCGCGACCTTGCCAAGGTCGAGGTGGCGGGTTCGATCCCCGTAATCCGCTCCATTCAATGGGCACGATACACGTCGTGCCCATTTTTTATAAAAAATCAAAGGGACGGGGTCTTCCCTCCCCGCGATTCCATACGGCGCCATAGCCAAGCGGTAAGGCAGAGGTCTGCAAAACCTTCATCCCCGGTCCGATTCCGGGTGGCGCCTCCAAAAACAAAAGCACTTCGCAAGAAGTGCTTTTGTTTTTGGAACGATGTGCTCCGCCACGGCGGGACGTGATATGCACTTCGTGCGTGATGTTTCCTTCGGAAGTGATGTGCGTTTCGCGCGTGAGGAGGCGAACAAAACGGGATATTGGTTGGAACTACTTTAATAAACGAACTATATTAACGAGGAACAGTAAGCCGGACTTATACCGTATGGCCGCGCACGAACGATATGATACCACAATTTCTCAAAATTGCAAATGGATTTTTGACGAAAAATCCTGATGAAAGGCGAAAACTATTTTGGATTTTAGGAAAAAGTGCCTTTGACAAAATCGAATTTTAATGCTATAATATTTAGGTCGAACAACCGCAGCGCGTAGAATCACGACGAGATTCTGCGCACTGTTTTTTTGCGCCTTCGGCGTAGTTTTCAGGTAGCTTTCCTCGGATAAAGACTCCAAATAAAACACATTGGAGGACTTTATGAATCAAGAACAATCACAACAATTCTTGGGAAAAGAGAAAATTTCCAAGCTGATGTTGAAATTCTCAATCCCTTGCGTACTCTCTCTACTCGTCAGCGCGCTCTACAACATCGTTGACCAAATATTTATTGGTAACAGCGAACTTTCCGCACTCGGTAATGCGGCAACCGGCGTTGTATTCCCGATCTTCATCATTGCACAGGCATTCGCTTGGTGCTTCGGTGACGGTTGCGCCGCCTATTTGAATATCTGTCAGGGCAAAAAGGATACGAAAAACGCCACAAAAGCGATCGGCACGGGTATCGTCGTTACTCTTGCATCCTCGCTTGTGTTGATGGCAATTTTCTTTCCGTTGAAAACACAGCTTCTCACCTTGTTTGGCGCATCTGAAAACAGTATCGGATATGCGATTGAATACTTCAACGTCATTCTCGCCTTCTTCCCGATCTATATGCTTTCCAACATGATGAATGCTGTTATTCGCGCGGATGGTAGTCCCGCGTGGTCAATGGTATCTATGGTCGCAGGTGCACTCACCAATATCATTCTCGATCCCGTTTTCATCTTCGGAACGGAATGGGGAATGTTCGGTGCGGCACTTGCCACGGTTATCGGTCAGACCGTTTCCTTCGTCATCACCCTTGTGTACTTCTTCCGTACCAAGACCTTCAAGCTGAATCTGAAGAGCTTTATTCCTAACTTTAAGGCATTCAAGGGAGCATTGCAGCTTGGCACATCCTCGTTCATTACGCAGATGACCATCGTTATTATCTCTCTCGCTTGTAATATCCTTCTTGCCAAGTACGGCGCAATGTCGCAGTACGGCGTGGATATCCCGATTGCCATTATCGGAATCGAGAGCAAGGTATTTACCGTTGTGATCAACCTTGTCGTCGGTATCGTTCTCGGATGTCAGCCCATCATCAGCTATAATATGGGAGCAAAGAATTACGACAGAGTCAAGGAGCTTTACAGAAAGATTCTCCTTTGCACCGTCGTTATCGGTCTTGCTTCTACCGCGCTCTTTGAGCTTGCGCCCCGCGCAGTTGTCGGTATGTTCGGTGCTCCTACCAATATCCCCAACCCCCAAGATTATTGGGTGTTCGGTGAAAAGACGTTCAGAATATTCCTCTGTCTTGTCACCTTTACTTGTATCATCAAGATGACTTCAATCTTCTTCCAAGCGGTCGGTAAGCCGATCCGCGCGGTCATTGCCTCGATGATCCGTGATATCGTGTGTTTCATTCCGCTGATCATCATTTATCCCGCCGTATTTGGCGGCGTGGAAGCCATTCTGTATGCGGCTCCCTCCGCTGACCTTCTTGCAATGATCGTGGCAATGGCATTGACCGTTCCTTTCCTCAGATCGTTGAAGGTTTCTACCGCAGAAGAAAAGAGCGAGGTTGTATTGAAGACCTCAAAGAAAGGTATTATCATTACCATCGCAAGAGAACACGGCTCGTCGGGTAAGCAGATTGGTAAGCTCGTAGCCGAAAGACTCGGTATCCCGTTCTACTACAAGGAAATGACCGCACTTGCCGCACAGGAAAGCGGACTTGATAAGGAATTTATTTCCGACATCAACGCAAACTCTCCCACGCATCTTCACAGTCTCTACCTCAGTACAGACGTTGTTCAGCAGGCAGTTCAGGCACAGAATAAGGTCATTCGCAAGATTGCTGATAACGGTAGTTGTGTGATCGTAGGACGAGCAGCCGATTACATTCTTCGTGATTATGAGGACGTTGTACGCATCTTTATTTACGCACCCGAGGACTACAAGATCAAGCGCGTAATGGAGATCTACGGCGACAGTGCTGAGGATGCCAAGAAGAATGTTCGCCGTTCTGATGAAGCAAGAGCGTCCTATTATAAGAATATCTCCGAGCAGACTTGGGGCGACAGACGAAATTATGAGCTTATGATCGACAGCTCTATCGGTGTGGATACATCGGTAGATATCATTTGCGCATACCTTAAAAGCAGGTCTTGAACAAAAAATTTACAATAAAATTTCGGCCCCCTTCGCTTGAAAAAATTGCGAAAATGTGATATAATTTAAGGGTAGGAAAGTCTACCAAGAGAGCGATGTAGCCTGTTCATATCTGCGGCAGTTAGATACGTTCAAACTATATGTTTCGCCAGGTCCTCTCTGCATTACGATTTCGTCGGTTCTGCCCGAGCCGCGACATCGGGAGAGGAGGGTTAGCAATGAAGCGTGTAAAAGCAGGTTGTATTCTTCAAACGCTTGTATTTATGCAGAAGGAAGATTGCGGTTTCAGCCGTGAATCTCAGCTCATATACAATCGTGAGGAGGTCGAGAAGTACAAGAGCGACCTCGAGAAGAATAAGACTCGTTATCAGATCGTGTCCATAGAGGAACAGGAAGATGCGTCCATTATCGTTCGTGTCCGAAAGCACCTCAACGATAAGACTGACGTCAGCGAATACTTTAACTGACACAAATAGCCGTCCGAGTCTTATCGGGCGGCTATCATTATAGGAGAGAAAATGAATACTGTAGAACATATTAAGAGCAAGATCATGCGGCTTTATCAAACAAATCCGAATATCCATATTAACGTAAAGATGACACATCCCAAGGTGATCGTTGAAGGAACGCCTGCAAAGATCGTAGGCGCATATAAAAACATTTTTCAAATTGAGGAACACGATAGCGGTCATCTGAACCGCCACACCTTTCAGTACGGAGACGTGCTGATCGGGCAGGTCGTGATAACCGAGCTTGATTATGTGCCGACGGTGAGTATTTTGAATAGGAAATAGCGATGAGGGCTGACCAAAACAATCGTAAGTCCTCAAGATTTGCAGCATCGAAGTGATATAAAAGTAATAAAAGTCCCATTTGTCGGGGTGAAAACGGCGGCATCATTTCTGTCGACTCGACTCATAGCAAAGCAGCATCTCAACGGGATGCTGTTTTGCTTTGTGCCATCACGATTCGGAGTGAATCCTGTGTACGGCCATGATCCGATTCGCGTCTCCCCGGCGCGCCCGCTCCGGGATTTCGGCCGGCGTCTTAAAAAAAATCCGCACGCGCAGGTGTGCGGATTTTTTCTCTCTTCTCTTTTCGCGCGGGTACTGCAACTCTTTTCAATCCATATCGTCATAAAGGACAGGATAATCGTCAAGATGCTCCTGCATGGTTGCGGCAAGCGCCCGTGTCGCAGGTAAAATTTCGGAAGAAAAGTCAAGGAACCATTCTATCGTTTCCGTCACGTATCGGCGCTTAAACGATTCGCTTGTCACGGTGGCGCAGCGCAGGTTATGAAGACGATCGGCCGCCTTGACCACACGGGCGATCTTACTTTGTCGGATCCCCGCGATATAGCTCGCCATGGTGTACGGCTTGACCTTGGTCAGTCGTCTGACCGCCCGGGCAACGCGTCTCCCGCCGATGGCGCAGATCTCCTGCTCGGTGGCGTCGGTGTCCTCCAGCAGATCATGAAACAGTGCCGCGATCTGATAGCTTGTGCCATATCCCCAGCCACGCACGATCTCAGCGACGGCGACGGGGTGGGTGATGTACGGGTCCCCGCCGACGCGAAATTGACCTGCGTGCTTTTTTTCTGCAAAAGCGAGTGCCTCGCAATAGCGCTTTTGTGTGTCCTTGATCATTTTGATCCTCCTGCCTACCCGTTATACAGCTATTGTATCACATTTCGATGGGGCATACACCGTTGGAGATCACCTCATCCACGATTCCGTCTTTGGGTCAAAGGGCGGGGGGGTAAAATCCGATGCATTTTTACATTGGACTCACCCCCAATGATATTCACTTACCTCTCAAACACCACCGTCTTGGACTCGCCTGCTTTCAAAAAGATCTTCTCAAAGCCGCAGAGTCTGGGATCAGCGGGATCCTTTTCAAATTTCAGCACCGAATACGCGGTATCAACGCTGCCGTCGTTATGGACAACGACGGTGCTCTCATCCAGCCATTCCTCGCGGATGGTGGAATAGGTCAGACCCGCGCCAAAGGGATAGACCGGCTCGCCGCGGAAGAAACGATAGGTACGATTCTCCATGGAATAATCGGCAAAGTCGGGCAGATCCTCCACGCTGCGATAGAAGGTCACGGGAAGACGGCCGCTGGGGCTGACGTCACCATAGAGCACGTCGGCAAGTGCGTGACCGCCCTCGGCACCGGGATAAAACTGCTGGATCACGGCAGCGCAATTTTCCTTCATATCCGACAGGTCGATGCAAGAGCCGCTGACATTGACAAAGACGATCGGCTTACCCGTTTTCTTGATCTCCTCATATAAAGCGAGCTGGGACTTGGGCAAGTTCAGCGTTGCCTTATCGCCGACTGCGAGGCCTTCGGTATTGAGGGTACCCTCCTCGCCCTCCAGCACGGCGTCAAGACCCATACACATGATCACAACGTCACTGACACGGGCGGCGACCAACGCCTCGCGGGCAGAGATGCCGTCATCCTGACCGAGATTCTCGCGGAAGAGATGACAGCCCTTGGCGTAGGTCACGCGACCTCGGCTTGCCTGCATGATACCGGCAAGCAGTGTGGTGTAGCTATCCGCCGTACCACAATAATTGGCAAGCAGCAGATCATAAGAGGAGGCATTGGGGCCGATGACCGCAACGCGGGTATCTCTTTTCAACGGCAGAATACCGTCGTTTTTGAGCAGAACGATGGATTCCTGCGCCATTTTGCGGTTGATCACGCGGTGATCCTCGCAGGCAACAACGTCATAGGGGATGGCGTCGTATTCACAATCGTCGGCGAACATACCCAGGCGATAACGGGCGGTAAACAGGCGTGTGACCGCCTCGGTGATGGTCTCCTCCGAGATCAGGCCCTCAGCGACGGCCTCCTTGAGGAAGGGGAAGGCGCTGCCGCAGTTGAGAGCGCAGCCGTTATTGACAGCAAGGGCGGCACTCTCGGCGCGGGTTGCCGTGACCTTATGGTTGGCATCGATATCGCAGATGGCACCGCAGTCGGAGACGACGTAGCCGTCATAGCCCCACTCGCCGTACAGGATATCCTGCAGCAGCGTTTTAGAGGCACAGCAGGGCTCGCCGTTGGTACGGTTATACGCGCCCATGATGGAGGCAGGATCGGCGTGGTCGATACAATACTTAAACGCCCAGAGGTAGGTATCTCTCATATCCTTCTCTTCGACAACGGCATTAAAGCCATGACGCTGGGATTCGGGGCCGCTATGGGCGGCGAAGTGTTTCAGGCAGGTATCGACGCGGCGGTACTTCCCTTCTCCTTGCATACCTGTGACAAACGCGGTTCCCATGCGGGCGGTGAGGTAAGGATCCTCGCCATAGGTTTCATGGCCGCGACCCCAACGGGGGTCACGGAAGATATTGATATTGGGCGACCAGCAGGTAAGCCCTTGATAGATGCCGGTATCGCCGAATTTTTTATACTCATTATACTTTGCGCGCGCCTCGATGGAGATGGCCTCGCCGACAGTATACAAAAGGTCGGTATTAAAGGAGGCTGCCATACCGATAGCTTGAGGGAAGACGGTAGCGGTACCGGAGCGGGCATAGCCATGGAGGGCCTCGTTCCACCAGTTATAGGCGGGGATGCCGAGCCGTTCGATGGCGGGGGCGGTATGTTGCATTTGAGAAATTTTCTCGGGGAGGGTCATTTGGGCGACGAGCTTTTCAGCTTGCTCGCGGCATTTTTTTTGCATTTCGGGATTTTTCATAATGGCTCCTTTCGGGAGAGATGATTTAGATTGTGCGAACACAGCTTTCTAACTATAATAATCTTTTTGTTCACTTCTTTGTCACGCGACAAAGAAGTGAACCGAAGAAAACGCGCATAAGGGACCGCTGTCCCTTATGTATCCCTGCTGTTGCTGCGCGCTAACGCAACC
>JAFTJZ010000002.1 GCA_017456145.1 Clostridia bacterium
AAAAGCACTGCGAGAGCAGTGCTTTTTTTAATGAAATCCGCCGTTGGCGGAAGAAATCCCGCTTACGCAGGATGAAATCGCTTCGCGATGAAATCCGACTTCGTCGGAATAGGTGAGGCGGATTTGATTTCATCCGAGGCTTTAGCCGAGGATTTCATCCGAGCATGCTCGGATTTCATCGTGCGTAGCACGATTTCATGTTGGAGCATTGCTCCAACACCGCCAAACATCCCATCGCCCACCCCATAAAAAAAGCACTGCGAGAGCAGTGCTTTTTTTAATGAAATCCGCCGTTGGCGGAAGAAATCCCGCTTACGCAGGATGAAATCGCTTCGCGATGAAATCCGACTTCGTCGGAATAGGTGAGGCAGATTTGATTTCATCTGAAGCTTTAGTCGAGGATTTCATCTAAGCATGGAATTTGCATTGCAATTCGCGAGGATTTGATATAGGTTCCCCGAAACGGGTTCGAACAACCTTCATCTTTCCCACCGCACCATCCTCCAAACGGCAACCGTAGGGAATGTCGTTCTTTGAAAGCGCCAACGCTTGTGCAGCCTCTGCCGGAGTGCTGACCGTAGCCGCTTGCAAAAAGCTGCCGTCGCACAGATTGCCGTCAAAGCCGCGCGTCCACTTGTCACGGCTGTGGAGCCGCGCACATCCGCCTCTGACCGTCGTTTCCACATCAAGGGCGTGGCCCCCGCCTCGTCCGGGGATACGTCGGTGGTTCCTGCCTCCGAAGAGCCACAGAGCCAGAGCTGCAGCACGATACGGGTCCGGCTGATGCGCCCGCTCGACCAACGTGACAAAATGCAGCTTGAGTGAAAAACCCCAAAAATCGCAACCTCGGTCGGTCAGTGTCAAAAGATTAAAACGCCCATTCTTCGCAATGCGCTCCAGTGTTTGCAGATACTGCTGATTTTCAAGTGTTTTATCTGTCCAGACCTAATAGTTGATGCGGGGATGGCGAGCAATGGTGTTCATGGTGACCTTCATATTTTTTCGATTGATGGACTTTTTCATTTTCACTCTCGGCAAAAAAAAGAAAAGTCGGTGCAAACAAAGACTTCTAATTATAAAAGATTGATTGCCAAATTTCTTTGCGCATTCAAAACCGAAACGTTAAAATTCAAACGATCCTTTTGATCAAAAGTTTTTGAATAGGGGGCGGGGGAAAACTTTTTTCCAAAAAGTTTTCCCCCGCAAATCAGTTTCTTTCCCTCACCCCAGCTCGTCGCGGCGGATGAGCTCCTCCTGTGCGCTGGGCGGCATGTCCACAAACACCGCGCTGTAGCCCGTGATGCGGACGGTCAGATCACGGTACGCATCGGGATCCGCCTGAGCGGCGCGCAGCTCGGCGGTGTCGGCAATGCTGACCTGCAGCTGCATTCCTCCCATGCGGAAGTACCCCTCGATCAGCGCGCGCAAGCGAGAAAGTCCCGCGTCACCGCGAATGGCATCACGGCGCAGGCGTAGATTGAGCGCACCCGAATGGAGGCGCTGTGCGGGCACCCTTGCTACCGAGCCGAGCAGCGTCGTGACCTCCTTGACACAGCCCACCGTCGGAGACATATTCTCGCTCAACGGATCAGAGCTGCGTCTGCCGTCCACCGTCGCGCCGATCTGTGTTCCTTGCCAACGGTGATTCATATCGTTGATGGTCACGTTCAGCGTGTAAACGTCGCGCACACCCTGCGGCCCCGTCGCCTCACGGTCGACAGCATCCAACAGCACATTCATGATGCGCGCGGCGTGGGTGTCGGCGATCTCGTTGCCCGTGCCGTACTTGGGTGCCTTGCGGCAAAGCGCGCGCAGTGCGTCGTACCCTTCAAAGTTACACGCCGTGGCCGCCAGCAGCTCGGACAGTGTACAGATGCCCTCCCGCAGAACCAGCGTATCCACGGCAGCCATCATGTCGGTCGCCGTACCGATGTTGCGCAGTTGAACGTAGATCGCAGGATAACGGACGCCGCCCTCATGATTACCCCGCGCGCGCTCCATGGGTCCCTCAAGGAAACAATCATCCAGCGAAAGCTCTCCCGCCTCGGGCAGTGTGTCGGAGCAAAAACGGGCGCGATAATTGGCAAAATGAGGACGTATCGAGGCGGCAAATTGCTCGGCGAGCGTGGTATAGATATCGTCAACGCGCATATCGGCCTTATCCGAGAGGGCACGCAGCGCCTCCATCAGCATCTCCGGGATGGGGCCGCCCACGCCACCGACAATGCTGCTGCCGCCCGCGATATCCGCCCAGTTGCAGGGATGAATGGAATAATCGATCGCGTGCTGCGCCTGTACACCGATGTGGCGGTGCGCGGGGATGATGGTCTCATCGTTGTAGAGCAGCAGCGATGCATTTTCGCGGATCTTTTCGCACAGAATCTCCCACAGCTCGTCGCTCGTCTCGCGGGTAAAGCGGCAGACGACAACAGGATTTTTCAGCTTGGGATGGATGCGGCGGGCGAACAGCAGTGTCAACGGATTGGCACGATGATCGACGTGGTTGCTGTAGCCGCCCAGATTGATATAACCGGGCGAGTCGTAGACGGGGTTTCTCGTCCACCCCGTGTGTGCGCCGCCCTCATCGGGATTGGCCATCTGATGCTCGCCGCGACCGAGATGCAAGGACATCTTGGCGTAAAAATCATCGATCAGCGCCCCTGCCGTCTCCTCATCCAGACGCCCCGCAGCCAGATCGGTACGGTACAAGGGAAAAAGATCGTCGTCCACACGCCCCATATTCAAGCAAGCCACGGGAGCCCCCGCATATATCAGATACACGTTATAGAGCAAAATGGTCAGCTGCAGTCCCTCGCCAAAGGTCGCGGGAGCGCCTCGGGTCAAGCTCTCACAGACCTGCGCCATTTCCTCCTCCCCCGCATCTTGGGCAGCCTTGGCGTACCGCTCCAGGTACAGCAAAATGGCACGCCAGACCCAGACCATTCCCTCAAGAAAGAGCTGCGATGCCTCACTCTCGCCCCCATCCTTGGCTCGCGCCAAGCGCTCCTCTGCCGCTTGGCACATGGCGGGCACGCCCTTGAGCAGCACCGTGCGATTGTCCAGCGTCAGATGTCCGCCGTTGCGACGAGTGACGGGATTGAGATGGAGGGGGCGACTTTGCCAGATCTCCTCCAGTCGCGCCTGCTCCTCTTTTGTCGGAACATGATCGTCAAAGCGACCCAACAGCAGATCGTGCGCCTCAATGGGCAGCGACGCGCGGGAAAGAACGTAGTACAATCCCTTCCCCTGCTGCAGAGGCTGAGGTAACGACTCGGTCGCTTTCCATGCCTCATCGATCAGAAAATATCGCTCTACCAGCGTGCTCTCCTGCGGCTTTTCGCGCAAAAGTCGTATGGCGGTGTCAACGGAAATCTTTGCTTTTTGCGGTTTGGTCATGGTAGCCATGGCGGTGCTCCTCTCGCAGCATATATATTTTTTCTTATTATATCAAATACAGTGGGGAATTGCAATAGAAAAATCCAAATTCGAAAAACTTTTCGATAAATTTTTATCCGCATGCAAACAAACCCGTTGGGTGTTGCCCCCCCACATAAAAAAGCTTATTTCAACTGTCTTTTGGGTGGATTTAACGCGCTCGCGCCTCGCACCTCCCCGGGAAGGCTTATGTCCGTGGCACCGAGCGCAACGAGAAATAACCGTCCCTTTTATTTTCAAGTTCTTAGGAGCAGAGCGGGGTGAGTCAAATGCAAAAATGCATTTGAAACTCACCCCTCGTTTTTGCTTTGCGGCTAAACACCGCGCTTTTACCTGCTAAGCAGGTAAAAGCGCACAGACTGTAGACCAAAGCATTCTCCACCCAACACGGTGGGGCGAAAACCCATATAATGATCCTTTTGAAAAGCTTTTTAAGGATTCTTAAGGTGCTTTTTCTCGAAAAAGCACCTTAAGTGGGGTTTGGGACAAAGCCCCAAGTCCCTTCGTCGACAAAGAGCGGGGTCGCGCCAATGGCGCAGCCCCCTTCTTTTATCTATACTTTCTTTCCAACCGCTCCATAAAATCCTCGGCGGCGTCCTCTCCCGGCAGGCCAAGAGAGAAGATGGTCAGAGCCGGATCCAGCGTACGGTCGGCAATGATCTCCTCTGCAGACCAATCGTAGATCCAGACGCTTTTTCCCGCCTTTTGAATCTTCTTGAGCAGATCCATGTATTCGATGGTGCGCGGCTTGCCCGCGCCCGGCACCCACTGCACACCGTCCAGACGATCAATGGCAAGAACGTCGTCAAAGTGACCCAGTGCCATCTCGCCGTCGTAGTGATAAATGGCATGATCCAGCACGTCCAGCTCCGACTCGATGGAGGGAATGACGTATGTTCTCGCGTCGCGCGGACTGATCATGCACGAAAAATCGCATTGAATGGCAGACGCGCGCCCCTCGCACCAGATGGGGATCCAGTTGGTGGTGCCCATGCTTGCCATATTCCCCGCCTCATAGAAAATATCGTAGACCGTTCGAAAATCGCGATTGATCACCGCGAGCTTTTCTTGTAGCAGCTCGGGCCAATCCATCAGCTCATAGCAAAGATTCTGCGGCGTGAGCAGCGCGGAGAGGGTATCCAGATTGCTGTGAAAATCGGGCAACTGAACAAGGAAATTCCCGTCCGCGACCTCGGCAGCGGTGCGAATGGCTCGCTCCAGCGCCACCAGCGTCGGATTGGCACGATCCAAGATCGGATCAAGCTCGTCAAGCGTTTCGGCAACGTTTTTGCCGATCCACGTCGTGATCTCCCCGTCGCGGGCAACGATCTCAGCACCGTAAAAGGCGGCAAACTGGTCGGGACACAAATCCGCGCAGTACTGAGGCAACGACTCGCCGTAATGAACGATCGTCCGGGTCCAACGCTCAAAATCGCGCACCGCCGAGACAAAATCACCGCGCGCCGCATCACGGACACGACGAACGTAAGACAAATCAACGGCGGGAACGGGGGTGTTCCGCTTGGGCGCAGTCAAAAGGATATAGGGTCTGCCGATATCTTCATGACGCCAGAAATTGCCAAGGCGACGCTTGACGGCAGCCGGATCTGATACGTTATACATCCTCGTCCCTCCTCACTCCACGCAGCCCTCGTTCACCCCGATGGTCACGCGGGTGTAGATCGAAAGCTCCGCACTGTCGTCCTTTTCGTAAGACGTGCCGTTGAACCGATGCTGGTTGCAAACGTACAGCTCGGCATTCTCGTGCAAGAGAATCATCGGATCCTCAACGACGTACTTCCAATAGCAGTCCTTACCGATATTGACCGCTTCTATGGTCGAATTTGTCGCCTCAATGGTGTGCTTGGCACCATAGGAAAAGACGTTGACGGCAAAGCAGTCGTCGGAGTCGATATATTCCAGCTGAGTCAGCTCATCCATCTCCAGCTGTACCGTCGCATATGCGTCGGGATCGCGGCCGATGGAAACCTCAAAATTCTCCTCCCAGCCGTTGGGGAACAGAGCGTCATAGTTGGACAGCCCCCACCAGCGATGGCGGAAACCGACCGTGACGTTGGTCAGAATGGAGGCGATATAGCCGCCGTCCGAATTGTCCACGCGGATGACGGTGTCATATGCCGACGCGCTCATGTGCGCGATGTAATAGCCGTCGGCGTTGATCATCTCGATACCGCCGATCGCACCCGCAAACGAGCCACCGATGACGTAGGCGCCCGCCCCCGTGCCGCGGATCATGTAGGGACAAGCGGTGAACTTGTTGCCGTTCTCCATATATTCACCCAGCACGTTCACCGCTGCATTGACCAGACGAATGTTGCGCAGACCGCTGCCTTTGCCCAACGTGACGTGCGCCTGCGCCGTGGCGGGATCGTCACAATCGCGTCCGTAGTGAGAGAAGATAACCGTGCCAAGACTGAGCTCCATCTGGTCGCGCACGGGCAGATACCCCGCGCCACGCAGCTCAACGCCGTCGGGAACGGTCAGGGGATTTTCCAGCAGATAGTAGCCCGCGGGGAGATAGACGATGCCGCCCTTGCCCGCAAGACTGTCAAGCGCCGTCTGAATGGCTGCGCTGCAATCCTTGGTTGCCTTGGCATCCGCCCCTTGGACGACGACCAGGTTATTTTCTGCAACCGGCTCCTTGGCATCACTTTCGGGGTAATAAGGAGGCTCCTGCTCGTTGATGACGATGTCCGCGCCGCTGCCCGAGGACAGGCCGCCCTCATAGATCACTCCCGTCAGCTGTATCTTGCCTGCGGTGTTGTTGACAACGGCCTCCTCGTATGCGAGCAGCTCACCGCCCGTCAACGCGATGCCGTAGCCCATCCGCGCATCCACCGAATCAACGATCAGACCGTAGTCACAATCGACGATATGACAATCGTAGAGCATCCCGCCAAACTGCGTGCGGGGGCCCTCGACGGTTTGAATCCCGACCTTATAATCGGTGCAGGAGAGAGCGCGCATACTCACCCACTCCAGCGTAGCAAACACGAAAGCTGTATTTTGCGAGGTGATGTCGGTAATTTCGCCGCGGGTCACCTCATCGTAGGGGCAGCTCACCCAATACTCGGGGGAGGCATCCACATACTCAATGACCGACGCATCGGCAGAATTGTCCAGATGCAGCGCGCGATAGAGGAAGGTCCCTCGGATGCGGCGGATGTTCATCTGCTCGTTTCCGCCGGTGGCGGAGATGCCGCGATAGCCGTTGATCACGGTACAGTCGACGATCGAGGGCAGCATATAATACGCCGCGCCCGCCGTTGAGCCGGGAATATTGAAGGTGTAGGGATAGGGCTTGATGTTGTTCACATCCTGCTCCGGGTAGTAAACGACAAGACCGGAAACACCGCCCGAGCCGCCGATCTCAAACAGAGCGGGGAAGTCGGCATCCACCGATTCGGGGCAAGCCAGAATGACTGTGCCGTACTCGCCCGAGCCGTCGGTATTGGCAGCCTCGTTATAGTCACCGACCAGCGAGACGAAGGGCAGCACCTTAATGGTACCGGTGACCTTGTACTTGCCTGCGGGCAGGTAGACCGTGCCGCCGCCCTTGGCATAGACCGCGCTGATGGCACTGTTAATGGCCTTGGTCGCGTCCTTCTCGCCCGTGGGGTCGGCCTGAAAGCGGTGGTCGGTCACCACCACGTCGGCGACGATGTTCTGCTCGGTGTACAGCGTCTGGACGATGCAGGGCGTATCGTAGCCCGTGTATTTGACCGTCGGGGCGGTGGGCGTCTGGGGTGTTTGCTCGGGGGGCTGCTCGGTCGCATCGCCGCCATCCTTCGGAGGCAGATCCTCCGAGGGCTGCGGATCCGAAGAGGACGGCGTACACGCGCCCAGCGCCAGCAACAGCATCAATGAGCACACCAAAAACAATGCACGGAAAAACATGGAGGAATAAGACTTCATGGAAAAGCACCTCACTTTCAAGGAATTTATGAAATCCGATAAATTTATAAAAATTTTAACAGATTTTATGCAGAATATCCATTGCATTATGTAACCAAAATATGTGATTATGTAACCAATTCGAGCGAATTGCACTCAAAAACAGGTTTTTTTGACGGTGTTCTTTGGCGCCGCAGGGGGCACGGCGGCGCTGCAAAGGAGCCTTTTTGACGAATTGTGCGGAATTTGGGTGAAGGAGATCAAAATAATTTGAAAAAATTTTCGGAAAAATTCATAAAAAGTTATTGACAAAACGGCTTAAACATGGTAAAATAAGTTACTACGCTCCCCAAGGGAGCACGGATAAAAGAGGGTAAACGATGTACAGCGACAAAGTATTGGTCTGCAAAGATTGCGGACAGGAATTCACCTTTACTGCCGGCGAGCAGGAATTTTACGCAGAGAAGGGTTTCACCAACGAGCCCCAGAGATGCAAGAGCTGCCGCACCACCCGCAAGAACGCACGTGGTGATGCTGCTCAGGGCGCTCCCCGTCAGATGTTCGAGACGGTTTGCTCCGAGTGTGGCAATCCCTGCAAGGTTCCCTTCGAGCCGCATGACGACCGTCCTGTTTACTGCAGCGACTGCTTCCGCAACAAGACCGGCCGTTGATTCAACCGACCTAAATCCTGACCTGACTTCCCCCGGGATCAACGGCAGAATACAAGTCACCGAATCGAGAAAAACCACCCCCGCCCGATGGCAGGGGTGGTTTTTTGCGGAGGATGGGTGGATCGTGCGATCGTGCGACCATATCCTTCTATCCCTCATTTGCGGGAATTCACTTATTTGTCGCGGCAAAGAAGTGAACCGAACGAATCGGCATCGGAAAGCTCCTCTCGCACAATCTCCCCTCCCACAAAAAAACGAGAGAGCCCAGAATACAAGACTCTCTCCATTTTTTATTCACCAAGCTCCTCCAGCAGTAAGCGCAGTGCACGCGCCACAGCATCCGCGCGGACAGTGTCCCGCAAGGCAGACGCAGCATCGCTCATGCGAACCACCTTGGTTCGCTCACTTGAGGACACACCGATATATACCGTGCCGACCGGATCCTGCTCGGTTCCACCGCCCGGGCCCGCATATCCCGTCACGCTCAAAGCATAATCGGTATTCAAATGCTGCCGCATACCAACCGCCATCTCGGCGGCAACCTGCGGACTGACCGCGCCGTGCAGCTTGAGCGATTTGCGCCGCACGCCCAGCATACGATGCTTGATCTCGTCCGCATAGGTCACACAGCCGCCGGGAAAAACCGCCGAGCACCCGGGAACAGAGGTCAGCGCCGCCGAGAGCAGACCGCCCGTACAGGATTCCGCACAGGAGACCGTCATTCCTCTTTCAATCAGGAGCGCGACGACCTTTTGTGCCAGCTCTGCGTCTGTTTCTTTGTAAGCAATGGGCATAATACCAGCCTCCTTTGCAAAATAACGTGGGATTTCCTTAAGTATAGCATGAAATTCAAAAAAAGTAAAGAGGTTTCTGCGAAACAGCCGAAGAAATCTTGATTTTTCTCGCATAATGGTGTATAATATAAGGTGAAAATTCCAAACGCAGGAGGATATAACATGAGTGTATGTATGCAATGCCCGCGCCGTTGCGGCGTTGACCGCGCAAGAGGAGAATACGGCAGCTGCTCCAGCCCCGACCGCATCCGCATTGCCCGTGCGGCACTGCACCTGTGGGAGGAACCCGCCGTCAGCGGCACACGCGGCTCGGGAACCATCTTCTTCTCGGGATGTAATCTCCGCTGCGTCTATTGTCAGAACCGCGAGGTCAGCCACAGCGGCAAGGGGCGTGACGTCACCCCCCAGCAGCTCGCCGATAAAATGCTGGAGCTGCAAAGTCAAGGCGCACATAACATCAATCTGGTTACCCCCACCCATTATGCCACCCAGATCATTCGTGTGTTGTCCTCCATCCGAAAAAAGCTGTACATTCCCGTCATTTATAATACCAGCGGCTACGAACGCCCCGAGACCATCGATAAGCTTGCAGGCCTGGTCGACGTCTATATGCCCGATCTGAAATACTATTCCGCCAACCTCTCCCGTGATTATTCGGGCGCGGCAGATTACTTTGTGGTCGCCAGAGCGGCGATCATCCGTATGCAGCAGCAAGTCGGTTCTCCCGAGCTTGACGAAAACGGGTTGATCCGTCGCGGCGTCATCGTGCGCCACCTCGTCCTGCCCGGCTGCCGCAAGGATTCCATCGAGCTGATGCATCAGCTCGGACGTATGTTCGCTCCCGGGGAGATCCTCCTCAGCCTGATGAGCCAGTATACCCCCGAGTTCGCACAAAATTGTGTCTTTGAGAATCTACATCGTCGCGTCACTACGCTGGAATATGAAACGGTCCTCAATGAGGCGATCAAGCTTAACTTCGACGGTTTCTACCAAAACAAATCCTCCGCCACCACCGCCTTCACGCCAAGCTTTGAAGGTACCCCCAACAACAAACCGTAATTCAAGGCCACGCAGACCGCCTTCCCTCTGAACATTTCATAATCTGCGGGAGACGAAAAGCCTCCCCCACCGCCGAAAATTATGAAATCCCCGTGAATTTTTTCACAAACATCTTGATTTTTTTCAAAAATGCGGTATAATATGACTGTTTGCGGCCTTGCCGCACGGTTCCCATGCGGGATCCCAACCACACACACATCCCCTTGCATGAAAGGTAGTATAATATTATGGCAAAATTCAGAAAAATCGGCGTCCTTTCCTCCGGCGGTGATGCCCCCGGCATGAACGCCGCCATCCGTTCCGTCACAAGAAAAGCACTGCAAAGCGGCATCGAAGTCATGGGCATCCGCGGCGGTTATGAGGGCTTGCTCAACGGTGACCTCGTCAAGCTGGATACACACGCCGTCTCCCAGATCATCACGCACGGCGGCACCGTGCTGTATTCCAGCCGCAGTCCCCGTTTCAAAACCCCCGAAGGCATGAACCTGGCACTGAAAACCTGCGAGGATAATGAGATCGACGCCATCGTCGCCATCGGCGGTGACGGTACCTTCCGCGGCGCTACCGATCTGACCAACCACGGCATCCCCTCCATCGGCATTCCCGGCACCATCGATAACGATATTACCGCCACCGAATATACCATCGGCTTTGATACCGCCATGAACACCGTTCTCGGCATGATCGATGCGCTGCGCGAGACCTGCGAATCGCATAACCGCTGCAACGTCATCGAGGTCATGGGACGCGATTGCGGAATGATCGCCCTTTATTCCGGCATCTCCACCGGCGCACTGGCAATTGCCATCCCCGAGATCCCCTTTGATGAAAAATATGCCATTGAAAAGCTGATCGCCGCTCGCATGCAGGGCAAAAGAGGCCTGATCGCCGTGACCAGCGAGGGCATGAAACCCGTCGAAGGCGGCAAGAATTACAGCGAATATTTCGTCGAGCAGATCGAATCGATCAGTGGCATCGAGACCCGCTTTGCCCGCTGCGGTCATATCATTCGCGGCGGCGCCCCCACCATCCGCGACCGCGTCATGGCAACCGAGATGGGCTATGAGGCTGTTAATGAGCTGCTCGCAGGCAAGAGCAATGAGGTCATCTGCTATATCGACGGTAAGATCAAACCCGTGGATATCAACTACGCGCTGATTCTTGACCGTATGTATAAAAACAAGCTCGTTGACGGCGATTTGGATAAGTTCACCGCTGACGATATCGCGAAAATGCGCGAAACCTGCAGCCATCGTAGCGCTATGATCCGCCATATGTATCAAATGGCGATGGATATCAGCTTTTGATCTTGGCGAGAAACCGGGGCTCCGTCCCACGTGCAAGAAAATCTTCAAAAACCTTCGATCTGTTTTTGAACAGGATCGCCGAATGATCTTTTGTTCAAGGTTTTGAGAAGGGGCTGCGCCGATGACGCAGCCCCGGCGCAAAAAAGCTCACGGTAGGCTTTTTGCCGCGCGGAATTTACGTTTTTTATGTTTGACTCCCCGCCGAAGGCAACACAACGTCATGCTGTCGCAAAACCGCGACGGCTTTTCTTTTTTACGCAACATGAACACCCTGATCTCGGGCAACACTAATGCACGGAGGTGATGGTGTGAATATACTGATGCTGATCGATGCACTGCAGCTCGGCGGTGCAGAGACCCACGTAGTGACACTGGCACGAGCAATGGCGGCAAGGGGAGAGAAGGTCACGGTGCTCTCGGGCGGCGGAGAGCTGGAGAGCACACTCAGGCAGGCGGGGATCGCTCATTACCGTTTCCCCGCATCGCTGCGGACACCGCTCGGCCTTGTGCGCGGCGCAACGTATTTGCACTCCTTACTGAAAGCAGAGCATTTTGACGTGCTGCACGCGCATACCCGCCGCTGCGCTCTGCTCCTGCGTACCGTCCGCAGCGCAGCGCGTTCCTGCGTGTGGCAGGACGGTGCACCCCTGCCCGCGACCTACCGCCGACGCGGTCTGCTGCGCGCCATGGCGCCGTTGCGGGTGGTCACCGCACACGCCATGTTCCGGCCGCGTTTTCGCCGCCTCTCCTATTGGGGAGAATGCACCATCTCGGTCAGCGAGGACATCCGCGACCATTTGCTGTGCCGTTTTGGCGGGCAAGCGGGGCACCGCAGCGTGGCTGTCATCGGCAACGGTGTGGTGCTTTGTGACCGCGCGCACACCGCGCAAAAGGAGGACGCGGGGGTATTTTCCATCGTGTTTGCCAGCCGCCTGGATGCCGATTGCAGCCGTGTCGCCGAGCTTTTGCTGCGCATTTCGCCCGCCCTCGCCAAAGCAGCGAAGGCCGCGGGGCGGGCACTGCGCCTGTGCATTCTCGGCGGCGGCGGGGAGTATGGACATCTGTGTCAGCTGCGGGAGCAGATACTTGCCGCGCACCCGAGCACCCTGCAGGGCGAGCAGATCACGCTGATGGGCAGTGTCGCCGATCCCGCCCGCTACTTTGGAGCGGCACAGGTATTCGTCGGCGTCTCTCGGGCAGCTCTGGAGGCCCTGGGCTGCGGCTGCCGCGTCATTCTGGCGGGAAACGAAGGCTACGGGGGCATTCTCACACCCGACAACTTCGCCTATTTTGCGCGGAGTAATTTTTGCTGTCGGGGCGAGAGAGAGGGCAGTGAGACCGCGCTGCTTGCCGATCTGCAGCAGCTTATGGTAGAGGACGCGACCCGATCCCATGACATATGCTGTGCACTCGGGCAGCTTTTGCGGCAGCATTACGACATCCGCGTTGTTGCACAACAAACGCTGAGGCTGTATGCACGTGCCCTCGCACAAAAAAGGCAGCTGCAGGTTCTGTTTGTGGGATATTTCGGGCGAGATAACCTTGGTGACGAGGCAATTTTGCGTTGTCTTGCGCGGCGCTTTTCGGGCGCAGCCGCTCCACGCTCCCTCGCCTTCGCGCCGTGGTACAGCGCTGCCCCCACCAAGGCAATGCAGAGATTTTGCTCCCACGCGCGGGGAAGGAACACAAGCTATTATGCCCGCCGCGCCCTTCTTACGGTACGGGGCGATATGTTCCCCGCACACTGCGCCGTCTATCGCCCGCAGGTGCCGCTCCGCGGCACGCCGAGCCCGTGCCCTTCGTTTGCCCCCATCCCGCTGCGGATTGTTCCCACGGTGTTGAGCCACACCGTGCAGCCAATCGGCAACGGCAAGCTGCGTTACGCGGGAATGCATGCCATCCCTCGGGGCAGCGTACGGAGACTACTGAGGACACTCCGCACCGCAGATGCCATGCTGCTGGGAGGCGGGGAGCTGTTGCAAAACGTCTCCCGACGCGGCAATCTGTCGCTCTCATACTACCTTGCGCTGCCGATGCTTGCCCGCATTTGTGGCTGTCCCTTCTCCATGCGCGCCTGCGGTGTGGGGGACATTCGCGGCAGTGCAGCGCGATGGACGATCGGCGCGGTAATGCGGCAGGCAACAGATCTTTCCCTGCGGGAGCATAGCTCGCTGGATCGCCTTGCCCGCTACGGAGTGCCGCGGACGCATCTCGGACTTCTGGAGGACGGGGTGGCAGCGTGGGTACGCCGCAGCGAGCGACACACGTCGTGTGCTCCGCTGCCCCCTTCACTCAAGGATGGCTTTGTCTGCATCTGCCCGCGGATGTCTGACGAGCAAACGCTTATGCAGCTGTCAGCAATCGCCGAGCAGCTCGCTCCCTCGCTGCCGCGCGTCTATCTTGCCATTGGCGGGGCGGACGATCTTGCCGCCTGCCGTGCACTCTGGGCGCGAGAATGGGGGGACATCATGCTGCTGCACAGCGAATACGCCGCTCGCGCACTGCTGTGCCGTGCCGAGCTGCTGCTCTCCATGCGGCTGCACGCGCTGGTGCTCGGGGCGGGCTGTGGGCGCAGGATCGCCATTCCGAGTCGCGCATCCGAGGTCAAAATGGAGACGTTTGAGGAATTGTGAGCGGAAGTGTCGGGTTCCTTTGAAAAAAATCATGAACAAATAAAAAAATTTTGAAAAAGGGCTTTACAAACGCAGGAAAATATTATATAATATCGTCAACATCCCACAAATCTTCACACCCTCAAAGAAAGGCTGGGACTTAATTATGAAAAGAAACATGAAACAATGGATCGATGAGCTGCGCGACGCCGAGGTAAAGAAGGCGATGCCGATCTTATCCTTCCCCTCCATTTCCCTGATGGACACCACGGTGCGTGATCTGATCTCCTCGGGAGAAATGCAGGCACGCGGCATGAAGCTGGTTGCCGATCGCGTCAACAGCGCGGCATCGGTGAGCATGATGGATCTCTCGGTGGAGGCCGAGGCGTTCGGCTCGACCATCAAGGTCAGCGACGACGAGGTGCCTACCGTCACAGGGCACATCATTGAAACCGAGGAGCAAGCCGACGCACTGCAGATCCCCACGGTTCAGGGCAATCGCACGGGGCGCTACGTAGATGCCATCGCCAAGGCCTGCGAGCTGATTACCGATCGCCCGGTATTTGCAGGAGTCATCGGCCCCTTCTCCCTGGCCGGAAGACTTCTGGACGTGTCCGAGATCATGGTATTATGCTACGACGAGCCTGACATGGTACACACGGTTCTGGAAAAGGTATCGACCTTTATCATCGACTATATGCGTGCCTATCGTGCGGCAGGAGCAAACGGCGTCATGGTAGCGGAGCCCTTGGCCGGGCTGCTGTCTCCCGCGCTGATGAAGGAATTTGCCGCGCCATACATGAAAAAGATCATTGATGCGGTGCAGGACGACGAATTTATTGTCATTTATCACAACTGCGGCAACGCGGTCATGCGTCTGGTGGATGACATTGTTTCCTGCGGTGCATCGGCGTATCATTTCGGCAATGCGATCGACATTGGGGAGATGCTGGAGCGGATGCCTGACAACGTCCCCGTTATGGGCAACATTGACCCGGTCAGCCAGTTTACGGCGGGCACCCCCGAGAGCATTTATGCGGAGACGACGGCACTGCTGGAGCGTTGCTCGGTTCACAGAAATTTTATCATTTCTTCCGGCTGCGACATTCCTCCGCTTGCCAAGTGGGAGAATATTGATGCGTTTTTCCGTGCGGTAGAGGATTTTTACCGCGGGAAATAATATGGGGTCGATTCTAACCAAAGGGCGGCATTTTGCCGCCTTTTTTGATTGTGCAAACATATATTTCTGGCATTCATTCATCTATTGTTCATTCTTTGCCTCGGCAAAGAACGAACCAAGAAACCGACTTAGGGACTCCGCCCCTAAGAACCCCGCCCATCTCGCGTGCTACCGCCAAAC
>JAFTJZ010000080.1 GCA_017456145.1 Clostridia bacterium
GGTTGCGTTAGCGCGCAGCAACAGCAGGGATACATAAGGGACAGCGGTCCCTTATGCGCGTTTTCTTCGGTTCACTTCTTTGTCGCGTGACAAAGAAGTGAACAAAAAGATTATTATAGTTAGAAAGCTGTGTTCGCACAACCTTACTTCAGTTTGGAATTTCAACAACCCGCGGGAGGGGAAACCCCTCCCCTACAATTTAACTTACTATCCCCTCGAATCAATCGTAAATTTTCCCCTGCGCGCATACCCCCACCTCCAGCCAAACCAATAAAAGCAAAAGAAACTTATCGTCAAAAAGCTGCGTTGGCACAAATCAAATCTCCCACGAAAAGAGAACAGTTATGAAGGTAACACTGCAAAACCTCACCAAAACCTACCCCTCCCGCACCAAGGGCGCACCCGACGTCGTCGCCGTCAACGATTTTTCGTTTGAAATCCCCGACGGCGAGCTGATCGGCCTGCTCGGCCCCTCCGGCTGCGGAAAATCCACCACACTGCACCTGCTCAGCGGTCTGCAAAAGCCCACCGACGGAAAAATCTTCTTCGGTGACGATGAGGTCACTAACCTCCCCGCCGAGCACCGCGGCGTCGGTCTGGTCTTCCAGAACTACGCCCTGTATCCCCACTTGACCGTCTATCAGAATATTGTCTTCCCGTTGCAAAACCTGCGCGGCAAGGATAAGCTCACTAAGGAGCAAATGAAGGAAAAAGCCACCGCCGCCGCCAAGCTGGTTCAGATCGAGGACTATATGGATCGTAAGCCCGCCGAGCTGTCCGGCGGTCAGCAGCAGCGCGTTGCCATTGCCCGCGCGTTGGTCAAAATGCCCCGCATCCTGCTGCTCGATGAGCCTTTGTCCAACCTTGACGCCAGACTTCGTCTGCAGACCCGTGAGGAGATCCGCCGCATTCAGAAGGAGACCGGCATTACCACCGTTTTTGTCACCCACGACCAGGAGGAGGCGATGAGCATCTCCGACCGCATCGTCGTCATGAAAGACGGTGTCGTGCAGCAGATCGGTAAGCCGCAACAGGTCTACGATCAGCCGGCCAATCTCTTTGTCGCCACCTTCCTTGGCAACCCGCCCATCAACCTTTTCTCCGGCTCCGTCAAAGCAGGGAAACTGTATATTGACAAGGATTGCATCATGGACGTGCCCGCACTGCCCGATCGTACCTTTGTGACGGTCGCCGTGCGCCCCGAGGGCTTTGTCCCCGCTGCGGATGGTGCGCTGTGCTGCAAGCTGCAGCGCGTTGAGATCATGGGACGCGACGTCAGCGTCGTTTGCTCTCACCCCGGCTCGATCAACTCCGTCGTCCGCGCCATTATCCGTGCCGAGAAAAGCGTCAATACCGCCAATGCCGAGGTGCACTTCTCGCTGGATGCGCGCAAGGTCTTCCTGTTCGATCCGGATAGCGGTGCACGCTTGGATACGGTCGCGCAGTAAGGGGGCAGCGCATGGAACAACAAAATAAAAAAGCGTGGCTGTACCTTTTGCCGGCACTGTTGTTTTTGGGTGTGTTTATGGTCTACCCCTTGGTGGACGTTTTCGTCTACTCGTTTGAGGAGGGCTATAATTTCGCCTCACAGAGCTATCACGGCATCGGTCTGTATAATTATTCATACATCCTGCATGATCCCTATTTTCTTCAGGCGATCAAGAATACCTTTATTCTCGTCGTCATCACCGTTCCGCTCTCTACCGCCATCGCACTGCTGGTCTCCATGGGGCTGTCCTCCATCAAGGCAGTGCGCGGACTATTTCAGACGGTCTATTTTCTACCCTACGTCTGCAACACACTGGCGCTGGGTCTGGTGTTTATGATCCTGTTTCAAAAGACCCCCTTCACCGACGGCTTTGCCAACGCCGTCATCACCTTCTTTGGCGGGACGGCGATCGACTTCATCGACGGACCGTATTGGGCGAAGATGTTCGTGCTCTGCTTTTATACCGTCTGGGTGGTGCTGCCCTTCAAGATCCTGATCCTGACGAGTGCCATCGCCTCGGTCAAGGAGGACTACTACCGCGCCGCGCAGATCGATGCTACGCCGCGCTGGCGTGTGTTTACCAAGATCACGCTGCCGATGATCTCTCCCTCCTTGTTCTATCTTGTCATCACCGGCTTTATCGGCGCGTTCAAGGCGTACAGCGATGCCGTTGCACTGTTCGGCACCAACCTCAACGCCGCCGAAATGAATACCATTGTCGGCTACATTTACGATATGCTCTACGGCGACAGCGGCGGATATCCCTCCTTTGCCTCGGCGGCAGCCATTGTTCTGTTTGCCATTGTGCTGACCATCACCTGCATCAATCTGTTGGTCAGCCGTAAGCACGTCCACTATTCGTAAGGAGGTGTCGTCCATGCAAAATCAAGCGAATTACGAAAAGCTGGAGAGAGCCACCCGCCTGCGTAAAAGGATCACTGCAACGCTGACGTATACGCTGCTGACCTTCTGGGGCTTGGTGGTCCTGTTCCCGTTCTATTGGATGATCCTCACCTCGGTTAAAAGCTACGCCGCTTATAACGGCGAGCGGGTGCCGCTGCTTTACACGCTCTCCCCGACGTTGGAAAACTACATCGACGCCTTTACCGCCGTGCCGCTGTTGGATTATATCCTCAATACCGTGATCTTCACGGTCGCGACGGTCGCGATCATGCTGGTCGTGACGGTGCTGGCTGCCTTTGCCTTCGCGCGGCTGAATTTCAAGGGCAAGAATCTGGTGTTTACGCTGTTTCTCGCCTTGATGATGATCCCCTCGGAGCTGGTCATCATCACCAACTACGTCACCGTGACCAACCTCGGCTGGCAGAATACCTTCACGGGTCTGGTGCTGCCCTCGGTCACCTCGGTGTTTTATATCTACCTGCTCAAGGAGAATTTCTCACAGGTACCGGACGAGCTGTACTATGCCGCAAAGGTGGATGGTACGTCCGATCTGAAATATCTTCTCCGCGTTCTTTTGCCGATGTGCCGCCCGACGGTCATCACCGTGACCATCCTCAAGGCGATCGAATGCTGGAATGCTTACGTCTGGCCCCGCCTGATTACCGATGATGAAAACTATTTCTTGGTCTCCACGGGAATCCAGTTCATCCGAGAGAACGGATTCGGACGAGAAAATATCCCCGCTATGATGGCTGCCGTTGTCGTCATCACCGTCCCGCTGGTCGCTCTGTTTTTGATCTTCCGCAAAAAGATCATGGCAGGCGTCGCCCGCGGCGGTACGAAAGGATAAGGTGAAGCCATGAAAAAAATAACGAAGCTTTTCTTGTATTTTCTTGCCGCGGCGATGCTTTTGGCGACGCTTACCGCTTGCCACGGCTCCCGCGGCCCCGATGCCTTCGTCCTGCCCGAGACGTTTGATGCCTCCCGCGATTATGAAATTACCTTCTGGGCCAAGAACGATACCAACGTCCGTCAGACCGCCATTTATGAGCAGGCAATTGCCGAGTTTGAGGCGCTCTACCCCAATATCAAGGTCACCATGCGCTTGTATAATGACTACGGTAAGATCTATAACGACGTTATTACCAATATCTCCACCGGTACAACCCCCAACGTCTGTATCACCTATCCCGATCATATCGCCACCTACCTTACGGGTACCAATACCGTCGTTCCGCTCGGGCAGCTGATGCAGGACGCGGCATATGGACTTGGCGGCAGTGAGGTGCGCTTTGACGCACCGAGCACCGAGCAGATGATTCCCAAGTATCTGCAGGAGTGTTATGTCGGCGACGATATTTATGCGCTGCCCTTTATGCGCTCCAGTGAGGCCTGCTACGTCAACGTCGATATGGTGGAATCGCTCGGCTATACCGTGCCCGATGTGCTGACCTGGGACTATGTCTGGGAGGTCGCCGAGGCGGCCATGGCCAAGGACGAGGAGGGCAACTATCTCGTCAACGGACAGAGTGTCATGATCCCCGTCATTTATAAATCGACCGATAATATGATGATCCAGATGCTGCGTCAGCGCGGCGCGGGCTATTCCGATGATAAGGGCAATGTCGATATCTTCAACGAGACCACCGAGGAGCTGCTCTATACCATCGCCGAGCACGCGGGAACCGGTGCCTTCTCTACCTTCAAGATCTCCAGCTACCCGGGCAACTTCTTCAATGCAGGGCAGTGTATCTTTGCCATCGACTCGACGGCAGGCGCGACGTGGATCGGCTCGGACGCACCGTTGCAGGATATTCATGAAAGCCAAGTCGTCCAATTTGAAACCCGCGTGATGACTGTCCCCCAGTTCGATCCCGAGCATCCCGCCATGATCTCGCAAGGCCCCTCCATGTGTATCTTCAACAAGGAGGATCCGCAAGAGGTTCTGGCATCGTGGCTGTTTATGCAGTACCTTCTGACCGACGACATCCAGATCGCCTACTCCCAGACCGAGGGCTATACCCCCGTCACCGCCAAGGCGCAGCAGAGTGAGGCGTATCGGGAGTATCTCTCCCGCGCGGGCGAGGACAATGAGCTTTATTATGACGTTAAGCTCGCCGCGACCCGTCTCGTTTTGGAGAATACCGAAAATACCTTTGTGACCGCTGTCTTCAACGGCTCGGCGTCCCTGCGTAATGCCGCCGGGCAGCTGATCGAAAACGTCACCAAGTCCAAGCAGCGCCGCCAGACGGTGGACGATGCGTATATAGAGACCCTGTTCCGCGAGGTCTCCTCGCTGTATCGGCTGGATCAGCTGGGCGCGGCGGGTGTCAATTCGGGGGAGAGAGCAGAGCTTGGTGCGCTGCCGACGGCGTCTGTGGTGCTTTTGTGCCTGCTGGGAGGTACCTGGCTGTGCATTATTACCTATATTTTACATGCGCGGCTGAAAAAAATCGGGAACGAAAAAAAGAAAAATATGTAAAATCCCTATTGATTTTAGACGCATTTTGATGTATAATGTAGGGGTAAATCTTTACACTCAATAATGGAGGTACAAAAAAATGAAAAGATTTGTAGTATTGGCGCTGGCACTCATCATGATGCTGGGCGCAATGGTTGCCTGCGGCAGCGATGATATTCATGCAAAGTCCGAGGGTGTTATGACCCACGACGAGTATATCGCCGCAGAGCTCAAGAGCGAGGTCGTCATCGAGGCGTTCGTTCAGGGCACGCAGGGCTGGTGGGAAGAAGAGGGTCAGGGCAAGATCACCGTTTACCTGCAGGATAAGGACGGCGGTTACTTCGCATATGAGCTGGCCTGCTCCGAGGCTGACAGCAAGAAGCTGACCCCCGGCACTAAGCTCCAGATCAAGGGCTACAAGGACGCATGGGCCGGCGAGGTTGAGATCGTGGACGGCACCTTTACCATCATGGACGGTACTTGGGTTGCCGAGGCTGCCGACCTGACCGCACTTCTGGGCACGGACGAGATGATCGACCACCAGAACGAGAAGGCTCTCTTCAAGGGAATGACCGTTGTTTCGATGTCCTACAACAACGACACGCAGGGACAGGATATTTATCTGACGCTGTCCAAGGACGGCGCAGAGTACACCTTCTGTGTGGAGACCTACCTGACCTCCTCCGACACCGAGGTCTACAAGGCTGTCGAGGCTCTGCAGGCAGGCGATGTTGTTGACGTTGAGGGCTTTGTTTACTGGTATGAGGGCATCAACACCCACATCACCGCTGTGACCAAAAACTGATATTGTTCATATCGCAAGCGCTCGTCGCATCGGGCAGGGAATGACCTGCCACGGCGGCGGGCAAGCATCAAGCAAAACCACCATGGAGCCATATCGTGGTGGTTTTGTCGTATGCACTCCATGCCATGCGATCCTTTTGTCAGGAAGTATGGCGCGCGGATGCGGGTGTAATATACGGAATGAAAATAAAGGAAGGGAACTATATGGGTTCAATTTTAGACTTTTGGAATCAAATGACGGCGAATCCTCTGTTATTTATTGCCGTAACACTCACACTCGGTGTTATTTTGGTCAACGGTTGGACAGACGCCCCCAATGCCATTGCGACCTGCGTGGTGACGCGGTGTATGCCGCCCAAGGCAGCGATTTTAATGGCGGCGGTGTTCAATTTCCTCGGTGTCTTTGTTATGACGCTGATCAACGCCACAGTTGCCGAGACCATCACCAAAATGGTCGATTTCGGTGAAGATCCCGATCAGGCCATCATCGCCTTGAGCGCAGCACTGTTTGCCATTGTGCTCTGGGCAACGCTGGCATGGGTCTTCGGTATCCCCACCAGCGAGAGCCACGCGCTGATCGCGGGGCTGACGGGCAGTGCCATTGCCCTGCACGGCAGCTTTGCCGGTGTCAACGGCGAGGAATGGGTCAAGGTTGTCTACGGAATTTTTATTTCGGTCATCCTCGGCTTTGGTCTGGGTTGGCTGGTGTGCAAGATTGTCACCAAGCTGTTTTATCAAGCCAATCGCCCCAAGACCGAGCCCTTTTTCCGAGGTGCGCAGATCGCAGGTGCCGCCTCCATGGCGTTCATGCACGGCGCACAGGACGGTCAGAAATTCATGGGCGTTATCCTGCTTTGCGTGTATATGTCCCGCGGACAATCGTTGCCGTCGGACATCAGCATTCCGATCTGGCTGATGGTCGTCTGCTCGGTCGTTATGGCGGCGGGTACCGCCATGGGCGGCAAGAAGATCATCAAATCCGTCGGTATGGATATGGTCAAGCTGGAAAAATATCAGGGCTTTTCGGCAGACATTGCCGCGGCAATTTCGCTGCTGTTCTGCTCGATCTTCAGCCTTCCCGTCTCCACCACACACGCCAAGACCACCTCGATCATGGGCGTCGGTGCCGTCAAGCGTGTTTCTGCCATCAACTTCGGCGTGGTCAAGGAGATGGTGCTGACCTGGGTGCTGACCTTCCCCGGCTGCGGTCTGGTCGGATTTCTGATGACGAAATTGTTTATGCTTATATTTACATAACGGAAAGGATACATAAAAATGGCTAAGGGTGATAAATTTTATTTTGATAACTTTGTAGAAAGCACGTCGCTGTCCAAGCAGGCGGCCAATTATCTGGTGGAGTGTCTGGAGAATTACGATCCCAACCGCATCGAGCAGATGTTAGAGGAGATGCACAAGATCGAGCACAGCGCGGACGTCAAAAAGCATGAGATGAACGCAGCGCTGGCAAAGGCGTTTGTGACCCCCGTGGATCGCGAGGATCTGGATATGCTCAGCCAGAATCTGGACGATGTCATCGATATCATCGAGGAGATCCTTCAGAAATTCTATATTTACGACATCAAGACCATCGACGCCTCTGCGGTGGACTTCGCCAAGAACATCGTGCGTTCCTGTGACCTGTTGGGCTAGATCATGGGTGAGTTTGAAAACTTCAAGAAGTCTAAAAAGATCCGTCCTCTCATCGTTGAGCTCAACGACGTAGAGGAGGAGTGCGACAAGATCTATCTGGCCTCCATGCGCGCGCTGACCAAGAAGTCCACGGACGTGCTGGAGACCGTCTCCTGGCGCAAGATCTACGAGAGCCTTGAGGCTTGTGCCGATGCCTGCGAGCACGTCAGCGAATGTGTCGGCTCGGTCATTATGAAAAATACCTGATCTGCATAAATAGAGGGTGAGTCAAATGCAAATTGCATTTGTTACTCACCCCTATTTTGTTAAGAAGAGTCGGAGCGTTGCCCCAAGCCCCACAAAAAGGTGCTTCTTCTCATAAAGTCCCTTTAGAATCGCAAATTAGCGTTTCAAAAAAGTATTTTATTGGATTTTTCTCCGCTGCTGTGTTTTCATAGATCCTCGGCGCGGAAAACGACCTCAAATTCTTCGCAGACGACGGAGATCTTTTCGTGAAAGGTCAGCCCCGCGGCGGTAAGCTCTTCGGTGAAAAAGGCGCGGTGCACCGCTCTCCAATAGGCGAGCGTGCGATCTCCCTCGCCCTCGCGAAGGGCCTGTTCCTCCCCGATCTCATCAAAGGGTGCGATATAGACGCGGGTGTTGCGGATAACGCACAGCGCCTCGTCCGCAGTATTAAGAATGACGCTGTATGCCCCGACGCGCGGGAGCTCCTCCCCCTCGGCGGCGTACAGCTCATATACCGAGGCGGTCGCGGTCTTGGTGCCGCTCAGCACCAGTGCCGCCAGAACGTCGGGGTCGTCGCCGAATGCCCACGATTCATACTCGTCGGTGAGTGTGCGGTTTTCTTCCTTATATATATGGGCGCAAAAGCGTTCCCACAGCTGTGTTGCGGTCATGGCAGCCTCCTTGAAAAATGCCGGGCAGGGGACGGCACATTCGGGGATGACGGTCTCCTTGCGCGGAAGATGAACAGGTCGGCAGCGCGGAGGTCTTTTGATACGATTCGGTCAAGAGAATGACGCGGTCAGCCTCCAAGGTAGGGCTTGGCTGCCATAAAATCATTCAAAAGCCCCTTGATGCGGGGGCGATCTCCGGCTGAATGATGGATTTCATCGGGAATCTTCTTTGTATGTATATGGATAAGAGCAATCATCCTCAGCTTTGCGGTGCACGAAATAAATCAAAGCTATTATAACATATATTGCAAAAGAAGTCAATAGAACGCGGCTGTGCTTTGAATCAATCGAAATTTATCTTAAAAATACCGTTCTCCTTCGGAGAGGTACCTCGCAGCAGCGCGGTGGGGAGGGCGGTTTCGATCATCCACACACAAAAATTTTCTAAAAATTTCCCGTAAATATCTTGATTTTTGACAAAATATATGATATAATAAATCGATTTTCAGAAATGGTGAGAAAATCAACAAATAAAATGGAAAATTTACAAAAAAGGGTTGAATTTGTCGATATGCCGAGGTATAATCTTTTAGACAGACAGACAGACAGACAGAC
>JAFTJZ010000003.1 GCA_017456145.1 Clostridia bacterium
CGGGTGCCAGCCCCGACTGATCGGGTGGGGCCGAGCCTGCAAACTCCGAGGGCTGCGGACGCTCAAAGGCGTGGCTGCTCTCGCCATCCCGAACAAGAACGATGTCAGCGTCCTCGGTGGCATACACCTCACAGCCGACAAAGCCGCAGTTGGTCTGCCAATCCGCCTAGGGCAGCGCCGTCTGCTCGACCGTACCTGAAACCGTGCCGATCACCTCCGTCGGAGCGGCAGCACTCTCAGCCACGGAAAAATACAGCTCACCGCCGATCATCACGATCGGTACGCGCTCCCACGCGTCGGCTATGGCGGGGAGAGGCTGCGGCTGTTCCGTCTCACCGCTGTCAGGCGGAGTCACGGTAGGCGTGTCGTCCTGCTCGGGCAGCTGCGAAATGTCGCTCGGTATCCAATCCGAACACCCCGCCAAGCATAGGACGGCAAGCAACACGGCAACGCAAGCCGCCAGAATCGTTTTACATTTTTTCATATCATGTCGTCCTTTCTTCTTTTTGTGTTTTTATTATATCATATCAAAAACCACCCTGTCAATGCGCATAATTCACAAAGCAGAAAGCGCCAATTTGTGCAACATATCCAAAAAAGCCGCCCTTGCGAAACGCAAGAGCGGCTCTGTTTTTTCGTATCACTCGTTGGTGTAGTTATCAAAATAGCCTTGAATATAAACGATAGGCGTTCCCTTGTCGCCCGAGCCGGAGGTCAGATCGCAAAGCGAGCCGATCAGGTCGGTCAGCCGACGGGGGGTGGTTCCCTCGGACGCCATTTTACCTACCAGATTGTCGTCCTTTTTGGTGATCTCGCCCTTGATGGCCTCCTTGAGCGCGTCCCCCGACAGATCGGCAAAATCGTTGTCCGCCAGGTACTTGAGCTTGAGCTCGTTGGGCGTACCCTCCAGCCCCTTGGTATAGGCGGGAGAGACGACCGGGTCAGCCAACTCCCAGATCTTACCCACGGGATCCTTGAAGGCACCGTCGCCGTAGACCATGACCTCCACTCTCTTGCCCGTCTTCTCATACAGACGTGCGGCAATGGCATCGACCAGCGGCTGGCACTCGCGGGGGAACAGCTTGACCTGATCCTCGGTCGCCTTGTTGGAGCCGAGCAGACCGTAATTCTCATTATAACCGCTGTCGCCGATAGGCGCGTTCATGATCTCATCAAGGCCAAACACACGCTCCGCCCCCGCAGCCTTGAGCAGTCTCTTGGTGCGCGCACGGGTGTGAATATCGCAGTTGATGACGTTCTTGGTATAATTCAACACAGCGCGGGGATCGTTAGCGAAAATGATCTCCACGTCCGCACCGCACTCGCGGATCAGCGTTTCGTAATATTCCACGTAATCCACGCCGGTGAAGGGATGCTTTTGATAACCGAACAATGCACGATACTTCTCCTGCGAGAGAACGTCGCGGTAGGGGTCAACCCCCTGCTCGTCCATTGCATCAATCGAGATCAAATGGTTGCCCACCTCGTCCGAGGGATAGGACAGCATCAGCACGATTTTCTTGGCTCCCTTGGCAATACCGCGCAAGCAAATAGCAAAACGGTTACGGCTCAGAATGGGGAAAATAACACCGACGGTCTCCCCACCCAGCTTTTCGCGCACGTCTGCGGCGATATCGTCAACGGACGCGTAATTTCCCTGCGCGCGGGCAACGATCGCCTCGGTCATGGCAACGACATCACGGTCACGAATGGCAAAACCATCCTCCGATGCTGCCGCATCCAGAACGGACGTGGTCACAATATCGACCAGATCGTCTCCGTTGCGAATGATAGGGGCGCGAATCCCCCGAGAAACTGTACCGACCATACGACTCATAGTTTGATCTCTCCTTACTTGATGCCGCGCAAAGGCGGCATGGAATGACCACGCACGGCATTTATACCGTGCACGGGGCTTTATTTTTACCATCCTATAGTATACCAAAAAAAACACGATTTGTAAAGCCGCATTTCAAAGAAATTTTGCCCATGTTGGGGAAAATTTTTGGCTTTTTTACCGAAAGACTGAAATTTTCGATAAATACAAGTGGTCAATGAAAATTTTTCAAAAATAAATGCTGTTGCAATATTTGGTGGGCAAGCCCTCGGCATAGATATGCGAATCGTTTGAAAATTGCAGCATCCGCGGGATGATCAGCCCGTCATTGTTTTGGAAATTGATCACCGTCATGCCCGTGTGCCCGATGTCGGTGCGGATGGCCATCTCGGGATAAGGAATATCCAGAAGGCAGCTTAAAAACGCCTCGCCAAAGCCGTGGTGGGCAAAGAGCGCGACCCGCTCGTGATTGGGGTGCTCCGCATAGTAGCCGTTTTTTTCAAGATCGTGGCGGTACCCGAGCGAGAGCAGCAGCGCGTCGCACTCGCGCTGGATGCGTGTCATGCCCGCCTCGTAGCTCGTGTCCGCAAAGGCGGGATGCTTGTACCATTCCCTCCCCAGCACACGCACCTCGTTTGACACCATGATCTCACGGATGCTGCGATGCTGAAAGCACCAGTCTGTCCTGCCGTCCAGCGTGATGGCAAGATCGCGCCATGCGTGGCTCTCGTTGCACCAGTCCAGTACGGTCATTTCTTTTTTCACCAGCTCACAGGTGGGCTTGGCGGTCAGAATGGCGCGATTGGAGCTGGAGACGTAGACGCGATCCAGCCCGTGCCGCGCCAGCCGCTTGGCAAGAGCTTGTGCTTGTTGCTCTCCCTGCGGCGTCAGGGAATCAGGATTGTAGATGGGGTCGCCGTGGCGAATATAAAACAATAACATGGCTCTGTCTCCCTTATTGCTCAGAAATACAGACGGTTTTGATATTTGGTGGGCAGCCCCTCGCGATACAGATGCGCGTCACCTGAGAGCTGCAGCACCTTGGGATAGACGTTCTCTTCCCCGGAAAACTCCACCACCGTCATACCGGAATGACCAAAATCAAAGGTGGTGGCAAAAATGGGATACGGAACATCCAGAAGAAGGCTCATGATCGCCATACCGATTCCCTGATGGGCAAACATCGCAATGCGGTCGTGATTGGGGCGCTCGGCAACGTAGCGGTTGTTCTGTGCGTCGTGGCGATAACCCTGCTCCAGCATAAAGGCGTCCAGCTCGCCGCCGATGTGTGCGACTCCCTCGGAAAAGTGCTCCTCCGCAAAGGCCGCATGGCGGTGCCACTCCTTCCCCATCGCCCGCACCTCGGGCGAGGAAAACAGTTCGATGGTCGGGCGGTGAGCGAAACACCACGACTTTCCGCCCTTGCCGTTGTCAACGAAGAAATATTTCGCCGCCAGTGCCTCGTCCATCCAGGGCTTGACCTGTGCCTTCTTGCCCAGCAGCTCGCACGTCGGTACCGAGGTCAGCCGTGCGCGGTTGGAGGGAGAGACGTAGATGCGATCAATGCCGTACATCGCCAAGCGCTTGGCAAGCGCAGCGGCTTGCTTTTCCCCCTGCGGGGTCAGCGAGTCAGGGTTGTAGATAGGATCGCCGTGACGGATATAAAAGAGCAGCATTTATGATTTCCTCCCGATCTCCTGATATAGATACTATATTCTATCATTTTTTCATTGTGCCGTCAAGAGATATTAAAAATTTTTACGTTACCTATTGCATTTTTCTCGCATTTATGGTAGAATACTGTTGTCAACCGATCATTGGAAAACACGGAGGTTTCAATCCATGAGCAACATCGACAGCAAAGCCCTGTATAGCCTTGGCTACGGGCTATACGTCGTCACCTGCCGCGACGAGGCAAAGGGGCGCGATAACGCGCTCATTCTCAACAGCGTCATGCAGGTGGCAAGCAACCCCGACCGCATCGCCGTTTGCATCAATAAAGCCAATTATTCCCACGATATCGTCAAGGAGAATGGCAAGATGAACGTGCTCTGTCTGGATGAGAGCGCACCCTTTTCCTTGTTTGAGCGCTACGGATTTTTCAGCGGGCGAGATCGGGATAAGCTGGCCGACGTCACCTTCACCCGCACCGAAAACGGTCTGCCGCTGCTCAACGAGCACGTCAACACCTGCATTTCTCTGTGCGTGGAGGAGTACACCGATCTTGGCAGCCACGGAATGTTTTTCTGCACGATCACCGAGTCCCGTGTGCTCTCTGCCGCCCCCTCCATGACCTACGCCTACTACCACGCCAACGTCAAGCCCAAGGCCGCCCCCAAAAAGAAAGTCGGTTATGTCTGCACGATCTGCGGCTACGTCTACGAGGGCGAGACTCTGCCCGACGATTTCGTCTGCCCCTGGTGTAAGCACGGTGCCGAGGATTTTGAGCCCATCGACCCCTCTCCCAAAGCCGAAAGCATCCCCGCCGCAAACATATCAGAAAAGGAGAGTGATACCATGAACAACCAAAACAATCTTAATATCATCACCGAAAAGGAGATCCAACCCATGAGCAACAAGTACGCAGGTACAAAAACCGAAAAGAATCTGGAGGCCGCCTTTGCAGGCGAGAGCCAGGCAAGAAACAAGTACACCTACTTTGCATCCGTTGCAAAGAAGGAGGGCTATGAGCAGATCGCCGCTCTGTTCCAGAAAACCGCCGACAACGAAAAGGAGCACGCCAAGATGTGGTTCAAGGAGCTGGGCGGCATCGGAGACACCGCAGAGAACCTTCTGCACGCAGCCGAGGGCGAGAATTATGAGTGGACGGATATGTACGCCGAGTTCGCCAAGACCGCAGAGGAAGAGGGGTTCAAAGCACTGGCAGCCAAGTTCCGATTGGTTGCAGCCATTGAAAAGCACCACGAGGAGCGTTACCGTGCCCTGCTCAAGAACGTCGAGACCGCACAGGTCTTTGAGAAGAGCGAGGTCAAGATCTGGGAGTGCCGCAACTGCGGACACATCGTCGTAGGCACCAAAGCCCCCGAGGTATGTCCCACCTGCGCTCACCCCAAGGCTTACTTTGAAGTCAACGCAGAGAATTATTGATTTGTGAAGTGAATATACGGCGAGGGGGAACTTTTTCAAAAAGTTCCCCCTCGCGTTCCCCTCAAAAGCTTTCGGGGAACTGATTGGTTGGCTTTTTTATACATGATCTCAATCCGCACGGTACCACATCTGAATTCCACCCAAAAGATCGGCGGCGGTCTCGGCATTTCGCAACTCCTCCGATGATATGGGAGTGTACCCATCGGACTGCATCACCCAGCCCTCGGGCTGCTCGAATATGACGCGGCTCGGCTTGGTGGGCACTCGGAAGATACACATGCCAATGGTTCGCACATTCTTCGGGATGGTAATCTCCTTCAGAGCCGAACAACCGTCAAAGGCATAAGAGCCGATCATGTTCAGTGAATCCGGCAAATGCACCGCCTGCAGCGCACGGCATTCGCGGAATGCCCCACTCTCCAGCGTGGTCACACCCTCGGGCACATTCACAGAAATCAGAGACTCGCATCCGTTGAATGCATTGTTATCGATCACCGTCAGATGCGACGGCAGCGTAATCTCGCGCAGTGCCTTACAATCCTGAAAAGCCCTCTGTCCAATGGCGGTCACACCATCGGGAATATGCACGCGCTCCAAGTTTTCACATCCGCTCACCATATACGACGGGATGGAGATCAGTGCATCGGGCAACGTAATCTCCTGCAGCGCCGCACAGTAGGAAAATGCACTGTCGCCAATATGCAGCACATCCTTGCCCAGCGTGATCTTTTGCAGATCGCGGCAGCCGTAAAATGCGAGTGCATCAATGTTATATACACCGTCGGGAATGACAACGCGCGTCAAGCCGAGGCGTTCGCTGAAGGCGCTCCTTCCGATGCCCTGCACACCACCCGGGATCTCAGTCACCTTGCAGGTGCCCAAAACCACGATTTCTCTGTATTTTAGAATTAAGCAGCCGTCTTTCTCATAAAAATTCTCGTTTTCCGCGTCTACCGTAATACGCTCGATCATGGGTGTATTGCTGAATACCGTGTTGTTCCATGTGCTCAGACCCTTGCCGATATGGATCTCTCGCAGCGATGTGCAGTTCATAAACGCATTTTCTTGCATATATTCTACGCTGTCCGGCAAAACGATTCGAGTCAGCTCGGTGCGACCTGCATACGCATACGCCCCAATGCTCCTGACCCCCTCGGGGATGATCCCCGTTGCAAAGCCGAAAACCACGGTATCATCTCGGATCAAACAGCCCTCCTCGGCGCGGTAGACGCTATTTTCCTTGTCCACCGTGATTTGCGCAAGTGCCGCGCAGCCCGCAAACGCCTGCGCATCGATCTCGGTCACGCCTGCGCCAATATGCAGCGTTTCCAATGAGGAGCAATTCAGAAAAACATGGCCGACAATCGTAGTAATACCGTCTCCCAGCGTGACACTTTTCAGCGCGGTGCAATCGTAAAAAGCAGGCTCAAGCGTGGTAACACTGTCAGGGATATCTATCTGCTGCAGCGCCGTGCAATGAGAAAAGGCACTATGTCCGATCTCCTCGACACTATCGGGAATGTCGATGATCTCCAACGCAGAACAATCGCCGAATGCAGTTTGCGGGATTTGCGTGATGCCGTTGCCCAGCGTGACCTTTTTCAGCGCCGAGCATTCCCAAAACGTGCTATATCCCAGGCTCTTGACGCTGTCGGGAACGGTCATTTCGGTGAGCGCATTACAGCGGGCAAATGCTCTGTCGCCAATGCTCTCCACCGAGTTCCCAATCGTAAAATTCTCTAATGCGGCACATTCGTAAAACGCATCATTGCCGATCGTCTTAACATTCATGCCAAGATTAACGGTGGTCAGATTTTTGCAACTTTGAAAAGCAAAATCGCCGATCTCGGTCAGTGTGTCGGGCAGTGTCACACGCTCAACCCAATCAGCACCCTCGAAAACACTGTCACCATAGACCATATCGGTGCAGGTGTCTTTCTCATACTCGTACGTTCCGATCGCGACGACCTTGTCACCCTCGGGCGAGTGCGACGGCACGATGATGTGGACATCCTCGCACGTTCCGATACCACTGAGATAACAGGTTCCGTCGCCGTTGGAGGTAAACTCCAATCCCTCGGACGGCATTATCTCCTCCTCCCCGCACCCGCAAAGCGAGAGCGCCAAAAGCAAGAGCATAACGGCAAAGAGCAAGGAAGATCGAAGTGTATGGATTCGTTTTCTGTGTTTCATGACGTTCTCCTTTCGAGATAAGAAATAAAATTGCCCAAGTTTATTTTACCATACGAGCAACAATTTGTCAATATGCGCACAAGAGATTTTACAGTACAGCAATATATGTGTCATATTTCGTTCAAAAAAGGGGGGCATCAAATGCAAATTTGCATTTGACACTCACCCCATCGTTTTTGCTTTACAGCAAAACCAAACACCACAATTTTACCTGCTTTGCGGGCAAAAAACGCAAATTCCGCGCGACAAAAAAACCTACCGTCGCTTTTTTGCGCAAAGGCTGCGTCATTAACGCACAGCCCCTGCTTTTTTCGATTTTTACCATCCGTATGCGGCAATCCGCTCCCCAATCACCTTCGCCGTACTCTCCACAAACGCATCCATCCGCTCGCGCGTCAGATACGGATAATCGCGATCCAATATCCCGTGCTCGTTCTCATCGCGGTAAAAGGCGGTAATGTAGCGACAGCGCAGCGCAAAAGCATCTCGGGAAAATTCGTCCATATAGACGTTTTCAAAGTCAATCGCCCGCTCGTAAACGCCAAATGCAGTAAAATCAGGATGCTCCCGTAAATACAGAAAATCCAAATCATACCAGTCTTTCTTCCATTTCCACACGGTCGCCATCGGATCGGCCTCGTATGCCTCGCGGTCATGCGCCACCGACTCGGTAAAAATCTCCCGCCGCCAAAGCACGTCCGTCATCAAATGGCATAAATACCCCAGATAAAATGACCTCTGCTGCACATCATATGCCGCGTACCTCTCCGATGTCAGATACTTGTCCGCATATTTTTCCACCGAAACAGCACGATGTCCGTCCGCGCCCCGCAGTTTGAAATGTGAAATGTCCGTGCTGGGCGTGAATACGCTCCAATCCTCGTTGGGTACGCCACTGTCGGGGGCAATGTTTCCTACAATAAATTCTCGCGGGCATAATGCAGAATGCTGCGATGTGATCGCCTGTGCCACCCGCAGATGTACCATCCAAGACGCCATATAACCAAATTTCTCTCCTTATTATATAGATATCAAATCCGAAATTCCTCTTTCATCCCGTCAGCATCACCTTGTTTTTCGTCGTGGCCTTCCCACGACGAAAAGCGGAGTTTCCGAGCCACGACAGCCGCGTGCGTATCAGCGGTCGCAAGACCGCGTTAGCGCGCGAGATGGGCGGGGTTCTTAGGGGCGGAGTCCCTAAGTCGGTTTCTTGGTTCGTTCTTTGCCGAGGCAAAGAATGAACACAACTGCCATCAAGGTAAATGCACCGTTCTACCGTTTTAATCATGTATCTTCTCCTTGTATTTTGCACTTAATATTTCGTGTGTAAAAATAAGGTGTATCATTTCACATCAAAAAAGTGTAAAATATGCATATGTGGGGTGATGCATCATGTTTGAAATCAAAAAGCCGGAATACATAAATAAAACCTTTCGGCTTCCATCAGATCTTGTGAAAAAAATGGAAGTGCTGGCGCAGGAAAAGCAAGTCTCATTAAATAATCTTGTCGTTCAATGCTGCGAATATGCACTGGATCACACTCCCGATTCCAAGCAAACCGTTTCCAAAAGCAACGAGGAGATTTTATAAAATGACTACCCCTATATATACTATGCTTTTGACAGAGGCAAAGATGGTCGAAAGCGATATTCGCGCCTTTCTCAAGCATAAAAGAAAATCCTATTCGGCTTATCATTTCGCCTCGCAAGCACTCATTTATATAAGACAGCATCCGCGTGTGCTGCTTGATGAGGAATTTCAGATTTTATATACCGACCTGATGAATTATATTATCATATGTATGGCTTACCGCCAACATAGCAGTATCAAGGATTTCAAACAATCGAAAAAGCTCATGGGGTTCATCCTTGATCTGGAGGGAAAATATCGCGAAAAACGGTATCGTGATTGCAATAAATCTCTCATCCAATCTTTCCTCATCTTCCGCGACCAAACAGACTAATCCCATATTAAAAAGCAACCGTCCCGAAGCAACCATCCCGATCGCAGGATGGTTGCTCTTTGTTTTTCTCTCAGTCAGAACAGAACCGTTAAAAATTTCGCCAATAGCTGATAATTGACATAAAGTTTTTTGAGGGGGTGCGGGGGAACTTTTTTTCAAAAAAGTTCCCCCGCTCGTTCTTGTATTCAATCAATGATACTTCGGCAGATAATCACCGTGCGCCTCGATGAGGTCGTCGCACAGATGTACAATGTCGTCGATGGACAGCTCGGAGGAGGTGTGGGGCTCCAGCATCGCCGCCTGATAAATGACTTCTTTCTTCTGCGTCACCGCCGCCTCAATCGTCAACAGCTGAACGTTGATGTTCGTCATGTTCATCGCTGCGCAAACCGTGGGCAGCTCACCCACCACCGTCGGCTGTACACCAAAACGATTGACCAGACAAGGTACCTCAACGCAAGCATTTGAAGGCAGGTTGGTGATCAGTCCGCGGTTGAGTACGTTACCGCCGATCTTGTACGGCTTGTCCGTCACAATCGCCTCCATGATATAGGACGCATATTCACCCGTGCGCTTGTGAGAAACCTTGTCGTTGAGATAGTTCTCCTTCTGACTCTTCCAGCCGGCAATCTGGTTGACACAGCGACGAGGATATTCGTCCAGAGGAATGTTGTATCGGTCGATCAGCTCGGGATACTTTGCCTTGATAAACAGATTGTTGTACTCCGCATTGTGCTCGCTGGACTCGGTGCAGTAGTAGCCCAGACGGCGTATGTACTCGTAACGTACCAGATCGCCACTCTTGCTCTCGGGCATCTTCTCCAGCTCCGCGATCGCTCGACGGCGGATCTCGGGATACAGATCGGTGCCGTCCCCACTCTTCAACTCAAGCAGCCATGCCATGTGGTTGATACCTGCGATCTTTTCGTACAGAGGCTCGGTATATGGAATCCCCAGTCCGTTCAAAATCCCGCGGGAGCAAGCATGCACACTGTGGCACAGACCCACCGTCTTGACACCCGTGTAGCGCTGCATATACCCCGACAGCATTGCCATGGGATTGGTGTAATTGAGGAACCACGCATCGGGACAAACCTCTTCCATATCTCGGGCAAAGTCCGCAAGCACGGGAATGGTGCGCAGTGCGCGGAAAATGCCGCCAATCCCCAGCGTGTCGGCAATGGTCTGGCGCAGACCGTATTTTTTGGGAACCTCAAAGTCGATCACAGTGCACGGCTCATACAATCCAACCTGAATGGCATTGACTACGAAATCCGCGCCGCGAAGAGCCTCCTTGCGATTTTCCACGCCCAGATATTTGGTGATCTTTGCGCGGTTCTGGTTGATGTTGCGGTTGAGAGAGGTGACCATGATGTAGGACTCCTCCAGTCTCTCGGCATCAATATCATAGAGTGCCAGTTCAAATTCGCACAGCGCGGGCGTGAGCATGGCATCGCCCAATACGTTCTTGGCAAACACGGTGCTGCCCGCACCCATAAATGTGATTTTTCCCATAAGAGTTACCTCCACAAAAATGATACTTTATTTTAGCAGATTTTTGTCGCAATATCCATTGCATTATGTAACCAAAATATGTTATAATGTAACCATATCGTAAAAAATGCAAGGAGATCAACCATATGCACCTCGCCGATCCCACACAACATGAAATTTACTTCGGGCAACATCATTTTGAAGACCTGAACCCCTTGAGCTGCGGCTACCACGATTGCCCCGCCGGGCATATCGCCAAGGGAATGCGCCCCTTTTATATGATCCATTTCGTGGAGGACGGCTGCGGCACCCTCTACTTTGACGGCCGCGAGCAGAAGGTAAACAAGGGACAGATCTTCATCATCCGTCCGTATGAGGATATCCGCTACGTCGCCGACAGTGAGACCCCCTGGCGCTACGTTTACATCTGCTTTGACGGTGCACAGGCCAAAAAGCTCGACACCCTTGGCGTCCGTGTGACCGAGCTGTCCGCTGCCCCCTTTGCCACGCTGCGCGCGCTGGAGGAGCGCAAGGATACCCGCGAGGAAATGGCTCTCTCGGCGCTCTATATGATCTTCGCCGAGCTGCTCAGCGGCAAGGCCAAGCATCCCCATTACGTCCGTCGTACGGTCAATATGATCCACGCCTCCTACCACTCCGAGCAGCTGAGCGTCAGCCGCATCGCAGAGGAGCTCTCGCTGGATCGGCGGTATCTTGTCCGTCTGTTCAAGGAAAAAACGGGCGGCGGTATTCAGGAATACATCATCAAGGTTCGTATGGATAACGCCAAGGCACTGTTGGAAAATGGATTCAGCGTCAGCGCGACGGCTGCCATGGTCGGGTATCGAGACAGCTTTAATTTTTCAAAAATGTTCAAAAAATTCGTCGGCAGCTCCCCCAAGCAGTACGCCCAAGCGCATCGCAGCAGCGATAAAACCTCGTAATCCCCCAAAATACGCTCCTAAAAACCATCATTTTTCGCTGTTTTTTGGAAAAAATCGATTGATTTTTGTAAAATCTATTGATTGTCGGAAATTTCTGTGATATAATTATTGTGTATGCTTATGTCCATTTCTTGCATCGCATCTACCATATATTGCTTTATTGAGGAGGTTTTCCTATCATGATTTCCTTGATCATCACCGCACTGGTCGTACTGATCGTCCTGGCTAACGCCCTGCTGGGTCTGCGACGCGGAACCTTCCGCTCGGTCGTTCGATTGTGTATGCTGCTTGTCAGTATTCCGCTCGCCGTCTGGCTGACACGTCTTCTGGGCGGGGCGTTGGGCAAGTTGATCTCCCCCATGATTCTTAATATACTGCAAAACGCGGGCGCGGAGATAACCGATGCCTTGACCGAGCTGACACACGCCATCGGCGCACTGGCATCCATGGTCGCCGCTGCCGCTATTTTTACCGGCGTTTATTTGTTCGTGGCCCTGCTCACCAAGCTCGCAGACAAGCCGCTTGCCGCGCTCTTGGATAAAAAATTCAAGCCGAAGGTCTCCTCCCGCCTGATGGGAACGCTTTTGGGCAGCGTGGGCGGTATCGTCCTTGCGGTTGCGGTGCTCTGCCCCGTGACGGGACTTCTTCCCGTGGCAAGCAGCGTTGTCGCTCTCACCGATCAGGAGTCCACGCCTCTCGGCACCGAGCTGCAGGATGCCGCCGACAGTCCTGTACGTGTGGTCCTCTCTGCGCTGGGCGGTGACGTCGTTTTCTCCGCACTCACCACTGTAGAATACGAGGAAGAGCGCGTCGATCTGAAAACCGAGACCACCGCGCTGACCGATCTGATCTCGGGATATGTCCTGCTCTCCGAAAAGCAATCCACAGCGTGGGGAACGGAGGAGGCAGAGCAGCTGGATCGCGCCGCCGACGCCTTTGATGCCTCCCGCATTACTGCGGATTTTGCCGCTGCGGTGCTGAGTGACCTCAGCTTGGCGTGGAGCCGAGGGGCGTCCTACATGGGCATGGAAATGCCCTCGATGGGCGAGCTGCTTGATCCGAGCATGGTCACACTGTTTGAAGCGCTCTCGGACAGCACGGGAAACAGCATACGACAGAACGTACATACCGTATCCGATGTCATTGGCGCCATGATCCAATATGACGTCTTTCGGACCGCAGAGAACTCCGCCGCCGATGCCGCACTCGATGAGCAGACCAACCTCACCGTGCTGACCCTCTTCTCCGATGCCGCCTTCACGGGAAGTGTCGTGGAAGCTCTTTACCATGACGAGCAGCTGCGCGTGCTCATCCCCGAGATCTTGAACCTCGGCGTACGCGCCGTGGCATTCTCACTGGGTGTTCCCGACAGTTATCCTACTCTTTATTATAATATGATGGAATCCTGCAGTGACGCGTTCAACCAAACTGCCGCACAGAACGACGTCAACCGCATGGTGACCCTTGGAGATGCACTCCATACCATCCTTAACGAAAGCGGCGTTAACGTTTCTCCCTCCACCGCTATGGCAATGGCCATGGGTATGATCGCCGACTACGGCGACCGTAGCAGCGTGACCGCGGACGATATAACGGCTTGGTTTGCAAGCTACGCAGGCAGTGCCGCAATTGCTGCTGATCAGATTTCAACTCGGAAAAACAGCAGCGTACAGCCGCTCGGTGCCGCAGAAGGATCTCCTTCCCTGATCCTGTTGGTCGACACTGCCCCTGCAGCTCCCATGGCGGGCGCGCAGGCAGCGGCAGAATATATTTCTACGCTGCAAAATGCCCCCACACCTTATCAGATCGTGACCTTCTTCAACACCGAAACGGACGATATCTGTACCGTTGTTTCCATGAGCGACGGCTCTTTGCGCGCCTTTGACAGCGACGGTCAGGCTCTCGACCTTGATGCGTTGGATATCGGCACGCTGGGTGCTCTTGTCGGCGGTGAGCTGGCCGCCATCCGTTGTAAAGCCCCCTGGGAGATCGCCACCGCTCCCCGCCGCATCGATCCGACGCAGTTGAGCGCACTGTCCTCGCAATTGCTCGCTGCCACCTCGCCGCTGCCGGACGGCTACGTCCCGACAGGCTCCGTTTCCGCCATCAGCTCGAGCAGCCTGCAAAATGCGCAGAACATCCCCGCCGATATTACAGACCTTGACAGTCTTCTTTGCGCGTTATCCACCGCCGCCAACCACGAGCTGGTTCGCGGAACCTACTCAACCGGCTCGGTCAACACCATGACCGATGCAGACAGCTTTGTCTCCTCCCTCCCTTGTCTGAATACCATGACGCTTTCCGACGTTGGTGCGATCTGTGAGGGGATGAGTGAGGAGAGTGCGGGCAGCGTGGGTACTGCACTGGCCTCTCTTGCCACCTACCTCAGCGCGGACGGTGCACAGGCCGATCCGATCGGCTCTCTGTTCGGCTCCGAGGGCGCGGATGCCGTTTCCGCCCTGCTGGACAGCCTGACCCTTTTGTCCGGGGACAATACCGCCGCCATCAACACCCTGCTTGCCGGTACCGGCTATTGCGGCGGTGACATCAGCGCACTTAGAACCCTGCTGGAAAAGGACGACCTCTCGGTCTCAAGCGTTGCCAACCAGCTGCTGACCACCTCGGGTGTCTTCTCCACGCTGACCACCGCGACCGATCCCGAGGCACAGATCGATGCTGTTGAGCGCGTGCTCTCCAATTTGGACGAGCAAGGTGCGCGTGCAATCGCTGCCGCCATCACTCCCTCCATGCTGGAGACGTTCGGGCTGCCCCACACCCTCTCAAGCTCCTTTTCCTCCATGATCCGTTCCGCCTTTGAAACGCTGGCGGATGCCAAGAAGAACGGCATGACCGATGAACAGTTCCGCCGCGAGGCAGATGCCCTGTCCGCCCTCTTTGCCATGGGAACGAACATCGCCAACAGTGATCGGAGCGGCACGCTCTTTGGCGCGGACGGCTTACTTGGCAAGGATGCCGCAACGCTGCTTGACACCATTCTCAATTCCAACATCATCTCAGGTGCGTTGATCGATATGGTCGGCGGCACGGGAGGTGCGCACTTCACCGTTGCCAACGTCAATCCGATGACACTGTCCACCATCAGCGACTCCGACCGCGAGCAGCTGCTGGCAGCCATCGCCCGAGCAGAGCAGACCTTAACACAACTGCCTGCCTCCAACGGTGAGCTCTGGACACCGCAGAACAACCAGATCACCCAACAGGATACTGCGCGTCGCCTGATCTCCTTTGCCGCACTGTTCGGCTTGGAGTATACAAGCGATTATGCAAACATCCCCCAATGATTTCCCCCTGCGGGGCTGCCGCTGCTTGGTCGGCAGCCCCGTTTTTTCCGCATCACTGCCCTGCATTGGTCAATTTCACCAAAAAAGCTTTATCTTTTTTGGTCAAGACACCACATTGACACCATTCGGAAAATATGATATAATGTGTATGTACATAACGTACTCATATAAAAGGAGGATAACAGTGATGAAACACAATTTAACGCGCCTGTCTACATTGCTTTTAGCAATGATCCTTGCTCTTGGTATGTTATCGCTTGTCTCCTGCGCCACGCCCCAAGGCGATGAGAACGAAGATCCGGTCGCCCCGTCCGGTACGGATGACCCGCAAGAACCCGACGAGCCAAAGGTTGAGCGTCTGCCTTTGGACCTTCCGACCACCACCTACGGCGGCGAGGTGATCCACTTTCTGGCCTGGTCTGCCAACGGACAGACCGACATCGGCTCGGGCTGGATCCCTTGGGAGGAGATCGACGTTGCCGATTATGACGGTGACCCCATCAACAAGGCGGTCTACGACCGAAACGGCGCCGTTGAGGAGGCATACGACGTTCAGATCACCAGCGAATACATCAGCGTGGATCAGGGCTACAGCACCCAGCTGCGCAACAACCATACCAGCGGCGACGATGCCTTCCAGATCATCACCCAGCGCTCTTATGAGATCAAGACCTATGTGCTTGAGGGGCTGATGTACAATATGTACGAGCTGGACAATCTGCACACCGATATGCCCTGGTGGAATCAGGACTCCGTCCGCTCCTTCACGCTGGGCTCGACCCTGTATTTTGCAGCCCCTGAGATGCTGCTGCGCGACAAGGGCGCAACCGCCACCATGTATTACAACGCCAAGGTCGCTACCGATCAGGGTGTTGACAACCTTTACGACCTTGTCATGGCGGGAGAATGGACCTTTGAGGAGTTCATCTCCATCTCTGAGAGCGTGGCAACCAGCCTTGACGGTGACGACATCATGAACGGCCCCGAGGACCTGTGGGGTGCCGCCGTCTCGGACGATGCGGTCTATTATCTGTTTGCCGGTGCCAACATGAAGTTCGCTCATATTGACGAGGACGGTTACATTCAGTACGACTACGGCAGCGAGGAAAGCATTCTGTATATGCAGGATATCTTCGACTACGCCATCTATTCCGATCACTGCGCACACGGCTCGGTCGTCGATCTGAGTGCCTCTGAGGACGGCATTTTCAAGACGGACAACGCGCTGTTTAACTTCGGCCTGGTCAAAGGCATCATCGGTCTGCGCAACATGGACAGCGACTTTGGTGTCCTTCCCATCCCGAAATACGACAAATATCAGGATAATTATGCATCCTTGGTCTGGGTACACCACGACTGCGTGCTGGGTATTCCCGCGGTGGTCGCCAACACCGATGCCGTCTCGGCAGTTCTGGAGCATATGAGCTATCTGTCTTATTATGACATTTACCCCGTATTCTACGACACCGTCATCATGGGTAAATCCACCCGCGACGAGCAGTCCAAGGAAATGCTCAAGATCGTATTTGAGACCCGCCTGTTTGACCCCGGTCAATATTGGGACAACGGCGAGGGTGCCAGCGGCATCCATGGCGGTCAGGGCTATCTGCATTTGGCACACTACGGAGATAACAACATCTCCTCGGTCTTTGCAAGGTTTGAAAATATTCTGAAGACCAATTTTGCGGAGTTCAACGAGCTGATCGACGAGTTGAGCTGACGCATGTAAGACAAACGAACCCCCGTGGGCTACCATCCTTACTGATGGCAGCCCACCTTTTGAATTTGGTCATTCTGCCCAAAACATCCCTTGGATTTTTGTTAAAAATCCCAAATTGACGGCAAAGAAGATTTGTGGTAAAATATGTGTAACATCGGAACGCATCCATCAAGGAATGCTTGATGAAAAGGAGGATCTGCAATGAAACAACATTGGAAACACCTCATCAGCCTGCTGCTTGCCATGTGCATGATAATCGGCGCGATGAGTTTGCTTGCCTGCGCGGATGAGGAGGAACCCAACAAAGAAAATCCCCCCAAGCAAGACACCGACCAAACCGAAACCCCCCAGACCCCCGAGGAAGAAGAGGTCGTTCGCCTGCCTCTGGACCTTCCGACCACCACCTACGGCGGCGCCGAGGTGCATTTTCTCTCCTATTCAGCCGAAGGACAAGTGATCCCCGGCACCACATGGGTACCGTGGGAGGAAATCGATATTGCGGAATATGCCGGAGGTACGCTCGAAGGCGCCGTATACGATCGAAACTCGACGGTAGAAGAGCTGTACGACGTAGTGATCACCTCCGAATACATCTGCGTGGATCAGGGCTACAACACCCAACTGCGCAACAACCACTCCAGCGGTGAGGATCGTTTTCAGGTCATCACCCAGCGCTCCTACGAGATCAAAACGCTGGTGCTGGAAGGTCTCATGTCCAATATGTTTGAGTTCTCTAACCTGCACACCGATATGCCCTGGTGGAATCAGGACTCGGTCAGTGCCTTTACACTGGGTAAATCGCTGTTTTTCGCCGCCCCCGAGATGCTGCTGCGCGATAAGGCTGCCACTGCCTGCGTTTATTACAACGATAAGGTTGCCACCGACAAGGGTATCACGGATCTTTATGAGCTGGTCAGAGAAGGCGATTGGACGTTTGAAGAATTTATCACCATCACCGAGGAGGTTGCCGCAAGCCTTGACGGCGATGATCTGATGAACTCTCATGAGGATCTCTGGGGCTCCACCAGCGGTCTGGCACAGCCTTATCTGATCTACGGCGGCGCGGGCATGAAATACGCTCACACCGACGAGGACGGTTATCTGGTTTATGACTTCGGCGACGACGATTCCATCCTCCATCTGCAGGATGTCTACGATCTGTACGTCTTCAACGAGGCCGTACCGCTCAACGAGGATGCCTCCACCTTCAATCCGCCCGCAGATTTCGGTCTGTTCACGTCTGATCTTGCTTTGTTTGAGCCCGGCTTGGTCAAGGGTCTGCTCAACTACCGCGACATGGAGAGCAATTTCGGCGTACTGCCCACGCCCAAGATGGATTCCTATCAGGATAACTACTATTCTCTGGTTTGGGTTCATCAGGACTGCGTGCTGGGTATCCCTGCGATCGTCGCAGAGACCGACATGGTCACTACCGTGCTGGAGCACATGAATTATCTGTCCTATTATGATGTATACCCCCTGTTCTATAACACCATCATTCTGGGCAGATCGCCCCGCGACGAGCAATCCAGAGAAATGCTCGAGCTGGTCTTTGAGACCCGCTATTACGACCCGGGTCTGTTCTGGGATCACGGGCAGGGTGAGAGCGGTCTGCACGCCAACAGCGGTTTCCGCGGTATTCCCAACACCCAAAACAACAATATTGCCTCCATCTTTGCGACCTATAAGGGCATCATAGAGAACAATTTCAAGGTCCTCAACGAATTTATTGATGAAATGAGTTAATCCACCAAGGGGCTGTCTTTTTGGACAGCCTCCTTTTTTTTGAAATATAGGCAAGATGTTTGCGCCGCCCCCTTGTAAAAGTGAAAGATTTGTGGTAAAATATAACGGTAACATCTTCCATATAGCAAGGAGAGACTTATGACCAACATTCATTTCGGCACGGGCGGCTGGAGAGCCGTCATCGGTGACGATTTTATCAAAGAAAACATCTGCCGCACCGCACAAGGCATCTGCGACATGATGATCGCTCAAGGAAAGAACGACACTCCCGTGGTCATCGGACATGACCGCCGTTTTCTCTCGGACACTGCCGCTGCCTGGGTGAGCGAGGTGCTCTGTGCCAACGGCTTTACCGTCCATTACATCGACCGCAGCGCCCCCACCCCCTTGGTCATGTTTCTGGTCAAGGATCTTGGACTGCGTTTCGGTATTGAGATCACCGCCAGCCACAATCCCTCCTCGGACAACGGCATCAAGCTGATCGTTGAAGAAGGCCGGGACGCCTCGCTGGAGTGCACCAATGAGTTGGAAACTTACATCGCCCGCGTCACCCCTGCGCACATCCGCTCCATGCCCCTGTCCGATGCCAAGGCAGCCGGACTGGCGATTCCCATGCATACGCCCTTCAACACCTTTGTCGATTCCATTCTCTCTCGTTTGGATACCGACGCCATCCGCCGCCGCGGCTTGCGCATTTTGTTTGACCCCATGCACGGCTCGGGCACCTATCCGCTGACTGTCATTCTCAACACCACCCGCTGTACGGTGGACACCATCAACTACAACAAGGATGCCTATTTCGGTGGCGGCATTCCCGCCCCCACCCGTCGGACGCTGGAGGAGCTTGCGGTTGCGGTCTGCCACGGCAATTATGACCTCGGTATCGCCTTCGACGGCGACGGCGACCGTCTGGGCATCATCGACAATCTCGGCAACTACATGGATGCCAACAGTATTCTGGTCATGCTTTATTATTATCTGCACGAATACCGCGGCTGGAAGGGCCCTGTCGTGCGTAATCTGGCGACGACGCATATGCTGGACCGAGTGGCGGCCTCCTTTGGTGAGCAGTGCTATGAGGTGCCCGTCGGGTTCAAGTACATCTCGGCTAAGATCGATGAGACCGATGCGGTGCTCGGCGGTGAATCCTCGGGCGGCTTGACCGTGCGCGGTCATATCCACGGCAAGGATTCCATTTACGCCGCGTCGCTTTTCGTGGAAATGATCTCCGCCATCGGCAAAACGCCCTCCGAGTTCTGGGCAGAGCTGGTTGAAAAATACGGCAGCTTTTCGCTGCAGGAGGACAACCTCCGTTTCCGTGCGGAGAACAAGGCAAAGATCAATGCCCTGATCATGGAGGACAAGCAGTTGCCTACCTTTGAAAAGAAGATCGCCCGCGTCGGCTATGAAGACGGCTGCAAGGTCTATTTTGAGGACGACTCTTTCCTGATTTGCCGTTTCTCGGGCACCGAGCCTTTGCTGCGCATCTTTGCGGAATCCACCGACGCGGTGACTGCCCTTTCCCTGATCGCTACCATGCGAGACTTTCTTGGAGACTATCTGGTGTAAGATCGACTTTGGATTTTCACGAATTTTCATCCGCTCGGATCCAATGATCTATTTCGCCCCACTGAGCAAAACAGTGAGGTCAACCCTTGCTCAATGCCATTCAACCACATTGAGAAAGCCATCAACGAACGGTTGCTTGACAAATACCATCTTCTGTGATAGAATATAGGCGTCGCGAAGGCAAACGGAAAATTTTTCATCTTTTTTAGATTTTTACCCAACCTTTTTCCTGCTTTTCGTGTCATACTTATGTCGACATATTAAAACATCAACATCCTGAAAGGAAACCATGTATGAACTACAAAAACAACCTCGGCTATTTCAACAAATCCGACACCATGCGCACCGTCGGGCTCGGCATTCTGGTTGGTGGCTTTGCCGCACTTTGCATCGGCTTTGCGACCAGCTACATCCTTTATTTCATCGGTGGCCCCCTCATTGTGGTGGGTGCGCTGCTCTTTATCATCGGTGCGGCAGGTCGCTCCAACGATGAAGAGATCAAGCACTGCATCACCCGCGCGACCGAAGGGATGGAGGTCGATCTGAGTGCAGATCGCGCTTATGCCAAGCGTATCATCCCCAAAAGTGAGCCCGAGATCGCCCAGAATTATGAATACCGCGAGGGCGTGATGCTCACCCGCTCCAAGAGCAACTCGCTGCGCTCCTCGGAGTACACCAAGTCTATTCTCTACCTTCTGACCGACGCGCTCTATATCGTCAGCCGCAGCATCTCTTTGGTCGAGGATAAGACTCTCAACGTCACACTGGAGATTCCCTACGCACAGATCGAGAAGGTGGAGATCTTCCGTGACGTCGCCAATCTCCCCTTTAAGAAGAAGACCTTCACCGCCCATATCACTCGTCTGATCATCACGTATGACGGCGGTAAGACCTTCACCACCCCCATCCACGACGATATTACCACCGATCAGCTGGCGCAGAAGATCGAAAAGCATATCGCAGACAGCAAGAAAGCGCAATAAAAAGGATATCCACTCAGCGCACGCCTCTATCAGCATAAAATCGGCGGAAAAACTTTACTTTCCGCCGATTTTGTGTTATAATGAGCAGGGTCATGAAAACGGGAGATAAACCACCAAAATGAAAAGATCTGTGATTCAAGCAATATAATTACAGTTCTAAAGGTGCATATTTTGTCACGATCTGCATCAAGGATAGAAAAAGAATACTTTCGGATATCACCAGACCGGTAGGGGTCGGCGCCCACGACGACCCGCAAATTCGATTAACCAAGATTGGTGTAATTGTTGAGAAAAATCTGTTTTCAAGTGAAAAAATCTCCGGTGTAAGAATTGACCGATACGTGATTATGCCTGACCATATTCACATTATCGTCGTTCTTGATCCTGACAAATATGTCAAACAGCAGGACGGGTCGTCGAAGGCGCCGACCCCTACCAACGAGATGCTACCGCATATTGTATCGACCTTTAAAAGATTCTGTAATAAAGAAATCGGCAGTAATATTTATCAACGCGGCTATATTGAGCACATCACTTGCGATCGCGAAGATTATGACACAAGTACAAAATATATCTGCGAAAAGGGGCTGCTGCAAATCTTCATTTGCACAGTCCCTTTTGCTGTTCTTATAAACATGAGCCGTTACCCGTTTTCTGATCATTCATATCCCGTCTTACGGAATCGAACAATCGAGATAACCGTTGAGATGATGTTGCCGACCTCACAGATGATACCGCCGATTGAGAACACCATGATATTGTGCGCCAGCCAGCAGGGAGAGGAGATAAAAAGCTGCACGTAGCGGATGATCTTCCCCTTCTCGGTCCACATGGCATGGGTCGTGGTGATCATGGCGATCAGCACCAAAAGGGATGGCACCCCCTCAAAGGTCAGCACCGTTGCCGCAACAAAGACGGCATCCAGCCCCCACATCAGCGCCTTGTGACGGAATCTGCCACCCGCTGCAAGCGCCGCCGCACGAACCACACCCAAAAGGTTCATCAAGCATCCTGTGTATGCGCCCAGCAAAAGATAATTCATCATGAACAAAAAGCTGCCCAGACATTGTGCGGCGAAAAACGGGCGGTTTTTTTTGATCTGAAAGGATATTAAATAAACAACAGACCCCAAAATTCCAAAAGCCTGTGCTATGATCTCCATCGGTTCCATCATTTACAACGCCGCAATAACGCGGCTGCTCTTTTCTTTTCATAATTCGGTACGCAGCAGAGCATACCGTCGCGCAATATTGTAGCATAAAGACGAAAAAAAGTCAAGTGCCCCCTTGCATTTTTTTATAAAATATGTTAGAATGGTATTGTTAAAACAAATCAAACGAAAGGCGGAATATTTTATGGCATTTTCCCAATTTCTTGCCTCTCGCCGCGACGCGGCGAAGGCTTTGGTCGCTTGCCTTGGCAAGCATTTTGCCTACGTCAGCATTCTTGGCACGGATGTAGGCGGCACACGCGTGACCGTCAATAAAAATACCGCGGCCATCGGTGAAGGCGGCGGCGAATGCGGCTTTGTCATCAAGATGCAAAACGGCGGCGCATTTTACGAACATTCGCTGTGTGACATTGATGACGATCCCGAGGTCTTGTGCGAGCGCATTCTCGCCACGCTGACCGTCCCCCGGACACTTACCGACGCAGCAATGCGTCTTGAGCCCCCCGCGGACGAGCCTCTGGTTCGGGATTTTGTGCGAGAAAATGATTACAAAAGCTATACCGACGCACAGCTGCTTGACTTCTGCCGCACACTCAAGGATGACATCCTCGAGCGCGACAGCGAACACATTCTCAACGCGGTCGCCGCGCTGAGCACCCTGACAGTCTCCAAGCTGTTCATCTCCAAGAACCGCGAGCTGAGCCAGTGCTACGGCTGGGCAAACGGCTTTGCCGTAGCAGTCTATCGCGACGGCGAGAAGATGGTGCAGGTGCGCGAGGTGGAGGGAGAGAACGATCTGCGTACCGTCATGGCGCAGCTCCCCAAAAAGATCGACAACCTCATCGACAAAGCACGCCATCTGGTCAAGGCAACGCCCATCACCCCGGGCGTCTACGACGTCATCACCGCACCCTCCATCACGGGGCTGATCGCTCACGAGGCGTTCGGTCACGGCGTGGAGATGGATCAGTTCGTCAAGGAGCGAGCATTGGCTAAGCAATACGTCGGCAAATACGTCGCCTCTCCCATCTGCAATATGCACGATGGTGCAGCGGCAGCCGACAGCGTGGCATCCTTCTTCTTTGACGATGACGGTGTCTTGGCACACGACACCCAGATCATCAAGGACGGCGTCCTTGTGGCAGGACTTTGCGACCTGACCTCGGCAACCGAGCTGGGCGTACCTCCCACAGGCAACGGCAGACGTGAGTCCTTCAAGAGAAAAGCCTATGCACGCATGACCAACACCTACTTTGAGGCGGGCAAGGACAAGCTTTGTGACATGATCGCCTCCATCAAGCACGGCTATATGCTGTTTGAGACCAACAATGGTATGGAAGACCCCAAAAACTGGCAAATTCAGTGTACTGCCGAGTACGGCATTGAGATCGTTGACGGCAAGCTGACTGAAAATTACGTCTCTCCCGTCGTCATGAGCGGTTATGTGCCGGATCTGCTCAAGTCCATCTCGATGGTCTCGGACGATTTTCAGGTCATCGGCGCCGGCTCCTGCGGTAAGGGCTATAAAGAATGGGTACGCGTCTCAGACGGCGGTCCCGCATTGAAAGTGAGGTGCAAGCTGTCATGAAAATCTCTCCCATATCTCTGCTTGAATCGTACGCAGGTATCACCGCTTGGCGCGTAACCGAGCGTCATCGTCAATCCTATGAGGCGTTCTTCATTCGCCGCGATCTGGAGACCATACGCACAACGGACACCATCGACACCTCCGTGACCATTTACATCGACCACGGCGATGCTACCGGTGACGCCACCTTTGCCGTTTACGCCTCCACCACCGAGGAGGAATTTTTATCCAAGGTCGCCGCAGCCGTCGAGCGCGCCCGCATGATCGACAACCGCCGCTATACGCTCCCCGCCTGCGAAACACTGGAGCGCGAAATCCCCTCCGGCTTTGCCGACGCACCGCTTGATGCGCTGTGTGCCAAGGTCGCCGATGCAGCATTGAAGGCAGATTGTTATGAAAACGGCTCGATCAACGCCATGGAGATCTTTCTTTACAAGACCCGCACACATATTCAGAACAGCCGTGGCATAGACAAGGTCGAAACCAAATATCACGCCATGATCGAGGCCATTCCGACGTGGAATACAAACGGCGAGTCGGTCGAGCTGTATGAGCAATACACCTTCGGCGAGCCTGACATAAAGGAGATCACCGCCGAGATCAATCGGAAGATGATCGAGGTTGAAAATCGCTCTCTGGCAAAAAAGCCGGAGGTCATGCCGCGCTGCCGCGTGGTGCTTCCCGCGCCCGAGCTGGCCGAGCTTGCCTTCTCGCTGGCCGATCAGCTGGACTTTGCAACAGTTTACGCACACGCCAATGCTTACAACAAGGGCGATATGCTGCAAAAGGAACGCACAGGGGACCCGATCAATATCACATTGTGCGGTGCGGTCGCAGGCTGCTGTGACGGTGCGGCATTTGATGCAGACGGCGTGACACTGCGCGATACCGAGATCATCCGCGACGGGCAGGCCGTGGCATACCACGGTTCTAATCGTTATGCACAATATCTGGGTGAGGCGGTCACGGGTCAGCTGCCCATTCTGACTCTCGGCAGCGGAACGCTGTCCGATACGGAGCTGGCAAGCGAGCCGTACTTCCTGTGCGTATCCATGTCGGGACTTCAGCTCGATATTTACAGTGATTACATCGGCGGCGAGGTGCGCTTGGCATACTACGTTGAGGACGGCAAGATCACGCCGATGACCGGCATCTCGATCAGCGGTAAACTCTCCGATGCTCTGCGCGGTATCCACCTGTCCGAAAACATGGTCACCCGCCCCAATTACTTCGGTCCCGCACTGGCGGCTTTTGAGGGAATCGCGGTGGTATAAACGGCCTTCGGCGACCAAAGGGGCTTTTTTGAAAAAAAGCCCCTTTGGAAACCCAAAAAACTTAAATTGCTTTTAAGACATCTGCTATTTATAATTTTATTAAAGTTTTTGGGGGTGTCGGACCCTTTTTTCAAAAAGGGTCTGACCCCGCGGAGCGCGTATCTTGGGGGCAGCGCCCCAACTTCCCAAGATAAAAGGTTGGCATCAAGCGATACCAACCTTTTTTGTGTTTATTCCATGATACTTCCGCCCCACTCGACGACGGTAAAGCCTTCGCGTTCAAACGGCTCAAACGTCTGCGGCTCGACCTCAACGGGCTCATCCAGCGGCTTTGCCACCATGTAAACCCGCAGCACGCTGTCGGGCGCAGGCGTGACGTTCAGCTTTGCCGCGTCGGTGTACGCCTTGCCTTGGAACGAGATCAGATTGTACTCATTCTCCTGCAGCTGCGGCAGCCAGTAAATAATAAACTCGTTCGCCTCGCGTGCCGTGAGTCCCATCTCAGAGAGCGCCCATTCCAGATACGCCGCCGTGTCCTCGCCGCGCACGCATGCGCCATGGGAAAGATCAAGTGCTTTTTCCGTGATACCCTCCCAATACAGACAGTAGTATTCCTTCCCGTCGGGGAAGGTCAACGTGCCATCGGGAGATGCAACGAAATTTTGCCAGCCCTGTGTCCCGTAGTCGGGATAAGTGCAGGTGAACTTACCGTCAAGCTCCATGGTCACCGAGCAGACCGTATCCTCGGTCGGGTAGAGATAGATCACCGGCTTATAATCATTCATATCATCCCCACGCGGTTCGCTCGGTGCATCTCCGACCAGCGCAGATACCCAAATCAGCGCAATCACAATGGCAATGATGGCGAAAAACAATAACCAACCTAATAGCTTTTTCTTGTTCATGTGTTCCCCTCCGTTTTATTCAACGATACTTCCGCCCCACTCGACGACGGTAAAGCCCTCACGTTCAAACGGTTCAAACGTCTGCGGCTCGAGCTGTACGGGCGTGGTCAATGGCTTTGCCACCATATAAACCCGCAGCACGCTGTCGGGCGCAGGCGTGACGTTCAGCTTTGCCGCGTCAGTGTACGCCTCACCCTGGAACGAGATCAGATTGTATTCGTTCTCCTGCAGCTGCGGCAGCCAGTAAATGATAAACTCGTTCGCCTCACGTGCTGTCAAACCCATCTCAGAGAGCGCCCATTCCAGATACGCCGCCGTGTCCTCGCCGCGCACGCACGCACCGCGGGAAAGATCGATATCAACGTCTACCTTCCCTTCCCAGTACAGGCAATAATATTCCTTGCCGTCGGGGAAGGTCAGCGTGCCATCGGGCGATGCAACGAAATTCTGCCAACCTGTCATTCCATAGTCGGGATAGGTACAGGTGAATTTTCCGTTCAGCTCCATGGTGACCGAGCAAACCGTGTCCTTTGTCGGGTAGAGGTAGATGACCGGCTTTTCGGCTGTTACTTCCTGCTGTTTCTCAGTGTCAGGCGTTTCTTTCTCCTTCGGCTCACAGCCAACCAACACAAACGAGGACAACAGCAAGCAAAGCGTTAAAAATAGTGCAAAATGGCGTTTCATCTTTTTTCTCCTTTCATAGATTGCATTTTATTCCCCATCCTTGGGCTTTTGTGTTTTCCGGCGGTGCTTTTGATTGGTCTTAACGACGATCACGATGACCAGTGCCGCGATCGCCCCCAGCACCAGCAGCGTCGGGAAGGCGGCAACCAGGAACACGGTAAAGCTCTGGAACCCCTTGCCAAACGCGACCCAGCTGTCTCGGAAGGCATCGCCAAGACGCTCGCCCCAGCTCTGCTCCCCCACCTCGGTGTATTCGACCACCTCGCTCAGCGTCAGACTGACCGTGGAATACGCAACACGGGAATCCAGCAGGCGAAGCTGTGTCTCATAAGATTCGATCTCATAGATCACCTGATACAAATGATCCTCGATGGTCAGCATGGTGTTGATATCCTCTGCCTTCTCCAACATACTCATAAGGCTTTCCTGCTTGGCGCGCAGCGTTTCCAGACGAGCGACGATATCGTAGTAAGTCGACGTCACATTGTTGGCAGAAGAATTGTTGGAAACAATGACGCAAAGCTCTCCTGCCCCCGCAAGGAAGGCATCCAACTGCTCGGCGGGAACGCGGAATACGTATTCCGCACTGCGGGAGGTGCGCGCGGAGGCGTCATAGCCCGCTCCATAAATATACGAGCTCTCCACATAACCGCCGCAGTCTACCACCATGCTCTCCAAAGCGGTCACCGCCGTGTCAAACGCCTTGGTCTGGGCGCGCATGGTCACAGTTCGGATGATCTTGGTTGCATACTCCTCATCCGATGCATCCGTCTCCCCCTTTGCGATTTCCTCCGAGGGCGGCGCAGAAGCCCCGTTTCCAATGCCGGTAAAGTCCTCTGCCTCACCGAAATAGTCCTCGTCCTTGCTCATGTCGGATGCGCTGTTTCCCATCATACGATCCCCCGAGGCATCCGATGCGCAAGCCACCGCCGTCAGCAGCACCAGCAGCAACACCGCTACCGTGCAAGCCGCTCGGGTAAAGGTCGTTCTTGTTCTCATCGCGTTGTTTATCATATTTTGTCCTCCGTTGACATTTTTTATGGATTTGTTTCTTGCTCCATATACATAGACGCACGAAACTTGCTTTTTGTTCCCTGTTTTCAAATTTTTTATATTTTTTCATTTTACGAACAAATACCGCCAAGTGCTTGGCACCCTCGAATTTCAGATCTCGGTGTCGCTTTTTGCGTCATCGGCATACAATGATAGCGGAAGTGAAAAAAGCAAATGTTTGAAAAGAAAGGAATGATCGATATGACATCCACCTCTATCGGCTATTACGCGGGAGCCTGCAACCTCAGCGTCGGCTCGATGAATGCCGCCCTTCGTGCGCAAAAGGTCCTGCAAAAGGCAGGGCTGGCAAGCACTGTCATCAAAAACGAGAGCGGCACCCACAACGGCGGCTGTGTTTATGGGCTGTCCGTCGCCTGTGTGCAGCTGGAAACAGCGAAAAGGCTGCTGGAGAGCAGCGGCATCCGCCTGTCGCACAGCGACAACCACTAAAAGGAGATTCCCTTATGGCTTTGATATATCTTGACAATGCAGCGACCAGCTTTCCCAAGCCCGCTGAGGTCATCAACGAGGCAATGATCTGCGCCGCACAGGATTGCGGCAACGCGGGACGAGGCTCTCATGCCTTGGCGCTTGCCTCTGCCGAGCGGATCTACCGCTGTCGCGAGAGCGTGGCGGCGCTGCTGGGCGCGAGCGACCCGACGCGAGTGATCTTCACCATGAACACCACCTACGCCATCAATTTTCTTCTCAAGGGCACGCTGCGCCAAGGCGATCATGTGCTGATCTCGGATCTGGAGCACAACGCCGTGCTGCGTCCCTTGGAAAAGCTCAAGCGAGAGCGCGATATCAGCTACGACGTTTTTGCAACGCAGAAGAATATCAGCGGCAAAAAAAGCACCGACATCTGCGCCGAAATCCTGAGTCGAGTGCGTGCAAACACCCGCGTGCTGATCTGCACGCATCAATCCAACGTCTGTTCGTTTGCGCTGCCACTTGCCGAAATCGGCGCGCTGTGTCAGCGCTTGGGCATTCTGTTTTTTGTGGATGCTGCACAATCCGCGGGGCATTTACCGATCGATATGCCATCCATGCATATTGATGCGCTGTGTGCCCCCGGACACAAAGGACTTTTGGGGCTGCAGGGCTGCGGATTTTGTGTCCTTGGCGAGCGGGTACACCCCGATACACTGATCGAGGGTGGCAGCGGCTATCTGTCGCTCTCCCCCCATATGCCTGACGAATTTCCCGAGCGCGGCGAGGCGGGGACGCTGCCCACGCCCGTGATCACTTCCCTCGGGAGCGGCATAGCGTATCTTTGTCATCGGGGACTTGCCTGTGTCACCGAGCACGATAAGCTGCTGTTTCACCATCTGGCCGAACAGCTGCAGGAGCTCCAAGGATATCGCATCATCCTTCCCGAGCACAGCGGCTCTACACTGATGTTCGTTCGTCAAGACATTCCTTGCGACCGTATCGGTGCCTATCTTGCCGAGCAAGGGATCTGCGTCCGTACGGGATATCATTGCGCAGCACTGGCGCATCAGACGCTTGGCACCGATGGCGGCGGCATCCGCGTCAGTTTCGGCCCGTTCAATACGACCAAGGACGTTGACACGCTGTGTCGCACGCTGCGGCGTATGGAATTTTGCCATGACGTGAACGGGGGATGATGCATCGGGCCCTGACCCGACCACGGGGGGTGAGTCAAATGCAAAAATGCATGAAAACTCCCCCCGTCGCTTTTGCTTTGCGGCTGAACACCCCGACACATCGCACCTATCAAGTAAAATGAGCCGCCAAAAGCCAATCAATCGGCAAGCTCGGCGTTCGCGCCGTACGTTCCAAGTGCGAAACAAGCTCGGTGGTCGCTCTCGACCCCTTTTTCAAAAAAATTTTCGGTGGGTGCATGGAGCCCCCTGTCCTCCTTCATGCCTCAGCCCCTCAGTGCCGCAAATGCCTCCTCGGCGATCTCAACCGTCTCCGTAATATCGGCATCGGTCAAAGCGGCGTTGATAAAGTGATTGTGGTGATTGGTAAAATAGACACCACGGCGAACACACTCGGCGATCCAGCGTTGATGCAGCATCAGCGACGGGTCGTCGGCAAGGCGGAGGTAGAAAAGGCTGGGTACGCCCGTCACCCGCAGATCAAATTCATATTTTTTCGCAGCTGCGATCAAACCGTCGGCGAGCCGCTTGCCCTTCTCGATCAAAATGGCGGGTGCACCAATGCGCTTGAGCTTTTGGATGCAGGCAATGCCGGCGGCAAACGGGACCGCACTCATCCAATAGCTGCCCGTATAGGACAAGCCCGAGATGGTGTTCTTGAGGAAATCCTTTCCGCAAAGAGCCGAGACGTTATGTCCGTTGGCAATCGCCTTGCAAAAACAGATCATATCGGCCTCAAATCCAAAATAGTGATCCGAGCCCGACAGATCCAGACGAAAGCCCGCACGGACATCGTCCACGATCAGCACCGTCTCGTTCTCGTCACACAGCGCACGCACCTTCTGCCAGAATCCCTGCGCGGGCAGCACGTTGTCGGCAAAGTTTCCGTGCATATACGGCTGCCCGATAACTGCGGCAATCTGCCCACGGTTGGCGGCAAACACCTCCTCCAGCGCGGCAATATCATTCCATGGCACATAGATGTTGTGCATAACATCCTCTTCCATGATTCCGGGATAATCGATCTTTTGCGTCCATGGAGAAACGCCGTGATAATAGCCCTTAAAGAACACGATCTTTTTACGGTGCGTGTGGGCGCGGGCAGTCATGACGGCCAGCGAGGTCACGTCGTTGCCGTTCTTGGCAAAGAACGCCCAGTCGGCACTTGCCACCGTCTCAACCATCAGCTCGGCAAAGTCGACCATCACGGGAGAGGGTGCCGTGGTGCAGTTGCCCAGCTCGCGTTGACGCGCAGCGGCCTCCTCGACCTCCGGATCGTTGTAGCCGAGAATGTTCGGACCATACGCACACATATAATCGATAAAGCGATTATCATCAATATCCCAGAAGTAACTGCCTTCGGCACGAGAGCAGTATTTGGGATACGCGTCGATCGGGATGTGGCAGCCCTCGGCAGGACCGAGGTGACCATAGATGCCGGCGGGGATGACGTTCATCGCACGGCGCAGCATTTCCATGCTTTTATCAAAGGTATAAATAGGATGCATCATTTCAATTCCTTTCCCAAATCAATATAAGACTCACGCCAGATAGATGGCTACGCGGTCAAGAATACGATTGACGTTATCAAGCTGGGAAATCATACCGCGCATACTCAGCTTGCCGTCACAGATCAACGTGAAGGAGGATGCCGTACCGTCGAACAAGCCCCGCGCATTGCGGATACCGTCAAATTGCATGACCGACATGGCATCTTCGGTGTCATAAGGCCTGGTGGTCAGAACGTGATCCTTGGCAGCAATATGCGCCGCCGCAACGATCTCCTCTCCCTCACTGATCAGCATCCGCACATTACCGTCCACAATGTAGGAGGCAGACGCCCTGCCGATGCGGTCGGTGTTGCCGATTTGCGCGACGGCCCCTGTGATGACGTGGAACATCAGGATCGTGCTTGTGCGGAAGAAATCCTCATTCTTCATATCCTCCTCCTGCGGGCGCAGATAACGGGAGAGAATATCGGTCAGCGGGATAAAGGTTTTCAGTAAAAAGCCAACCTTCAAAAGGCCCTTGGAGGGGATGGGCGTGACCGTACCGTCGATCATGCCATTGAACTTTTCGGGGATAGAAAAGGACAGTCGGATGTCACACGCCCCCTGCCCCGCCGTCATGCTCGCCGCGCCGTCCTCAAAGCGCAGCACACCCGACGGTCCGTCCTTGACCGTGATGCCCAAGGAGATCTTTTTACCTGCGATCAGCGCCCGCGCCTCGCTGTTAAGCTCGCATAGCTTGGGAATCGCACCGAAGATGGCAAACAAATTGATATAAGACAATGTTTTCGGATCGATATTTTTCATGGGATTGATTCACTCCTCTCGGCAGCGTGTCATAATCTGCCGTTTCTTTCCATAAGTATACCATAAATTTCCCACTCTGTCAAGAAAATCACAAAAATCCACGGTTATCGGTGAGATGCAAAACGCGAATTTGTGAATGTGTACAAATTCAAGAGCAATATTTTGTTAAAAACAAACAAACGAAAATTTCCCAAAAACCTTGAAAAATATTTTGCAACGGTGTATAATGTTTGAAACGGGGGTGTACCCCAAATTTACATATCGGGAGGAAAACCGTATGCATCTGCTGTCAAAAGCCATGGATCCTGCCTTCTGGCAAGGCGTAAGAGAAAAAGAATGTTATCGTGCCTATCGCGAGGAGCTACTCGCTCTGTATGCAAAGCACTGTGAGAGCGATCTCATTTGCGACCTGAAATACAGCGAGTACAAGCTCTATTGGACAACGGGCAACCGTTCGATCTACGAGCGCAGCTATTTCGACCGCCGCCTGGCGCTGTCCGCTGCAGCGCTGCTGGCGCTGATCTACCCCGACGAAGAAAAATATCTGACCCGTACCTGTGATCTTCTGTTCTGCATCTGTAACGAATATTCGTGGTGTCTGCCCGCCCACCAAGGCGCGCTTGACAAGGTGGATTCCACCCGCATCGATCTGTTTGCCGCCGAATCGGGATTTACCCTCGCAGAGATCTACACCATGCTCGGGGCGCGTTTGGATCCGCTGATCAAAAACCGCATTCTCTGCGAGCTGGATCGTCGCATCTTCACGCCGTTTTTGGAGAAGGAGCCCTACCGCGATGCCTTCTGGGAGGGCGCGCCTCACAACTGGGCTGCCGTCTGCATGGGTTCGGTCGCCTGCACACTGATGCTCATCCGCCCCGACACCGCGCGGGAGCTGATCCCTCGTTTCGAGCGCACCATGACCACCTATCTGGGCGGCTTATCGGATGACGGCATCTGTTCCGAGGGGGTGGGATATTGGCATTACGGCTTTGGATTTTTCGCGGTCTACGCCGACATGGTTCGCACCTTTACCAACGGAGCGGTCGATTGGTTCAAAAACGACAAGGTACGTCTGGTCGCCACCTTTATGCAAAAAATGTATCTTTCCGGCATGACAACGGTCAGCTACGCAGACGGTTCGCGCTCCAACCGCTATCTTCTGGGACTTCTGCACTATCTCAAGGATGAATATCCCGACGATATCCTGGTCTACGCACCGGAGTATTCCTACAACTACGATTCCTGTGGTCGTTTCTGCTTCTGGCTGCGCTGTGCGACCTGGCTGAACGAGGAAACGTATTACCATCCCGCGCCCATCGACAGTCAGATGACCTACTATGCACCGCTGCTCCAGTGGATGGTCTGTAAGCGCGCAACCTACGGCTTTTCGGCCAAGGGAGGCTCCAACGCCGAGCTGCACAATCACAACGACGTCGGCTCCTTTATATTCGCCAAGGATGGTGTGCAATGCCTGTGCGATCTGGGCAGCGGCGCCTACACGCGGCAGTATTTTGACAGCAAGCAGCGCTACACCATTCTGGAGTGTTCCTCCCGCGGGCACAGCGTGCCGATCATCGGCGGCGCGGAGCAGATCGTCAGCGGCGAGGGACATCTGCAGGCTCTGCAAGGAACCGAGCAATACGTCGGTGGTGCTGCGCACACTCGCGATGTTGTCTATGAGGACGGCGTGTTGACCATGGACATTGCCCTTGCCTATCGCGCTCCGGGGCTGGAAAATCTGCAGCGCACCTTTGCCTGCGCGGATGATCACGTCACGCTGACCGATGAGGTGATCTATCGCGGCGAGGGCGCAGTTGTGGAGCGCTTGGTCTCGCTGTTCGAGCCGCAGCAGCTCGACGAGTGCACCCTCAAGGTCGGCACGGCAACCGTTACGTTTGATCCGTCCGTTTGTACCTATGCTCTGCACTCTGAGCCCACCACCGCCACCGGTCAGCCCTGCTACATGATGGACTTCACCCTCAAAGCCGGCGCGGAAAAGGTCGAATTTGTAATGCGGTAAATGATATGCAAGGGGCTCCGCCCCTTGACCCCGCCAAGGAAACTTTTGAGAAAAGTTTCCTTGGATCCTTCAAAACCTTTTGGAAAAAATTATTGGATAAATCTGTTGCGGTTCTATTCTAAATAAACAAACTGCAGCGTCCATATGGGGCCCCTCCCCCACAAGATAGGCGCCAAAGCAACCGACCACAAGTCCCAACCTCCTCACCACACAATGCGTCTATAGCAGACAGCCTCCCTAAGGAGTCTAACGAGCATACGTAGGTAAGGAGCACAAACCGGGGGGATCTACAAGGGGGTGCCCCCCTTGTACACGTTTTCTTTCGCCTATTTCTTTGGGGTGCGCCAAAGAAATAGACAATAAACCAATCATAGTTAGAACGCTTTGTTCACACCATCCCCCCGCAAACTTAACCCCACGTTAACTTTTTCTCAATCAACGTGCCTTGGACAATACCATCTCCTTGTGCTATACTATTCCCAGACCGGTCAAACATCCAAATACAAAAAGGAGATGATACCATGACATTCGGACAAACCTTGAAAGCCCTCCGCCGCGAGCACGACATGACGCAGGAGCAGCTCGCTGAGCTGCTGCGCTGGTCGAACGTTTGGAAAAGGTTGCGAAAATTCCGTAATAGGCACAAAAAGCCCCGCGGCACGCCGCGGGGCTCATCTTATTGATCTTGATTTTCTTCATCGTCGGTAGAAACTTCAGCTTGCTCCTTTGCCTGCTCTGACGCGCCCGACCGTACGTTTGCCAGCGGGTTCATGGTCATGGCGTGCTCCATATTGGCATCGCTGACATGAGTATAGATCTGGGTGGTGTTGAGCTGCTCATGCCCCAGAATGTCCTTGAGCACGCGCACGTCCACCTGCCCTGACTGGTACATCAGTGTAGCGGCGGTGTGGCGCAGCTTATGAACGGAATAGTGCTTGGCCTCCAGCCCCGCCATCTCCAGATATTTATAAACGATATGCTGCACCGTTTTCACGCTGATCCGCTGGGAGCGGTTGCTCAGAAACAACGCGCGGGTGGGCAGATTGGCATATTTGGGCGAGCTGCGTTCCTCCAAAAGCATTTGAAGTGCGTCACGGCAAGCCCCGTTGAGATAGACGATGCGCTCCTTGCTTCCCTTACCGATGACGCGCATCGAGCGCAGCAGCGGATCGATATCGTTGAGGTTGATGCCCACAAGCTCTGACAGACGGATACCGCAATTGAGAAACAACGTCAGCATGGTAAAATCGCGCTGACGATTGGGTGATTCCACGTCATTTTGCACCGCCTCAAGCAGCGCCAGACTTTCTTCCAGAGAGAGCACCTTGGGCAGAGTCTTCTTGGGCTTTGGTGCCTCAATGTTCTGGGCGGGGTTGTGCTCAAAATAATTGCGCTTGTTGACCAGATAGCCGTATAGCCCCTTGATGGCAGACAGCTTTCGCGCCTTTGCCGACCAGCGATTTCCCCTCACGTTGCCCGTATACATCAGGAAATCATAGATCTGCGAGGTCGTGATCTTGGAGATCTTCTCCAGATCCATCCCGCTGACGTCGATCTGCGTGAACAGATCGGACTCCAAGGCAATATCCTGCTCCTTGGCAATCAAATAACGAAAAAACGTCCGCAGATCGAACAGATATTCATTCACTGTTTTGGGAGAGCAGCCCTGAATACCCAACTTATAAGACGCAAATTCCCGAACGATGGGGGAAAATTCTGCGGGGGATACTTCAACAGACATAGTGACTCCTTCCTTTGACCGAGTGCGACAAGCGTCGCTTCGAAATATAAATTTGAACAATTTGTATTTGTTTAGTGATTAAACTGTAAACAATTCAAAAAAACCTTGAAATTCGTCGAGATTTCCTTTATAATATAGGCAATAAAGCATACGAACTAAAAAACGCACACGACACAGAACAAAACGAGGTTTGATATATGAAGAACTTTTTTCGCGAACGCTCTTATGACGCCGTCAAGCTGCTGGTGATGCAGTGCGCCATCTCCATGTTCGGGCTGGTGCTGACACTCGCCTGCGGCATGATCGATAACGATACGTTACGCACGGGGTGCAGTGTTTTCGCCATTTTATTTTATTTATTTTTGGTCTATACAGGCATCTGGGATCTTGGTGCCAAGGACGCTGTCTCGGTTGAATATGGACACAGAGAGTATCAGCCCCTGACAGGACTTTGGATCGCTCTGCTTGCCAATTCCCTCAACTTCCTCTTTGCCATCGGCATCCTGCTTGGGAATGTCCTGCCCGATATTGAGCTGTTCAGCAACATCGGCGGCGGCAGTAAGCTCTGCTCCCTCCTGATGCAGGGAATGTACACGGGACTGCTTGCCATCCGTGTCGGCGGCGCCAATCTGAACACCTACGTCTTCTCCTATTTCCTCATTCCCCTGCCTGCGATCATCACCTCGACGGCTGCTTATTATTTCGGCCTGAAAAACAAGCGTTTTACCCGTCTTTTTGAACTCAAAACAGGAAAAAAATCCAACAAAGACAACAAGAATCGGAAATGACCCGCAGCATGGCGGTGAAAGGACAGTATGACCCAGTCAAGTAAGACCGTATTAGAGACCTATCAGGTCCGCAAGAATAAAAAGCAAAAGGCGGCGTTTTCTGCCTACGTCCGCTCGTTGGCCGAACAGAACGGCTACCTCTACACCGAGGAGCGTGGCGCATTCGGCGCAAAAAACCTCATCGTCGGCGATGCGCAGCACGCCAAGGTGCTTTATACCGCCCATTATGACACCTGCGCACGACTTCCCTTCCCCAACTTTATCACGCCGAAGAATATCCTGATCTATCTGCTGTATCAGCTCCTGATCACCGCAGCACTGCTGCTGCCCCCCTTCGTGCTGCTCATCGGCGGCACATGGGTCGCCGATACCGTCGCGGGACTCTCCACCGACGCGGCGATGCTTTGGGGAATGGCGTTGTTTTATCTTTCCCTTGTCGGTGTCTTCTGGCTGCTGCTGGCGGGCCCTGCAAACAAGCACACCGCCAACGACAACACGTCGGGCGTAACCCTGCTCCTTGACGTCATGCAAACCATGCCAAAGGAGCTGCGCGACAATGTCGCATACATTTTCTTCGATCTGGAGGAGGCCGGGCTGTTTGGCTCGTCCGGCTACCGCTCCAAGCATAAAAAGCAAACGCAAACGCAGCTTTTGGTCAATTTCGACTGTGTTTCGGACGGTAAAAACTTCATCTTCGCCCTGCGCAAGGGCGCCAGATCCTACGCGCCTGCTTTTCTTGCCGCATTTCCCGAGGCTCAGGGACTGCAGCGAGAGGTGCTTACCCGCGGTGTTTTTTATCCCTCGGATCAAGCCAATTTTCCTGTGGGCGTTGGCGTAGCTGCGTTGAGGAAAAGTCGTTTTGGCGGCGTGTTATACATGAGCCGTATTCACACCAAGCATGATACCGTCTACGAGGAAGAAAATCTCTCCTATCTGTGCGACGGCTGCGTACGCCTTACCCGACTTTTATCGGAGCAGGCAACACGGTAAATTATGATTGGGACGGGGGAGTCAAATGCAAATAATGCATTTGAAACTCACCCCGTCATTTTTGCTTTGCGGTGAAACACCGCAATTTTTACCCGCTTTGCAGGTAAAACGCAAAATCCGCACGGTAAAAAGCCTATCATCGGTTTTTTTGCACAGGGGCTGCGTCATCGGCGCAGCCCCTTTCTTTTTGATCTATGCGCGATTGGTTCGATAAAACGATTCAGTGCCCCAGATGCCATGCGCGATATCTGCGAATGATCAGATGACGGGCAAGCAGGAGAAGCAACAGCACAATGATGATGGACGCAGTGATATAGATGCTGTTTCCTACGGAGGATTCGATCTTCAGCTCCTCCCACAAACGGTTTTGCAGGGATTGCGTCGTCACATCCAGCATGGCGTAAGAGGAGGTCTCAAGTGTTGTAAGATCGGGATATAGAATCTCGTAGGCATTTTCGCAGAACTCCTCCAGATATGCGCGGTACTCTTCGCTCTCTCGCACCAGTGTGTGGGGGCTGGCATAACAGATATATTCAGCGTTGGCAACCGCGATCTCCTCACTGAGCATAAAATTGATATACGCCTCGGCAAGCTCGGGATTTCGGGAGCCGGTCGGAATACACATAGCATCCGTGAAAATGTTGGTGCCCTCCTCGGGATAATAAAACCCAAGGTCGCTGTTGCTACTGTACATGGTCAGATAGTCGCCGGCATAATACGGTGCAATGGCGGCAGAGGCGCCCTTCATCTTATTGAAGACCTCATCCATGACGTAGCCCTGCACCAGCGGTTTCTGGGATTTCAAACGCTCCAGCGCTTGCCGCCAGAGCGACTCGTCGGTGGTGTTGACGTCAATATTCAGGGCATACATCGCCGTTCCGAAGGCGTCGCGCGCGTTGTTGAACTGCAAGATTTTACCCGTATACGTTTCATTCCACAAAAGCTCCCAGGAGCCCGTATCCGCCTCGTCTACCATGGTCGTATTATATATAATACCGACAAGACCGTATGCATACGGAACCGAATAGACATTCTCGGGGTCATAAAACATATTCTTCATGTCCTCGGGGATGTACTTATAATTGGGAATGTTTTCAAAATTGAGCGGCAGCAGCATATCCTCGTCGATCATACGCTCGATCATATAGTCAGAGGGGATGACCACATCATATCCCGTCGCGCCGCTGCGCAGCTTGGCGTACATATCCTCGTTGGAGGCGTAGGTGGTGTAATTGACCTGCACCCGCACGCCGTAAGTTTCATAATAGTATTCCTCGAACGCAGCGTTGACGTCCAGCGTCCCCTCCGAGCCATCCGAGATATACTCGCCCCAGTTGTAGACGTTAAGTGTCACGACCTCCTCACCGCAGCCGACAAGCAGCAGCAATGCGATCGACAACAGTGTGAAAACGGCAAGCTTAATCTTCTTCATTTTACCGCACCGCCTCTCGTCAGTCTCTCGCGGATGCGGGAGCGCAGCTCGCTCAATTTCAATTTCAGGCTGTCGCCCTTCTGATCGGACAGATTGGAGAGCAGCAGCAGCGTCATGATCGCCACGATCATCAGCGTTGACAGCGCATAAATATCGGGCTTGACCTCTTTTTTGGTCATGGAGTAGATCAGAATGGGGAGCGTCTGAAATTCACTGCCGGAGCAGAAATAGGAAATAACAAAGTCATCCAGCGACAGCGTAAACGCCATGATAAAGCCGGTGATCACGCCGGGCATGATATTGGGCAGCTCAACCTTCAAAAACGATTGTAAGGGGGTGCAGCCCAGATCCAGCGCCGCCTCGGGCAGATGGCGATCCATCTGTCGGAATTTGGGAGCGACGTTGAGCAGAACGTAAGGCAAGTTAAAGGTGATATGCGCAATCAGCAGCGTCCAGAAATTCAGCTTTTCCGCCGATTGCATCCGATTCCCGACAAAAACAAAGAGCAGCATCAAGGAAACGCCCGTCACAATATCGGGATTCATCATGGGAATGTTGGTTACCGACGTCCACAGTCCGCGGGCAAAGCGGCTGCGCATCCGATCCAGCCCCAGCGCCGCCAGCGTACCGATCAGCGTAGCCAACGTTGCCGAGGTCACCGCAAGCAGCAGCGTGTTTTTCAGTGCCTCAAAGGTGTCAGCACTACGGAACAGCTCAGCGTACCAATACAGGGAAAATCCCGTAAAGACACCTGTGTTATTGGTGCTGTTAAAGGAAAACAGGATCAGCACCAGAATCGGAACGTACAGAATGGACAGGATCAATGCAATATAAGTGCGGGAGAGTGCCTTCATACGATCACCGTCCCTTCATCGTCCGAGAAACGGTTCATGATCGCCATCGAGATCAGAATCAGAATCATCATGATCAGCGACAGCGCCGCACCGACGTTATAGGTGCTTGGATTTTGGAACTGCCGCTCGATGGTATCACCAATCATATCAAACGTACCGCCGCCCAGCTTTTGCGAAATATAGAAGGTGGAGATGCACGGCACAAACACCATGGTCACCCCCGAGATGATCCCCGAGGCAGACAGCGGCAAAATGACCCGTGTCACGGTGCGAAAGCCGTTGCAGCCAAGGTCACCCGCAGCCTCAATATAACGCGTATCGAGCTTGGAGATGACCGAATGGATGGGCATGACCATGTACGGCAGGAAATTATAGATCATTCCGAAGATGACCGCAGGCGCGGTACCGACGATATGCAACTCCCCGATCCCGATCGCGCCGAGCAAGTGGTTGAGAAAACCGCCGTCGTCCAGAATCGCCATCATAGAGTAGGTGCGGATCAGAAGGTTCATCCACATCGGCAGCATCAGCAGCATCATCAGCACCTTCTGTGTCCGCTTGCCGCATTTGGAGATGCAATATGCCAGCGGATAACCGATCAGCAGGCAAAGGACGGTGGCAATGATCGACATACAGACCGACAGCCAAAAGGTCTCGGCGTGCTCCGAGAGTGCCGTGATATTTTCCAGTGTAAAGGCACCGTCCGCCGTTGTAAAAGCATAATATCCCACAAACAGCAGTGGCGCAACGATGAAGATCACCGTCCACACCATATGCGGTGCGGCGGCGGCGCGAACGAAGAGTGACGCCCTCTTCGCAGGCGGAGGAACGGTGTGCGCGTGTTTGCTCATTCCTCTACCTCCTCATCCGTTTCCTCCGTGTTGGTGGAGAGCTCTTCAAACTCATCCGAGAAGGAGGAATAGTCACCGAACATATTGGAATATTCGGACTTTTTCATAATATGAATGGCATCGGGCTCAATGTACAAGCCGATGCTCTGCTCGGGAGAGACGTAATCGGTGCTCTGGATCATCCACTTAAAGCCGCCGATATCGACGATGATCTCATAATGTACGCCCTTGAAGGTCACCGAGCTGACGGTGCCCTTGAGCATTCCTGCCTCGGGTGCGACAACGTCTACATCCTCGGGACGCACGACCACATCCACCTGCTCGCCCTGTGCATATCCACCATCGACACAATCAAAGATGTGTCCCGAAAATTTGACGCGATAATCTGCCAGCATGATGCCGTCAACAATGTTACTCTCGCCGATAAAATCCGCGACAAAGGCGTTGACCGGCTCGTTGTAGATATCCGTCGGCGTACCGATCTGCTGAATACAGCCATCCGCCATAACCACCACCTTGTCCGACATGGAGAGCGCCTCCTCCTGGTCGTGGGTAACGTAGATAAAGGTGATGCCGGTCTTCTTTTGCATATTCTTCAGCTCGACCTGCATATCCTTGCGCAGCTTGAGATCCAGCGCGCCCAGCGGCTCGTCCAAAAGCAGCACACGGGGATGATTGATCAGCGCGCGGGCAATGGCAACTCTTTGCTGCTGGCCGCCCGAGAGGGTGGTCACCTTGCGATGCTCAAAGCCGCGCAGGTTCACCATCGCCAGCATATCCCGCACCTGTGTGACGATCTCGCGCTCCGGAACCTTTTTGAGGCGCAGACCGAACGCGATATTTTCAAATACGTTCAGATGGGGAAACAGCGCGTATTTCTGAAACACGGTGTTGACGTGCCGCTCGTAGGGAGGCACGTCGTTGATACGTTTCCCATCAAAGAGCACGTCTCCCGTGTCGGGGGTCTCAAATCCGCCGATGATGCGCAGGGTGGTGGTCTTACCGCAGCCCGAAGGACCGAGCAGCGTGACAAATTCCTTGTCCAGAATATCCAGATCGATGTGATGTAAAATCGTCTCATCGTCAAACGATTTGGAAATATCCTTGAGGCTGATGATGATTTCGTTATTCATTCCGCAAAAAACCTCCATGCCGCAATGCTGCGGCGCTACATTCGCCATCGGGCGGCGCAAAAACGGCGCACGAAAAGAGACCCGCGGGGCTACACACATATTGTAACACAGATTGAACAAAAATGCAATAAATTTTGCGCAATTTCCAAAAATTCGTGATTATTTCCTATCAGGCGCGATTTCAGGGGATTTTTCGGCGTTATTCGCGAAAAATACACAAAAATCTCCCGTTTCAAGCCGTTTCGAGCGAAAAATCTCGCGAATTCGGCAGCACCCGCGCCGATCGGGCGGAAAACTTTTTAACAAATTTTCACAACACCTATTGATTTTTACCCGTACTTGTGATATAATGGGAATGCCAAGCAAAACATAATACATTGATTAGAATAAGAGGTTCTGTTTTTATTTTGATAAAAACGCACAGCACCCCCCTTTTTTCCTGACCTCTTTTTCTCGTTCAGTGTATAATTGGTTTTGTTTGGCGACAATTGGGGTCGTGCGTTTTTTTGCGCCGACTTCGGTTGGCGCATTTTTATTTGCAAAGGAGGAATACGGGTTGGGAAAAAACGATAAAGCAAGCTCCGATTGTCGCCAAATGAACCGAGAATAAACAGCACAAGTCGAGGAGATTTCTTCGGCTTGCAAGCTTTATTTATGAAATTCCAAATTTTTTTGATAATTTTGAAAAAAGCACTTGACTTTTTGAAAATTTGTGATATAATATTCATGTTGCCGAAAGCGACACGCGAGAGTGGCGGAACTGGCAGACGCGCACGTTTGAGGGGCGTGTGATTAACATCGTACGGGTTCAAGTCCCGTTTCTCGCACCAAAAAAGGAATTTTGAGCCGCAGGCTTGAAATTCCTTTTTTAGTTTGATATACTGACTTAGAGCCCCGCAATTCCGCAGGAATTGCTGTTTTGCGCTAAGTCAGAGTTGAAAATCAGGTATTCTTTGGGCGCAAAACGGGGTTCGCAAGTCCCGTTTCTCGCACCAAAGAAAGCAGAATGGGTTTTTCCCATTCTGCTTTCTTTCGTTCAAGTTAACTGACGCAGAACCCCGCAAATGCGCAAGCATTTGCAGTTTTGCGCTATGCCGCATTAGCGACTCGATATTCTTCGGGCGCAAAACGGGGTTCGCAAGTCCCGTACAAAAGTCTTTAATGCTTCTGTTTTCGCGGGGGACAGAACCATCTCAAACGCCGAAGTTTCTGTCCCCCGCCTCCCCCTGACTCCTTGGCTGACAGCCGTCGGGTAGTCGCAAATGCGCAAGCATTTGCAGTTTTGCGCTATGCCGCATTAGCGACTCGATATTCTATGGGCGCAAAACGGGGTTCGTAAGTCCCGTTTCTCGCACCAAAGAAAGCAGAATGGGTTTTTCCCATTCTGCTTTCTTTCGTTCAAGTTAACTGATGCAGATCCCCGCAATTCCGCAGGAATTGCTGTTTTGCGCTAAGTCAGAGTTGAAAATCAGGTATTCTTTGGGCGCAAAACGGGGTTCGTAAGTCCCGTACAAAAGTCTTTAATGTTTCTGTTTTCGCGGGGGACAGAACCATCTCAAACGCCGAAGTTTCTGTCCCCCGCCTCCCCCTGACTCCTTGGCTGACAGTTGGGGGGCGCTGAGGGGCTTAATGCAACAGCCCCATTCTCGCGGATGTCTTGTTTCAAGGGAAAATTACCCTTCCGTTCTGCACGAGATCATGTGTATAATAATCCAGATCGACGGTCACATCACGACCATTGATGCCCCCATGGAATCCAAGATCGTGTGCCATACGAAACAACTTGATCATCTGCCCCATCGCCAGTGAATTGTCAAACGAATACGATACGTTGATATGTCCATTAAACCGTTTAATTATGACATCGATTCGGTATATCTCAGCAAGCTGAATGGCAGTGCGGATAAACGTCTCGGATTTGGCAATACGGGTCGGCACGGGAACCGCTATAATTTCTTCGCAGTATTTTCTTAAGCGTTCTATATTAAAAATCTCATCCGGCAGCTCGGGACAATCATCGGGAATATTTTCCGGTGCCCCATAATGGATCTCAGGATATGTTTTTTCATAAATGATCGTCGGTTTCATGTCTGACCTCCATAGCGACCATGCGTCGCACAACTTGTCGAAATTAAAATAAAAAGTGCGCCCACCGAAGCGAGCGCACAAAAACGCAAACTCCAGTAGTCGCCAAACTAATCTTTTGCAAAACCGGTATAACCGCACAGCCAAAAGGTGGAGTTTGCATTTTATCAAAATCCACTTTTGACTGACCGACAAAAAGATATACTTCCCCCGTCAGAAAATCATACCCATTTTGCAATATTCGATTAGTTTGGCGTTTTTATTATACCACAAATCCAACGAAATATCAACCCCTTTTCGTAAAAAAACCCCGTCGCCCTTGACAATCCTCTCCCAATTTGCTATAATATTGCACAGCAATTCTTTTTCGAGGCAATTATGAAATCTTCCAAATTATATTTGAACGGTCTGAAGGATGGAATCCCGATCGCGCTGGGGTATCTGTCCGTTTCCTTCGGCTTTGGTGTCAGCGCGGTCAGCGGCGGGCTGTCTCCCCTTGAGGCGGTGCTCATGTCACTGACCAACGTCACCTCCGCGGGGCAGATGGCGGGGCTTACCAGCATCACAACCGATGGCGCGGTCGTCCTCTTGACCCTTGCCACCATGCTGGAGGTTGCTCTGACCCAGTTTATCATCAATATCCGCTATTTTCTCATGAGTCTTTCACTGACCCAAAAGCTGGATGCCTCCTTTACCCTGCCCCATCGCCTGCTTGCCGCCTTTGGCATCACCGATGAGATCTTCGGCGTGGCGTCCTCGCAAAAGGGAGACCTCAAGCCGCGCTATATGTACGGGCTGATCCTGCTCCCCGTTCTCGGTTGGACGCTGGGCACACTGCTCGGCTCGGTGGCGGGCACCATTCTCCCCGATTCACTCAAGCACGCGCTGGGTATCACCATCTACGGTATGTTCGTTGCCATCGTCGTGCCCCCCGCAAAGCAGGATCGCGGCGTGCTGATCGCATCGCTGCTGTCCATTGCCGTCAGCTGCGCCATTGCCTTTATTCCCCTCTTTGATTTTATCACATCCGGCTTTGCCATCATCATCGCAGCGCTGGTCGGCGCGGTCGTGGCAGCCATTCTTCGCCCAATTGATGTGGAGAGCGATAACGCGCTCGACACCAAAGAAGGAGGCGCAAAATGAGAGCCAATCTGACCGTATGCATTTACATTCTCGTCATGGCGGCGGTGACCTATCTCATCCGCATGACGCCCTTTGTTCTCTTCCGCAAAAAGATCAAATCTCGCTTTATCCAAAGTCTTTTGTATTATCTCCCCTACGCCGTGCTCAGTGCCATGGTCATTCCGTCGGTCTTTTCCTCGACGGGCAGCGTGCTGACGGCATCGGTCGGCCTTGCCGTCGCCGTCATTTTGGCATTCGCCAAGCGTTCGCTGCTGACTGTCGCCCTCGGTGCCGCCGGCGCAGCGTTTTTAACGGGGGTCTTGCAAAATCTCCTGAAATAAATCGAACCGCGAAAAGCAATCTTTCTTTCCGTGGGAGCATCCAAGTTTTTGCCTGCGGCTTTCCCGCAGGCAAAAGCAAAATCTTTGAAATGTGATAACCGCGTGCGTATCAGCGGTCGCAAGACCGCGTTAGCACGCGAAGAAAGCAGGAATTCATAAGGGACGGCAGTCCCTTATGCACGTTTTCTTTCGCCTATTTCTTTGTCGTGTGACAAAGAAATGGGCAATAATCCATTTAGAGTTAGAAAGATATGTTCGCACAATCTTAATTCAGTTTGGATTTTCCACAACCAACGGGTTGTCGTGGGCGCCAACCCCTACCGGATTGTGAAAACATGAAACAAAGAGAAAGATATGCAAGCAAAACAATCACCATCTCAACCACTACTTGAGAAACAAGAGGACGCCTCTATTGCAAAGGGGCGTCCTTTATGCTATAATAAGGTCATCCAACCCAACAAGGAGGAAACGACATGAACATCGGAAACAACATCAAAGCACTGCGCACACAGGCAGGGCTCACACAGGAGCAGCTGGCAGAGCACCTCGGGGTGACCTATCAGGCGATCTCCAAATGGGAAACGGGTGCCAACACGCCCGACATCTCTCTGCTGCCCGGAATTGCCGCCGTTTTCGGCACGTCCATCGATGCACTGTTCGCCAAAGAGCCCGCGCTGCCGCCGATTACCTTTGACGATATTCCCGATGATGACACCTTCCGTATCATTCAGCTGCGCGGACGAAAGCCCGTCAAGGTTGACCGGACCTTCTCTCCCGATTGCCCGCCCATTGAGATCGCCTTCCCCCGCAACTGCAACGACCAGACGCAGTATTTCAAGGTCGAGGTGCAGGGGCATCTGATTGCGGACGGCTCGATCAACGGGGATGTGATCTGCCACAAGAGCATCCAGTGTGCCGACGTCAACGGCATGGTGCGCTGTGAGGGAGATATCTCAGCGCACGTCGTCAATACCCATGCAGACATCCACTGCGCCGCTATTAAGGATTGCTACCGCATCACCTGCCGCGACATCCGGTGCGGCGGCGACGTCCACGCAGCAAGCATCCATACAGGACAGATGGGTAATGAAGAGATTCCGACTTTGAAATAAGCGAAAAAACAGATAAGCCCAAACCGTCTTTCTTTGCAAGAACGTGTTGGGCTTATCTTATTCCGTTCAGCGCTTGAGCGTCGGATAAATCAACTGCGTATAGGCTGTCCCGTATTTGGAGAATGATGTTTTATAAATCCCGTTTTCGCTCAGGGTATGTACCATCCAAAGCGGCAGCCCGCCCGCACATTTGAGCTCCATGAGCACCTTGCCCTCCTCCAGAATCGGCGTGCCGTAGGCATGGCTGGTCAGCGAGAGATCTTCGGTGCGGCAAAGAATGTTGTCGTCAAAGGTCACGCGAAAATCACCGCCGCTCTTCTCATAATAAGCCTCCCGCTCATAAGAGAGATAGACCGTCGGATGCAGCCCCTCATAATAATTGATAAAATAATCGATCTCGTGAGCGATTTGGCTGTCCTTGATTCGCGTATGCGTTGTGACCCATTCCATCGCGGTATGCTCGGGCAGCGAGATGCGGCGCTTGTAGACCATCGAGTCGTATTTTTTCTTCAGCTCGACAAACACTTGGCTATCGCTGGTGGCTCTTTTGTAGCTGCGAATGCGCAGCTTTTCCTTGTAGGCAGGCTTTTCTATGGAGCGACGAATGAGGCGGTAGCTGTCCGTATCAAAATAAATATTGCGGATGGTGGTTCGCCCGTATTGATCCAGCTCCATATAAGGTGCCATCGCCTGCAAAATGATCTCTTTTTGCTCCGTCGTAAGCAGATATTTCAGCTCATATCGCTTAAAGACGCTCTGGTATGCCATGATCGTCCCCTTCTTCTTGTTTTTTATCTTTACGCATGCTTATTATAACGGCGTTAACTTAAACCAACTCAAAATCAAGGCACATCGTGTATTTTTAAGCACGCTTAATGTTTTTTTGCTACAATTGTTTCATGAAAAAATCAGCACTTGCTATTTTTCATCGGATATGTTATAATACAAGCATCTTATTATAAGGAAGTATGCCCATGAGGATATTACTTGCAGAGGATGAACGCCCTCTCTCGCGAGCCATCGTCAAGATACTGGAAAAAAACCACTACTCCGCCGACGCGGTATACAACGGTAAGGACGCGTTGTCGTACATTGAACTCGGCAATTACGATGCCGCCATTTTAGATATTATGATGCCCGAGAAGGACGGCATCAGCGTGCTCCGAGAGCTGCGCCGCAGCGGGAACAACATTCCCGTTTTACTGCTGACCGCCCGCGCCGAGGTCGATGACCGCGTGCTGGGTCTGGACAGCGGCGCAAACTATTATCTCACCAAGCCCTTTGACGCACGCGAGCTTCTGGCAATCATCCGCGGCATAACCCGCACCGCCCCGTCGCACGATACCAAGCGCACCGTCGGCAACCTGACGCTGGATCTTGCCACCTTTGAGCTGTCCACCCCGACAAGCCGTGTACGCCTGACCAACAAGGAATTTCAGATCATGGAGATTTTTATGTCCTCGCCTCACCACGTCATTTCCACCGAGCGCTTGATGGAGCGGATCTGGGGTTACGATGCGGAGGCGGAGATCAACGTCGTCTGGGTCTATATCTCCTATCTGCGAAAAAAGCTGGGCGCACTGGAGGCCTCCGTTCGGATCAAGGCCTCGCGCAACGCGGGCTATTCTCTGGAGGAATATACAAAGGAGGGGGAACCGTGATCAAAAAGCTGAAACGGCGCTTTATCGTGCTTGCCGTCTGCGCGCTGTTCGTGCTGCTTGCAGTGATTATCACCGTCATGAACGCCGTCAATTATCGCAACCTGATCGCAGATGCCGACGAGATCCTGCTGCTGCTCTCGCACAACCGCGGCACCTTTCCCGGTTTTGAATCGAGCGCGCCTATCCCCATGCCGGAGGGGACCCGCAATGACGCCCCATTTTCCGACGTGACCGACACGTTTATGCCTTCCGGACATGGATTCGGTAAAATGTCGCCCGAGCTGCCCTACGAATCGCGCTACTTCTCGGTTCTGCTTGCTCACGATGGCTCGGTAATGCACAGCGACGTCTCCCGCATCGCCTCGGTGGACGAGCAGACCGCCATTCAATATGCGCAGATTGTCGCCGAGAAAGATCGCCAGACGGGCTTTGTCGGCAGTTTCCGTTATACCGCTGACCACGTAGAAGACGGGATGCAATATATCTTCTTGGATTGCGGACGCAAGCTGGACGTTTTTTTCTCTTTTCTGTATACCTCGCTGGCAGTTGCCGCCTGCGGGCTTTTGATCATCTCCTTGGTGCTCATCGTCGTTGCGGGCAGGATCATCCGCCCCATCGCCGAGAGCTACGAAAAGCAAAAGCGCTTTATCACCGACGCAGGACACGAGATCAAGACGCCCCTGACCATCATCAACACCAACGTGGACATTTTAGAAATGGAATTTGGAGAGAACGAATCCCTCTCCGATATCCACCAGCAGACCAATCGCCTGACCAATCTGACCAACCAACTGGTCTATCTCGCCCGTATGGAGGAAGGCGAGCAGACAACGTCTGTTCCACTGACGGATTTTTCCCTTTCCGAGCTGGTACAGGAGACCTCCGCACCGTTCCACACGCTTGCCGCCTCGCGGGGCAAAACGCTCTTGTGTGAGATCGCCCCGAGCATCACACTCCACGGCAACGACATCGCCATCGGGCAGCTGGTCTCCATCCTTTTGGAAAATGCGCTGAAATATTCCCCCACAGGAGACACCATCCGTATGTCTCTGAGCGGGCAGGGGCGCACCGCAACACTTACGGTGATCAACACAAGCGCCAATGCCATCGATCCTGCGACGATTGACCGTGCGTTTGACCGTTTCTGGCGCAGTGACAGCTCACGCAACTCAGACACGGGCGGCCATGGCATCGGACTCTCGATCGCCCGCGCCATCGTCACTGCGCACGGCGGCAAAATCAGTGTTGCGCCGATCGGCACGTCGGTTTTCAAGATCACCGCGGTCTTACCGCTCCGATAAGGACTGAACGTGGGGCAAAAATTGGGGCGTTGCCCCGCTCTACCTGCTTTTCAGAAGGCACTCTTTTGTTTTTTACCACGTCCAAAAAATATGCTTTGATTTACAGTCCCGGGGTGAGCCAAATGCAAAAAATGCATTTGAAACTCACCCCACCGTTTTACTTTGCGGCTGAACACCGCAATTTTTGCCTGCTTTGCAGGCAAAAAACGCAAATTTCGCGCGATAAAAAAGCCTACCGTCGGCTTTTTGCGCAGGGGCTGTCGCGTGATGCGGCAGCCCCTTAACCTCGGTTTGGATTGGATCTTTGTCGTTTTGACAGGCAAACAGTCTTTATTCCTCGTCGTCGGAGGCTGCATCCGCAACCTCACCCGTCAATTCACGCAGCATCGCGTCTGCGCTCTTTTTGACAAGAGAGGCATAATAAGAGACCACGATGATCTCAAGAGCATTGAGCAATCGTTCCCGCGCGCCGTCCACGGGAGCCTGGTAGGCAGAGAGCTGCTCCGAGGCGAGTCGGCGAATGATCTCACCCGTACAGACCTCACACTTGGAAAGTCTGTCCAACAGGGTGCAGATCTCATCATACAGATCCGAGTCACTGATAATGTCGTCGCTGCTGTCCTCCACATCGCCGTTGATATACTCAATCAGCCAGGCAATGTGATTGAGCTGCATACAGGAGCGCAGCATATTGATCAGAAAAATATGTGCGACCTGATCCATATTGTATCTCTTGGAATGAGAATTGGCGACCCAACCACGTTTGGTCCAGTTTTGCAGCGTTGAGCCATCAATCCCCGCGATCTTGCGGATCTGTGAGAGCATCACGCCGTCACTGACGAAAAACACCTGGCGTAAAAAAGCCTTACCCGTCAGTCCTCCAATCTCTTCCTTTTTTAAGTTTGTACCCGGAATGGTATCATCAATCAACAGATAATTCATGCCTTTGTATCTCCTTGTTATTCATTGTCCTTCGCGGCATATACAAATGTCCGCGCGTCTTTTTGTGTTGTTCTTATTATATAACATCATCGTCGGATTGTCAAGAGCGTCCGCGAATTTTTTCATGCAGCAGAAAAAAAGTTTACAAATTCATAAAAAATCAAAGGCGGCACATACAATGTGGTATGGATTCAAGGAGCAAAGGAGGAATGATCGATGCGGGAGATCCTGTGTGCGCTGCTTGCCATATCGTTTCACGGACTGGGACACATCAGCGCCGCGCTTGCTTGTGGGGTGCGAACGCGGAAAATACGGTTCAGCGCAACGGGACTGCGGCTGGAGATGGGCGAGGGTATTTTTCCCTCCTATAACACCGAGCTGATCATAGCACTTGGCGGGCCGCTGGGTAATCTGCTTGGCAATGCGCTGCTGCTGTTTCTTTCCTATATACTGCGGCACGGAGAAGGAGGCGCAAGCTTACTTGCCTTATGTCAGGACACCGTGCCGTTATCTCTGTTTCTCGGCATCTGGAATCTCCTCCCCATTGAGGGCTTTGACGGCGGAAGGATGCTGCGCTGCCTGTTATCCAAAAGGCCGTGCCGCATGTCACTCCCGACCATCGACCGCATCCTTGCCGCAAGCTCCGCGGGATGCTTTTTGACCCTTTGGGTACTTGCCGTATATCTTCTGCTCCGCACGGGGCGGGCCGTATCACTGTTTGTCTTCTGTGTACAGCTGTTTTGGGGAAATTTTATGGAGAGGGATCTCTCTTGACGCACTACATCGTCCCAACGTCCACCATCTCACGGCACAAGAGGCTTAAAAAGCCTACCGTCGGCTTTTATACACAGACGGGGGCTGCGCCAATGACGCAGCCCCCACGTAAATTAAAAGTTAAAATATCTCTTCGCGTTGTCGTAGCACACACCGCAGACCAGCTCGGAGAGCATCTCCTCGTCGTCGGGGAGCAGACCCGCATCAACCCACCCGCCAAGGAGGCGACACCAGATGCGACGGAAATATTCATGGCGCGGATAGGACATAAAGCTGCGGGAGTCGGTCAGCATACCAAGGAAGTTTCCGATGCCCGACAAATTGGCGTAGGAACGCATCTGGGCATCCATTCCATCGATGTTGTCGTTGAACCACCATGCACTTCCCTGCGTGACCGTGGGCATCCCGCCCTTACCCGTGCAGCCTGCCTCACCTGCGCAAAAGCTGCCGCACAGCGCACCGACCGCCGCATTGTCCACCGGATTGATGGAATACAGCACCGTACGGGGCAACGCGTCATTCTGATTGAGGTAATTGAGCAGCGACGCCAAGGAGGCAATGCAGTTCTGCCCGTGAATGGTATCAAAGCCGCTGTCCGGACCCAGTTGATCAAACATAACGCGGTTGGGATTGCGGAACACGCCAAAATGCATCTGCAGCACCATGCCGCGCTTTTTATATTCCTGCCCGAGGAAACGGTTGATCTGCGTCTGGAACAGAGAAAGCTCCTCGTCTGTCACATCTGCGCCGTCGCTTGCGATGGCTTTTTTCAAGATTTCATTGGCAGTGTAAGGATTGGGGGACGCATAGCGGACAAAATTGTCCATACCGTGATCGGCGGTCTTGCAGCCCAACGCGCAAAAACGGTCAAGGGATGCCCGCAGTGCCGCACAAAGCGAATCCAGATCAGTGATCTCCACCCCGTTGGCCGAGCCAAGGCGGGACAGATACGCAGTGATACCGCGGCGCTCAATGTTCATCGCCTTATCGGGGCGGAAGGCGGGCAGCACCGTGACGGAAAAGCCCTCGTCAGCCAGCGCACGATGGTGCTCCAGCGAGTCGGCGGGGTCATCGGTCGTACAGACCAGCGTGACGCCGGAATCCACCATCATCTGTCTTGCACTCATGCTCTGCAGCTTTTCGGAGGTGATGCGCCAGATCTCGTCACAGTTTTTCTCGTTGATGGTCAGCTCGCAGCCGAAGAAACGGCGCAGCTCCAGATGGCTCCAGTGGTACAAGGGGTTGCCCGCCAGCTTGGGCATAACGGTGCAGTAGGCGCGGAAACGCTCGTAATCGGAGGCGTCTCCCGTGATGTATTTCTCATCCACGCCGCAGGAGCGCATGGCGCGCCATTTGTAGTGGTCACCGTACAGCCACGCCTCGGTGATGTTGGAGAACCTTTTGTCCTCGGCAATCTCAGCAGGCGAGAGATGGCAGTGATAATCGATGATGGGCAGCTTTTCTGCGTACGCATGGTACAGATGGGCCGCGGTGGGCGAGTCTAACAGGTAATCGTTGTGCAGGAAGGGTTTTGACATGACGAAAATTCCTTTCAATAATAATATTGGTCCACCGAAAAAGGGAAAAGCACGGATTTCCCATTTCCCCTTGACTTTTCGGTGATTTTATGGTATCATGAATAAGTTGTGCCGACGTTGGCAAATCTTTCCGTGAAATTTCACTTGCTTTATCATTGTACCACATCACGTGAAAAATTGCAAGCCCTATCTTGACATTTCTCGGAATTTATATCTTGACATTACAACCACAGGAGATATTTATGATCACCATTACCAACCTCAGCTTTCATTTCGGCGGTCAGCAGCTATTTAAGGACGTTGACCTGAAATTCACCCCCGGCAACTGCTACGGCATCATCGGTGCCAACGGTGCGGGAAAATCCACCTTCCTGCGTCTGCTTTGCGGCGATCTGGAGCCGTCCACAGGCGAGGTACACATCCCCGCCGAGGAGAGACTTTCCGTGCTCAAGCAGGATCACTACGCTTATGAGGAATATACCGTGCTTGACACCGTCATCATGGGCAACGAGCGTCTTTACCGCATTATGAAGGAAAAGGACGCTCTGTACGAAAAAGAAGATTTCACCGACGAAGACGGCGTGCGCGCCTCGGAGCTGGAGGCGGAATTTGCCGAGCTGGACGGCTGGGAGGCAGAATCTGAGGCCTCCCGTCTGATTCAGGGTCTGGGGCTTTCCGAGGACATCCTCTACGCCACCATGGACACCCTGACCGAGGGAGAAAAGGTCAAGGTACTCTTGGCGCAGGCACTCTTCGGTCATCCCGACATCATTCTACTGGACGAGCCGACCAACGGTCTTGACCTTGACGCCGTGCTTTGGCTGGAGGATTTTCTTGCCGATTACAGCGGCACGGTGCTGGTCGTATCGCATGACCGTCACTTCCTCAACGACGTCTGCACCAACATCGTCGACATCGACTATGGCGGCATCAAGATGTACGTCGGCAACTATGAATTCTGGTATGAATCCAGCCAGATGGTGCAGCGCATGATCAAGCAGCAAAACAAACGCGCCGAAGAAAAGATCCGCGAGCTGCAGGCGTTCATTTCCCGTTTCTCCGCCAACAAATCCAAAGCGCGCCAGGCAACCAGCCGCCGAAATCTGCTTGAAAAGCTGTCGGTGGAGGAGATGCCCGCATCCTCTCGCCGTTATCCCTTCATCGGCTTTGACATGGATCGCGAGCCGGGCAAGGACATTCTGACGGTAAAAGATCTGTCTGCCGTGGAGGACGGTGAGGTATTGTTCTCCGATCTGTCCTTTATGGTCGGCAAAGGCGATAAGATCGCGCTGGTCGGCAACGACCGAGCCATCACGGCGCTGTTCAAAATTTTAGCCGAGGAGAAGGCGCCCGATGCGGGCAGCATCAAGTGGGGCATCAGCATCTCCCGCTCCTACTTCCCCCGCGACAATTCCGAATATTTTGACGGCTGCCGCGATTCCATCATCGATTGGATGCGTCAATACTCCACGGATCAGACCGAATCCTATCTGCGCGGCTTTCTTGGGCGAATGCTGTTTTCCGGGGACAGTGTGTTCAAGGAGGTGCAGGTGCTCTCGGGCGGCGAGAAGGTGCGGTGTATGTTCTCCCGCATGATGCTCTTCGGCTCCAACTTTCTCTTGCTGGATCAGCCGACCAACCATCTCGATCTGGAATCGATCACGGCGGTCAACAACGGACTTTCCGACTTCAAGGGCAATCTGATCGTCTCCTCTCACGACTATGAGATCGTCAATACCGTTGCCAACCGCATTATTGAAATCTCACCCGAGGGCTGCCACGACTTCCGCGGCACCTACGAGGAATTCGTGCAGGACAAGAAGAACAAGGGAATTACGAATATTACGCTGTAATGCTTGGGGCGTTGCCCCATACTCCACCAAGAAAACTTTTTTGAAAAAAGTTTTCTTGGAACTTTCAAAAAACTTTATAAAAGAGGAAGATGTCATGAGAGAATATCTGGAGCAATTTTTCGAGCGTTTTGATTACCCACAGCCCGCCCGCGAGACACTCACGGCGGCGTACGAGATTGTACAAGCCGACAGCGATGCCAAGGCGATCTTTGACGGTTATCTGAACGAATACATAGACCGTATTCATTGCGATTTCGGGGCCCAGCTCCGCGGCTGTGCCGCACTTGCCCGCCGTCTGCCCGTCTCTCCTTACACGCTGCAGCTGCTGCTGTTTATCTGCCATTCCGCGCATACGCTGGCACTGTACCGAGAGCGCAGTATGGACGAGCAGATCTGGCACGACAGTATGCTCGATCTGAAGTACAAGCTGGACGAATGTCACGTGGTTTACGGCGTGTGGGGCTCATTTGTCTGTGAATGGTTCCCCCGTTTTTTCACTCTGGAGCGTTTTGCGCTGGGGCGTCTGCAGTTTGAGTGGGAGACCCTTGGCAAGGCTTACGAGGGGCAGGATATTACTCTGTCCGAGGGTGCGCGGGTGGTACAGCTGCACATTCCCCGCTCCGGGGAACCGCTCTCTGCCGCACGCTGCGACGACTCGTTTGCCCGCGCCGTCGAATTTTACACGCCGCAGCTCAAGGAAGGCGAGCCGCTGGTCTTTACCTGCTCCTCCTGGCTGCTCTACCCCGAAAACGAGCATATCATTCCCGAAGGATCCAACATCCGTGCGTTTATGCGCCGTTTTGATATCTACCGCCATGGCACACACGGCGGTGACCATCCCGATCTGTGGCGTCTGTTCGACACCATGGAGAAAAATCCCGACCGCCTCCCTGCCGACTCCTCCTTACGCCGCGCCTATATCGACCACTTGAAAAAGGGCGGAAAGACCGGCTGGGGCTACGGTGTGATCGTGGCGAAATCGGGGAAATGAATGAAGAAGTAAATAAAGACATGGCGGGGGACTTCTTTCAAGAGGTCCCCCGCCACGCGCCTTCCCGCCAAGAACCATGAATCAAGGAGGTAGTACACCGATTTGATGTTTTGGGAAAAGGTGTAGGAAAAATCTTATGTATACAAAAGGTTTCCACCGTTCGATTCAATCGCTCTGCTGCTCCAGACAAGCATCGATCACAAGAACGACGGCAAGGGCGGTAACGAAATGAGCATTGGGAGAGATTTCGATTTCATATGCATCGCCGAAGGTAAACCACTCTTTTCTCACCTGTGCGACGATCTGATTTCCGCTGTAGATCTCATACTCATGATCGAACATATTGCCGTGGACGGTCCAGCCGAGCCCCTCAATGGTATATTCATTGCGGAAAAAGGTGAACTTTTTGACGACCTCCGCCACGGTCGCACCGCCGATCTCCACGGAATAGCACGGGAGAAAGGTCATCAGTCTTTGGCGGATCATTGCCAGCTCATTGCCGGCGGTGTCCATGATGTGCAGCTTTTTGCCAAATGAGAACACCTCACCCTCCACGTAATAACGATCGTGGCCGTTCTCGTCGTACAGAGTGAATTTGTCTCTAAAGGAAAATACCTTTTGTTTCAAATAAAGCCTCATAATGTGCGCTCCTTCCGTGTCATTGAAGTATGGTCATACCATTATAACATACTTCCGACAGGGTGTCAAGCCATTGAATTTAAGTTATTTTATGTTTTATCGGTTCTATAATAAATGCCGGGGTGAAACCAACATTTATTATAGAACCTTATAGAACAAAAAAGCACCACCCTCTCGGATGGTGCATGTGTCAGCGTTGACCTATCTTCCCGGCTCGTCTCCAAGCAAGTATTGTCGGCACAGCAGAGCTTAACTTCTGTGTTCGGAATGGGAACAGGTGGACCCTCTGCGCTAAAAACACTGACTATCTCCACCGCCTTGTGCGGTGGTTTTTTGTCCGCCATGACCTATCTTCCCGGCTCGTCTCCAAGCAAGTATTGTCGGCACTGCAAAGCTTAACTTCTGTGTTCGGAATGGGAACAGGTGGACCCTTTGCGTTAAAATGGCAGACTCATCATCGGCTCTTGCCGACGACTTGCATATTATACCACAACGCAAAGGGTTTGTCAAGGGGTTTTTGAAAAATTTTTCGAATTTTTTTGAATTATTTTTTCAGCGGCTTATGCCTTGATGCACTCGTCGTACCAATCCATGTCGTTGACCAGCGCAGGCAGCAGGCGGACAGTAAAGCGGAACGCCTTCTCATTCAGGCGATACTTCTCAAACAGCTGCGGTCCGCAGGAATTGGAGCCAATGCCCGCGTGGCGATAATCGATATTGACCACCGTCATCGCAAGCGGCTGCAGCTCGTAGTCGTGAGCGGTTTTGGTCAGCTGCATGGGAGAGTAATGCGCGCAGTTAAAGCTGAACGGCATCTCGCCACAGCGAACGGCACCCAACCCGTGACCATAAAGCTGGGACACGAACATCCAGCGGGTATCGGCGTGCGCCATATTCTCCTGCGGGCGAACGTAATGCTCAAAGTGATCACTGACGCGGGTCTTGTAGTGTCCCAGAGTCGATGCGCGACGCTTATCAACGTAGGACTCCTCGGGACCGCGGCCGAAATATTCCAACCGCTCCGATCCCTCGGGCATGGTAAATTCCACACCGAAACGGGGCAGCTCGATCGCCTTCTCGGCGACCTTGACGTCAAAGTCCAGCACCACGCCGTCGCGGGCATACACGGTATAATTGACCGTCATCCGCACGAAGGGCTCATATACCGCGGCTCCCAGCGAGAGGTTCGCCGTCACAATGATTGCGTCCTCACGCACCTCGCCGACCTTACAATCGTAGCAGCGCACCACGCAACGGTCGTAATTCATTCTCTCCCACTGCACGCGAATGTTGCGGTCGTTGTCGGTCGGTGCGCGCCAGATGGTGGGCGTGATCGGCGAGCAGAGCAGCTCTTCCCCGCGGTCGATCATCGACGTGATCAGACCCGTGGTCTTATCAAAGACCACCTCACCCTCCTCAGTCTTCACCGTGATGGTGTTCTTCTCATCCGTATAGCAAACGCAGCCGCCGCCAAGGCTTGCGGGGATATAGATCTCCCGTTCCATTTGTGCCTTACCGACCGAATATCCCGCAGGCGACCACGGTGTCGTGCCCGTCTGTACCGCCTCCACGGTAAAGGTATAGCAGCCGCTTGTCAGCGCGGGCTGCGCGAAGTCGGACTGATAAGTCACGGTGCTCTCGGGGGCTTGTGCAGGAGAAACCAGCCGCCCCTGTGCGACAACCTCGCCATCCTTTTCCAAGCGGTAATGGAAGTCCAGATCAGACAGATCGCAGAACTTGCGCAGATTGGTCAGTGTAAAGCTGCCGTCCTCGGCATTCCAGCTCTCCAGACGGAAGGGCTTGATGACCTGTTTATATTCCAGAAGTCCCATGTGCGGGCGGCGATCGGGATACACCAGACCGTCCACGCAGAAACAACCGTCATGAGGGTAATCGCCGAAGTCTCCGCCGTAAGTATAATGAGGCTCGGCATAGATATTGTCGCCCGTCGCCACCGAATGGTCGATAAACTCCCAGACACAACCACCCCAGAAACGGTCGTTTTCGTAGATCTGATCCCAATAGTCCTGCAAACACCCGGGGCCGTTGCCCATGGCATGAGAATATTCGCACAAATAGAAGGGCTTGGGATTTTCGGCGCGATTGAGATAAAAGGTAATATCCGCGGGAGAGGGATACATACGGCTGTCCACGTCGGTGTACTCGCAGGTGCTCTGTGCGCGCTCGGCGGGATCCTCGCTCTTGACCTTGCTCGCAACGTGGCGGGTCGCATCCTCGGAATGAACCAGACAGCCCGGCATACGGCGATGGAAATAATCTGCCATGGCAGCATGGTTCTGACCCACGCCGCTCTCGTTACCCACCGACCACATGACCACCGATACGCGGTTCTTGTCTCGCTCCATCATGCGCTCGGCGCGGTCAAGGTAGGCAGCCTTCCACTCCTCCCCGTCGGTCAGACGGCCCCAATCGCCGATAATCGCCAAGCCGTGCGACTCAATATCCGCCTCGTCGATGACGTACAGACCGTAAATATCGCAAAGCCCCGTCAGTCTGGGGTCGTTGGGATAGTGGCTGGTGCGGATGGCGTTGACGTTGTGGCGTTTCATGATCATCAGATCCTCGATCATATGGTCCAGAGGCGTTGCCGCGCCGAGAATGGGGTGGCTGTCGTGGCGGTTGACACCGCGCAGCTTGACCTTTTTACCGTTGGTATAGACCACGGCATCCTTGACAACCAGCGACTTAAAGCCAACCGACAGCGGGATATATTCACTGCCGCAGTGCAAGGTCAGGGTATAAAGCACAGGCATCTCATCGCTCCAGAGCTGTACGTCATCCAGTGCAAGCTGATGCACAATGCTCTTTCCCGCTGCCTGTCCGACGGCCACCTGCTTGCCGTCAGGGGCACACAGCGTATAAGAGACCTCGCTCTCACCCGTCAGCGAAAGCTCGATGTCCAGCGTTGCGGTACACATATCCTCCTTGACGGCGGGATGGAGATAAATATCCTCAATATGTACGGGATCTCGCAAAAGGAGATAGACCTCGCGGAAGATGCCGGAATTGCGGAATTTATCCTGATCCTCAAGATAAGAGCCGTCGCACCACTTGAGCACCAGCACCTTGATGCTGTTCTCACCCGCGTGCAGATATTCGCTCACGGCAAACTCGCTGGTCATGTGACTGACCTGACTGTACCCGACGAAACGGTCGTTAATATAAAGGTAGAAACAAGAGTCCACCCCCTCAAACATCAACCGGATATCCTGCGTCAGCATCTGCTCGGTTACACTGACGGCGCGAGCATACAGTGCACAGGGATTTTTTCGAGGGACATAAGGAGGATCCACAGGGAACGGATATTGGACGTTGACGTAATTGGGGGTATCATACCCGCGACCAAGCATGGTCTGCCACGAACGCGGCACCTGCATACGATCCGCATCGCTCATATCGTACCCCGGGGCGGTAAAATCCTCCACATCGTCAATTGAGGAGAAATAGCGAAATGCCCATGCACCGCACAGGGAAACAAAGCGATCCGACTTTGCACGGCAAAGCACATCGGCATACGCGGGTGTATGCGACGTTGAGAACGGAATGAAATATGCGTGCGGCTTAATACAACCGACATGGAGAACCTGAGGGTCTTGGTGATATTCAAATGTAGGTTTCATCTAAAGCACCTTCCTTTATTTATCGCGGCATGGCCGCATCAGTCTTGGTTGTATTATAGCAAGTTTTCTCACGAATGTCAAGAGATGATCGCAACATTGCAACACAAAATTTACCGTAACCCTTGCACGATGCGCCACAAGATTTTTTTACGGGCAATTTTTTCGCAAAGGGTTTACATTTTTTTCAATCTATGTTATACTATAAGTAACGAAAGCGGCAAGGAGGAAGGACGATGCGGTTGGATAAATTCATGGTCTCAACAGGCAAGCTCTCCCGCAGCGAGGCGGGGCGGGCCGCGCGCAGCGGACGCATCACGGTCAACGGTGTACCCGAAAAAAAAGCAGATCGCGCCATCGACCCCAAGGTCGATCAAATCGCTCTGGACGGCGAGGTACTGACCTACCGCCGCTATACCTACGTGCTGCTCAACAAGCCCGACGGCTACGTCAGTGCAACAGAAGACACCGATGATCCCACCGTGATCACGCTGCTGCCCGACGAGCTGCAGCGCATCGGGCTGTTTCCTTGCGGCAGACTTGACAAGCACACGCTGGGGCTGATGCTGCTCACCAACGACGGACCACTCTCCCACCGCCTGCTCTCCCCCCGTCGCCACGTATCCAAACAATATTTCTACACCTCCAAATTTCCGCTGACGGCGGATGAAATTGCCACTCTGCAAGGCGGCGTGACGCTGGAGGACGGCTATGTCACACTGCCCGCCGTCATCGAGCAAGGAGAGGGCGAGGCTCAGGGCACCATCACGCTGACCGAGGGAAAATATCACCAGATCAAGCGAATGTTTGAGGCAGTACACAACAAGATCCTCACGCTGGAGCGCATTACCTTTGCACATCTCACGCTGGACGGCTTGCCCGAGCGCGGTATGTGGCGCTATCTGACCGATACGGAGATCGAACGCCTGCGAGCACACGGGCAGAGCGGAGATTCCCACATCACATGATCCGTTGGACGGCGCGCAGCGCCGCCAAAAATATAAAATATGAGCCAACACAACACGGCTCACAAAAGGAGCAAATTATGTCTAACATTTCCACCGTATATGCCAGCACCGTCGCAGCCCTTGACAGTGACGTCCGCACGGGCGGCGGTACCGACGACACCGCAGCACTCCAAGCAGTGCTCGACCGCGCAAAGACAGAAGGCGGCATCCGTCTGATCATGGACGGCGCCGCGTTGATCTCTCAGCTGGTGGTCTACTCCAACACCACCATCGAATGCCTCAACCAAGACTGCGGTTTCTTCCAGAAAGAGCAATCCAACCGCGCCATCATCACTAATGCACACTGGGATCGCCACGGGATTCAGGACCGAAACATCACGCTCAAGGGCGGCACCTACAATCAGGACTGCCTGCGTCAGATGCACGACGTCCCCTACGACTTCGGCACACTTTCCTTTGTCAACCCCGAGGATTTCGCCGGAAATCACTGGGTGTTCGCCATCGAATTTTACGGTGTGGAAAACGTATTGCTGCAGGATCTTCTCATTCTGGACTTCCGCACCTTCTGCGTCACCATCGGCAACTTCCGCCGCGTAACTCTGGAGAGAGTCTGGGTCGATCTGCCCAATCGTATGCACGCACAGAATCAGGACGGATTCCACTTCTGGGGGCCCGGACAGTTTTTGACCATCCGTGATTGCGGCGGCAAGGTCGGCGATGACTTTATGAACATCGGCCCCGACGAGGGAGACCGTGTCTCCTCCATCACCGACGTGCTGGTGGACGGTATTTTCCTTGACGACGCCGACCAAGCCATCCGCATTCTCTCCCGCGGCTCGGGTCTGATCGACCGCTGCACCATCCGCAACGTGCAAGGCTCCTACCGCTCCTTCGGTTTCTACATCAATTCCTGGTTCCCGGACGTCACAGCAGGCAACTTCGGTGATATCTTCATCGAAAACGTCAATCTCACCCACACCGAGCCCAACTACCCCTACCGTCCGCCCATGCTGTTCTCGGTCGGCGGCGACATCCGCTGCCTGACGCTCAAGAACATCCGCCACGAATATCCCATCGACAAGCGCGCCATCGGCGAGTTCGGATTCCCCTTCTACGCAACCAGCCCCGCCACCATTGACACCTACGAATTTCCCGCAGGCAAGCCGCCCGTCATCAAAAATCTGATCATCGACGGCTTGACCACGCTGGAAAACGCCGACAGCGAGAACATGGAGCAGCTGCAAATTTTCGGTGAGATCGGCAATCTGATCCTCAGAAACGTCGTCTCGGTCAAGGATGACGGCGTCACCCGATCGGGGAACATCCTCAAGGTCTATCCGACGGGACACGTCAAGACCGCCATTGTCAGCAATGTTTTTTCGGTCGGCGCAGCCAAGGTCATCGATGGTGAGGAGCGCATCGACCAGTTGGTCACCTCTGAGGTGATTGCGCAATAAACCGACGCAAGAGGCTCTGCCCTTTGACCCTGCCAAGAACCTTTTTGAATCAGAAATGCACATAAACCAATGATCGTTTGAAAGCTGTGTTCGCACAACCTTAATTCAGTTTGGATTTTGAACAACCCGCGGGAGGGGAGACCCCTCCCCTACAGAATTTTAGCAAAATCCCAAATAACCGTTTCGATCTCAAGATAATATATTCCCTACCCAAATCCACCAAGTTCCAAATGACCGCTTCCACCCCATCTCGAGGCGGTGCCGAAGAGATGGAGGAATGATCGAAATCTTTCCCTTCGCGCGCGACTCAGCAACCGCAAGGTTGCGTTAGCGCGCAGCAATAGCAGGGATACATAAGGGACCGCGGTCCCTTATGCGCGTTTTCTTCGGTTCACTTCTTTGTCGCGTGACAAAGAAGTGAACAAAAGGATTATTATAGTTAGAAAGCTGTGTTCGCACAACCATAATTCAGTTTGGAATTTCAATAACCCGCGGGAGGGACCCCCTCATAGATGGGGGAACCCCCTCCCCTACAGAGTTTTAGCAAAATTCTAAATAACTGGAATTGTCAAGATATGTCCACACGATCTCATATTCCACCAACCATCGCAAGCAAACGGAAAACCGTCATGATATATACAACATATATACAACGATCTAAAAAAGGTGACCACTATGAAAAAACTTACCCGCATCCTTTGCCTTTTGCTCTCCCTGTTGATGCTGTATTCCTGCACCCCCGACAATGAGCAAAATCAACCACAGCCCCCCGATGACAGCCGGCAAGAAACAACGGAGGATACAAGCATGAACAAAAACTTTGCTACCATCATCCAAAACGGCACCACCACCTTCCGCGTGGTTCGCCCCGATGACGGTAATCAGGAAACCGGCAAGATCCTCATCAAGCTGACGCAGGCACTGCAGAGTATGTTCAATGTCAAGCCGGAGGTCATCAATGACTACGTGGAACGCGGTCAGCCGATCCCCGATGACGTGCCTGAGATCCTTGTCGGACAAACCAACCGCACCGCCAGTAAGGACGCCCTTGCCAAGCTGCAGGGCGATAACGAATATTACATCGGCTTTGACGGCACCAAGCTGGTGCTGACGGCAACCACCCCCGAAAACGTCGCATATGCCGTAGACGCCTTCATCGCGCAGTATCTGGCACCAATCTCCTCCATGAACCTCACCCTTCCCACCGATCTTGCACAGATCGGAAGTTTCACCATCCCTCTTTCCGCTCAGCTGGAAGATATTCTGGGACGAAAACTGACCTTTGACTACGACAGCGGCGACTGTGCCACACCACGGCAGACGTGCACGGAACAGTTCAGCGGCGAGATTTTATATCTGGACGTTTGGAATATGTGCATGTCTCTGCTCGGACGCGACAGCATCGTCGCATATGACACCGAGCTTGCCGTCATCGCGCTGCAGGGGCTTGCCAACCGCGAGAGCCCGCGCATCTTTATCAACAATCGCGCACAGGACAACGGCAACACCGACCAGTGGGTGGACGGCATTGAGGCCGATCTCTACTGGCTCTATACCTATTCCACCCAGGGACAATACCTCAGCGGAGCCACCCTTACCCCCATTCCATGGAAATCGGGTGCCGAGCTGGACGCCGTCGCGGAATTGTTCCGCGCTTGCGAAGGCACCTATCGCGGTGTCGTGGTCTGGGACAGCGATGTCCCCGCGACTATGCTGACCGCCTGCACCGTAGCGGGAGTGGAAAACCTGATTCCCGTCCGTTATGACGAGCGCGAGGGCAGCGTCTATACCCTCTTGACCAAAACGCTGGGACTTGAGGTCAAGGTCAACCTTGTCGATAAGTTTGACGGTCAGGGTACCATCTACGGCACCGATCTTCCCTCTACCGGCTCTGCCAAGAACGATGCCTATCTCTGGGCGAAGGTCAACTACCTTGACGCAGGCAAGACCAGCGCAGAATACATCTGCCTCAACCGTGATGCAACTTCCTACAGCGCGGATAAGCTCGCTTACCAAGCTCCGCACAACACCACGCTGGCCGGCTTTGACTATCTGATCGCCAAGCAGGCCTTCTTCTTCGATCTTTCCGGCACCAACCTCGGCACGCCGCAAAATGAGCCAAACGGCGATGCAGCCCGCGACTACGACACCTTCAATCAGATCATGCAGTCGCAGTATGACCGCGCCGACGGCAGTTTCTATCAGGTCTGCGGCTGGCCGGCAACCTCTGACGGGGAGAGCGACGGCACAAAGACCGAGTGGCTGACGGTGGAGCTGATGTCTTCCTACCACGGTGTTCTGGAAATGATGGGCAATGGTTTCTCCGCAAGCTCCAACTCCTCCCTGTTCTCTCATGTGCCGCAGATCAAATATACACAGACCGCTAAGCAGCAGGATTACGACGTTGATGATGATACCATTCTCGTCATGTTCTACATGGGCGACTACGACAGCGTCGCCTGGCTGCACAACGTCATTCCCGTCGTGTGGGAGAGCGAAGGCAGAGGGCAGCTGCCTCTTTGCTGGGGCATCTCGGGCATTGAGGGAACCCGCGCCTCTTACATTTATAATTATATGTACCAGACCGCCACGGAAAACGACTATTTTGTCTCGGTCAATAACGGCGCCGGCTATCTGAACCCCCAATTCCTGCTGCCCCAGAATAAAGACGCCAATTACGCACGCAAAACCGTCCCCGACGGACTGGACGCATGGGTCGAATATTGCTCAGAGCTGTATTCCAAGTACGATCTTTCCATGACGCCCTTCATCAACCCCAACTGGCTGCAAAGTCCCTCCCCCGGCACGACGCTGCGCCGCGTTCTGGAGGCATTTACCGCCTTCTCCCCCGACGGGCTTGGCTGGTATAACTGGGGCAGTCACGGCATCGTCGATATTGACGGCACCCCCATGCTGACCACGCTGGACGGAGCCAATAACCTTGCCACCGACGATGGTGTGTATCAGAACCTATTGGGCTATCTGACCAACACCGCTCGTCTTTCGCAGGATAAAAATATGCTGCTCATCCGTCAGATTATCGTCGATCCTGCTGCCATCAACCGCGCCGTAAAACGCGTCAAGGAAGAACACCCCGAGATCAACTTCGAGGTCGTCGATCCCTACACCTTCTATGAGGTGGCTGCTGAGCGCATGGATTGACACCACCAACTCCACCTATTTACTACCGAGGTATTTATGACCAAACGACAACCTTATCTGATTACGCACTGGTGCGGCATTCCCGCATCTCATCTTCGCCGTGCGGATGGGACACTTGCCTCAGAGCGCTTTGCACAAATGAAGGCCGCGGGGCTGAATTTGATCGCTCCCTACGATCACGGCATACAGACCAACCGCGAAATTTTGGAGCTGTGTCATCGGCTTGGGCTACGTGTCACGCTCAGCGACCATCGGCTGCACGCGGCTCTGCGAGACGAACCAAATCGGCGTGCACTTTTACAGAGTGTGGTCAGCGACTACGCCGACTGCCCCGCGCTGCACGGCTATCACCTGTTTGACGAGCCGCACCGCAGCGACTTCCCCGCTCTTGCCGACACGCTATCCCTCTTGAAACAGCTTGACCCCACGCACGAGGGCTACATCAACCTATTCGCCAATTACGTGCCGACCTCTCTGCTCGGCTGCGAAAAGTATACCGACTATGTGCATCAATTCACCTCCGAGGTCAAACCATCGATTCTCAGCTACGATCATTATCATTTTCTGACCGACGAGCCCATGCCCGCGTTTGATATTCCCAATGAGAGGGAGCGCCTGATCTTCGAATCTGCCTACCAAAAGCAGGGACGTCCCGGTTTTTTTGACAATATCGAGGATATTCGCACGGCTGCCGCGGCAGCAGGTATTCCCTTTATGGTCATCGTTCTGCTGACCGCGCACGGACCCTTCCGCGACTTAACCGAGCCGGAGATCCGCTTTGAGGTTTATCAATCGCTCGCCTACGGTGCCTGCCGCCTGTCCTATTTCACCTATTGGACACCGGGGATCCCCGACGACGTGCATGACATCTGGCGCTGGAAGTCCGGCATGGTCGATTGGTACGGTCAGCCTACACACCACTACGACATGGTAGCCCGCATCAATCGCGAGCTGCAAGCCGTCGGCACTCTTCTGGCGGGCAAAAGGAATCTCGATGTCTTTCACGTCGGCACCTGCCCCGACACCAAGACCACCCCATGGAGCGGCGCGTACGGCGACATTTCCGCTCTTGATGCAAACGATCTGACCGTAGGCTGCTTTGAAGACCATTATTTTCTGCTTGCCAACAAGGACTTTTGCCAGCCGATCACCGCCACACTGACCGTCAAGGACGGCAAATACATCGAACAATATGACAAACAAATCGGTGAATGGGTCTCGCCACCGCCCGTCAACGGATGCTACCGCATCACGCTCGATGCGGGCGACGCCCAACTCATCCGAACCAAATAACATCAAATTACCACAATATCGGAGAAAAAACACATGACCATTATTGAAATCATCGCAAACGAACTCAAGCTGACCGCAGACCAAGTCGAAAAGACAGTTGCCCTGATCGACGAGGGCAACACCATCCCCTTCATCGCCCGCTACCGCAAGGAGGTCACAGGCAGCCTTGACGATACGGTGCTGCGTACGCTGGAGGAGAGATTGAACTATCTGCGCAACATCGAAAAAAGGCGGCAGGAGGTCAAGGATCTGATCGATGCGCAGGGCAAGCTGACCGATGAGCTGATCGCCGCCATCGATGCCGCCGTCACCATCACCGAGGTGGACGACATTTACCGTCCCTATCGTCCCCACCGCAAGACCCGCGCCTCCGTGGCACGTGAGCGTGGACTGGAGCCGCTGGCACAGCTGATCCTCGCTCAAAAGGACGTCTATACCCCCTCCATTGAAGAACAAGCAGCCGCATATATCAACGAGGAGTTGAGCGTCACCGGTGTCGAAGAGGCGCTCGCAGGTGCACGTGACATCATCGCGGAGGACATCTCGGATAATGCCGAATACCGCAAAGCACTCCGTCGTCAGACCTTTGAGCACGGCTATCTGGTCTCCAAGGCTGCCAAGGAGGAGGACTCGGTCTACAGCATTTATTATAATTATACCGAGCCGCTGAAGAAGGTTCTGCCCCACCGTATTCTTGCAATCAACCGCGGGGAAAAAGAAGAATTTCTTAAAGTCAACATCACCGTCTCCGGAGATATCGTGCTGAATTATCTTTATAATTGTGTTCTGACCAATCATAAGAGCCCCGCGACCCCCCATATCACCGCCGCCGTCGTTGACAGCTACGATCGTCTGATCTCTCCCTCCATTGAGCGTGAGATCCGCAGCGATATGTTCGATCAGGCCTGTGAGGGCGCTATCAAAGTCTTTGCCGACAATCTCTCCCACCTGCTGCTCCAATCGCCGCTCAAGGGCAAAACCGTGCTTGGCTTTGATCCCGGCTACGTCAACGGCTGTAAGCTCGCCGTCGTTGATAAAACCGGCAAGGTGGTCGACACGGGCGTCGTCTATCCCACCAAGCCCAAGTGCCGCACCGAGGAGGCAAAGCGCATTCTGCAGCGTATGATCACCCGTCATGGCGTCGATGTCATCGCCATCGGCAACGGCACGGCATCCAAGGAAAGCGAGCTGTTCATTGCAGAACTACTCTCCGAGATGAATTGCGGCTGCAAGTACATTGTTATCAGCGAGGCGGGCGCGTCCATCTACTCCGCCTCCAAGCTCGCCGCCGAGGAATTCCCTGATTATGACGTCATGCAGCGCAGCGCCGTTTCCATCGCCCGCCGCTTGCAGGATCCTCTTGCCGAGCTGGTCAAAATCGACCCCAAGGGCATCGGCGTCGGACAATATCAGCACGACATGAAACAAGCACGACTTGATGAGGCACTGACCGGCGTCGTCGAGGATTGTGTCAATGCAGTGGGCATCGACCTGAACACCGCCTCCTATTCTCTGCTCTCCTACGTTTCGGGCATCAACACCACCGCCGCTAAAAATATTGTCAAATACCGCGAGGAAAACGGCGAGTTTACCTCTCGTGCGCAAGTGCTCAAGGTGCCGCGCATCGGGGCCAAAGCATACGAACAGTGTGCAGGCTTTTTGCGTGTTCCCGGCTCGGATGAAATTCTGGACAACACCGCTGTTCACCCCGAGTCCTACGAAACCGCACGTGCGCTGCTTGCCCTGTTTGAATTGACCGAGGATGATGTCCGCAGCGGCCATCTGTCCGGGCTGGCCGCCAAGGTCAAGAACTACGGCACCGCCAAGGTCTGCGAGCAGTTGGGTGTAGGCGAGCCGACGCTGCTTGACATCATCGCAGAGCTGGAAAAGCCCGGGCGCGATCTGCGCGACACACTGCCGCCTCCCGAGCTGCGTACCGACGTCATGGAAATGGAGGACTTAAAGCCCGACATGATCCTGCGCGGTACCGTCCGCAATGTCATTGACTTCGGCGCCTTTGTCGATATCGGCGTCCACCAGGACGGTCTGGTGCATATCTCCGAGCTGTCCGACCGTTTTATCAAACACCCCGCCGAGGTCGTCTCGGTCGGCGACGTCGTGCAGGTCCGCGTCCTCTCCGTTGACCTCAAGAAAAAACGAATCTCCCTGTCTATGAAGATGGGCAAGAAGGAGAAGTAAGCAAGACTCTGCCCTGCACCCGCCAAAAACCTTTTTTCGCTCCACGGGGGTCAGAACCTTTTTTCGCTCCACGGGGTCAGAACCTTTTTTCGCTCCACGGGGTCAGAACCTTTTTCGCTCCGCGGGGTCAGAACCTTTTTCGCTCCGCGGGGTCAGAACCTTTTTTGCAAAAAGGTTCCGACACCTCCAAAAAACTCTAAAAAAATGATTGGCTGAATTTTTAACGGTTCGACTTTGGATAAACGAACAGCATCGTCCCTTTGGGGCCCCTACCCCAAATGTTTGCTAAAAAAGTTTCTCCATATTGAAAAGGATTGTTTCCACCCCATCTCGAGGCGGTGCCGAAGAGATGGAGGAATGATCGAAATCTTTCCCTTCGCGCGCGACTCAGCAACCGCAAGGTTGCGTTAGCGCGCAGCAGTGCGGGGTACATAGGGGCAGTGCCCCTATGCACGTTTTCTTTGGTTCGTTTCTTTGACGTGTGTCAAAGAAATGAACATAAATCAATGATCGTTAGAAAACTGTGTTCGCACCATCCAAATCCCCCCTCCTCGCCACCCGTGCAACCACCCGTTGCTTGACTCCTTTTGTCGGATATGCTACAATAAGAATACCAACTTGATCAAGGAGGTATCCCATGTTTGATCCATTTGCTTTTGGTACATATCTGGCGCGATTGCGCAAAGCAGCCGATATGACACAAAGCGAACTCGGTGACCGCTTGATGGTCACAAGACAAGCCATATCCAAGTATGAACGAGGTGACAGCTTTCCCGATATTTCGGTACTGATCCCGCTGGCGGAAATTTTTTCGGTATCGTTGGACGATCTGATCCGCGCAGGAACGCCGGTCAAGGGAGAGCAATATATCCTCAAGCAAATTGCAAAAGGAGAACAGAACATCATGACAGAACAAATCAACGACCTGATCGGCATCGCCCCCCTGCTCAAGCCCAGCGTCCTCGATAAGCTTTCCAAAGGACTCTCAACACACGGCGTGGATATCTCACACCTCGTTGCACTTGCGGAATATCTCTCCGAAGACGCTACCATCGCATTGATCGAAAAAGCAGATTTTTCTAACCCTTCTCCCGAGTTACTGGCTCATATCGCTCCGTTTTTCGGCGCCGACTCTCACTTGTTGCTGCTGAACAGCATCATGGAGGGAAAGCTGGATTGGCATCTCTTGCGCTTCGTTCGCTGCGACGGCTCCCTCATCGAAGCAGCCGTCATACAAGGGGTGCTCCCGTGGGAGGCATTGGACGTGTTTTATAACAAATACAAATCCGTTTAATATATTAAACTCCAGAGCCGCCATAATTCGTTTTATTCACACTTTGTTCGCGCTCTGTTGTGACATTTGCACAAATACGCACACCTATTTTTAGGCAAAATCACACTTCCTTTTTTACACTTTTTTTGATAAAATATTAAGCGTCGTATAGTGTCTCTTTATAATTAAAAAAGATCATATTCAAGGAGGATTTCCATTCATGGCAAGCTTATCTCTCAGACACATTTATAAGAAGTACCCCGGCGGCGTTACCGCCGTCTCCGACTTCAACCTCGAAGTCAAGGACAAGGAGTTCCTGGTCCTCGTCGGCCCTTCCGGTTGCGGTAAGACCACGACCCTTCGTATGATCGCAGGTCTAGAGGAGATCACCGAGGGTGAGCTCTTCATCGGCGACCGCCTGGTCAACGACGTTGCTCCTAAGGACAGAAAGATCGCGATGGTGTTCCAGAACTACGCTCTGTACCCCCATATGTCCGTGTTCGAGAACATGGCATTCGGTCTTAAGCTCTCCAAGACCCCGAAGGAGGAGATCAAGCGCCGCGTTGAAGAGGCTGCTCGCTCTCTGGATATCACCCACCTGCTCGACCGTAAGCCTAAGGCTCTGTCCGGTGGTCAGAAGCAGCGTGTAGCTCTTGGTCGTGCAATCGTTCGTAACCCTCAGGTCTTCTTGCTTGACGAGCCTCTGTCCAACCTGGACGCTAAGCTCCGTGCAGCCATGAGAACCGAGCTGACCAGAATCCACAACCGCGTCGGTACCACCTTCGTATACGTTACGCACGACCAGGTCGAGGCTATGACCATGGCTACCCGTATCGTCGTTATGAAGGACGGTCTGATCCAGCAGGTTGATACACCTCAGAACCTGTA
>JAFTJZ010000081.1 GCA_017456145.1 Clostridia bacterium
CATGACGATAATGATCTTGTATCCTCTTGCGGCGGCGACCGATGCCAGACCAATGCCCGTGTTGCCTGAGGTCGGCTCGATGATGATCGAGCCCGCCTTGAGCTTGCCGGTCGCCTCAGCCTCGTCGATCATTGCCTTGGCGATTCTGTCCTTGACCGAGCCTGCGGGATTGAAATATTCCAGCTTGGCAAGGATTTTAGCTTTCAGACCAAGTGCTTGTTCCACGTGCGTCAGCTCAAGCAGTGGTGTCCGCCCGACCAGCTGATCGGCCGATGTGTAAATACGTGCCATGCTTATGCCTCCTTGACGGCGTCAAAGCCCTGTGCAAGATCTGCAAGAATATCGTCAATATGCTCGGTACCGATGGAGAGTCGGATGGTATTTTGCTTGATGCCCTGATCCTCAAGTTCAGCATCGGAGAGTTGGCTGTGGGTGGTGGTGGCGGGGTGGATGACAAGGCTCTTGACGTCGGCGACATTCGCCAGCAGCGAGAAGATCTTCAGGCTGTCGATGAACTTGTGCGCCTCTGCCTGCCCACCCTTGATCTCAAAGGTAAAGATCGAGCCGCCGCCGTTCGGGAAATACTTCTCGTAAAGCGCGTGATCGGGATGGTCTGCGAGTGACGGATGGTTGACCTTTTCCACCTGCGGATGGTTGGCAAGAAATTCGATGACCTTCTTGGTGTTTTCGGCATGGCGCTCCAAGCGGAGAGAGAGCGTCTCGGTGCCTTGCAGCAGGAGGAATGCTGCAAAGGGGGAGATGGTCGCGCCCGTGTCGCGCAGCAGAATGGCACGGATGTAGGTGACAAACGCTGCGGGACCGACGGCCTTGACGAAGGATACGCCGTGGTAGGAAGGGTTGGGATCGGCAATGGCGGGATACTTGCCCGATGCCGCCCAGTCGAATTTACCCGAGTCCACGATCACGCCGCCAAGCGTCGTACCGTGACCGCCGATGAATTTGGTGGCGGAGTGGACGACCACATCGGCACCGTGCTCAATGGGACGAATGAGATAAGGTGTACCGAAGGTGTTGTCAACGACCAGCGGTAAGCCGTGCTTGTGGGCAAGGGCTGCCAGCGCGTCGATATCGGGAATGTCGCTGTTGGGGTTGCCAAGCGTCTCAATATAGATCGCTCTGGTGTTTTCTTTGATTGCAGCCTCGACCTCGGCAAGGTCATGAATGTTGACGAAGGTTGCGGTAATGCCGAAGTTCGGCAGGGTGTTGGCCAGCAGGTTATAACTGCCGCCATAAATGGTCTTCTGTGCGACGAAATGGCCGCCGTTCTGACCGAGTGCCTGCAGCGTGTAGGTAATGGCAGCAGCACCGGATGCCAGTGCCAGTGCGGCAACGCCGCCCTCAAGAGCTGCGATTCTCTGCTCAAATACATCCTGTGTGGAATTGGTGAGTCTGCCGTAGATATTACCGGCGTCGGCAAGGCCAAAACGAGCGGCTGCGTGAGCGGAATCACGGAAGACGTAAGAGGTGGTTGCGTAAATCGGAACTGCGCGGGCGTCGGTTGCGGGATCGGGCTGCTCCTGACCTACGTGGAGCTGAAGTGTTTCAAATTTGTAATTATTAGACATGGTAATCATTTCCTTTCGTTATTAAGAATATGTGTGGGTGTTGTTTTTTGCTTGCTTTTGAATGGAGATTTTTTCAACACTGACACATTCGTCCGAAACGGAAATTTGCTCTGACGAGCTTTTCAAAATAATTTTCCATGAGTAGTTGCCTTTCTGCTCTGTCCTCTTGGGTTGATCAATTTTATACCTACCAATCAGGTTGGTTATATTATAGCACAAACAACCCACCTTGTCAATAGGTAAAAAGAAAATTTTTGAAAAAATATCAAAAATTTTTTATCGGAGTCCAAAAAGCATGGATATGCAAAAATACCCTTCCTCTGCACGATGACAGGGAAGGGTATCGGATTTTATTTCAGCAGATATTGCGCCGCGGTGTCGATCAGATAATTGCCGAGCACACGATCACCCGTCACATTTAACGTGCATTGGATGACCGTGCCGTCTCCGACGGCGAATTCGGACATATAAGAGGCACTCTGTCCGATGTCGCCCACGTTGTCGCGCAGCAGCAGCTTGCCGATGATGGAGTGCGAAACAGGATCATCCTTTGCTTGGGTAATGACATGTTGTGTTTGCAGATTCAAAAACTGCAAGCCGCCAAATCCCTTGGAGTCCAGTGCGGTGACAATTTCGTGATCCTCATTGGGGAAGTGGACCATGACGTATTGGGAGTAGAAGGTACCCATCTCAACCTTGGCGACCTCACTGCCGGTACCGATGTACAGTACCTTACCGCCGTTTTTCAAATAGGTCAGCTGTGCGTCAGTCAGCCTGTCGAAGGCGATCAGAAGGTCGGGCTCGGCGCCGTTTTTCCAATCGGTGACCGAGGGATAACGCTTTTTGAAATTGTAGGTGGCGTTGTCCCCTGAGACCATGACGCTCTTACCGTCAAAAAGGTCTGCGGCGGGCGTTTCGGGATAGAGGTAGATCTCCCACGAGCTGCTGATCTTATATCCGTTCTCGGCCGTAAGGGTCAGTGTCAGGGTATGAGCGGCTGCGGTGTCAACGTCGGGCATATCCAGCTCTACATTGCCAAAGGTTTCATAGCAGCCGTTTTCCAGGTCGATCCCATCCGCGAGCTCGCCGCCCGCAACGGGGGTGCCGTCACGGTCCAGAAGGGTCCAGCTGAGCGTACCGTTTTGAATTTCGGTACCATCATAATGGGAGATCGCAGGGGTGAGCGTGGTGGTCTTGCCGGCAGTGAAGTTATAGACGTTGGTGTCAAGGAGCAGAACACTTTCCTTCAAAAACGCCGTTTGCTCGGGGGTGAACTTGACGTTACCCAGCTCATCAAAGAAACCGGCGACGCTGTGACCGATGTCCTGAATGATGGTCAGAAAATATGCCGCGACGCTGTCGGCCTTTTTTGTTTCCTGCACGTAGTACATCTTCATGTCTACGCAATTTTCTTCGGAATAGGCGATCATATTCCGAATCTGCTCGTCGGAATACCCCAGATTTTTAAGATACAGGTCTGCGCGGAAGGGATCATCCACAGCGTCCCAGTTCCAAGGCTCCCCGCCGCTTGCGGTGAGAATGGTATCAAAGTCGGCAAGTGCGGGATAATCGGCGTATTCTCCGAAGACGACGGGCTTTTGACCGTTTGACGTGCGGTTGGCAACCACGCTCTTTGCATAATCGGCGAAGCCCAGTGCATTGGTGTAGGGATGCCATGTCCAAAAATCGTTATCCCCTTGTGTATTCTGTCGTCCTGTGGAGGAATTGTCGGCGTAAAGACGGTTGGGATCAATGCGCTTGCCTGTGCTGACGCACCAGTTCATAAAGTCAAGCATGGGGTCCTCAAACACCTGCATCTCGCAGTTAAAATCGCTCATAATGACCGAGGGATGATTTTTACTCATGTTGAGGAATCGTCCCATTTGTGAATAAGCCCGCTCATAAAAGGCATCGGTCTGGACGGGATTCCAGACAGGATATTCAATGTAGACGTAGATTCCCTCACGGTCGCAAATACTCAGAATCTCCTCGGTGGGAACGACCAGACAGAACTTGATGGCATTGAATCCATACGCCTTGAGGGCGCGGATCTGCTCGGTGAAGACGTTCTTGTCAAATTTTGGAGAAAGCTGCTCCCAATTGCCGAGCCATGAGAGAATTCCATTGATCTTGATGATGCGGTCGTTGAACAGAATCTTATCCTCTTGTGCACGTACAGAGGTAAAGCCAAAGGTGCTCTCGCTGCTGTCCACGATCGTTTCTCCGTCCTTGAGCTCGACACGGGCGGTATAGATCTGCGGTGTGGAGATCTCCCAGAGCTTAGCATTCGGAAGCGGGAGCGATGCATCGATCTCGGCGGTGCCGTCGGCGCTGACGGTGATTTCCGAGAGCGTTTTGCTCCCCATGACTGTCTCGCCGTCAAGGATGGTGACCACGGCATCCAGCGTGGTATCGTTTCCCACGTTCTTCACGCTCGCAATGACGTCGGCGCACATGGTATCAACGTCGGTACGGATGGTCAGATCATTCAACCGCGTCAGACCGCGGGGGGATAGAGTCACATCATTCCAGATACCGGCGAAGTTAATGCCGACGCTGTCGTGATAAAAGCCTGCCAGCGTTTGTTTGATGGGAAAGGCGGCGTCAGCATCGGTGTCCTGATCGGTCACGCGGACGGTCAGACGGTTATTGTGCGTCTGGAGAATGTCTGCGTATTGACCAAGATCGATGACCACAGCACTGTAACCGTCCTCATGCGAGGTGATAAAACGACCGTTGAGCCAGATCTCGGCGTAGTAGTCGATGGCGTGGAAGGTCAGCGTATACTGCTGTCCCGCTGCGGCCCGGGGGAGATCAAAGCTGCGGCTGTACCAGCCCACGCCGTTATAGGCTGTGTACTCAGCTCCGAGTTGGGTCTCCCAGACGCCCGGGACGGTGATCTTTTGCAGTGAATCCCGGAACATTAGAACAGGGTAGTAGCAGAGCGCCACCTCGGACAGGGTGATGTCCCCTGAGACGATATTGGTTTTAACGGTAACGGTATTCTCTCCGGCGACGAGATCGGCAAAGTAGAGACCGACGTCCACGGTATGAAGGTCGCTGTTGAGATTATGCGTCAGGTCGCCGATGTTGGTCGCAAAGTAGTCACCATTGCCGACCTTGGCATAAACGGTGGGGGCGGCACCGCCCGTTGTGGTCAGATCGCCGCCAAATTGCATGGTCAGGCGCAGCTTGGAATAAAACATTTCCTCGGGGCGGCTGATTTTGAGCGTTGCAGTGATCTCGCTGCCATTGACAAGACTTTGGGTGCTGTCAATGACACCGATGTTTTTCAGCGTTCCCGCCGCAGCGGCACTGTCCTTGTAAAAATCCCATTGCCCGTTAAGGCTGATAGTCTCCATGGGCGAGTCCTCCTTGGTCTGTTCGTGGTTTGGGTCGCTGTCGGGGGACGGGGTGCAGCCCGAGACGATGCCGAGCAGCATAACGGCAGCGAGCGAAATGGCGAGCAGCCTTTTGATGCGGTTATATATCATTTTCATGGTGCACCTCCTTATTTTTTGTCCTTGCTGCGACGAAGATATACAATCGCCGCAAGTACCGCACCGCCAAGGGCAAGTGCTCCGCCGACAATGCCTGCGATCAGCCCGACGTTTTTGCCGCCGGTGTCTGTCATGTTACCGTTTCGATCAAGGATGGTAAGCGTAAAGGTGCCCGAGAGCGTGCCGTCCTTGGTGGTAACGGTCACGGTAGTGTCGCTTTTGGTGAGCTTTCCCGTTTTATCGACGGTATAATCCTCGGGGGCAAGGATGGCGGTCGAGCCATCGCTGTAACGCACACCAATGACCAATCCGCGCAGATCGAGTGTCTCGCCGACGGTGTATTCGGTGCACCCGGGGGCCATGATGAGCATTTCTTTCGGCGCGGGAACGACAGTGTCAAAGCCGAGCTTTTCGATCCATGCGCCCTGTGAGGCTGCATATGTACTGACGATCTTGACGTAGACGGTACGCTCCGACGAGCTCATGGAGGAGACCGTGAAGGTGTATTCGTCCTGTTGCGCACTCCAATCGTCGTCCTGATCCACCCGTGTCCAGAGTGCGTCGTCTGCGGTGGCGAGCGTGAAGCTCTCGGTGGTATAGTAGATGTTCATGCGGGGATTTCCATTGCTGACGACACCGTTGTGTGTGCCGTTTGCGTCGGTATAATCCGTGACCATGTCCAGATGAATACGCGCGTTGACATCTGCGGGCACGCGCAGCTGATAAATGGCATACGCTTTGCCGTTCAGATCGCGGAAGGTAACGCCGTCCCAGTGGACAATTTGCGTGGCATCGCTCCGTGTCCCCTGCGACGTATACCACGCATGCGGGAGGGAAAGAGGATCGCTGCTGTCCTCTTGCGTGATACCCGTATCGAAGAACTCACCCACAGCCAGGGGGATCATGGGAGTATTGTCGGGAACGGTGACGCTGCAGCTTGCCGTATAGCTGCCGTCCTTTGTGGTGACGGTAACGGTCGCACTGCCCGCGCCCATGGCGGTGACCGTGCCGTTTTTGTCGACTGCGACTACAGTCGGCTCGGAGGAGGACCAGCTCACCCCGCGCAGTGTGGCATTTTCGGGCTGCAGCGTGGCGCGCAGTGTTTCGCTCTTGCCAAAGGCAAGGGTCAGCGCATTTTTGTTCAGACGAATGCCGCTGACGGAAATTTCCCGGTCAATCAGACGATCAAAGGTGATGGCATCGATCCATGCCCCATCGTTACCGCCCGCCTGAGAGTGGTATGCAGTATCGTTGGAGGCGAAGACCATGCAGGCATACAGTGTACGCGCGGTCGATTTTTCTCCCTTTTCTGCAAGGGTATAGGTGTACGTGTAGGTGTCAAGATCCGGCTCCTCCTCTGCGGGGATGCGGGTCCAGCCCGAGGTGTTGCCGGAAAATGTGGCGGCGGGAGCAGTTTCGGTGACATACCAGACGGTTTTGGGCTTGGAGGAATACTGATGTATGCCGCCGTTGCCGACATCCGCCCAATTTTTATAATCCACAGTGACCTGCACACCGTCATTTGCGGGCAGTGTGATACGATAAAGAATATACTGTCCGACACCAAGGTCGTATAGAGCATATGTATCAGCCCAGCGCCCCGTTTGCTTGACGGAGAGAGTAGCGCTCTTGTTGACTTTGAGTGCATCGGTCTGTGTGATGTTTTCCACCAGATCAATGGTCTCGCCCCCGAGTGCGTCTTGTATGGGGGTGGAGTCGGGCTTGCTTTCAGGGGAGGTTGCCGTGCCTTCATGATCGTTGGAGAAGGTCACGCGGTCGACCCACGCGCCGTCGTTCCAGCCGGCCTGTCCCGATGCACTGGTATCGTTGTCGCAGAATTTCATACAGGCGTACAGTGTCCTTTCGTTTGGATTTTCCTCGCTCAAGGTGTAGGAGTAGGTATACGTCACAAGAGAGATCTCCTCGTTTGCGGGGATTTCCTCCCAATCGGAGATATCGCCGTCAAAGCTTTTGTCGATGCTCGCATCGGTAACATACCAACGGATTTTTGGATTGGCTGTGTACTGATGTACGCCACCGTTTCCGACACCTTGCCACTCCTTGTAGTCAACCGTGACGGTAGCTCCAGCCCCTGCAGGAATTTTGAGCTGATAGACCAGATATGTTCCGGTACCAACGTCAAAAAGGGAATAGTTACCGACCCAACTCGCACCGTGGCATATATAGCTTTGGGTGGAGCCTTGATTTTGCAGCAGATCGTCGACCACATTGCCGCCCGACAGATCGATCGTGTCGCTTTTCGCGGCGACGGGGGGGATGGTTCCCAACAGCAGTGCAGGCAAGATGAATAGTGCCAGCAGGCGCACTGCAATTAAGGCTTTGTTCCGTTTCATAATGACCTCTCTTTCCCGCCGCATACGGCGGATGATGAAAATGATGTTGCAGAAAATCGATAATAAGGCATGACCGCATTGCTGTGTGGCTTTTAATATGATTTCCTATTGTTATATCATTATTATATCACACAAAATCATGAATATCTGCGCATTTTCGATCGGATTCTGTGCAGTTTCGACCATGTTATCGAAGGGGCATCGGTAAGGAAAATCTCCCCCAATTGTGTTTGGGGGAGACAAAAGGATCATTTGCTATGGCGCCGTAGATAACGTCTGAAAATACTGTCCTCAAAGTTGTTGACGTCAAATACTGCGTGCAGAGTCGGCTCCGCCGCTTGAACGTAATCCATCAGTGCTTGCTTTGCCGCGCATTTTTGCTCCTCGCTGCCACCGCCAAGGTGGGTCTCCAGCACATCGGCATAAAGCAGACAAATATCCGCATGATAAGCAAGATGTCGCCGAGAAATGTTTTTGTCATCCAAGCGAAGTGCGTGCTCACAACGGAAACGTTCGATCAATGCTCTTACCCGGGCACAGCGGCTGCGCACACCCGTTTCGTCTCGAGGCTTTTCAGCACGCAGATAAACAGGATCGAATAGGGCAGAAAGTGAAGACAGATACATCTGCACGGCTTGACCGTCCTGCCCAAAGGCGGCGGTGAAATATTCGTCGCATATACGGGCAAACGAGGAATTTCTATCCCACAAACCGCGCGCCATGGCGTACATCGGCAGACCCGTAGGGAAGGCTGCCCGTTGCGTCTGACAGCTGACCATGCCGCCAAGTCCAATGCGGTCGAGGTTGGTCATATCGGTGTGCAGAATGCGGGCACACTCCATATATCCCGGGTCAATGTAGTGATCCCACATCAGATGGTAATCAAAGTCAAAGCTGTCCCCGCCCAGCTGCTCTGTTTGCCACTTGGCAAGGCGGGCGACATTCTCAGCAACCGAGGAGGGCATTTTAAGCTTATTACGCAAATAGGGCGATAGCTCGATGGCTTGCGATGCGTCAAAATCGGTGAAGGCATGAGAATATGTGCGCGTGATGGGCGCAAACATCAGCACAAAACGGTCTGGATTTTGAATCCTTTCCCGCACGGGTTCCCAGAGCAGATCAACGTAGATCAGGCAGACGATCTTGGTCGTCACACCGACTGCAGACAGCTTTTTGTCCAGTTCATTGAGCATCATGACGTAAAAGTCAGATGGTGGGAGCACGGCACAGCGCTCGCACTCGCAGTGATTGTTCTTACCATCGGCGAGCCAGAAGTGCAGGAAATTGACAGCGGGATGAGAGACACAGTATTCCACAATGGCGTCGGTCATTTTCTCCCGCACGACGGCATTGGAATAGCAGAGATTGGTGTTCAACGGGATACCGCCCCAGAAGGTGCGCTCGCCATTGACAAGCGCAAGATAAGGACGGATGCTCTCGGGGATCTCGCCCTCAAACGTATCCCAGTCGGTACCCGAAACACCGAAGGGCTCGCAGGTCCAGCCGTGCCCGACGGCATGATAATCCAGAGAGCGCAGCGAGATCTCCTCCTCCAACCGTTCCCAGATATGTGCGACGTCCTCGTCGCTCACGGGGGTGGCGGGCAGGTGCGGGTTAGCGGTAGAATTATAAAAGCGCTTGAAAAAGTCGCTCGGCGTCTTGAACTGCATGAAATATCCGTTCATGCCCACCTTGGGCAGCCAATCGATCATGTCTCTGACGTGCTCGTAGCTGACCGCGCCCTCAATGCACATACCGCGGTGACGGTAGGAGGCGCTCTCATGAACCGAAACGGTCAGCGCTGCGGCATCCAGCGTGCGGGTGGGAACGATCTCACCACCCCTACCGGGGAACAGATAGCGGCAACCGAGCTCATACAAAAAGCGATAGGCAGCGACCAGCACACTGCGGTGGTTGGATGCGGTGATATGACCGATGCCGTATGTGACGTCAATATTGATCTCATCGACCTTTTGCGAGAGAGGCAGGGAGATGTCAAGCCCGAGCCAGAGAACGTCGGAGACGGCAGGGTCGTACGCGGCGTAAATACGTTCTTCCAAGGTCAGTGTTTCGTCCATGCGGGAAAGATAACGTGAGATTTCGCGCTGCGCCATTACAACGGTGGGGTGATTTCCGATTCTTGCAAGGATAAGTTTCATATGTCAGGCTCCTTATAGAAGAGTATTAAGGAATGATAAATTATTTCTTTTTGTTTTTCTTGGTGCTCTGTTGGGCGGCGAGATATACGCGGAAAAAGGAGGTCGGTGTCAGTGCGGCGGCTCTTACCGGGTAAAGCTTGTTGTTGAATTGAAAGACGACCAGTCCGTGGGATTCATACATATTCTGCAGTTTGTCGTAGTAAATACGGACCTCTCCCATCTTTTCCTCATGACGGTGCGTGATGACGATCAGATAGTTGGAGTAGGTGCGATAGGTATAGACAGCAGCGAGAAAGTCATCCTTTCCGGCGTTTTGTACTTTTCGGATATTCTTCAGCGCCAGGATGTATATGACGGTGCAAAACAAAGTGAAAACCATCGCAACACCGAGCAGAAATGAGGATTGGTTCAAAAGAGATGCGAGAAGAGCAAACAGCGCAACAAAGACGGCAAAGGGCAGGGAAGAAAGGAGCTTTTTGCGTTGCGTGGTGTATAGTGAGTCGTATTCTTCCTCGGTGAATACAAATTGATATTCCTCCAATGGGGTGGGTTCGTTTGGCGGAGCGACTTGCTCCGGGATATGCTCGTTGGGGATGTCCATGGAAAAACCTCCTTGATTTGAGAATGGTTGATTATATTATAGCAGCAGCATCGGAATTTGTCAAGAATGTAAAAGCGCGGAATCAAACCCAAAAATACATTTGATTCCGCACAACAGACGATATATATGATATATGGAAGCAGCATGGTATAAGTTACCGAAGGGATGACAGCTTTCATCGCTTCAATGGCGATCGTGCGATGCACCTCTTTATTGTCGCTTTTTCTCTTTTGGTGTCAGGATCATTCGATAGAGTAAAGCCGCCAGCCACTCGGTTTTTTCACGGTCTTCTTTATTCACCCACGTTCTTACAATTTCATAGGCTCCGGACAGCAGAAAACGATAGTAGTAATCGGATTCTTCCTCGGGGACATTCGCCATCAGCTCATTTAACATCCGCAAGATTGGAGGGAGGGAGAACAATTTCTTCGGAAATTCAGGATCCACGTTGGAATTGAGAAGTAAACGAACGAATTCGATGTCATTCTCCAGATAGATCAGGATCTGTTCGATGGCATTTTTACTGTAAACGTCCTGAGAAGTCAGTACACTCTCTATACTGACGAGCAGATCTTGTTCCATTTCCGACAGCAGATCAAACTGACTTCCGTAGTATTTATAAAAGGTAGAACGGTTGATTCCCGCATTTTCACAAAGCTCACGGATAGAGATCTGGTAAATATTCTGTGCTTGGAGCATATTGGTTAAACTGGTTTTCAAAAGTTTCTTCGTTAGCATAATTCTTTGATTCATATTACTTCTCCTATCAACAAGCGCTTTGTGTATGGTTATAAAATCTACACTATCCGATATTATGTTGACTATACAACCATAACAGGCGCAATTGATGGTTGCAAAATCGACACGTGTATATTATAATATAAAAAACGCGAAATGTCAAGCATGATTTTTTATTGCGGAAGAATGCAGATCAAGGAAGGAATACGATATCATGAAAAAGAAGATAGCGATGAATATAAACGCCATTATAATGCTGATTTCCATTGTGGCGTGCTTAATCAGCGGCATAGTCTCGAACCTGATTTCCACCGATTTTGGAAAGGTGGAGGTCAATGATATTTCTATTTACACAGACGCAGGAACGATTCGAGGATATTTATTGGTTCCCGAAAACGCGACTGTTAATAATAAAGCACCCGGCATCGTGGTGGTTCACGGAGCTACCTCCAGCGCCGAAACTGTCGATTCCTGGTATGTGGAGCTGGCGCGCCGCGGCTATGTTGTGGTAGTTCCAAATATGTTCGGTCACGGCGATTCGGATGTTGCGGACGAGTCCTATGCGGGCGATATCGTTTACGAGTCCAAAGGCGTTTACTCCTCGGTTGAGTATATAAGCACTTTGCCCTTTGTTGATACGAATAAGATTGGCGTTGTAGGGCATTCTCAGGGAGCCGGCGCAGCTCTGAAAACAATGCAGTACTACACCAACCTTGAAAATGACGCGCTTGCCCAAGGCGCGACTGCCGAGGAAGCGCACGCGCTCAACAAGATCACGGCGTGCCTGTCCGCAAGCTACCCGCTTGAGGTTAACATAGCGGGGATAGAAACAACAGATCCTTTTAACGGATATAATGCCCATTTGGGTGCGATACTCGGCAAGGCAGATGATTTCAACTCATGGCTTTTAAAGGATATTTTAACCAATGATACGGGTAAATCCTGGGTGAAAACTCAAACCGGAGTAGAGGTTTCCAAGGTTGAAGAGGGAAAGTTCTATGCGAATGCGGAAAATGGATATACGTTTGCGATGTGGAATCCCGGCACCATACATTCACAGAGCGTTATTTCTCCCAAGATCACCGGATATGTGATTGACTTCTTTGACGAAACGTTAGGTTCGCCGGTAACGATAAAAAGCTCAAATCAGATATGGATAGTTAAAACGGTATTTAATGCGCTCGGTATGTTAGGCTTCTTTGCCTTTATCATTCCTTGTATGTATTACGTTATTAAGATCCCCTATTTCAAGGTGCTGGAGAGAGAAAACACCTTCGTGTTGCCTCCTTTGGTTGGAAAAGCCAAGCGCAAATATCTCCGAGCTATTATAACAGGCGTTTTAATCAATACAATAACCTTTCTGCCGATCGTTCTGGTTGGTATGCTGGCTATGGAAAGCAGCCTGCTTCCGCAGTCTTCCACAAACGGTTTCGTTCTGTGGGGAGTGGTATGCGCAGCTGTCACGTTACTTTCTGTCAGAAAAGGCACCGGACTGAAATACCGCGAAAACAGTGAATATTTCGGATTCAAAACAACTTGGAAGGAGCTTGGAAAACTGTTGCTTCTTTCGATTACGGTTTTATTTGGAGCCTATATGCTGCTGTTTGGTGTAAGCTACCTCTTCGGTTCAGACTTCCGTCTCTGGCAGTACGCTATACGTCCATTTAGTGCAAACAAGCTTACGATGGCTCTCAGATATCTACCTCTCTTCTTCGTATTGCAGTTTGCTAACGGAATTGCCATCAGAAGAAACAATTTCGACAATTGGAGCGACAACAAGCGTATTGCGTTTTCTACCAGTATGTCACTCATTCCGGTGGTGATCCTGCTTACGCTTACGTATCTTCCCATACTGTTTACCGGCTCACCTCTATGGGCGGTGGACGGAAGTAACCTTATTCTTCTGGCGGCAGGACAGAGCGCAAATAAACTGGTCTCATTTGTATTTTCCTTGGGAGTTACAGCGTTCATTCATGTCAAGTCCCAGAAATTCACGGGCAATATTTGGGCAGGCGCGCTTATAAATTCAATGCTGTTAACGATGATCTCCGTCGCAAATACCAGTTTTATAACGATGTTCTGATGTTTTCTCGGCAGACAATTACCCCCCGATATGGTTCTTTTATTCACCATATCAGGGGGCTTTTTTCGGTTTTCCGTTCTAAACGGACTTGATTTCCAAATCAACAAATAACTGTATATGGCTGCAACCTCAACGCTTTTTTGAGATTTGTTGTTTGCACAACCGTTTGCTATGCATCTGGTGGTTGCAAAAACGACACGTGTATATTATAATATATAGCGTACGAAATGTCAACAACAATATTTTAATTCAGGGAGGAATGCAGAAACAATGATAAAAAAGTTTTCCAATTTCATTGTGAACAAAAGAAACATCGTACTGGCAGTCATGCTGGTGCTGGCGGTTGCGAGTATCATTTGTTCTCAATTCGTGGAGATCAATGAAGATATGACCAAATACCTGCCCGACGATTCCAATATGAAGGCGGGTCTTGATATTATGGAAGATGAATTTCCCGAAATGGAGACCTCAAACTCCATTCGCGTGATGTTCGACGATCTTACCGAGGCTCAAAAGGAAACGGTGCTTACAGAATTAAGCGCCATTCCAAACGTCGATAGCGTCGATTATGATGCAGAAAGCAGCGATTACAACAAAGATAATCACACGTTATTCGTACTCAATATGTCCTGCGATTACGGCAGCGACGAGGAAACGGCAATAGAGACAGCGCTGGAATCAAAATTTGCCGGTTATACGGTAGTATGGAAGAACAACGACAGCGGATTCCCGGGTATTCCGGTACTTCTGATCGTAGTCGCGCTTGCGATCCTGCTGACAGTCCTGTTCCTTATGTGCGACTCGTGGATCGAGCCACTCTTGTTCCTCGTTGTGATCGGCGTTGCTGTCGTCATCAACGGCGGAACGAACCTGATCCTTGGGAACGTAGCGAGCATTACGAATTCTATTTCGGCAATTCTGCAGCTGGTTCTCTCTATGGATTACTCCATCATTCTGATGAACCGATACAGACAGGAAAAGGCACTCGAGCCTGATAAAAAGCAGGCGATGAAGAACGCGCTGGCAGCTTCCTTCTCCTCGGTCGCGTCCAGTGCGCTCACCACGGTCGTCGGTCTTCTGATGCTGGTATTTATGAGTTTCAAGATCGGAGCAAACCTCGGTATCGTGCTTGCAAAGGGCGTCTTTATCAGCATGGTATGCGTGCTGACGATGCTGCCAAGTATTATTCTTGCTTGTGATAAGCTGATACAGAAAACGGCGAAAAAATCATTGCATATCCCGATGGGATGGGCGGCGAAGTTCAGTTACAAAATGCGCCACGTTATGGTGGGCGTATTTGCGGTTCTGTTTGTGGGATTCTTTATCCTTCAACAGCAAACGGGTACTGCCTACTCGCTTACCGGAAATGACGAAATTTCCAACGTCTTCCCGCAGAGCAATACCGTCGTCGTAGTTTATGAAAATCAGGACGAGGATAAGATGAACGACCTGATTTCCGAGCTGGAAAAGGATGAAAACGTGAAATCGGTTCTGGGATACGGCACGATCCTCGGCAAGCCCTACACCGCGGCGGAGCTTGGAGAGGTGCTTGGCTCGATGAGCGGAGATACTTCGCTTGGTTCGAACGTGATCGATATGCTGTACTACGATTATTACAGATCCGATAACGCCGAGCCGTACAAAATGACGCTTTACGAGTTCGTTGATTTTCTTCAGAATAAGGTTGCAAATGATCCCACGTTTTCTTCTTATCTTGACGAGAATGCAATGGAACAGGTAGAAAAGCTTGCGCCCTATACAGACAAAACGGAATTACAAACGCAAAGAAGCGCAAGTGAGCTTTCGGCGATGCTCGGAATCGACGAGTCGCTTGTCAATACGATCTTTGTTCTGCATAACGCACAGGACGTCAGCGATAAAACAATGACGCTTGCCGAGTTCAGCGGTTTCCTGAACGGAACCTTGATCAATGATCCGATGTTCGGTTCTTCTTTTGATGAGGAAACAAAAGCTAAACTGCAAACAATGAACACGCTGATCGGACCTGCGACCTCCGGACAAGAATTGAATGCCGCAACCTTGGCAGGCATTACGGGAATGCAGGAAGCACAGATCAATATGATATTCGTTTCTCAATCCAAAAATACTATGACCTTGCCGGGTTTCTTGACCGCCGCTTTGCAGCTTTCTCCCGACAACGCACAACTGATTCAGTTAAACCAAGTCGTTCAGATGGCAGCTTCGGGATATCCGCTTGACGCAGCGACACTGTCTCAGGCGTTCGGCATGGAAAATAGTATGACCGAGGTCGTCTTCCGTCTTTACTTCGGAAGCAACATCACAGAAAAAACCATGTCTATGGAAGATACTGTTGATTTTATTCTTGCCGATACCGTTTTGAAAAACTATATGGGCGGAGAAACACTCGGACAGCTGCAAATGGTACAGAGGATGATCAAGGCATCGGTGAATGAAACCGCGTTTGCTGCGACCGACCTTGCTGATATGCTTGGTATGGACAGCTCCATGCTCGATCTGCTGTATCTCTATGCGGCAAGCACCGAGGGCGCGGATCCCGAATGGACGATGACGCTTGAAGCTTTGTTGGGCTATATGATGGATGACGTGCTGACCGATCCCCGCTTTGAGGCTGTGATCGATGAGGATATGAGTCGGAAACTCACCGAAGCGCAGACCACCTTGGAGGACGGAAAGAAGCAGCTTGTAACCGATAACTATTCAAGACTCGTTATCACGACCTCTTATCCCGAGGACGGTGAGGACACGACAGCGTTCTTTGCAGGTCTTGAGCAGTTTGCAAACGACAAGCTGGACGGCGATTACTATTTGGTCGGTAATTCGGCAATGAATTACGAGATGCAAAAGACCTTCGATAATGAGCAG
>JAFTJZ010000082.1 GCA_017456145.1 Clostridia bacterium
ACTGACCGAAAAGGCGTTTGGCCGCAGCATCTTCACCTGCGTGTTCAGCATCCTGCTCTGCGTCGTCTGCCTGAGCACCACGACCTTCGCGTGGTTCAGCGAAAACGTGTCCTCCGCGACCAACGTCATCCGCACGCAGGAGTATTCGCTTGCCATCGCCATCACCGACGACACGCTCGCCGCAGAAATTGCCGCCGCCAAGGCTGCCGCCGCAGCCGCCGAGAGCGAAAACGAGCCCGCTGATCCCATCCCCGCCGATGCAACAGAGCAACCCACAACGGAAATGACCGCCGAAAATACAGCATCGGGGGACACGACCGAAACGACCGAAACGACCGAAACGACCGAGACGACCGAAACGACCGACGCGGCATCGGGAGAGACGCCCGCCGACGGAGAGGACGCCGCCCCCGAGGAGGAGCCGCTGCCAGAGACCGCCGACCTGACACCCACGCAGACCCCCGAGGGCTACCGCGTGTTCACCCTCACAAAAGACCATATGTATACCGTCATTCTGACTCCCGACGGCGCAAGCTGCAACGGCTATTGCCGTATTCTTGTCGAGGGGCAGGAGCCGATCTATACCAATCTCATCCCGAGCGCGGGCACGGGCACGTTTTCCTTTAAGATCTACGCCAAGTGCGACATGACCGTCGCCTTTGATCTCCGCTGGGGCACTTACAGCGGTACCGGAGCGGTCACCGACGGCTTGGTGCTGCATCTGGGCAGCGATGCTGCCGCCGAGTGATGCGGCGCGCCTAACTGCATAGTAATGTAAAACGTAAAAAGGGGCTGCGCGGAATTTGCGCTTTTTGCCCGTAAAGCCGACAAAATAAAAACGACGGAGTGAGTTTCAAATGCATTTTTTGCATTTGACTCACCCCGTTTTTTTGTTTGCTCAGATTTCTTCCACCTTGATCAGGCTGGTGTTGCCCGATTGCCCGGTGGTGTTGCCGCCCGTGATGACGATCCTGTCGCCCGCACTGAGCGACAGCGTGCTCTTGGCGATCTTTTTGGCGGTGTAGAACAGCACGTCCGTGGAGGTGAACTTCTCGCACATGACGGGAATGACCCCCCAGGACAGCGCCAGCTTGCGCCACGTTGCCTCGTTGGTCGTCAGACCGATGATCGGCACGGGGGAGCGGAATCGGGAGACCATGCGCGCCGTCATGCCCGAGAGAGAGCAGGCGACGATGGCCTTGGCATCCAGATCAATCGCCATGCCGCAGGTGGCGTGTGATATGGCGTCAACGGCGTTTTTGATCTTAAATTCCGAGTTGTAAAACCTCTTTTGATAATTGATGTTGCCCTCGGTGGTCTCGGCGATTTTGGCCATGGTCTCCACCGCGCGGATGGGATATTTTCCCGCAGCCGTCTCGCCCGAGAGCATGATGGCACTGGTGCCGTCGTATACGGCGTTCGCCACGTCGGAGATCTCGGCTCGGGTCGGGCGGGGATTATGGATCATGGATTCCAGCATCTCGGTCGCGGTGATGACGCGCTTGCCGAGCATCCTACACTTGGTGATCAGCTTTTTTTGCATGGCGGGGAGCTGCTCAAACGGAACCTCGACGCCCATGTCGCCGCGGGCGATCATGATGCCGTCGCAGCACTCACAGATCTCCTCAATGTGATCAAAGCCCGATTGGTTCTCAATCTTGGCGATCAGCTCGATGCCCTCGGCGTCGATGGTGCGCAGATATTCGCGGACATCCACCAGATCCTGCTTGCTTGAAACGAAGGAGCAGGCGATATAGTCCACGCCGTTCGCCACGCCGAAGGCGATGTCTGCCTTGTCCTGCTCGGAGAGGTACTTTTGTTTCATGACCTTGCCGGGAAAGCTCATACTTTTACGGTCGGAGAGCTCGCCGCCGCACACAACGCGGCAGACGATCTCGGGGCCGACGATCTTCTCCACCGTGAAGGACAACAGGCCGTTGTTGAGCAGAATGGTGTCGCCCACGCAGAGCTCCTGCGGCAGCCCCGCATAGCTGACCGAGACTCGACTCCGATCACCGATGATATCCTCCGTGGTGAAGGTGAAGGTTGCGTTGTCCTGCAGATCGATCTTGCCTTCATGGAAGGTCTTGATGCGATATTCGGGTCCCTTGGTGTCCAGCATGATGGCGATGGGGCGCTCCAGCGCCTCGCGCACTTTTTTGATGATGTCGATCCGCCGCTGGTGCTCGGCGTGTGTGCTGTGTGAAAAATTCAGGCGGGCGACGTTCATGCCCGCGCGACAAAGTCCCGCGATGATCTCCTCGCTCTCACTGGCGGGGCCGATGGTGCATACGATTTTGGTTTTACGCATTTTTTATCTCTCTTCCTTGGGGGAGTGGTTCTATCTTCTATTATTCCAAAAAAAACAAAAAATACAATGCCTTTGGCAAAATTTTGCGATTTTGCATGATATGGAGGAGGGCTACGCTTTGGGCACATGGGAGAGCAGCGTCTCAAGCAGCGCACTCGCTGTGATCAGGTCAAGCTCGCGTTCGGTCAATTCACGATATAAGGATGATGCCATGATGTCAAGCGGGGAGGAGATTTTTGTGAAGTAAAACATAGCTTGTAACAAATACAGGAGGTTATATCCGAAGATTTTTGATCTTCTCGATATAATATTGTACCAGCTCGAATTTGGTGCCGGGCATCAGACGATGGTCGGGGCAGGGGATAAAGCCGCCCATGGCGGTAAGGCGACGGATCCGCTCAATCTCGGCATCCACAGCGGTGCGGTCCCGACGCAGCACGGTCTTGTCCATGCCGCCGACGCCCCGCAGCTCGCTCCCGTATTTTTCTCTTGCAGGGGCAAACTGATCGCCCCAGACACCGATCTCGATGGGGAACATGGTATTGACCCCCGTGTGGAACCAGGTGGGCAGCAGCCGCTCGGTCACGCCGTCGCAATCCAGAGAAATGATATCAATGCCGTAGCGGTGGCAAAGCTCGTTGCGCTTTTGATAATGCTTGGCACAAAGCGTGTCAAACATGGCGGGGGAGATCAGAGGGCCGTTTTTGAAACAGATATCCTCCCAATAGTGGGCAAAATCAAATTTGGCCCCCGTCTTGAGAATGGCCTCGACGCAGCGATATTGCATATCGGCGTAGGTGTCGATGATGTCGGCGAGCAGCTCCTCGTCCTCGTCGTAGGCAAGGTAAGACAAGCCGATCACCGTTGTCATGTCGCGGATCTGTCCCAGTACGCTGCCCAGCATCAATCCGACGGGGATGTCCTTGGGGCGGGTGTCATTGAAGGTGCGGAAATAGTCAAGATTGATCCGCTCGGGGAAAAATTGCATCTTTGGCTTGAACAGCGTTTCAAACGCCTCCCGATCCTTGAGCAGATAGTCGTCCTCGGAGGGGATGGAAACGATGCCCGGCTTGATGCGCTCGATGACGCCCGTCGGGGTCAGGACACGGCGCGTACCATCGGGTAGGACCTCCAGCTCGCGTGGTTCAAACGCGGGACACAGCCCGTTGTTCGAATGCATGACGGTGAACCAGTTAAAATCCCAGCCGAGAATGCGATCGAGCTCACGGTCACCCTCATTCCCGTCGCCGACACGATTTGCCAGCTCACGGGTGATATGTCCCTGTGCGACCCATTCGTCGAGCAGTTGAGACCAATAACCGAAATGGACAGCGGGGATCCGATCGGTATCCCTATAGTGCAGAATGTTCATGGCGCGTTCACGATTTGTCATAATAGCCTCCTTGTATTGTCAATATGTTATTTCATTCAAGTCCTCGGGATAATTCTCGGGAGATACGGCACTTTGCATCAGTGCCTGTGCAGTATCGGGCAGATCTGTCGGGAGTGCTTGCTCCTCGGCATGGATGGGTGCCCATGCTTTACCAAATTCGACATCACGGAACAGCGCGGCAAGTCCTGTAATCTGTTTCAGACGCAGAATCTCGTCCTTATCCATGCCCAGATGCTTGGAGATCCATGCGTCCGAGCGCCCCAGCTCATGCAGCTCGCGGATGATATTGCTCATCAGATCGACGTCGTGTGCGCCGCGGGCGCGGTTGTGACGGATGGTGCTTGCCATACGGTGATCCAGCGGCTTATCAATGACCGAGACAGGAAGAAGACCGCCCTCGCGTTCATAGATGTCGGGGTGTTCCTTCATGATGCGGTAGCGGTGAAAGCCATCCACAATGATATATTCGTCCTTTTCCTCGTCGTGATAACAGACGACGGGCATCGTGTAGCCATCCTCCTTGATGCTGTCGTACAGCAACCGCATCTCGGGCGGGGCGACGGCATTGGGATTGTAGGAATTGGGCACGACCTTTTCCAGTGGTACGGCGATGATGTTGTAGACGGGACTATTCTGAGCCATAGATTATTTTTCCACTACCTTTCCGTATTTGATCTTGAGAAGATCGATCTGCTTTTGCTGCTCGCGGGTCAGACCGAAACCCATGGTGCGGCAGGTATGGTCATTGCGCAGGATGCAATAGCACATCCGCTTCCAGCTGGGGATATCCTTGGAGGATTTGATATCGTCGGTATGATCGGGGATCTTGCCGAGAAAGACGATGCGGGAATTGCGCATGACGGTATAATTGGAGACACCGTTGCGGCGGATATGGTAGCCGTTCTCCTCGAGCTCGCGGATGGTCTCCTCCTCCAATCCTCCGCCCGTTTTATGCCAAAATTCAATGGAGGTTTTGAATTTTTTGATATAGTTGTTGCGCAGGCGTGTGGGCAGAGTGTCCAGAAGAAAATAGGTATAGGATTCCCACGTATGTCCCTTGGGGAGGGTCAGCGTGCGGTAGCCCATGGCACGACTCTTTCCGTAGATCGCGCCAAAATTAGCGCCGCGGACTCGGCCAACCAGTCGTGCCCACATCTGCGGATCGATGACGCGGTACATATTCAGGCTATCCTTGGCGTAGTCATTGAAGGGGGAGGCAACGCGCATTTGCCCGGGGCTGAGTCCCGCGCGATAGTACATATCGTACAGATGATTATAATCGAAATTAAAGAGATAATTGGCGTGCCAGACGTCCGAGAGTGACCAGTCGTACAACGGAGAGGCGGCGTAAGTGTCCTTGAATTGGCGGCTGATCCAGCATTCGCCCTGATAACCGTATTTTTTATGGACAATGGCACTGTAGCGCTGGAGAGATTCGTCGCAGCGGGTGCCGAGCAGGCAGACGGTTTTTCCGCCGCCGTGGGAAAGGTGATACCAATGTGCGAATTGCTTGGCAAGGTCCTCCTGATGCATACGGTAGCGATAAGTGGTGATAGGATTATGATACAGATGGATGACGTAGGGATGGGTGGGGAGGGGACGGACCCATGCATCGGGCTCACGATCGTCCCAAGGGTACCAGAACATTTCATAGCTGCTCATGGCGGTGCGAGTTGCCATGGGGAGGCAGACCCAGTACAACTCGATTCCGGGCTGATGTTCGAGGTGGGCAAAGGTGCGCTCGATATATTCGGTGGTGCAGGAATATTGTGCCTCAAAGTCCTGATGGAATACGCCGATTTTGCGGTCGGGGCAATGCTCGGCGCGGTATTTCAGAAGGAGGTTGAGCAACAGTCCGCTATCCTTACCGCCGGAAAAGGAGACAAAAATATTCTCAAATTCCGCAAACAAGTAGGCAAAGCGTTGTTGCAGCGCGTCGTAGACGGTTTGATCAGCATATCGTTTGATGGTATACATTGGCTTGCCCTCCTTTTGTGAGTACTATTGTATCATATTTGCAGGAGATTTTCAACCGTTATAATGTGAATTTTTTGCGATGGAGGCAAATTTCGGTTGTGGGCCCTGACGATTTGCGATTGTACGATAATATCATTCTGACGATAATGGGGGTGAGTCTCAAATGCATTTTAGCATTTGAAACTCACCCCGCCAAATGATTTACTTCTTACTTTCTCTTCTCGGCGATCTCCATCATGATGTCGGTGATGAATTGATCGACGGGAACGGCGCCGGTATCACCGGCTTTACGAGAGCGGACGGCGACGGAGCCGGTCTCCATCTCCTTAGCGCCGACAACCAGCATATAGGGGACCTTTTCGGTCTGTGCTGCGCGGATCTTGTAGCCGATGGTGTTATTTGACTTGTCAATCTCGACGCGCATCCCCATGGCAGTCATGCGGTCGGCGATCTTCTGGCAATAATCGATCTCGGCGTCGCCCATGGGCAAGAATTTTGCCTGAACGGGTGCCATCCAAGTGGGCAGCGCACCTGCGTACTTTTCGATCAGCAATGCCAGCGTACGCTCGTAACAGCCCATGGAGGTACGGTGAATGATATACGGACGCTTGAGCTGACCGTCGCTGTCGACGTATTCCATACCGAATTTTTCTGCCAGCAGCATATCGATCTGGATGGTGATCAGCGTGTCCTCCTTGCCAAAGACGTTCTTGATCTGAATATCCAGCTTGGGGCCGTAGAAGGCTGCCTCATCGATGCCAATCTTATAATTGATGCCGAGGTCATCCAAAATGGTCTTCATGACGCCCTGCGCGTGCTCCCACTGCTCGGGTGTGCCCTCATATTTATCGGTGCGGGCGGGATCCCACTGGGAGAAACGGAAGGAGCAGTCTTCCTTGAGTCCCAGCGTTTCCAGGCAATAATTGGCAAGCTCAAAGCAGCCGCGGAATTCTTCTTCCAGCTGCTCGGGGCGCAGAACAAGGTGACCCTCGGAGATGGTGAACTGGCGCACACGGATCAGACCGTGCATCTCACCGCTGTCCTCGTTGCGGAACAGCGTGGAGGTCTCACCCAATCTCATGGGCAGGTCACGGTAGGAGCGCTTGCGGTTGAGGAAGACCTGATACTGGAAGGGGCAGGTCATGGGACGTAGTGCAAAGCAATCCTTGGTGTAATCGTCGGGGTCGCCCAAAACGAACATGCCGTCCAGATAATGATCCCAGTGGCCGGAGATCTTGTAAAGCTCTCTCTTTGCCATCAGCGGCGTCTTGGTCAGAAGGTAACCGCGGCGCTGCTCCTCATCCTCGATCCATCTCTGCAGCGTCTGGATCACGCGGGCGCCCTTGGGCAGAAGAATGGGCAGACCCTGACCGATGCTGTCGACGGTGGTGAAATACTCCAGCTCGCGGCCGAGCTTATTGTGGTCGCGGCCCTTTGCCTCCTCCAGACGGGTCAGATGGGCGTTGAGCGCGTCCTTGGCGGGGAAGGCCACGCCGTAGATGCGCTGCAGCTGCTTGTTCTTTTGATCACCCTTCCAATATGCGCCCGTGCACTGGGTCAGCTTGAACGCTTTGACCGCGCCCGTGGAGAACAGGTGGGGACCTGCGCACAGGTCAGTGTATTCACCCTGCTCATAAAAGCTGATGGTCTCACCCTCGGGCAGTTCCTCGATCAGCTGCACCTTGTAAGGCTCTTCACGCTCGGTCATGAATTGAATTGCCTCATCGCGGGGCAGGGTAAAACGGCGGATGAGAAGATTTTCCTTGACGATCTTCTTCATCTCGCCCTCAATGGCCTTGAGCGCATCGGCGCTGAAGGGGGTATCACTGTCGAAATCATAATAGAAACCGGACTCAATGGCAGGACCGATGGTCAGCTTGGCGGTAGGATAAAGGCGCTTGACTGCCTGCGCGAGAATATGAGCGGCGGTGTGATTGAAGACGTGCTTGCCCTCCTCGTCCTCAAAGGTCAAAAGCTCGACCGTTGCGTCCGCGTCGATCAGGCGGGTCATATCGACAACGGTGCCGTTGACACGGGCTGCGATATGGGCGCGGGTAACCAGCTCTGCCGCATTTGCTGCGTCGAAGACCGACAGGGGGGCGTCAAAGCTCATTTCTTTTTCTGCAAATTTGACACAAAACATGGGTATCATTCCTTTCATTTGATGAAATGTTGGTTTCTTGAAAAATAAAAACCCCGACAAGTGCACAGCACTTGTCGGGGTGTGGATTCATGGGATCCGCACGGTTCCACCCGAGCGTTTTACTTCATTGGATATGCGATTATGACGAGCGGTGGTACGTCACGGGTGCCGAGCAAGAGCCTTGCAGCGGGTCAGCTCTCTCTCTGTGGGACGGCGGTCCTGTGACACATATCCTCTCGTATGCGGGTGATTACACCTTCTTTTTGGCGCGGTAACGGGCGGTGTGAGGGTTGATGAGCTCACGCCAGTTCAGGTCTCCGCGGTCAAGGGCGGTGATGAGCACCTCGGCGGTGGCGATATTGGTGGCGACGGGGATATTATACATATCGCACAGACGGAACAGCTCCCGCTCTGTGTCGTTATCTCTCTCCTGAGGTCTGGTATCGCGAAAATCGAGCAGGACATCGATCTCATTATAAGCGATGCGAGAAGCAATCTGCTGCTCGCCGCCCTGCTCACCCGTCAAGAGACGCTCGATGGAAAGCCCTGTGGCTTCGGAAATATACTTTGCGGTAATACTCGTGGCACAAAGGTTGTGTTTACTTAAAATGCCGCAGTAAGCAATGCAAAACTGTGTCATCAGTTCTTTTTTTGTGTCATGAGCAATAATAGCGATTTCCATGTAGAACCATCCTCTCTTGAATTTGTTTTGATGTGGGTGATGGGAAAAACAGGAAAAAATAACCGTTCCCCCATTATTCAATTTATTATACCACGGGATTGCCGTTTTGTCAACACCCTTTTTGAAGTTTATTGATAATTTTATTCGGCATACAGAGACCTCAATCGAGAAAATTACCAAAAATGACGATAAACGGTGATGAAAAATCGTTGGATAGGGAGAGAAAAACGGAACAAATGAAATAAAAAAGAGCGTGCCGCCGATCAAATGGGGGCACGCCGGATGGCATTAGGATTGCTGGAGTGCCTGATCGAGCCAGATCAGCCCCATGCCGAAGGCGTCGTGCAATCCGTTGTACGAGCCTTGGCGGATGATGCGGTTGGGATTTTTCGAGTCGATGATCTGGATCATGATCTTATCGGGGAGGTGTTTATTGTCTTTATCCTTATAGGAGAGAATCTCCATGATGAGAATACATTTTTCATTCATATCACCGTAGCAGATGGTATCGCCCTCACGAACCAGGGGCTTGCCGAGATATTCCAGATACTGTCCGCTGACGGGCTTTTTTTCTTCGTTAGCCATGATATAGTCTTCCTTTCGCGCGATTTTAGATATACTATGTTAATCATACCACAAAAGGGGACAAAAGTCAAGGGCTATGGGAGGGATTTTGAAATTTTTGAAATTTTCTTGGAAATTCGGGAGCTGTCAAGGGATACGCGCCGAGTGGAGGCGGCGAAGGAGGCAATCAAGATAAGAACGGCTTGGCGCGCAGATAATAAGCGGCGTCGCGTGGGGTGGGGAGAGCGAGGGTGTACAGATCGGTCAGAGCTTGCTCCAGTGCGCCCTGACGTACAGCAGACGGGGTTGTGGGGAGATCGGCGGGCTTTGTGACAATGGGGAGAGAGGTGCTTTTTCGTATGGCGCGAAGGTAGGCTTTCCCTTTGTCGTTGCAGGCAAGCAGACGGGTATAGGCGGGCATGGCGCGAAGGTCGGACGGCTGTACGCCGCACATTCCATACCAAACGGCGCGGGCAATACGAGCGTTGGTAAAGCGCTTGGTGGCAGCAGCGGCGATGAAGGCGGAAATATCGGGATACGCTCCTTCTCTTGCCGCAGAGATCAGACGCTGTGCCAGACCTCCGCCGAGCTCTGCGCAGCAGGAAAGCGCCTTTGCGTCAGCGCGACGGAAAAAGACCTCTGCTGCGGTACCGATACGGTCGGCGCATACGGGGGCAAGCCCGCTGTCTGCGGCACGGCGCAGCACCGCGGCACACGCGGGCGGCAATGTGTCTTGCAGGGCGCTGACGCCGTGCTCTCGCCACAGGCGGCGCAGCGCGCTTGCCGAGGCATACGCGGCATCCGATATGGGGGTGTCGTCACGGTACGCCTGCCCGCTGCGAGAGATCGTCACGGGGATCAGAGGGCTGCATTGCTCTCTGATGGCACAAAGATAAGCAAGGGCAAGCAGGTCATTAGAGCCGTCGGGCGATTCACAGCCAAGCAGCTCTCGCAATACGCGGTCTCTTGCCTCCATGACGCCCAGCTCGGGCTGTGTATGCTGCAGTTGGATCAGGCGAGCGGAAAACGCGGGGGAGCTTACCGCCTCGGCGACTCGCTGCAGACGGGGCAGGTCGCCGCATTCACTGCCGAAATGGAGGTGTGATGCGCCAAGCGCGGTAGCAAGAAAGACGCCGGCAGCGGCAAAATATTCGGCAGCCGCACCGCTCCACGGAAAAGGCAGGCTGACCACAAGATCCGCACCACAGCGGGTGGCAGCCTCTGCGCGGATATAGGCATCGGCGATGGCAAACTCTCCGCGTTGGGTCAGCTGCTCGCTCATGACGCAGAGAATGACCTCGGCATTACAATCTCGCCGTGCCGCTGCCAGCTGGTAGGCGTGTCCGCGATGGAAGGGATTATATTCGCAGATGATCGCCGCGGCGCGTGGAAGGATGTGCTCCTTTTGCATGGTGTGATCCTTTCGTTTGGTTAAGGATTGATTAAAGATTAAAGATTGAGAAAATCGGTGGTGATCGCGCACTGCTCATCGGTCAGATGTGCAGACAGCGAGCCGTTCTCGGCCTCACGGAGCACCTGCTCCAGCGTTTCTGCTGCCGCAACGACGGCATACTGACACGGGCGCTCTGCATAATACTGAGCCGTTCGCTTGCTGCTGACGGGGGGCTCCACCGCGTGGGGAAGGCCAAGCAGATCACGGCAATAGATGCTGCGCATGCGCGCCTTGAACAGAGCCGCCATGTATTGGGTCAGGCGATATTGGTCGTCCTTGGCCTGCTCCTTTGGAAAGGTGGGATAGAGCAGCAGCCCTGCTGCCATCAAAATGCCCGTCAGCGCACCGCAACCGCCGCGGATGCGGGAAACACCGCCGCCGAACGAGGAGGAAAGCGCCATACAGGTTGCGTGTGGCAGCCCGGTAAGATCTTCAAAGGCGCAGAAGGTTGCCTGTGCGCACTGACATCCGTTTTCAAAATAGGTAAGCGCTGCGAGAGCGTGGGGGGAATCGGTCGTGGGGCGACCGGTGGGGATGGTCGCAGGGAGAGTGTAGTTCATGGCAGGCTCCTTGTTGTGGGGGTGGAAACGGGGCTCTGCTCCGAGCCCGGGATCTTAAAACTTTGTGTTGGTTTTGAACGGAAGGTTCAATTGCTTTTGGTCAAGGGTTTTGGGAGATTCTCAAGAACCTTTTTTTCAAAAAGGTTCTTG
>JAFTJZ010000083.1 GCA_017456145.1 Clostridia bacterium
CAGCAACGCAAACGAAGGTGCCGCGCAGCTTGTTGAGGACCAGCGTGGTCAGAGCCTCGCCCTCAACGTCCTCAGCGATGATGAGCAGCTTTTTGCCTGCCTGAACGATCTGCTCGAGGAGGGGAAGAACGTCCTGAATGTTGGAAATCTTCTTGTCGGTGATCAAAATGAGCGCGTCGTCCAGCACTGCCTCCATCTTGTCCATGTCGGTTGCCATGTAGGGAGAGAGGTAGCCGCGGTCAAACTGCATACCCTCGACGACCTCGGAATAGGTGTCGGCGGACTTGGACTCCTCCACGGTGATGACACCGTCGGAGGTGACCTTTTCCATAGCGTCGGCAATCAGCTCGCCGACAGCCTCATCTCCTGCGGAAATGGTGCCGACGCGGGCAATATCTTCCTTGCCGCTGACGCTCTTGGAATTTGCAACCAGGCACTCGACTGCACGGTCAACAGCCTTCTTGACACCCTTGCGCAGGATCATGGGGTTAGCACCTGCGGTCACGTTCTTCATGCCCTCGCGAACCAGTGCCTGTGCCAGCAGTGTAGCTGTGGTCGTGCCGTCACCGGCTGCGTCGTTGGTCTTGGTAGCAACCTCCTTGACCAGCTGTGCGCCCATGTTCTCGGCTGCGTCCTCCAGCTCAATGTCCTTGGCGATGGTCACACCGTCGTTGGTGACCAGGGGAGAGCCGTATTTCTTGTCAAGCACGACGTTGCGACCCTTGGGGCCCAGCGTGATCTTGACGGTGTTAGCCAGCTTATCCACGCCGCGCATCAGTGCGTTGCGGGCGTCAATGCCGTAAAGAATATCTTTTGCCATAATAATCAATCTCCTTTAATCATATAGTAGTGCGACGGGATTACTCCACGATCGCGAGAATGTCGCTCTGACGAACGATGTTGTACTCCACACCGTCAGCCTTGACCTCGGTGCCTGCGTACTTGCTGGTGATGACCTTCTGGCCGACCTCGACCATCATCACGACCTCATGGCCGTCAACCACGCCGCCGGGGCCGACAGCAACGACTTCGGCAACCTGCGGCTTTTCCTGTGCGGATGCCGTCAGAAAAATACCGGAGTGGGTCTTTTCCTCTGCCTCAATCAACTTGACTACAACTCTGTCTGCTAAAGGTTTGAGTGTCATTTTTAAGTTCCTCCTTAATCTATGATACACGCTTGTGTAACAAAATTTATGTCGGTTTTTAGCACTCAATCGCTTTGAGTGCTAATTCCTGTATATATTTTATACTTTTTTTTCAAAAAGTCAATAGGTTTTCGAGAAGTTCACAATTTTTTAACAATTGTACGGATTTTGGAAGAAAAAAACGCATTTACAAACGAAAGAACCATCAAAAAAGGCCATTTTTTTGGTATGGAAAGGAGTAAAAAGCAAAAATGGAGTACTTGGAGATCTGGAATACATGGGTATCGGGAGGTGTCCTTCCGTTGGCACTGGCAGCCGTTGGGGGCTATTTTACCGTCCGAATGCGCCGCGTCTGGTTGCATCCCATCGCATTACTGCGGCGAATGCTGCGACGAGGGCGCGGGGAGGGAATTTCTCCGATGCGAGCCATGTCTCTCTCGCTTGCCGGTGTACTGGGGGTGGGGAATCTGGTGGGGGTAGCAAGTGCCATTTCGTATGGCGGCGCGGGGGCGATTTTCTGGATGTGGGTCAGCGCAACACTGGCAATGTTTCTCAAATACGCCGAAATCGTGTTGGCACTGCGACACAGACGGCGACGCGGAGGTAGCCTGGAGGGCTGCGCAATGTATTATATAGAAGATAGCTTTACATCATCGCCCTCTCCTTCGCACAAGCGGCGACGGGAGGCCGGGGTATCCGTCGGTCGCGCGCTTGCCTTGGGGTTTGCCGTGCTGCTCCTGATCGACGCCTTTTGTATGGGCGGAATCATTCAGGTGGAGGCAGTGTCCTCGGCGTTTTCCGAGCGGCTGGGGATACCGCGCGTCTGGATCGGTGGGCTGCTTGCGGGTTTGGTGTTTGTCGTCGGGATGCGGGGGGATCGCAGCGTAGCAAGCCTTGCGCAGAGGTTGGTTCCCATCATGACGCTCGGTTTTTGCGTGCTTTCTGTCGCAGCGATTGTTTGCCGTGCCGAAATGGTTCCGTCGGTGCTGCAGCAGATCGTGCGTCAGGGGCTGACCCTTGACGGCGAGAGTGCGGGGCGAGGGGTGCTTGGCGGTGTTGGGGCATTTTTAATGTCGCGCTCATTGCGTTACGGTACCATGCGCGGCTTGCTCTCCAACGAAGCGGGCTGCGGCAGCTCTCCCATGGCGCACGCCGATGCGGCGACGGACGATCCCGTGGCGCAGGGCGGTATGGGGATGCTGGAGGTGTTTGTAGATACCCACCTGCTTTGCAGCATGACGGCATTGGTCATTCTCTTGGCCTTTTCGGGGGAGTCGTTGCCCGATCTGTCACCTATGATGGTGACGGTTACTGCATTTGAACGGCTGCTTGGCAGGGGGGCAGGCATATTTTTGTGTGCGGCGGTGCTCTGCTTTGGACTGGCTACGGTGCTCTGCTGGTCGCATTACGCACAACGTGCGGGCGCGTATCTGCTGCCTGCTGTTGGGAAGGCTCGGTATTTTTCTCGCCTGCGTGACGGTGTCTTTTTGTTTCTCTATTGCGCCTTCGTCTGCGTTGGTGCCTTTGGTGCACCGGAGATGGTCTGGCAGATTTCAGACTTTGCCATCGGAGGGATGACGTTGATCAATCTCGGGATACTTTTGCGCTGCCGCAGAGAGATCATTGCGGCACGGTAGCTCTTTCCTTGTAATATGCCACCGCGAGATCAACCACCAGCCCGTAGCTGCGGGTACCCTCGGTGCCTTGCATCTGCAGATAAGAGTTGTTGATCGCTCCGCTGACCTCACTGACGGTGCTGTCGCGATATTTTTCAAAAAAGTCACTGTATGCACGTAATTCCTGCTGAACGGGCGCCGACAGGCGCGAGCGGGCATCGGAATACAGCTCGGGATCGGCGCGATAAAGCGCAGAGGCAACATATTCATAAAGATTGAGATAACCGCTGTAACGCAGATACGCGTCATCGGAGCGAATGCAGACCAGAAAAGCGATAAAATTCGCCTCATTCTCCCGAGCAATGCCGCGCTGATGCGCCAGCTCATGGGCCGCCGTATAGGGGAGCGAATAATCAGGGAAGACCACGTTGAGGTTTGCCTCGCCCGTGAAGTAGGAATACACTCCCGTGATGTGGGTGTAGGACATCGGCTCGCTGAGCATGACGGGCTTGACACGGCTGCGGAAGGTGTCCATAAAGTCGTATTCCATGCAAAAATCCTCATAAGCCTCCAGCAGCCTCTGATTCATTTCGGAGAGGGAGTAGGGCATGACCGAAAATCCGTCGTATCGGTAGGTCATATTCCGGGCCTCCGTGTTGACGTTTTCTACCAGAACCAGTGCCGTTTCATACAGCTCCTCGGCACTGACCTCGGTCCGATCCAGATTCAATTTGTTCTCATCGTCCAAGGGAGCCGTATAATAACCGACACCGAAGTTCCAGATAAAGATGATGAGAAATACGCCCGCAATGCTGATCAGCTCGGCAATATAGATCAGTGTTGTGCGGCGACTTTTGGTGCGATGCTTGATGGCGTGGTATAACAGCAGACCGAGCATGACAGGGAGCAGCAGGAGCAGCGCCTCCGCAAAGGAAAAGGGAAGTAAATTGGTCAGCTTGGCGTAAAGAATACGCAGCGGCTGGCTGATATAACGATTAAAAAAGTCCGCAAAATCAGGCGAGAGCCGCGCGATCAGATAGACGATCGCTGTGGGAATGAAGGCAAGATAGATGATGACGGCAGTGCGGGAGAGCTTACTGTAATCCCGCGGTGGGCGATGAGAAATGCGCGTCAGAAACGCACGGATTTTTTTTAGCATATGGTATCTCCATAAAAAAGTTCTCTGTGTTATAAAAAATCAACCGACGGTGGTCATGTCGAGCGCTGTGTCCGATGGCAGCCATGCGCGCATATCGTCGGGTAGGGGCGCGGTGATCTCGACGCGATTGCCGGTGCGAGGGTGAGGAAAGGATAACGCGAGGCTGTGCAGAGCGTGCCGCTCCATACACAGGGGAAGGTTGCCCGCTCCGTAGAGCTCGTCGCCAAGGATGGGGGCGCCGATATGGGCAAAGTGCAAGCGCAGCTGATGGGTGCGTCCCGTCAATGGGTGGGCGCGTACCAAAGAGATGCGGGCATCTCGGTATGCAGGCGGGAGGGGCAAGGCGGCGGGGGCAGGAAAGGTGGAGAGCACCTCATATCGAGTATGCGCTCGGTCAGCGCCCGCTGCGCCGACATCTGTGATCTCGCGGGTGATGACGCTCTGCTCGCGGCGGCGGATCCCGGTGATGATGTCTCCCTTGCGTTGCGCAGGTACACCGAGCAGCAGCGCGAGATAGGTTTTATGGATATCTCCTGCCATCATGGCGTCACACAGGCGGTGCGCGGCCAGTGCATGGCGAGCGACCAGAACGGTGCCAGAGGTGTTGCGATCCAAACGGCTGATGGGGTGAAAGACAAATGGCTTGTTTCCCGTAGTGCAGGCGGTACGCATCAGCTCCCGATGGGCAAGCGCGTTTGCCAGTGTGTCGGTAAAATGTCCGTGGGATGGGTGCGTTGGCATCCCTGCGGGCTTGGCACAGACGGTCACGTCATCGTCCTCATATAAAATCTGCAGCGGTATGGAGGGGACCGCGGGAAGGATGCAGCCCACATGAGTCGGGGTGATGCTCTCAATGGCGAGCTGCAAATGAGCGCCGCTATGTAGCTTTGCGCGCACGGTCACACGCTCGCCGTCCAAAAGAATACCCGAGGGGTGCTGCTTGAGAGCCGAGAGGAGACGCGCGGACAGCTGCAGCTCATCGAGCAGATAGCTGCGCAGCAAGTGCCCCTCGTATGACGCGGGGATGATAAAGTCCATGAGAGCTCCTCCTTTCGGTAAATTTTATAATCATATTATACCCAAATTCTTTGGTAAACACAAGGGCTTTTTGCATATTTCTTGTGACGAAATTGAAAATTTTATGAAAAGACGGGGTAAGACGGGGGCGAGTCGGAGGACAGGGAGCATATTCCGTTTTCTGTATGCATAAAATGCAACGTACGGCGAAGGCAAATTCAAGTGGCCTTCACGCAGGATGCTTTGTAATGCAACAGGAGGCCACAACTTTGGATAGAACAAAACAACCGACAGTTTATAAGCTAAAAATCGGTTGCGTGGCGGCGGTGACGGTGCTGCTCCTTTTGATGCTGGAGCCGGCGGCGGTGCTGTCGTCGATGCAGCGCAGCCTGCAGCTGTGTGCGGGAACGGTTATCCCGTCGCTCTTCCCGTTTCTTGTTGCGTCGGAGCTGCTGGTCAGCAGCGGTGCGGGAGAGCGGCTGGCAAGTAAGCTTTCTGCACCGATCTGCGCGGTATTCGGCGTCTCCCGCTGCGGCGCAGTGGCGTATGTCATGGGATTGCTTTGCGGATTTCCCATCGGGGCAAGAACTGCGGCCTCTTATGCTAAGCGGGGTAAGATATCCCGCGATGAGCTTGAGCAGCTGCTTTGCTTTTGCAATGTACCGAGTGCAGCATTTGTCATCAACGCTGTGGGAATGTCCTTGTACGGGGACATTGCCTTCGGGCGCTTTTTGTGGGGGATCTCGCTGCTTGCAGCGGCACTTGTCGGTGTCGGGTATCGGTTCCTTTACCGAAAGAGTGCCAAGCGAGAGCAAGCACCGCAGGAGCTTGACGCAAATGATGGCGCGGGTGGAACGCTTGGCAGTGCGCTGGTTAATGCGGCGGGCGGTATGCTCTCGGTGGTGGCGACGGTGCTGTTTTTCGGCGCGGTGCTCGGTGCGCTCAACGCGGTACTTTTGCAACTTTGGCGTATGACATCCATATCGATTGATGCGCGGGTCACCACACTGATCTCGGGGCTGCTTTCCTGCTTTTTTGAGCTGACGGGAGGCGTTGCCGCAGCGGCATCGCTGCTGCAAGCAGAGGACGTACTGCTGCGGGCGCTCTCTCCTCTGATTTGTGCGGCGGCTGTAGGATGGGGAGGCTTGTCGGTCCATTACCAGTTGTTCTCCGCTTGCGATGGTTATTTTCCGCGCCTGCGGATGGGGCGATTTTTTATGGCACGCTTGATGCAGGCGCTGCTTTGCGTAGTCGGGGTGATGCTGTATGTCGTCTTACGATCCAAATGAAGGAGGAGGAAGGTATGGCGAACGGTAAAGAAGTGCAAGACAGGTCGACACACTTGCCGCTGCGTGCACGATTGCGGCGTGCATTTTGCGCGGCGACGGGAACTTGCTGTCGCTTGGAGATGCAAAGCGGTCGGGCAATGATCGTGCAGGGCTGCTGTGGGATCGAGGAATACAACCCGAATTGTATTGTCTTAAGCGTCAGAGATCCCGAGCTCTCGCGTCTGTGCATTTGTGGGGATGGGCTGCTGTGCAGCAGTTACCATACCGATGGCGTGGAGATCCGGGGGCGGATCACCCGTATGGAGCTTTGCCGCGTAGCTCCAGACGATCAAAATCATTGAAGTTTTATATAAAAAAGGAGTTACTTATGCGTATTCACCACTATCTTTTCGGCTACGAGGATATTGAGATTTGCTCACGACACGTTGCCTGCTTTTTGAATCTTTGTCGTAGCGCGAAATGGGCGTATCAGCCGCTCTCCCTTGGCAGTGGGGAGAATGCCTGCATTCGCTGTACGCTTGTCGTCGCAAAACAGCTGCGTCAAGCCTGCCGCAGCCGCGGTATTGAGATCAGAACCGTCAGAAAAGGCGGATTCCCCGTGCTCGTTTATCGGTATCGTCTCCGCGCAGGACTGGCTGTCGGTATGGTGCTTGCTGCGCTTTTGATCCATGCGGGCTGCGGTGTGCTTTGGGATATCCGTGTGCGGGGTAACCGTGATATTTCCACCGAGACGATTCTCGGGCAGCTTGCCGATTGCGGTCTTAAGATCGGAATGTCGCTGGACGAGGAAAGCTTAGACAGCCGTGAGATCGAAAATCGGATGCTGCAGGCCTCGCCCGATATCTCCTGGATCTCGGTCAATATTCGCGGCACGGTGGCTGAGGTACAGGTGCGGGAGCTGCAAACGGGGGAGAGCGCCGTAGACAGTGATACGGTCAATCTGGTTGCCTCGTGTGACGGCATTATCGAGTCGGTGCATCTGCTGACGGGCGAGGTGGTGGTGGATGTGGGGCAGGAGGTTCGTGCGGGAGAGCTTTTGATCAGTGGCGTGCGGGATTCGGATACGCAGGGATTCTCGGTGATCGGTGCGCGCGGCGAGGTCATGGCGCGTACAAATCACACCGAAATCATCCAAATTCCGCTTGAAAGTGAGGAAAAAGTCTATACCGGGGAGGAAAAATGCGAAAAATCAATATTTTTTTTCGGAAAATCCATAAAATTTTCAAAAAACACTGGAATTATAGGGGGGAGTTGTGATACAATATATACGATGGAGAATTGGACGCTCCCGACGGGGCAGTCACTGCCGCTGGGATGGGAGATCACACGCTATCTTCCATACACGATCGTGACCGTGCAGAGAACGCAAAGGGAGGCATATGCGCTCGCCATGGCACAGCTGGAGCAAACACTGCAGCAGAGTGCGGCTGACGCGCTGCTTTTGAGTAAAACGGTGCAGGTGTCCTACTCTCAGACCCATTGTACCTTGGTGTGTGAATACAGCTGTCTGCAAAATATCGCCAAGCCCTCTCCGCTTGCCTACAGCGGTGCGGCAAAACGGTAAACATATGAAAAACATGATTATAAACATAAAACGAAAGGATTGTCATCGATTTGGAAAAACGAACGGTAAAGATGGATAGTGCCGAGATCACCGCGCGGGTGTTCGGTGCGTTTGACAAGAATGTTGCCTTGGTGGAGAAGGCATTTTCGGTCATCGTGCGCAATCGCAGCGGTGAGGACGGCGACGCGGTGGTCATTGAAGGCGAGAAGGCACATGACGTGGAGGATGCCGAGCAGGTGGTGCGACAGATGCGGTTGGTCGCAAGACAGGGGGACGTTGTCCCGGAGCAATCGGTGCGTTACCTGATCGACATGACCCGCGCAGGACAGGGAGAGACGGTCGCAAGCATGGGTGACGATTGTATCAGCGTTACCGTACGCGGCAAGCCCATCAAGGCCAAGACCGTCGGGCAAAAGCAATACGTCGATGCCATCCGAAAAAACACCGTGACCTTTGGCGTTGGTCCCGCAGGCACGGGAAAGACCTACCTTGCCGTGGCAATGGCGGTCAAGGCGCTGCGGGACAAGCAGGTCAGCCGCATCATTCTGACGCGCCCTGCGATTGAGGCGGGAGAGCGGCTGGGCTTTTTACCCGGGGATCTGCAAAGCAAGATCGACCCGTATCTTCGCCCTCTGTACGATGCGCTGTTTGAGATGATGGGACCTGAGAATTATCACAGCTGTCTGGAAAAGCAGACCATTGAGATCGCACCACTGGCCTATATGCGCGGACGGACGCTGGACGATTCGTTTATCATTCTGGATGAGGCGCAGAACGCCACGCCCGAGCAGATGAAAATGTTTTTGACCCGCTTGGGCTTTAATTCCAAAGCGGTCATCACCGGGGACCTGACCCAGACCGATCTGCCCCGCGGTACGAAAAGCGGGCTTGGCGCGGCGGTCAAGATCCTTGGTGGTATCGAGGACATTGCCATTCACCATTTCACCGATAAGGACGTCGTGCGTCACCATTTGGTGCAGAAGATCATTCAGGCCTATGAAAAATTTGAACGCGAGTCTCGCGACGGTGCCGAGACGGGCGGAAAGAAATACTACCGCAAGGATAAAAAATAAACCAATTGATTAACCGAGTGCTCCTTTATATCAATAGCTTATGAAAATTCGAAAACCTTTCTCAAAAGGTTTTCGGTCGTCGGAGATAAAAAGACAAAGAACAAATAGAAAAACAAATAGGAGGATATCCAAATGACTACCAAATTGACGATCTACTACGAGAACGAGCAGAGCAGTGAGCGCGTGACCTATAAACTGAAGCTACTGATGCGTCGCGCCGTTGAGGAAACGCTCAAGCATGAGGGATATGGAAACGACGCGCAGGTCAGCATCACGTTTACCGATGATGAGAAAATTCACGCATTGAATCAAAGGTTCCGCGGTGTCGATGCCCCGACGGACGTGCTGTCCTTCCCTTTGATCGATTTTGACGACTGCTGCGGAGAGCCTGCCATCGACGAGATGGAAAATATGCTGGGAGATATCGTGCTCAATCTGGAGCGAGCCCGTGCTCAGGCAGAGCAGTACGGACATTCCTTTGAACGGGAGGCTGCATTTTTAACGGTTCATTCCATGCTGCATCTTTTGGGGTATGACCATGAAACGAGTGAGGCGGATGAGGCAGATATGCGACAAAGACAAAGCGAGATCGTGGCAAAGCTCGGACTTGCCATCACGCAGTGACGTTGGTAAAGTGTTCGAGTGGGATGGAAAATACAGACGAAAAAAAGAAAGGATATAGGTACATAAAATGGCATATAACGGATATTATTCCAATCGACCGCAAAAAGAGGACAAGTGGTCTCCGGAGGAGGATACCGCGGGCAAAACCGAAACTTTTGTGACGAGAAACGTCAAGTTGATCACGTTTTTGGTGTGCCTTGGATTGTTTTTGGTCTTCTTTGGCCCATGGAGCGTGATGAGGATCAAGGATTGGGTCGAGCAGCGCGAGTTGGAGGAGACCATTGAGAACACTGCGCTCTCCTACGACGATCTGAGCGCATTGGTTGAAAAGGGCGCTCATCTGGAGTGGTCTGATTTTGAAGGTCACTATTATGAAGGACTCTGGGAGACGGGAATGTGCATCCGCGAGTACACTGTCAAGGATAATGAATTTTATATCATTGTCAGCGCCGCCACTTCTTCCGCACCGCTGGACAGTGTGTTGCTTGTCCGCGAGCTTGATGATGCTGAGATCGAGCTGATGGAAGGCAATGTCGAGGCGGCAAGAGAATTTATCGCAAAAAAAGTGAACGACAGTATAAAATATCAACCGAAAGGAAGTTAACTCTTATATATGGAACAGAAAAGAACCTGCTATATCGCCATTGTCGGTAAGCCGAACGTAGGAAAATCCACCGTTTTGAATCAGATTTTGGGGGAGAAGGTGGCAATCGTTTCTGCCAAGCCCCAAACCACCCGCAACCGTATTATCGGTATTTTAACGCGCGGGGAGGATCAATTTGTATTTTTGGATACCCCGGGAATCTTCACGCCCCGCAATGCGCTGGGTGAATACATGGTCAAGGCGGCGGACAGCTCGATTCAGGATGCCGATGCGGTCATTTTGATGGCAGACGTGCAAAAGACCTGCGGCAGTGTTGAGGAGAAGATCATCGCCGATGCCGAGCGCGCGGGATTGCCCGTTATTCTTGCGCTGAACAAGGTTGATACCGTGACACCCGAGCAAGTTGCCGAGCGCCTTTCCGAATATGCGGGCAAGCACGATTTTCACGCTTATGTGCCCATGTGTGCCAAGAACGGCAAGAACGTGGATGCGCTGCTCAAGGAGTGTGAGGCCTTTTTACAGGAGGGGGACTGGTATTATCCCGAGGATATGTCCACCGACCAGCCCGTACGTCAGATGGCGGCGGAGATCATTCGTGAGAAGGTGCTGCGCACACTGAACAAAGAGATTCCCCATGGCGTTGCCGTTGTCATCGAAGAATTTCGCGAGGAGGACGGGCTGACCCGCATCCGCGCCGAGATCTTCTGCGAAAAAGAATCGCACAAGGGCATCATCGTCGGTAAAGGCGGTGAGGGGCTGAAACGCATCGGCTCTTATGCCCGCGCCGATCTGGAAAAGCTGCTGGATTGCAAGGTCTATCTGAATCTCTGGGTCAAGGTCAAGGAAAATTGGCGTGAGAGTGCACGCACCGTCACCAATTTCGGTTATCACGACGATTGATCGCGATAGAACCTCTTTGAATACCTTATCCTCTCCGAATCCCTTTCGGGATCGTGAGAAGGGAGGCGATCCATTGCCCGACCGATCGATCCTATTTTCTCGAAAGGAGTCCTCATGGCGCAAACAGAACATATGCATGGCGTCGTCATTCGTGTGCGCCGTGAGGGCGACGTTATGCTTACGCTGCTCACCCCGGAACACGGAAAAGTCAACGTCATCGCCAAGGGAGCCCGATCACTCAAGGGCCCTCAGATGCCGCTGAGTCAGCTTTTTGCCTACGGAGATTTTGAGCTTTACCGCCGCGGCGACCTTTATTGGCTCAACACCGGCGAGCTGATCGAAAATTTCCGAGGCCTCAGTGCCGATCTTGATGCGCTGAACCTCGCCTCCTATTTTTGCGAGGTCGCCTCTGTCGTCAGTGATGCCGAATTACCCGCACGAGAACTGGTTCGCCTTTTGCTCAATTCTCTGCATTTCCTTGAGAAGGGAGCTGCATCCGAGGCGCTGATCAAGGGCGTTTTTGAGTGGCGGATCATGGCGTATCAAGGCATCTTTCCCGCGCTGAATCGATGCATGGAGTGCGCGAAAGACGCTATAGATGACTTTTCTCTTGACGTCGCGGGGGGAGGCTTGCTTTGTCCCTCCTGTCGACGTCGCCACGAATCCTTGGCACAGCTGTCCCAACAGCGCACAGACGCCACACCAATGGTGTTGTTGACGCCTGCGGTACTGCATGCGATTCGCTTTACCCTCTCCACGCCGCTGGAAAAGATGCTTGCTTTTCGCTTGGAGGATGCTCGTGACGAAGAGCTGCTCAGCCGTGCGGGAGAGCTGTTTTTAAGGTATCATCTGGACGTGGATTTTCCGTCGTTGCAGATGTACCACCACATGAAAAAGGGTGTATAAGCTATATCTATCGATCAAAAGTACAAATAATAAACCAACAGTATAAAAAGAAAGAAAATCATGAACATTTCCGAAAAAACATTATCAACACTGGAATTTGACCGTATTCGCAATCTGCTCGCCGAGTGCGCCCCCACCGAGGGCAGCCGTGCGATGGCGTTGACGCTCCAGCCGACCGAGGATATCGGGCGCGTTCTGCGCCGCCTGCGTCGAACGACGGATGCCCGTCGCTTTTGCGACGAGAAGGGTGCGCCCTCCTTTGGGGGCGTGGTCGACGTTAATGCCGCCTGTGAGCGCGCCGAAAAGGGCGCCATCCTCAATCCTCGTGAGCTGCTTGACGTTGCCAACGTGCTGCGGGTAGCGAGAACCCTTCTGGATTATGGCACCTCCAACATTACCTTCACCTCCACCATTGTGGAGCTCTTTGAGCGTCTTTTGCCCAATCGCCACGTCGAGGACAGCATCAGTCGCGCCATCGTTTCCGAAGAGATGATCGCCGATGAGGCGAGCCCCGCGCTTGCCGAGATCCGACGGAACATCCGTGCTGCCAACAGCCGCATCCGCGAGACGCTGCAAAAGTACATCTCGGGCGCGACACACGCCAAGTATCTGCAGGATAATCTGGTTACCACCCGCGACGGCCGTTATGTGGTTCCCGTCAAGGTGGAGCACCGAGCCGACGTGCCGGGCCTTTTACACGACACCTCGTCCTCGGGAGCGACATTGTTTATCGAGCCGATGCCTGTGGTAGAGGCAAACAACGAGCTGCGTCTTTTGCGTTCCAAGGAGGAACGTGAGATCGAAAAGATCCTATCCTCTCTCTCTGCCAAGGTCAGTGAGTATGCGGATGCGATTTCACTCAATTATCGTAATATCACCGAGCTCGCTTTTATTTTCGCTTGCGGCGAGCTGTCCTCCCGCATGAAGGGTGTTGCTCCCAAGATCAGCAGCACGCGCAGTGTGCGTCTGTACGGTGCACGGCATCCACTGATCGATCGCGACCGTGTTGTGCCGATCAACGTGTCGTTGGGAGAGAACTGCGCCGCCGACGGCAGCAGCTACGACACGCTGGTCGTTACGGGACCCAACACGGGCGGTAAAACGGTCACACTCAAAACGCTGGGACTGTTTGCGCTGATGGCACAATCGGGACTTCATATTCCTGCGGATGAGCCGTCGGAGATCTGCTTGTTCGATCATGTTCTGGTGGATCTTGGTGATGAGCAGAGCATCGAGCAGTCGCTCTCCACCTTCTCCTCACACATGGTGACTATCGCGTCGATTTTGGACAAGGTCAACGAGCGCTCTTTGGTGCTGTTTGACGAGCTGGGTGTGGGAACCGACCCTGTGGAGGGAGCGGCGTTGGCAGTGGCAATCACCGAGGCGGTACGTGCTGCGGGTGCCATGTGCGTTTCTACGACCCACTATTCCGAAATGAAAGCGTACGCACTTTCCACGCCGGGGGTTTGCAACGCCTCTTGTGAGTTCGATGTCGAGACACTGCGCCCGACGTATCGGCTCATCATCGGCACCCCGGGAAAATCCAATGCTTTTGCCATTTCCTCAAAGCTGGGGATTCCGCAAGCCATTATCGACCGAGCACGTGAGCTGGTCGGGGCTGAGAACAAGCAGTTCGAGGATGTTATTGCCCAGCTGGAGGAGAGCCGCATGGTGATGGAAAAGGAGCGAGATGCGGCGCGCCGTCTGCGAGAGGAATATGAGGCGTATAAGAAAAATGCCGAGCGGCAGATCGCACGGCAGCTCGCTGAGGCAGAAAAAACGCTGGAGAAGGCGAGAGAAAAGGCGCAAAATCTCATTACGAGCGCCAAAGCATCGGGGGACTACATTCTGGAGCAGGCAGACAAGGCGCGCAAGGCGCAGGAAACCAATCGTCTTGCCGAGCAGCTGGAGGAGTCCCGCCGCAATATCCGTGCGCATCTGCGGGCGAGCGAGGATGTTCTCAACCCCGTGGAGGAAAAATCCAATGAGGAATATGTGCTGCCGCGCCCCTTGCGAAAGGGCGATGAGGTCCTGCTGATGGATATTGGCAAGACGGGCGTGGTGCTGGAGCTGCCCGATCGCGGCGGCAATGTTGTGGTGAAGGCGGGGATCATCACTACCCGTACCAAGGTCAAGAACCTGCGTTTGTGCGAGGATGCTCCCATGATCATCACTGCCGATAAAAAGAAAAAGCCCGCGTCGGATTACCGTGCGACGGTGAGCTTTGATTTCTCTCCCGAGATCGATCTGCGGGGCATGAATGGCGAGGAGGCCTGGCTGTCGGTGGACAAGTACCTGGATGAGGCGATCTTCCACGGTATTGAAACGGTGCATCTTATTCACGGAAAGGGAACAGGTGCGCTGAAGGCTGCACTTTGGCAATTCTTGAAAAAGGATAAGCGTATCCGCTCATATCGCCTTGGCCAGTTCGGCGAGGGCGACGGCGGTGTGACGGTGGTGACGCTCAAATGAGGCGATGGACGACCAAGGGCGCGCCGGACGACCAAGGGGCGCTGCCCCTTGGAACC
>JAFTJZ010000084.1 GCA_017456145.1 Clostridia bacterium
AGGGTCAAATGCTTTCCTCTTTTTTCATTCATGTGTGAGTTCTCCTTTCTAGATTTCTCACACTAAATTCTACCACAAATTCCTTCTCATAGTAACTTCTACCCTAAATTCCACTGTGGAACTTACTTTGAGAATTTACTCTTTTTTCGCACGGGCGGGATTTTTCTTTTTTTTATTGACATTTTGTGTCTTTTGTGTTATAATGTATTTCATAGTAAAATGCAATCCCTGTGCAATGGCACGGGATGAAAAGAGGTAATCATAATGGGATATTTACTGACACAAAACGATAAACGCACACACATGTGCGGCGAGCTGAGCGCAGAGAACGTCGGTCAGAGCGTCTGCGTTATGGGTTGGGTGCAAAAGCAGCGAGACCTTGGCGCCTTGATCTTTATCGATCTGCGCGACCGCACGGGCATCGTGCAGCTGGCCTTTGACGACGCGACCGACCGCGCTGTATTTGACCGCGCCTTCTCCATTCGCTCCGAGTACGTGCTTTGCGCCAAGGGTACCGTCCGCCGCCGTGGCGAGGGTGCTGTGAATAAGAACATTCCCACGGGTGAGGTCGAGATTTTCGTTGAATGGCTGGAGATTCTCTCTGCCGCACAAACCACGCCCTTTGAGATCGTCGAGGATAGCCGTGTGAACGCCGAGCTGCGTCTGAAACACCGTTATCTTGATCTGCGCCGCCCCGATATGCAGCGCAACATTATCGCAAGATCTCGCATCTCCAAGATCGTTCGCGATTATTACGCCGACAACGGCTTTATCGACATCGAGACTCCCAATCTCTGCAAGCCCACGCCCGAAGGCGCGCGCGACTATCTGGTGCCTTCCCGTGTGCATAAGGGTAAGTTTTATGCGCTGCCCCAGTCGCCCCAGCTTTATAAGCAGCTTTTAATGGTTTCCGGCTTTGACCGCTATTTCCAGATCGCTCGCTGCTACCGCGACGAGGACCTGCGCGCCGACCGTCAGCCCGAATTCACGCAGATCGATACCGAAATGAGCTTTGTCACCGAGGATGACGTTATGCGTATGCATGAGGGCTTTATCAAGCGCGTATTCAAGGAATTTCTGGGTAAGGAGATCGAGGGCGACGTGCTGCGTATGCCTTACGCCGAGGCGATGGATCGTTTTGGCTCGGACAAGCCCGATATGCGCTTTGGCTTTGAGCTGAAGAATCTCTCCGGTGCACTCAAGGACTGCGACTTTGGCGTGTTTGCCGGTGCCATTGCAAACGGCGGCTCGGTGCGCGGTATCAACGTCAAGGGCGGTGCGCGTTTCTCCCGCAAGGAGATCGACTCTCTGGTCGAGTTCGTCAAGACCTACGGCGCCAAGGGCTTGGCATGGCTGAAATGGGCGGAGAACGGCGACGTTTCTTCTTCCTTTGCCAAGTTCCTCACCGAAGACGAGGTCGCGGCCGTCAAGGCATGTCTTGAGGCCGAGGCGGGTGACCTCTTGCTGATCGTAGCTGATAAGAATGATACCGTTTTTGCGGCTCTGGGTGCACTGCGCTGCGAGTGCGCCAAGAGAATGAATCTGCTTGATCCGATGGATTTCAAGCTGCTTTGGGTCACGGAGTTCCCGCTTTTGGAGTACAGCGAGGAGGACGGCCGTTTCTACGCCAAGCATCACCCCTTCACCGCACCTATGGACGAGGACCTGCAATATATGGACAGCGATCCCGGCAGAGTTCGCGCCAAGGCGTACGATTTCGTTATGAACGGCACCGAGGTCGGCGGCGGCTCCATCCGTATTCATGACGGTGCGATCCAGAGCAAGATGTTTGAGGTTCTGGGTCTTTCCCGCGAGGAGGCTGAGTTAAAATTCGGTTATCTTCTGGATGCCTTCAAGTACGGTGTGCCTCCCCACGGTGGTCTTGCCTTTGGCTTTGACCGTCTGGTGACCCTCTTGCTCGGTCTTGAGGATATCCGCGACGTTATTGCCTTCCCGAAGGTGCAGAACGCCTCCGAGCTGATGACCAAGGCACCCTCCGAGCCTGATCCCAAGGCGCTGGAGGAGTTGGGTCTTTGCGTTGTCGCAGAGGAAGAATAAAGAATATTGTACGAATCGGCAAAAGTTCTGTCTTTTGCCGATTCTGTACTTTTGAGGATTGCAAGGAACATTCTATTTGGCAGGATCGATTTAATGTTCATGTAATTCGGGATCGTGATGACTATGAGAAACACAGTAAATATATTTATGAAAATCCAGAATCGTGGTATCAAGATGAATTGTATAGTAAATGCTGCTGCCGCCCGTATTTGAAAATCTGCGGGGCGGCAAATTTTTTTTCAAATTTTCTCATAGGTCTTGACATTTCTCCCGCGCTCTTGTATAATGTTGTCAAGACGCTCGCCCACGTGTGACGGGCGGAATTTTTCTCCGAGAAAGGGGACGACAGGATGAAAAAAACATTATACACCTTGAACGTCGAAAAGGTTCTCGCCGAGTGCGAGGGCAACACGGTGCTGCGCTACGATATGCTCAAGCTGATCGTTGCAGTGCAGGGATTGAAAAACCGCGATTTTCCCGAGATCTATCTGTTCTGGCAGCCGTCAGATGATTTCTGGCTGGACTACATGACCAAAGAAGGCAACTTCATGCACGGCATGGAGCAAAAGGAGATTGGCACCTTTGATGAATTTTTAAGCCATTACGGCGACTTTATTCGCGCGTGTGGTCTGGCCGCTTGGGAGTGGGCTGTGCCCGCGACCATGAATGTCGCTACCACCGCCTGCGGTGTGGACGGCTATCTGCCCGTGCGCTACGACACCGCCGAGAACAGCATTTTCTCCCGTGTAACCGCAGCGACGGGTGCCGAGATCAAGCTGAATCTGGTTGGCAAGTTTACGGGTAAGGGAACCGTTCCCGACACGGACCGCCCCTCTACCGGCTCGGCCAAGTGTGATGCTTACGTCTGGGCGTTGGAGAAGTACATGGGCAAGACCAATCCCACGCTTCTGGTTTATACGGCGGACGGCGGCGGCTCTCGTCGCGAGGAGCCCTATTATCCCGATCTCGGCAACGCCTTCGTACCTAACCACGACTACGCCATCACCAAGGGGGCTTTCGTTTTTGACGTTACCTGCTGGGATGATGAAACACCTTGGGATGATCCCGACCAGCCGCTTGGCGCAGACTTTGCTATCATGCAGGAGGTCTTTATGCGCCAGTACAAAAAGACCGACGGGCAGGAGATGACCACCGTCTGCGGCTTTATTCCGTGGCACATTAAGTATACGGATTCCGGTAACAAGGGCAAGCACGGCGGCGTGGAGAGCGAGTGGAGATTTACCGAGGTGCTCTCCTGCTACAACTTCGTTAAGGATGCCGATGCCGCAGGATATTGCGGTCTGGCAAATGCCTCTGTCTTTACCCAGTTCCCGCTGGACGAGAAGTATCACAACCCGCGTCCTGCCGAGAAGATGGAGTTTGACCCGAGCAAGACCTACGTCCTGTTCTACGTCGGTGACTACGACGCAGGTGCGTGGACAGCCAAGCACATCCCGCGTTGGTACAAGGATCCCGCGCTGGGCAAAAATCCTTTGATGTGGTGCTTTAATCCCAATCTGTCCGACCGCATCCCCATGGCGTTTGACTTTATCTATAAGAACTACACCAAGAATGACTACTTTGAGGCGGGCGACAGCGGTGCAGGCTATAATAACCCCCGTCTGCTTTACGAGCCCCGCCCCTTCTCCGGGCTGCCCGATGGTCACGAGGTCAATGACAGACATAACAAGAAGTATTTCGATCGCTTTGATATTGAAGTCATCGGCTTTATCATCGACGGTCATCAGCCCACGACCAAGCAGGAGATGGAGGATTTCTCAAAATACATCATTGGCGCCAGCATGAACAACGGCCCCGTGGAGACGACCGTCGTCGGCAATGCCGTTTATATGCGCGAGACTTGCGACGCAGGTGCGGAGCATATCAACGTGGATCGGTGCGTCGATCTGATGCTGCGCTATGTCGATCACTTCCCCAAGGAGAAGAAATTCCACATCTTCCGCACCATTCTGGTCTCCCCGACCGACCACGATCGCTTGATGGAGGCGCTCAAGGCGGCAAGACCCGAGGCAAACTTCGAGCTGATCGATCCCTATAACTTCTTCCGCATGGCAAAAGAGGCAAAGGAGAAGGGCTTGACATGGTAAAACGATGGATCGCTTGGCTTTTGGTGGTGGCAGCGTTACTTTTGTCTGTGGGCTGTGGTTCCAATGAGACTCCGCCTGTCGGCGAGCAGGAGCCGTCTCCTCCCTCCGAGCCACAGGGCTTGGTGATCGATGAGGAATACGTCATTGTCTTTCCGCAGGCCTATGACCTGTATATAGACCGTGCGTCATCCATCCTGCAGAGTGCCATTCGGGAAATGACGGGGGTCAAGGTGGGGATTACCAGCGAGCGTACCGAGGCGGTTGCCAAGGAGATCGTTGTCGGCTATTGCAACCGCTTTGACGCGGCGAGCATTACCTCTCCCATCACCATTCAAGGGGAAAAACTTATCTTTGCCGCCAAGGACCCGGCTGCTCTGTATTGCATTGCCGAGGCGTTCGTGGACAATTGTATTTCCGCAGGCGCACTTGACAGTGAGGGACGGTTGCTCCTGGATGAGGAGACAATTTCACGCATTGCCTCAACCTCGACGGTGTATGAACAAAAGATCACTGTGCTGACGCAAAATTTGCGCTACCGAGATGATGAAGGCGGCAACAGTGTTGCCGAGCGGAGTGAGCGGTTCTTAGCCTTGGTAGAGGATTATGACCCCGATATCATCGGTACACAGGAGGCGACTCCGCTGTGGACGCAATATCTGGATGAATTTTTCTCGGAGGAATATACCAGAATTGGCGTTTTCCGCGACGGTACGGGAGCGGCAGGGGATGAGGCGAACTACATTCTTTATCGCACCGACCGCTTTACCGAGATCGACAGCGGCACCTTCTGGCTGTACGACAAGACCCCGGATATCATCGGCAAGGTGGACGATGCCTTATGTAATCGTATCTGTACGTGGGCGCTACTCAAGGACAATCGGTCGGGCGAGCAGATTTTTGTCTGCAATACCCACCTTGACCATTCCACGGACAGCGTCCGTGCAGAGCAGCTTGCCGTGCTGTTGGAATATCTGGATTATGAGCTGTCGCATTATCCCGTGATCATGACCGGGGATTTCAATATGCTGCAGGACAGCGTGCCGTATAAGTCGCTGACCAAAGCGGGTCTGCGAGACGGACAGAAGAGCGCATGGTTGGATGAGAGCAAGGTGAACTATTCCTGCCATCTTTACCAGAACAGCGGCAGTCGCATCGACTACTGTTTCCACAGCGTTGACCTGATGCCGTTTTATGCCAAGATCATCGACGATGACTACGGCGGCTATGTTTCCGACCACTACGGCGTACTCGTCGAGCTGGTACCGATGAGAAAGCAATAACAAAATAATAAAAGAGGACTTCCGGCAAAAGCGGGAGTCCTCAATTTTTATTGTGTTATTATCGCGCTTAACCCTACCTTCCCACAAAATACTAACATACAAAATCGATATTACAAAGGTAGAAGATATCCCGGAAGAATTTAGAGTGTGGATCAATAGATCTGATCCCTGAGGGATACTTGGGTGAAAATATCTGCTTGGATTTTTTGAGC
>JAFTJZ010000044.1 GCA_017456145.1 Clostridia bacterium
CTGATACTAATAGACCGAGGGCTTGAACTTCAAACAAAGCGAAAGCTTTGGTTCGAGCACACATTGATTTCTTGAGTTTCGTCTACTTCACTTCCTTTGTTCGATTTTCTATGGTCATAAGACTGAGGAAGTTTTATATACCTCTACAGTTTGCAGGATCAAGCAAACTGCGGAGCTCATATTCCTCCTTAGCTCAGTCGGTATGAGCACCTGACTGTTAATCAGGTTGTCGCTGGTTCGAGCCCAGCAGGGGGAGCCAACAAAAAGAAAAGATACGCAGCGCGTATCTTTTCTTTTTGTTCACTACTTCTATTGGGACGAACCGGTGACTTCCAAGTGCAACAGTCAGCAGCGCGCAGCGCGGCTGACCGCGACGTTTGCGTTCGCTGTAAGCGATGCGGTCTTTGACCGCAAGGCAAACTTGCGCAACTGACGGAGCAAAGCGAGGGCAGTTGGGTTAATACAGGTTGTCACACCTTCGATGCCCAGATGCGAGCAAGCTCGCCGGGGGAGCCAAAAAAAAGAAAAGGTACGCGGTGCGTATCTTCTCTTTTTGTTCACTGTTTCTATTGGAACGAGCGGGACTTCCATGAGCAACATATTTCACCGAGCTGTGCGAGGATAAATATCTTAATACAGGTTGTCAGCCCTTCGACACCCGGAAATATTCGTATGTTCTTAATTTAGCCATAATATATACTTAATATTCTGTCACTCCCTACTCAACCCACGGTTGCCCGCGCATCTCCGAAAGGTTACTTGCATTTTTGGTTGGAGTGTGATATAATACAACCAGAAAAAACAAAGGAGAATTTCCATGCAAAGAAACGAAAAGCGTATCGGCGAAATTATCCGTAGGCGCCGTCTGCACAAGGGGTACACCCAGGACACTCTCGCATTGGAGCTTCACGTCTCCCCACAAGCGATATCGAAATGGGAAACAGGACAAACCATGCCCGATATCAATCTGCTTTTACCGCTTTCGCGCTTGCTTGAGATCAGCGTTGATCAGCTCCTTGGCGGCGACCGTCGGGCGGAGTTTGAAGCGGAATATCGTCGAGCGACCATTTTCGGGCATAAGATCGCACTATTAGCCTGCGCGGACGCGCTGAATGCAAACCCCGACGATGAGATATTTCTCTACCGCCGCGCTTGCGAGGAATATGACATCGGCACGGAGGGTGACCATCCCGCACTGCACGCCGAGCGAGGCTCTTATCTATGCTGGGCGGAGGAACACTTTTCCGATCTTCACAAAAAGTATCCCGAAAACGATGATTACATCGTTTTTCTTGCGAAAACCTATTATGCGAAGGGTAAGCGGGGCGATGCCGTGGAAATGGCGTACAACTGCCGCGATGCCGAAAAAAGAAGCAAGCTGATTGACTCCTTCCGCGAGGGCGAGGATAAGATCATCCATCAGCAGGAAACGATACTGACCGGCGTCAAGGCCCTATACGATATTCTGCTTGAATATAACACGCGCGAGTCGCTCACAGCAGCATACGCACTTCTGGATGATATGCTGACCGATACCACCCACGACAGCCTGAACATGCGTATCGAGCTGCACATAAAATTCGCGTATCTTTGCCTTTCGGAGGGGGACACCGAGGGCTTTACAACCTCGCTTGCCAGCGCATACGATGCGGCAAAAGCCTATGATGCTTTGCCGAAGGACGTTACATACAATTCGCCTCTGTATGACAGACTTTCAGAGGTGAACCGTGTCAGACCCGGTGTTTTTTGCCTTTTGGATTGCTTTGCGACCGATCGCGAGCTGGAGCACCCTGCTGCCAAGCCGATCAAAAAGCGGATCGTTGACGAGGTCATTGGCTGTTCCCGACTATTTCGCCATGAGTGGCTCGCGTATTATCAGTTTTGCGCCAGATATATAAATCGGGATAATTACCGCAATTTCGGCTTGGCGTGGAATATGGAGGATGTGGGTGATGCGATCACGGAAGCACTGCAAAGACCGCGCTATCCCGACAATACCTCGGAAGAAGTCTGTCTGATTGAGAAGCAGCTTGTCGAGCGTCTCGTTGGCGGCGGCGTTATGCGCGGATGCACCGCGTCCTATGGCAACAACATTTACGGCTATTGCAACTATGCTCAGAAGGAAAAATACTGTCATATCGGCATCCCCGATGAGGAACGTGCCATTCCGAGCGCGCCCGAGGGATCGAAGATCATGTCGATTGTCGAGATCATGGTGGCGAACAACTTCAAGGACTGCGGTATTGAAGAAAAATTGCTGGATTACGCGCTGGAAGAAGCGAGAGTGTGCGGTTACACCCACGTCGAGATTTATCCGAAGGAATGGATGGAGCTCGACAAAGAATATTATCGCTCGCTTCTGTCTCTTTACGAGAGGAAGGGCTTCCGGCTCATCCGTGAGACGGAAAACGAGAGCAGGAGCAGAAGATATCAGATCTGGCAGAAGGTGCTATAATTAAGTTGAAAGCCCATATACCCTTCGCGTAAATCGGGAAGGGGAGCTTGGGGAGTGCTCAAATTCACTGAAACACATCATTATTACTAATCTATATAATTTTGAATATACAAAGCGGGAAAATAAAAGAAGATCAAATTTGCTTGGGGTTTGATTCTGTTGGTGAACTCGACAAAAAGAGAAGGCGTGCACGCATGCCTTCTCTTTTTGTTCACTACTTCTATTGGAACGAGCGGGACTTCCATGAGCAACATATTTCTACGAGCTGTGCGCTCTCATTCGGAAGGACAAGGAGCTGATTGCTGTTCGGCAGATAAGGGTTGACAAGCGGGCGAAATTCCGTTATAATAATAAATAATACGAAACGCCGATGTTTATGCGTTATACGGCGGCGAGCGGAGAGGGGAGGATGTTATGAACATTTTAGCCATTGGAAACAGCTTTTCGGAGGATGCCACGCGGTATTTGCACGGTATTGCAAGGGCGGGAGAGGTCGATCTTGCGGTGGCGAATCTGTATATCGGCGGCTGCTCGTTAGAGAGGCATTACCAAAATATGCTGACGGGCGGACGGGCGTACGAGCTGCAATATAATGGGCAGCTGACCCACTTTGCCGTCTCGCTTGCCGAGGCGCTGGACAATCGCCCTTGGGACGTTGTCACGCTGCAGCAGGCGAGTCATTTCAGCTTTGATGCGGCGACCTATCAGCCGTACGTCGGCAGGCTGGCGGCGTATATCCGCGAGCGTGTGCCTTCGGCGCGGCTCTTTTTGCACCAGACGTGGGCATATGAGGAGGGGAGTGAACGCTTGCTCCGCGTTGCGGGTTATGCGCGGGCGGCAGATATGCTTGCCGATGTCACGAAGGCATATGCGCAGATCGCAACGCAGGTCGATGCGGACGGCATCATTCCTTCGGGCGAGCTGCTGGGCAGGCTGGCGGCGGCGGGGGTGGGACCCTTGCACCGCGATACTTTCCACGCCTCTTTGGGGCTTGGTCGGTATGCGATGGGACTGCTGTGGTATCGGGTGCTGTGTCACAAACCGGTGGCGGATAACGCCTTCTGCGATTTTGACGAGCCAATCGATCCGCAGATGATCATGACCGTCAAGCGCTGCGTGGAAACGTGGTAAGCACACGAACGACGCACACAATCTGAGCGCTGCGAGGCGAGGTGGATTTGGTGTGACGAAGGCATGCATTTTTCTTAAAATTTAGGAAATTTTGAAAAAAACCTCAACTTTCTGTTGACATTTTGCGTCGAATGGTATATAATATGTATACAACACCGAGCGGTTTGATTTGCACCGCACGGGGTCGCGTTACGATGCGCGATGAGAGAAAATGCAATACATAAAAGGAGAACATGAACATGAAAAAGTTTCTTGTACTGCTGCTGGCGCTGGCAATGCTGATTACCTGCTTTGCCCTGACCGCTTGCGGCGACGACGAGCAACCCGGTGAGGAGCAGAATCAGGATGGCGATGGTACCCCCGATCCCTCCGGTGACGAGCCCCATACTCACGCAGGTGGCGAGGCTACCTGCCAGGCAAAGGCTGTATGTGCGGATTGCGGCGAGGAATACGGCGAGCTGGCTGCACATGACTACGACAAGGACGGCGTTTGCTCCGTCTGCGGTGCTGTAGACCCCGAGGTCGAGGCTGCAAAGAAGGCTGCTGAAGAGGCTGCTGCTCCCGTTATCGAGCAGATCAAGGCTCTGGAGGCTATTACGGCTGTCGATGCTGACAACTATGCAGATGTACAGGCAAAGTATGACGCTGCCAACGGCGCATACGGCGATCTGAATAAGGACGCAAAGGCTGTTGTCGGTGCTGACAACAAGGAAATCCTGACCGCTGTTAAGAACCTGATCAAGAAGTATGAGACCGCTCTTGCGGCTGCAAAGGCTCTTGAGGAGTATAAGACCACTCTGGCCGGCCTGCCCACCATCAGCGTCGCAAAGGCTACCATCACTCTTGATGGTGAGTTCGATACCGACGCGCTGGATAAGTGCTCGCCCATGACTCTGACCAAGGAGCAGTGCGATGAGTGGAATGCTGCAGGACGCGGCAGTGTCGACGGTGCAAGTGTTGTCGGTGATACCGCTCTGACCGCCGGTGCCGAGACCGACGTCAGCTTCTACTTCATGTATGATGAGAACAACCTGTACATCGTTGAGTGGCGCTGCGACCTGAACTGGAACTTCAGCGCTGTTGACTATGTAAAGTCCTACACGGGCGACGGTTCTTTGCTGTGGTTCGTAAACACCGGTAAGGCAGCTGATTGGCTGGCTAGCGGCTCTATGAGCAGCGCTCCTGCTTGCGGTCTGATGTGGAACGCAGGTGTAGGCGGCGAGAAGCCCGGTGAGAACAATCCTCAGATCGCTTATTTCCCTGACAACACCCAGACTTCTCCTGTCGAGAAGACTGCATCCGGTGAGTGGGAATACGCTCTGAAGTGGGACGAGAACCAGTACTACTATGTTCTTGAGGTTGCTATTCCGTGGGCTGATCTGCCCTTCACCATGGCAGACCTTGAGGCCGGCAACATCTCTGCAACCTTCTGCTCTGTTGACATCGTTAACCCCGAGTTCGACGGTGACTCCGGCAAGCTGTGGAAGGATATGGGTTACCAGATGCAGTACCCCGGTGTCAACCACTGGCACCTCTCTGAGCCTCTGCTTGCAGTTAAATAATTAACGCACAAGCAAAGACATCAAACGAGCAAATCACACTGTCGCCCTCCGAGGATTCGGAGGGCGCTTTGTCGTCAGGGGTCGGGAAAGCGACCGCCGTACCGCAAAATGGTTTTTTCGGACGAAAGAGGGAAAATGCGGGCGATAAAAAAATTTTAAGAACCGCGGAAGATGTCTTGACAAGGCTGCGGGCTTATGCTATAATATAGGTACTGTCAATATATCCGCATACAATATAAAGTAGCGTGACACACGCGAAATTCATACATAAGCCTAAACAGCAAAAACACGGAGGTAAAAAAAGATGTTGAAAAAAATTCTTGCGTTTGCGCTGGCACTCTTGGTCGTGGCATCCATGGCGGCTTGCTCCCGCGACGGTGAGGACGATAAAGAAAAAGACAATGACGGTCAACAGACCGAGCAAAATAATCCGGAAGGGAACGGAGAGCAAACTCCCCCTGACACCACCGATCCCGATCCTGACCAGACCCCCGAGCAGCCCCCCGAGCAGACGCCCGATGTCACGCCCCCTGCCGATCCCGAGGCCGGCATGACCGAGGTGAGCGAGGAAGTTTATGCGACGGTGACTGTCGACCTGCGCTCCGCGCCCGAGGTGAGTGTGGATAACGTGGTGGGCATTCTGCGTTATGGGCAGAGAGCCACCCGCACCAAGGTGAGTGAAGAATGGAGTAAAATCACCTATCAGGAGAGCGAGTATTTCGTCGCGTCCAATTGCCTTGCTCTTTACGATGCGTCGATCGAGCTGCCGGGCGATGACCCCGTGGTCGATCCTGTCCCCGGCGATGATGATCCCGTCACGCCCGACACTTCCGATTTTGTGACACTGGACACCCCCGAGACGGTTTACGTCGTTGCTGAAAGCGCACTGAACTTGCGCTCCGCGCCCGGTATGGACGGTGAGATCAAGCTGAAGGTTGGCTTTGGCGTCGCGATGGAGCGTGTGGCACTCAACAACACTTGGAGCCGGGTGGAGTACAACGGCGTGACCTACTATGCCTTCTCCGAATTTTTGACGACGGATGATATTTCCGGCGAGGGTTATACCGAGCTGGCAGCTCCTCAGACCATGTACGTGACGGCGTCCTCGCTGTGGATCCGTTATTATCCCAGCATGATCGAGGCGGCAAAGGTTCCCTATACCGTCCTTGAGGGTCTGCACTACGGCGACGCGGTGCAGTGCATTGCCATTTCTCCCGACAGCGCATGGGCAAGAGTGCTCATCGGCGGAAACGAATACTACGTCGGTTATCAACATCTGGCACTTGTCGCACCCGATGGCGGCGAGACAACTCCCGAGGTTCCCGTCATCCCCGGGAAATAAAACCATAAGAAAATCAAAAAGGAGCACCAAGCTGCTGCACCATACCGGCGACGTGAATGGCTTTCCCATTCGTCGCGGATTGTGTACGCCGTTTGGTGCTCTGCTTGTTCTTTTCGTATTCCTCTTCGCTGTACTTAACAGTCTTGTAAACTCATACCATTCTCATTTTCCCCTTCGGAGAAGGCAGTCGGGCATTTGAACTTGTGATAACGGATGGGCACTGCGGTGGATGCGCAGTTTTTACGGAATTTTGATTTCATCACGGACTGCCTGCGCCACTTTTCGCCGAAAATTGCAGATAATACTTGACAACGGGGTGAAAATGTGGTACAATTAGAAACTGAAAACTTATCGTGTAAAAAATATCGCTTTCATCGAAAGTCTTCATCGAAAGGATGGATCAAACAATGAACAATTCGGAAAAAACTATGGACAAAATCGTCGCGCTTTGTAAGAATCGCGGCTTTATCTTCCCCGGCTCGGAGATCTATGGTGGCCTTGCCAACTCCTGGGACTACGGCCCTCTGGGTGTGGAGTTTAAGAATAACGTTAAAAAAGCATGGTGGAAAAAGTTTGTGCAGGAGAGCCGTTATAACGTCGGTCTTGACAGCGCGATCATCATGAATCCGCAGGCGTGGGTTGCCTCGGGTCACGTGGGCGGGTTTTCTGACCCTCTGATGGACTGCAAGAGCTGCAAGGCACGCCACCGCGCAGATAAGCTGATCGAGGAGTATGCTTTCCAGAACGGGACGAATGACAACCCCGCAGGCTGGAGCTTTGAGGAGATGGCGGCCTTTATCAAGGAGAAGGACATCTGCTGTCCCGATTGCGGCGGTAAGGAGTTTACCGACATCAAGAAGTTCAATCTGATGTTCAAGACCTTTATTGGCGTTACCGAGGATTCAACCTCGACGGTATATCTGCGTCCCGAGACCGCACAGGGTATTTTTGTGGATTTCAACTCGGTGCAGCGCTCTGCTCGCAGAAAGCTGCCCTTCGGTGTTTGCCAGATCGGTAAATCCTTCCGCAATGAGATCACGCCCGGTAATTTTACCTTCCGTACCCGCGAATTTGAGCAGATGGAGCTGGAGTTTTTCTGCAAGCCCGGCACGGATTTGGAGTGGTTCGCTTATTGGAAGGATTACTGCCACAAGTGGCTGCTGGATCTGGGCATGAGAGATGAGAATCTGCGTCTGCGCGACCATGATCCCGAGGAGCTTTGTTTCTATTCCAAGGCGACGACCGACTTTGAGTTCCTGTTCCCGTTTGGCTGGGGCGAGCTGTGGGGCGTTGCCGACCGTACCGACTACGACCTCGGTCAGCACGCACAGCACAGCGGCAAGGATATGACCTATTTCGATCCCGAGACCAATGAGCACTACATTCCTTACGTTGTAGAGCCTTCGCTGGGCGCGGATCGCGTGGCACTGGCATTCCTGGTTGATGCTTATGACGAGGAGGTTATCGACGCCGAGAAGAACGACGTTCGTACTGTGCTGCATCTGCATCCTGCGCTGGCACCTTATAAGGTCGCTGTGCTGCCGCTGTCCAAAAAGCTTGGCGACAAGGCGGGCGAGATCTACGATGAGCTGTCCAAATATTTCATGGTGGATTACGATGAGACCGGTTCGATCGGTAAGAGATACCGCCGTGAGGACGAAATCGGTACGCCCCTTTGCATCACGGTCGACTTTGACACCGTGGGTGACGCGGAAAAGGGCATTGAGGCGGATAACTGCGTGACGGTTCGCGACCGCGATACCATGCAGCAGATCCGTATGCCGATCTCCGAGCTGAAGACGTATATCGAAAATTATATCGCGTTCTGATCTTGACGCAAAACTAAAACAAGGGGGAACTGCCGTTGCGCGGTTTCCCCTTCTATCGAATGGTTTGGAAAGGCTGGTTTTTTCATGGAACAATGGGCACTTTGGGGGTCGCTTGTCAATGCGGTTGGGGTGGTTGGAGGCTCGCTCGTCGGGATGTTGGCGGGATGGATCTCCCGAAAGCTGTCGCAGCGCATGGCACGTCCGCAAAAAAATACGGGAACGGATATGACGGCGGGACGCGAGTCGATGACCGATGCCATCTCCAAGGCACTGGCACTTTGCGTGGTCATGATCGGCATCGGCGGGATGCTTAAGGGCGCGATGAACGACGCCATTACGGGGGCGCTGCCGACGCTGACGCTCTCGGGCGAAAAGACGCTGGTTATTATTTTCTCTATGCTGCTGGGGACCGTGGTGGGGACGTTACTGGATCTTGAGGGGCGCTTTGACCGCTTTGGCGCATGGGTCGAGCGTAAGGTCGGCGGCAAAGAAGGCGGCATCGCCAAGGGATTTGTGACGGCGAGCCTGCTGTTTTGCGTGGGCTCCATGGCGATCGTTGGTGCGCTGGAGGGCGGCCTGATGGGCGATCATTCGCTGCTTTATGCTAAAACGGTGCTTGATACGGTGTTTGCGGGGGTGTTTGCCTACAGCATGGGCGCGGGAGTCACGCTCTCTGCGGCACTGGTGCTGGTCTATCAGGGCAGCATCGCTTTGGCGGCACAATGGCTGGCGCCACTTTTGACTGACGACGTGATCATGACGATGTCAGTGGTCGGGTCGATTCTGATCTTTGGCTTGGGGCTCAAGCTGCTCGGCTTGCTCAAGATCAAGGTGCTCAACCACGTTCCCGCGGTGTTCGTGCCGATTGCGCTGGTGCCGTTGTTTGCACTGCTGGGGCTGTGAGATGTAAACAAAAAGGAGATGCAAATGAAATTTCAATTGGATCGATGGTTATATATCAAAAGCGCCGACTTTGGGAAAGCTCTGCTTTGGCGGGGTGGAATTGTCGTTCTGTATGTTGTTATGATAACCTTGTCGGGAAGCAGCATTGAGGAGAGTATCTTCGTCTGGTTGGCTATTTTCATGATCGGCTGGACGGTGATGGACGTGTTGCAAAACCCCAAGGAATTCACGCTGCAAAACGGAGAGCTGCATGCGGTGCAATACATAAGAAAATACTACCCTCACGGCATCCGCGTCAATCGCAGTCGAAGTCGTATGGTTCGCGCATTTGCCACTGTGACGGAGATCAATCGCGTGCAATACCGTCGGCATAGCGGAAACGTGACGGGCGGAACGACGCGCGCGGATTTTCGCGTTATGGGACATATCGTGCTGCGAGATCGAAAAGGCGAGACGATCGACCCGGAATTGATCTCAGGCTCGTATGATGCGGTGGAGCTTTACGGCGTCAAGGATATGGAGGGCGCGATATCGGCACTGCGCGCAGTCTATCCCGAGGCGGTTTTTCAGGAGCTCACGACACCATCATGAAAAAAGCGTGGATGACCCGCTTATTTGATATTTAATTGTAAAAGCAAAAGGGATTGCCCACATGGAGCAATCCCTTTTTGCTGTTATCACTATATACAGCGGGAAATACATCGTACCGATGTAAATTATTTGATCTCGACGGTAGCGCCGGCCTCGGTAAGAGTAGCCTTGAGCTGCTCTGCCTCGTCCTTGGAAACGCCTTCCTTGAGTGCCTTGGGGCAACCCTCGACCAGGTCCTTTGCGTCCTTCAGACCAAGACCCGTAACCTCGCGGACAACCTTGATAACGCCCAGCTTGTTGGAACCAAAGGAAGCCAGGATAACGTCGAACTCGGTCTTCTCTTCAGCAGCGGGAGCAGCTGCACCTGCAGCAGCAACAACGCCAACGGGAGCAGCGGCAGATACGCCGAACTCAGCCTCAACAGCCTTGACCAGCTCAGAGAGCTCAAGAATGGTCAGAGACTTGATTTCTTCAATAATATTGTTGATCTTTTCCATTTTAGAATACCTCCAATATAGTAGGATGTTTTGAATTTGTGCGGTCGCACATTGAATGGTTTCGCGCTATGCGGCGCGATGGTTTGTTTTACGCCTCGGCGGGAGCCTCCGCAGCGGGAGCCTCCTCAGCGGCGGGAGCAGCCTCGCCACCCTTATCGATAACAGCCTGCAATGCATATGCAAAGTTGTACAAGGGGGAACGGATGCTGCCAAGCAGCTTGGCAATAAGAACCTCTCTCGAGGGGATGTCAGCAAGAGCCTCGATGGTAGCAGCGTCTACAACAGCGCCGTCCAGATAACCTGCGACGATCTTGAAGGACTCGATCTTCTCTGCGTACTCCTTGATGACCTTCGCGGGAGCGATGGGGTCGTCAGCGGTACCGATAGCCAGAGCCGTCATACCGGTCAGGTAGTTCTTCATGTCGGTCATGCCGTTCATCTCGCACGCTCTGCCGGTCAGAGAATTCTTCATAACGACATACTTGACGCCTGCCTCACGAAGAGCCTTACGCATCTTGGTGTCATTCTCCACGGTGATACCCTGATAGTTGACCAGGACACCTGCAGCGGAGTTCTTGATGGACTCTGCCAGATCAGCGACGATCTGCTTCTTCTGTTCGAGAATAGAATTGCTGGGCATTTGGTTTCACCTCCCAATCGTGAACTGAAAAAACTAAAGAAAAAAGAAAACTTTCTCCGTCAGTGCCAAAGCTCTGCGCGAAGAAAGGACGTAGTACACCCGTTGGGTTAAATTGACGTCTTCCTCGGCAGGAGAGCGGCACGCTTTTACGGAAACCTGCTGTCTTTGGATAACGGGGTATATTATACACGATAATTGTGGATTTGTCAAGGGGTTTTTGAAAAAAAGTTGGAGAATTTTGAAAAAAGTTTTTTGGGGGGGGAGAGTGGACAAAGCGCTCTGAGTGCAAAAGCCTTTTGTTCACTTCTTTGGCGCGTCACAAAGAAGTGAACCGAAGAAAAGGCGTACAAGGGGGCTCCGAGCCCCTTTGCAGATCCCCTGGGGTGTGCGTGTTCTGCACGTGTGGGGCTAAAGCTGTTAATGCGTACGTTTCGCTTGTTATTCCTTTGTGTGATAGAAACGCTGAACTTGTAGGAAATAGTGTTTCCAACGCCCTGTTCCAGCACGAAAATAATTTTTTGCAAGCTTGTGGGTAAGAGCCCCACATGGCATATCGCTCCGCTTGGATAGAACAGAATCTTAAAAAATCAGCAAAAAAGGATAAAAGGTTTTGGGTTTCCAAAGGGGATTTTTTCAAAATCCCCTTTGGCGGGGTGTGGGGCAGCGCCCCACGTCCTTATTCTTCATTCTTTATTCCTCATTATTTTTCAACACTCTGCGCGCGGCAGCAAGCAGCCTTTCACGCAGCCATTCTGGCTCGAGCAGCTTGACATCGGCGTCGGCAACCAGCAGTGCGGTGAGGAATTTTTCGGCGTGATGAAATTCGCACAGGTAGGTGCGATCCTTGACTTTTTTGACGATATAGCTGTTGAGCTCCAAAGCGGAGAGCTTGCTGCAAAGCTCAATGGTGGCGCTGTAGGGGAGCTGCATCTGGAAAATGCCGCTCTCGGCACCGTAAAGGCGCGGATCATCCGCCGCGGGATCGCGAACGGTAGCGAGCGGGTCGTTGTCGGTGGCAAAGACGACGGGAAGGGTGTACGGCTCGGCGTAATAGTATCCTTTGTGCTCCTTGCTGTAGATCAGCGGGGCGCCAAGGACCTTGGCGAGGTGATCTACGTCGCGCTGTGCTTGGCGGTGAGAGATCTGAAAGCGCTCGGCAAGGCGCATGGCGTTGGGGTAGCCCAGCTCAGTGATCTTGGTATGAAACCATTGAATGCGAATGTTGACGTTCATCACGGATCCTGCCTTTCAGGTGTGGTGGGAGCGGCTGGGCTGTCGGGACTGTTTTTGGGCAGATCGGGAAGTTTGGCAGGGGGAGGCGTGACCAGTCGGGCGACATCCCCATGAAATATCGGATAAATGGCAACGGCAGCGTGCAGGCTGAGCGCGGTGCAGATCAGGATAGGTGCCAAGGCGGTGCGCGGCATAAGCCCTGCGGGGTAGGTCAGCAACCCGGCAACGCCACCGCTGAAACCGAAAATTACGGCGGGGACGGCAAAGACATTGCGGCGGCGGATGACAAGGTCGGCGATGGTGAGACGAGCTTGCGCGCTCAAATAGAGGGCGACGAAACACAGCGCCAGTTGGGTGTAGATCTTGGTGGGACCGTTCATCGGCGTATTCCAATCAAAATAGTCCATGGCTACACCGAAAACGCACCAAGCGATCGGCATCAGGTAGGCGGTGCGTGACAGACCGGAGAGTCGATGACCGTTTGTGGGGAAGAGAAAGGCGAAGATGGAAAATAGTGCAAGAGCAGTACGCGCCAGATACCACATATTATTGCTCTCCGCAGCGTAAAAGAAATCCAACAGCGCAGCAACAAAATATGCGGCGACGCAAAGAATGTCGGTGACCAATTGCAGACGGGTGCGGCTGCGATCGAGCGGGGGCTCAAGGTATGGCATGGATTCGGGAGGGAGGGGCACACCCGCGCGCTTTAAGGCGGCGAGGCGATCCTTTTCCGTTTTCATTGCCTGCTTGTCGGCGCTTTTTTGCTCGGGCGTCTTTTTGGACTTCTTTTCTTTCGGCAGTGAAGGGGATCTCAGATAAGCGAGCGCCATTCCCGCGATGCAAAGGAGCAAGGGGATGATATATAATAATGTAGAAAGCAATGCGGAGTCGAAATAGCCGACTGTGGCGTCAAAATCGAGGTAATAGGCGACGGTGCGCAGCAGTGCCAGTGATGGTGTGGCGATGGCAAGAGCGATGGCAAGCTGCATGGATCGATGTGAGGTGAGTTTCATGAATGTGACCGTGACCTCCATGGAGGTTCCTTTCAGAAAACATACTGTCATAAGTTATATTATACAACCGAATTGTGAATATATTTTGAACAAAAGCGGCAAATCATGCCAAAAGCACTCGGAAAACATACTTTTTTCTCGTCTGAATCCACTTGCGCCTGCATCATTTTCGGGATTTGTGCATAATAACCATAAACGCGATGAAAATCGGGTTAATTTTCTTGGAAAACGCCGTGAAAGAAATTTTGCGAAAACTATTGCAAAATTTCCGGTTTTCGTGTATAATGGTAGGGCTTGATGTGCGATGAAACGAGAGGTTGCCGCCGACGGCGGGTAATTTTCGTGGAGTATGTCCGTTGATCGGGCGGCAGATCATAGCAAGGCGTCCTTTGGGACGGGTCGGCGTGCGCGCTGATTTGTCCTGACGTTTCATCCCCCGCGCGGAATATGCGCTGAGTGCTTGTGCGCATGGTTCCGCTTTTGATGGGGACAAAAAGAAACGCACGGATGCGTGTTATGAACTTGCCCCAATTTGAAAAAACGCGATATCGCCCCGTTCTATGGCGCTGCGGCGCACGGCGATGTCGGGCAAATCTAAAAAGGAGGCAAAAACAATGGCAGTAAAGGAAAAAATCAGAGTCAGACTGAAGAGCTACGACCACAAGCTCATTGATACCGCGGCTGAGAAAATCGTCGATGTAGCAAAGAGAAACGGTGCTACCGTCTCCGGTCCTATCCCCCTTCCTACCGATAAGGAGATCATCACGATCCTCCGCGCGGTTCATAAGTATAAGGATAGCCGTGAGCAGTTTGAGTTGCGCACCCACAAGAGACTGATTGACATCGTCAAGCCCTCTCAGAAGGCGATCGATGCGCTCATGAGCGTAGAACTTCCCGCAGGCGTCGAGATCGAGATCAAGCTTTAATCATCAAGCAGGCTTGGTTGCGATCAAGGCACCAAAACAAAGACAACAGCCGAGCGTGCCCGCCAAGCACACGGAGCACGGGATCGGTAACTTTGTAAGTCATGTCGGCACCAATACGGACTTGTACGCAAGTGTCGACCAATAATTTACAGGAGGAAAAAACAATGAAAAAGGGTATTATCGGCAAGAAGATCGGTATGACGCAGGTCTTCGACGAAACCGGACGCGTGATTCCGGTAACGATTGTCGCAGCAGGCCCCTGTGTCGTTGCACAGAAGAAAACTGCTGAAAAGGACGGCTACGATGCCGTACAGCTCGGTTTTGCAGATGTCAAGGAAAAGCATCTGACCAAGCCCGAGAAGGGTCATTTTGAAAAAGCGGGTGTTGCTCCCAAGAAGTATCTGAAGGAGTTCCGTCTGGATGATTGCTCCGCACTGAACGTAGGAGACATCGTATCTGTCGATACCTTCGCCGCAGGCGACATGGTCGACGTTACCGGTACGACAAAGGGCCACGGCTACACGGGCGTTATCAAGCGTTGGAACCATCATATGCTGATGGCTACACACGGTGTCGGTCCCATCCACCGCGAGGTCGGTTCCATGGGTGCAAACTCCACACCTTCCCGCGTTTACAAGAACAAGAAGATGGCAGGCCAGTACGGTAATGAGCAGGTCACCATCCTCAATCTCAAAGTCGTGAAGATCGACAGCGAAAAGAACATCCTTGCCATCAAGGGCGCCATCCCCGGTGCAAAGAACGGCATCGTGTTCATCCGCGACTCGGTCAAAGCATAAGCGGAAGGGGGAAATAAACAATGCCAATCGTAAAAGTTATGGATATGGCCGGCAAAGAAGTCGGTGAGATCACTCTGTCCGATGTTATCTTCGCAGCAGACGTGAACGGCGCTGTTCTCCATGCCGCAGTCAGAACCTATCTGATGAATCAAAGACAGGGCACCCAGTCCACGCTGACTCGCACCGAGGTTTCGGGCGGCGGTAAAAAGCCCTGGAGACAGAAGGGAACCGGTCGTGCTCGTCAGGGCTCTACCCGCGCTCCTCAGTGGACACACGGCGGCGTCGCTCTTGGCCCCAAGCCCAGAGATTATCGCCTGTCGATGAACAAAAAGCAGAGACGTGTTGCTCTGTACAGCGCACTGACCACCAAGCTCGCCGAGGGCAACCTCATCGTGGTGGACGAGATCAAGACTGCTGAGTACAAGACCAAGAACATGGTCAACATGATCAATGCTCTGGGCGGCGCTCGCAAGCCCCTGATCGTTCTCCCCGAGGTCGACGCTATGGTGATCAAGAGCTGCGACAACATTCCCGGTGCCAAGACCGCGCTGGCTCACACCATCAACGTCTACGACATCCTGAATGCAGACAAGTTCATTGTCTCTCGCGCAGCAGTTGAAAAAATCCAGGAGGTGTTCGCATAATGAAAATGGTACAGGATATCATCATCAGCCCCGTCATTACCGAGGCAAGCATGGACAGACTGGCTGATAAGAAATACACCTTCAAGGTTCGCCGCGACGCAACCAAGCCCGAGATCGCAGCAGCGGTTGAGGAGATGTTCAAGGTAAGCGTTGCAAGCGTTAACACCATCAGCATGAAGAAAAAGCCGAAGAGATACGGTGTTCACTACGGTTACACCGGGGCTTGGAAGAAGGCAATCGTCACCCTGAAGGCTGACTCCAAGACCATTGAGTTCTTCGAAGGCTTGAACTAAGAGAAGGAGGAAATATAGAATGCCTACCAGAAAGTATAATCCTACAACTCCGGGCAGAAGAAATATGACGGTTCCTACCTTCGAGGAAATTACCAAGTTCACTCCCGAGAAGAGCCTGCTCACCATTAAGAAGAAGCACGCAGGTCGTAACAGCTACGGCCGCATCACCGTTCGCCACAGAGGCGGCGGAAACAAGGTTAAGTACAGACTGATCGACTTCAAGCGCATGGATGAGTCCCCCGCAAAGGTCATCGGTATCGAGTACGACCCCAACAGAACCGCGTATATCGCACTGCTGGAGACTGAGGCCGGTAAGAAGAGCTATATCGTAGCTCCCGAAGGCCTGACCGCCGGCGATACCGTATACTGCGGCGCTGAATCCGACATTAAGCCCGGCAACACCTTGCCTCTGGCTAACATCCCCGTCGGTACCTTTATCTACAACATTGAGCTGACCCCCGGTAAGGGTGCGCAGCTGGTCCGCTCCGCGGGTACCGCTGCACAGCTGATCTCCAAAGAGGTCAACGGCATGGCTCAGGTTCGCCTCCCCTCCGGTGAGGTTCGCTATATCCGTCTGGAGTGCAAGGCATCCATCGGTCAGGTCGGTAACATCGAGCATGATACCGTCAAGGTCGGTAAGGCCGGTAAGACCAGACACAAGGGCATCCGTCCTACGGTTCGCGGTTCCGTTATGAACCCCTGCGATCACCCGCACGGTGGTGGTGAGGGTAAGTCCCCTGTGGGTCTGCCCAACCCTGTAACGCCTTGGGGTAAGCCTGCTCTGGGTTATAAGACCCGCAGCAAGAAGGCAAGAACCGACAAGTATATCGTAAGACGCAGAAACGCTAAATAAGGAGGGAATATCAAATGAGCAGAAGCTTGAAAAAGGCACCGTTTGTTGAGGAGAAACTCTTCAACCGCATTTGTGCCATGAACGAGAAGGGCGAAAAGAAGGTCATGAAGACCTGGTCCCGCGCATCCACCATATTCCCTGACTTTGTTGGTCACACCATCGCCGTCTATGACGGTAAGAAGCACGTTCCGGTATATATTACCGAGGATATGGTCGGTCATAAGCTTGGTGAGTTTGCTCCCACCCGTACGTTCAAGGGTCACGCAGGCACCAAGACTTCCAATAACGGTAACTGATAGGAGGAGAATGATATGGAAGCAAGAGCACATCTTAAATATGCCAGAATTTCTCCTCGCAAGGTGAAGATCGTTCTTGACCTGATCCGTGGCAAGGACGTCGATATGGCAATGGCTATTCTGAAGAACAAGCCCCGTGCAGCCTCTGAGCTGCTGGTGAAGCTGCTGGGTAGCGCTGTGGCAAACGCTACGGTCGCTGCTGAGAAGGACAACTACGTCTTGGATACCTCCAAGCTGTACGTCTCCGAGTGCTTTGCCAACGAGGGTCCCACGCTCAAGAGAATCATGCCCAGAGCAAAGGGTAGTGCAGACAGAATCTTCAAGAGAACCAGCCATGTGACCATCGTGGTCAAGGAAAGAGACTAAGAAAAGGAGGTACGGTTTCAATGGGTCAGAAAGTTAATCCCCACGGTCTTCGCGTGGGTGTCATTAAAAACTGGAGTTCCAGATGGTTCGCTAAGGATGAAGTCTTCGGCGACACCCTGGTTTCCGATTATAACGTCAGAAAGTACCTGAAGAATGAACTCAAGGAAGCAGGTATTTCCAAGATCGAGATCGAGAGAGACGGTCATCGCGTTCGCGTGTTCGTCAACTGCGCAAAGCCCGGTATGGTTATCGGCCGCGGCGGCTCCGAGATCGACAAGTATAAGAACGCCATCGAGAAGATGGTCGGTATGCCTGTGGCTCTCAACGTCGTTGAGATTCGCCAGCCTGATCTGGATGCTCAGCTCGTCGCTGAGAACATCGCCAGCCAGCTGGAGCGCCGCATCGCATTCCGCCGCGCTATGAAGATGGCGATCCGCAACACCATGAGACTGGGCGCTAAGGGTATCAAGATCTCCTGCAGCGGTCGTCTGGGCGGCGCGGAAATCGCAAGAAGCGAGCATTATCATGAGGGTACCATTCCGCTGCAGACGCTGCGCGCTGATATTGACTACGGTTTCTGGGAGGCTAACACCACCTACGGTAAGATCGGCGTTAAGGTTTGGATCTATAAGGGCGAAATCCTCAATGAGGTCAACAGAACCTCTGTGGCAGCTCCCCGCGATAATCGTGGCGAGCGTCGTGACCGCAGAGATGGTAACCGTGATCAGCGCGGTGATCGCCGTAACGGTGATCGTCGTGGCGGCAACCGCGGTGACAGAACTCCCAGAGAAGGAGGTCGCAAGTAATTATGTTAATGCCGAAAAGAGTTAAGTACCGTCGCGTACAGCGCGGTAGATTGAAGGGTAAGGCGCTGCGCGGTAACACCATTTCCAACGGTGAGTACGGCCTCGTAGCACTGGAGCCGGCTTGGATCACTGCAAACCAGATCGAGGCTGCCCGTATTGCTATGACTCGTTATATCAAGCGTGGCGGTAAGGTCTGGATCAAGATCTTCCCCGATAAGCCCATCACTGAGAAGCCTGCCGAGACTCGTATGGGTTCCGGTAAGGGTTCGCCCGAGTACTGGGTAGCCGTGGTTAAGCCCGGTCGCGTTATGTTCGAGATGAGCGGTGTCAGCGTTGACGTTGCTCGCGAGGCAATGCGTCTGGCAAGCCACAAGCTCCCGATCAAGACAAAGTTCGTTGCCAAGAGCGAGGAGGTTTAATTCAGCGATGAAAGCAAAAGAAATCAGAGAACTGACCGCCGAGCAGCTTTCGGCGAAGCTCAAGGAGCTCAAGACTGAGCTGTTTAACCTCCGTTTCCAGCACGCGATCAACCAGCTTGAGAATCCCCACAGAATTGTTGAGGTCAAGCGCGACATCGCGCGCGTGATGACAATTCTTCAGCAGAAGAACGCATAAGGAGGAATTGAGTCATGACACAGGAAAGAAATCTCAGAAAAACTCGTGTGGGTCTGGTTGTCAGCAACAAGATGGACAAGACCATCGTCGTCGCCATCGAGGACAACGTCAAGCATCCCATTTACGGTAAGATCATCAAGAGAACCCTCAAGGTTCATGCTCATGATGAGAACAATGAGTGCTCCATTGGCGATAAGGTAGAGGTCATGGAAACAAGACCCCTCTCCAAGACCAAGAGATGGAGACTGGTTGAGATCATCGAGAAGGCGAAATAAGTAGATACGGCCAATATCGTATTGAATAGGAGGATAAGCTAAAGTGATTCAGCAACAGACACTGATGAAGGTTGCCGATAACACCGGTGCTAAGGAGCTGATGTGCATTCGTGTACTGGGCGGCTCCGGTCGCAGATATGCAAATATCGGCGATGTCGTGGTTTGCAGCGTAAAGAAGGCTGCTCCCGGCGGTGTTGTCAAGAAGGGCGCCGTTGTAAAAGCTGTCGTCGTCAGAAGCGTAAAGGGCCTGAAACGTGAGGACGGTTCTACCATTCGCTTTGACGAGAACGCAGCAGTTATTATTAAAGAAGATAAGACCCCCACGGGTACCCGTATCTTTGGGCCGGTCGCAAGAGAGCTCCGCGACAAGGACTTTTTGAAGATCCTGTCCCTGGCTCCCGAAGTACTGTAAGGAGGTAACGAACATGGCTAAAATGCATATCAAAACAGGCGATACCGTTGTTCTGCTTACAGGCAAGTACGAGGATAAGAAGGACGAGAACGGCAAGATCAAGACCCACAAGGTTATCGCCGTTTCTCCTGAGGAGGGCAAGGTTCTTGTTGAGGGTGTAAATATCATCCACAAGCACGTGAAGCCCCGTAGACAGGGTGAGTCCGGCGGCATCGTTGACGCTGAGGGTGCAATCTATGCATCTAAGGTCGCTCTGTACTGCCCCAAGTGCGACAAGGGTGTTCGCACCAAGGCAGAGGTCTCCTATGTGGAGAAGGACGGCAAGAAGAAGAGAGTCGTCACCCGCCTGTGCGCAAAATGCGGCGCAAAGCTTTGATTGAGGAGGTAGCACACAATGGCAGCAAGAATTAAGGAAATGTATACTGCCGAAATTGCTCCTGCTCTCATGAAGCAATTCGGTTATAAGTCCTGCATGCAGATCCCCAAGCTCGACAAGATCGTTATCAACGTCGGCGCAGGTGATGCAAAGGAAAACTCTAAGGTCATCGAGAGTGTCATCGCAGACCTGACTCTGATCTCCGGTCAGAAGGCAGTTCCCACCTACGCTAAGAAGTCCGTTGCAAACTTCAAGCTCCGTGAGGGCATGAAGATCGGTGCAAAGGTCACTCTGCGCGGTGAGAGAATGTATGAGTTCGTGGACAGACTGTTCAACTTCGCACTCCCCAGACTGCGTGACTTCAAGGGCATCAATCCCGATGCTTTCGACGGTCGCGGCAACTATGCGCTGGGTCTGCGCGAGCAGTTGATCTTCCCCGAGGTCGAGTATGACAAGGTCGATAAGGTTCGCGGTATGGACATCTGTTTCGTTACCACGGCACAGACCGACGAAGAGGCTAAGGCGCTGCTGACCCTGATGGGCGCACCCTTCGCTAACAAATAATTTAAGGAGGTACAGATAGCATGGCAAAGAAAGCAATGATTCTCAAGCAGCAGGCAGAGCAGAAGTTCTCTACTCGCCGTTACAACCGTTGTAAGATCTGCGGCCGTCCGCATGGTTACCTCCGCAAGTTCGGCATCTGCCGCATTTGTTTCCGTAACCTCGCTTATAAGGGCGAGATCCCCGGTGTAAAGAAGGCATCCTGGTAATCCCGGGACGCCTGCCCCCAAAGGGCAAAAAATACTCCCAACTATCGGAAGGAACCTCTCACGTTGACAGAGATGGTTTACCACCGATATGCCGCCGGATCATGCCGGCAGCAAGAAATATTAACTTGCATAAAGGAGAAAAAATACTATGCAAATGTCTGACGTAATTGCAGATATGCTCACCAGAATCCGCAACGCAAACGATGCGAAGCACGCGACTGTTGACATTCCTGCATCCAACATGAAGAAGGCTATTGCCGAAATCCTCGTTAAAGAGGGTTATGTCAAGAGCTACACCGTCATCGATGACGGCAAGCAGGGCACCATCCGTGTTACTCTGAAGTACCTTGCTAACAAGCAGAAGGTCATTCGCGGTATCCGCCGCATCTCCAAGCCCGGTCTGCGTATTTACGCATCCTGCGAGGATATGCCCAAGGTCATGAACGGCCTCGGTATTGCGATCGTTTCCACTTCCAAGGGTATCATGACGGACAAGGCTGCACGTGCTCAGCACGTCGGCGGCGAAGTCCTTGCCTTTGTATGGTAAGAAAGCAGGAGGTAATCAGAAATGTCAAGAATTGGTAGAATGCCTATTACGGTTCCTGCAGGTGTTACCGTTACAATCGGCGACGCAAACGTCGTAACCGTTAAGGGTGCTCTGGGTACCCTGACGCAGCAGTTTAATGCAAATATGACCATCGCTCTGGATGGCGCGGTTCTGACCGTGACCCGTCCTGACGATGAGCCCGAGAACAGAGCAATGCACGGTCTGACCCGCGCGCTGCTTGCTGATATGGTCATCGGTGTCTCCACCGGTTATGCCAAGACGCTGCAGATCGTCGGTGTCGGTTACAGAGTTGCTCTGCAGGGCAAGAATCTGGTCCTCAACCTCGGCCACTCTCACCCCATCAATATTGAGGCTCCCGAGGGCATCAAGTTTGAGGTTCCCGATCCCAACACGATCATCGTGAAGGGGTATGACAAGCAGGCTGTCGGTCAGATCGCCGCTGTCATTCGTTCCAAGCGTCCTCCTGAGCCTTATCATGGTAAGGGCGTTAAGTACTCTGATGAAGTCATTCGCCGCAAGGCCGGTAAGGCCGGCGGTAAGGGCAAATAATGAAAGGAGCGTTGCTTTAAGATGGTTTCAAGAAAAGATAAGAACCTGGCTCGCGTTAAGAGACATAAGAGAGTCAGAAAGAACATCTCCGGCACCGCTGCGTGCCCCCGTCTGGTCGTTTATCGTTCCAACGCGAACATCAGCGCACAGATCATTGATGATGTCGCAGGTAAGACGCTGGTCAGCGCCTCTACCTTCGGCAAGAACTACGATGGTAACGGCGGCAACAAGGTTGCTGCAAGAGCTGTCGGCAAGGACATTGCAGAGAAGGCTCTGGCAATGAATATCACCGAGGTCGTATTTGACCGTGGCGGTTATCTGTATCACGGACGTGTATCGGAGTTGGCTGATGGTGCCCGCGAGGGTGGCCTGAAGTTCTGATTACCCCTGTGGGTATTCAGTCCGGTTTGTACACTGTTCAATCGTTATAATTGAACATTTTGGAGGAAAAAATGATTAACAAAATCAATCCTGAAGAGCACGATCTCATTGAGAATCTGGTTGCTCTCAACCGTGTTTGCAAGACTGTAAAGGGCGGTCGTATCGCTCGTTTTGCCGCACTGATGGTTGTCGGTGACGGCAACGGCCATGTCGGCGTTGGTCTGGGCAAAGCTGCAGAGGTTCCCGAGGCGATCCGCAAGGGAATCGAGGATGCAAAGAAAAACATGATCACCGTTTCTCTGAAGGGTAATACCATCCCTCACGAGGTTATCGGTGTGTTCGGCGCGGGTAAGGTCATCCTGAAGCCCGCTGCACAAGGTACCGGTGTCATCGCCGGTGGTAAGGTAAAGGCTGTGCTTGAGGCTGCCGGTATTCACAATATCCGTGCAAAGTGCCTGCGCTCCAACAACCCCACTAACGTTGTCAAGGCTACCATCGCAGGTCTGGCTGCTCTCCGTACCGCTGAGGATGTTGCTAAGACGCGCGACATCCCCGTCGATCAGCTCTGAGATTGAGGAGGACAGACAAGATGAAAAAAGTTACTTTGAAGAAGAGCCTGATCGGTGCTCTGCCCAAGCAGAAGGCTACGGCCGCATCTCTGGGTCTGCGCAAGATCGGTGATTCCATTGTCCACAAGGACGACGCGGTTCTGGCAGGTAAGATCAAGGTGATCTCTCACCTGGTTGCTGTTGAGACCGTTGAGAACGCATAAGGAGGTAAATGAACAATGAAACTCCATGAACTCTCTCCCGCAGCGGGCTCCGCAAAGGAAAACTGGCGTCGTGGTCGCGGCCCCGGTTCCGGTAACGGTAAGACCGCAGGTAAGGGACACAAGGGTCAGAATGCCCGTAGCGGCGGTGGCGTACGCCCCGGCTTTGAGGGTGGTCAGATCCCCCTGTACAGAAAACTCCCCAAGCGTGGTTTCAACAACGCGGTGTTTGCTAAAAACTACGCAATCGTTAACGTTGAAGATCTTAACCGCTTTGAGGATGGTGCTGTCGTTGATCTGGAGCTGCTCATGGCGGCAAAGATCATCCGCAAGCCCATGGATGGCGTAAAGGTACTCGGCAACGGCGAACTTACTAAAAAATTAACCGTAAAAGCCGCAGTCTTTTCTACTACTGCGAAAGAAAAGATCGAAGCAGCCGGTGGAAAGACTGAGGTGGCTTGAAAATGTTTCAAACACTGAAAAATGCTTGGAAGGTGCCCGAGCTGAAGAGCAAGATTTTGTTTACCTTGCTGATCATTGTGGTTTACCGTCTGGGCTCCAACATCCCCGTCCCCTTCGTTGACTCTGCCATGATGCAGGCCTTCAGCCAGCAGACCGCCGGTACTCTGTTTGAGTATATGAGCTTTCTGTCCGGTGAGGCATTCAGCACCGGTACGCTCTTTGCTTTGAGCGTTTCCCCCTATATCACATCTTCTATCGTCATGCAGCTTTTGACCATCGCGCTGCCTCCCCTGGAGCGCCTGGCAAAAGAAGGCGAGGAGGGTAAGAAAAAGATCGCATCGATCACCCGTTTTGTTACCATTGCTCTGGCTCTGATCACCGCTTTCGGTTACACGCAGCTGCTCAAGGTCGGTTATAATGGTGTGTCTTATCTCTCCGACGACAGCATCTTCGCGCAGGCTGTGATCATCGCTTGCTACTGCGCAGGTGCATCTCTGATCATGTGGCTTGCCGAGCGCATCAATGAGCACGGTATCGGCAACGGTATCTCTATGATCCTGTTTGCCAACATTATTTCCCGCGGTCCCGCTATGCTGGGCAGCGTTTGGAACATGGTCTTCACCGAGGGCGGTTTTGATGGTTTCAAATGGACAGGTCTGCTTTTGGCGATCCTCTCCATTGTTATCACACTCGCTATCGTGGTTCTGGTTGTCTGGTTCACCGAGTCCGAGCGTCGCATCCCGATCCAGTACGCAAAGCGTCAGGTCGGTCGCAAGATGTACGGCGGTCAGACCAGCCAGCTGCCTTTGAAGATGAACATGGCAGGCGTTATGCCGATCATCTTCGCAAGCTCGATCGTTTCGATCCCTGCTACGATCGCCGGGTTCTTCCCGAACTCCGGTTTCTACAATTGGGTCGATAAGTGGTTCAGCTACGACACTTGGATCTATTTGATCGTCTACGTCGTGCTGATCCTGCTGTTCTCCTACTTCTATATTATGATCTCCTTCAACCCTGTTGAGGTTTCCAATAATATCAGAAGTCAGGGCGGTGTAATTCCCGGTATTCGTCCCGGCAGACCCACGGCAGAGTATATCGCGCGCATTCTGCGTAAGATCACCACGATCGGCGCTTTCTTCCTGATTTTCATTGCAGCATTCCCCATGATCATCAACAATATCTCCGGCGGCACCTTCGCAGGTCTGGCCTTCGGTGGTTCTTCGCTGCTGATCATCGTCGGTGTTGCACTTGAAACATTCCGTACGCTGGAGGCTCAGCTCTCTATGCGTAACTACAAGGGATTCCTTGACTGATAACTTCCAAATTATACGGAGGCTGAAACATGAACTTGATTTTGATGGGTGCTCCCGGCGCAGGAAAGGGTACACAGTCGGATAAAATTACGGCAAAGTACCAAATTCCCGCAGTTGCAACGGGTGACATTCTCCGCAGAGCCATTAAGGATGGCACGGAGCTGGGCCAAAAGGCACAGTCTTATATCAACGAAGGTAAATTGGTTCCCGACGAGGTTGTTATCGGGATCATCAAGGAACATCTCGCATCGGACGCTTGCAAGAACGGTTTCGTTCTGGATGGTTTCCCCCGCTCCCTGCCGCAGGCAGAGGCGCTGGATGCCATGGGCGTTCAGATCGATGCTGTTGTCAGCATCGAGGTCCCGGATGATGTGATCGTATCTCGCATGAGCGGTCGCCGTGTTTGCGGCTGCGGTGCGTCCTACCACATCCTCCACAATCCCCCGAAAACCGCAGATGTTTGTGACAAGTGCGGCGCAGCTCTGTACATCCGTGCAGATGATAACGCCGACACTGTGTTGAGCAGACTGCAAACCTATCATAACACGACCGAGCCCATTGCAGCTTTCTACGAAAGCCGCGGCAAGCTGATCCGCATCGACGGGCAGGGCGCTGTTGAAGACATCACCGCCAAGATATTCTCGGCGCTTGATGCTCTGCAGGCGTGAGGGACTGTATGATCCAGGTTAAAAATTCGATTCAAATTGCGGCGATGAAGGACGCGGGACGGATCACGGGTGAGGCTTTGCTTGCTGCCCGTGACGCCCTGCGCGAGGGCATCACCACCTACGAGCTGGATAAGGTCATTCATGATTATATCGTGCGCGCAGGTGCTCGCCCCTCCTTCCTCGGCTACGCAGGATTTCCCGGAAGTGCGTGCATCAGCATCAATGATGAGGTTATCCACGGAATCCCCTCCAAAAAGAGAGTGATCCGCGCGGGTGATATCGTCAAGATCGATGTGGGTGCTTACTACAAGGGTGTGCACGGCGATGCAGCAAGAACGCTGGGTGTGGGAGAAATCTCCTCCGAGGCGCAAAAGCTGATCGATGTGACACGCGAGAGTTTCTTCCGCGGGATCGCCGCATTGCGCGTGGGTAATCGCGTCGGTGACATCGGTGCTGCGATCAACGCATATGTCGTTGAAAACGGCTACTCTACCGTAAAGAGGTATGTAGGTCACGGCGTGGGCACTGAGCTGCATGAGTCTCCCGATGTTCCCAATTTCGGAACGGCTGGGCGAGGCGTGCGGTTGTGCAACGGTATGACGCTTGCCATTGAACCGATGGTGAACGTCGGTGGTGATGAGGTGCGCGAGCTTTCCGACGGCTGGACCGTGAAAACGGTTGATGGCTCGCTGTCCGCACACTATGAAAATTCCGTCGCATTGGTCGGTGACGAGGTGGTCATTCTGACCCAGATCGATCCGCAATTTTGAAAAAGCATCTCTGTAAAGCAACACATCAAACAATGTAAGGAGGGATTATTCTGTCTAAAGATGATGTAATTGAATTTGAAGGTGTCGTGATCGAGGCACTGCCCAACGCAACCTTCAAGGTCAAGCTGCCCAATGAGCATATCATTACCGCTCATATCTCGGGTAAGCTGCGTATGAATTATATCAAGATATTGCCCGGTGACCGCGTGACCGTTGAGGTCTCGGTTTATGACCTGGATAAGGGTCGCATCACCTGGCGTGCGAAATAAGTTTAGAAAGGGTTGATATCCATGAAGGTAAAACCGTCCGTAAAAAAGATCTGCGAAAAGTGCAAGATCATCAAGAGACATGGCAAGGTCATGGTCATCTGTGAGAACCCGAAGCACAAGCAGAAACAGGGCTGATACAGTCCGCAAAAACCATATTGAGAGGTGAAAAACAATGGCTCGTATAGCTGGTGTTGATATTCCCAACAACAAGCGCGTTGAGATCGCACTTACCTATATCTACGGTATCGGTCGCAAGAGCGCAAATGATATCCTGTCCAAGACAGGCATCGATCCTGACACTCGTGCGAAGGATCTGACCGAGTCGGATGTTGCAAAGCTCCGTGACGTCATTGAAAACGAGTACACCGTTGAGGGTGATCTGCGTCGTGAAGTCGGTCTGAACATCAAGAGAATGGTTGAGATCAACTGCTATCGCGGTATCAGACACAGAAAAGGTCTGCCGGTCAGAGGTCAGAGAACCAAGACCAATGCAAGAACCCGTAAGGGTCCCGCAAAGACCATCGCAAACAAGAAGAAATAAAGGAGTGGCATAAGAAATGGCTAATGTTGGAAAAAAAGTAGTCAAGAGACGCCGCGAAAGAAAGAATATTGAGAAGGGTGCCGTTCACATTCGCGCAACCTTCAACAATACGATCGTCACCATTACCGATGTCAATGGAAATGCAATTTCTTGGGCATCCGCCGGTGAGCTGGGCTTTAAGGGCTCCAGAAAGTCTACTCCTTTCGCTGCACAGAGCGCATCTGAAACCGCTGCAAAAGCAGCAATGGATCACGGTTTGAAGACTGTTGAAGTGTTCGTTAAGGGTCCCGGTGCAGGTCGTGAGTCTGCAATCCGTGCACTTGAGGCTGTCGGTCTTCAGATCACGATGATCAAGGACGTGACTCCCGTTCCTCATAACGGCTGCCGTCCCCCCAAGAGAAGACGTGTATAATCTTGCGCGAGGAGGTATGATATAATGGCTACGAATAAACAACCGATTATGAAGAGATGCAAGACCTTGGGCATTGATCCTGCGGTCATGGGCTACCACAAGAAGTCCAACAGACACGCAGCGCGTGTGTTCAAGAAACGCTCTGACTACGCTAACCACCTGAACGAAAAGCAGAAGGTCAGATTTATCTACGGCGTTCTGGAAAAGCAGTTCAGACACTATTATGATTTGGCTGCAAAGAAACAGGGTGTGACGGGCGAGAACCTGCTCCAAATCCTGGAGTCCAGACTTGATAACGTCGTTTACAGACTCGGCTTTGCTGCTACCAGACGTGAGGCAAGACAGATGGTTACGCACGCACGTGTGACCCTGAACGGCAAGAAGGTCGACGTTCCTTCGATCCTTGTAAAACCCGGTGACGTTGTCGCATTGACCGAGAAGAGCAAGAGCTCGACCAGAACCAAGGAGGTTCTCGAGCAGAATGCTGTTTACACCGTTCCCGCATGGCTGGATCTCGATCGTAACACCATGAGTGCAAAGGTCGTTAAGCTGTCTTCCAGAGAAGATATCGACTTTGAGGTTGACGAGCAGCTGATCGTCGAGCTCTATTCCAAGTAATTTTCCGCATTGCCGGCGCAAGCTCCACGGCAATGCGCTGTGGAATCGCTTGGTGCACGGCATGGTCTCATTCGCAAACAAACACAAATTCGCGTTGCTTGCTAATATATATTATGAGGAGGGTTATTTGGAATGATTGAAAAGCCCAATATTACAACTGTCAGCTTGAGTGATGACGGTAAAAAGGGCGAGTTCGTTGTCGAACCGCTGGAAAGAGGTTTTGGTACAACACTCGGAAATTCCCTGCGCAGAGTGCTGCTCAGCTCGCTGCCCGGTGTTGCGGTGACCAGCATTAAAATTGATGGTCCCCTCCATGAGTTCAGCACGATCCCCGGCGTTCTTGAAGACGTGACTGAGATCGTTTTGAATGTCAAGGGTATCGTTGCAAAGCTGCATAACGGCGGTCCCAAGACTGTCGTGATCGATGTGACGGACGCACAGGAGGTCACTGCGGGCGATATTAAGCCCGATGCTGATCTGGAGGTGCTGAACCCCGAGCATCATATCTGCACGGTCGAAGAAGGTGCACGTTTCTACATGGAGCTGACCTTCGATGTCGGTCGCGGATATGTTTCGCAGGAACGGAATAAGCAGATCCATACCACACAGCTGAGTTCTACAACATCGGCTCCCATTGGTACGATCTATACGGATTCCATCTATACACCCGTGTACAGCGTCAGCTACACGGTAGATAATACTCGCGTCGGTAACATTACTGATTACGAGAAACTGTCGCTGGAGGTCGTGACCAACGGTACGATTTCCGCGAAAGAGGCGATTTCCTTGGGCGCCAAGATTCTCAATGAGCATCTCAACCTCTTTATCGATCTGTCGGAAGAGGCAAAAACGAAAGACTTTATGGTCGAGAGACCCGAAACCGTTAAGGAGAAGGTCCTTGTGATGACCATTGAGGAGCTTGACATGTCTGTACGTAGTTTCAACTGCTTGAAACGCGCAGGCATTGACACGGTTGAAGATTTGACCACACGCACCGAGGAAGATATGATCAAGGTTCGTAACCTCGGTAAGAAATCGCTGGAAGAAGTCATTCAGAAACTGCACTCGCTCGGTCTTGATCTCAAGAGAGAAGAAGAGTGAGAACGGTAGAAACATTAGGATAGCAGAAGGAGGGAAATACCATGCCCGGAAACAGAAAACTCGGCAGACCTACGGCGCATAGAATGGCTATGCTGCGTGGTTTGGTCACCCTGCTGCTTGAGAACGGTCAGGTCGAGACGACTCTCGCCAGAGCCAAAGAAGTTCGTTCTCTTGCGGAGAAAATGATTACCCTTGGCAAGAAGAATACTCTTGCTACCCGTCGTGCCGCATTGGCTTTCATTACCAAGGAGGCTGTCGTTGCCAAGTTGTTTGGCGAGATCGCTCCCAAGTATGAGAACCGTAACGGTGGTTACACCCAGATCTTCAAGATCGGTACTCGCCGCGGTGATGCTGCAGAGATGGCAATCGTTAAGCTGATTGAGGATTAATCTCATTAAAAACCAATTATAAAAAACGGGCTGACTCCATGCGGGGTCAGCCTTTTTTTATGGGAGAAACTTTTTGAAAAAAGTTTCTCCCAACAGGTTGTCGACGAGCAGACTTGGGGTTTTGCCCCAAACCCCACTTAAGGTGCTTTTTCGAGAAAAAGCACCTTAAGAATCCTTAAAAAGCTTTTTCAAAAGGATCATTATATGGGTTTTCGCCCCACCGTGTGGGTGGAGAATGCTTTGGTCTACAGTCTGATAAGAGAAACTTTTTGAGAAAAGTTTCTCCCAACAGATTGTCGACGAGCAGACTTGGGGCTTTGCCCCAAACCCCACTTAAGGTGCTTTTTCGAGAAAAAGCACCTTAAGAATCCTTAAA
>JAFTJZ010000085.1 GCA_017456145.1 Clostridia bacterium
CTTCTGGTATCAGAATTTCTCCAAGCCGAAAATAATGCTGACCACGCAACTCAGCTATGACGGTCGAATCTATACGCACATTATCCCCGAAATCGGTAAGATACCGCTGAACAAGCTCTCGCAGAACGACCTACAGCAATTCTACGCAAGGCTAAAGAAAGGCGGTCGCAAGCGGTTTGTTGAGCAATACGGTGAGGGCTTGTCCGACAGAATGGTACGCTCCTGTCACACCACCTGCCGAACCGCACTGGAAAAGGCGGTGACAGAGGGCTTGATAAGCGTCAATCCTGCCATCGGTTGCCGACTGCCTCCGAAGAAAGCAAAGGAGATGCAGGTGCTGACACAGGACGAGATCAGACGGTTTCTGATACAAGCAAATGAGGAAGGATACTACGAGTTCTTCCTCCTCGAGCTAACCACGGGTATGCGCCGAGGAGAGATACTCGGACTTCAGTGGAAGGATATCAACTTCGCTACAGGCGAGCTCCACATCAGACGGCAGGTGGTCAAGAAGGGCGCACAGACCCAGATCACCAAACCAAAGACCAAATCCTCGATACGAACGCTCATTCTGCCATCTGATATGCTGGATATCCTTGCGGTGCATAAGAAAAATGCAACCTGCGAGTGGGTGTTCCCATCACCCGTCAAGGAAGGAGAGCCGAGAAATCCCACGGCGGTGTATCACCGATTCCAACTGATCCTTGAACGCTCCCACTGCAAGAAGGTACGCTTCCACGACCTACGGCACACATTCGCTACAATGGCACTTGAAAATGGAATGGATATCAAAACGCTCTCCGCTATGATAGGTCACATAAGCTCGGAAACGACCTTAAACATCTACAGCCACATCACCGACACCATGCAACAGCAGGCAGCGGTGAGGATTGACCGAGAGATCGGCGGTACAAACGCAGAAATGCCCGAACCGCCGCCTCCCAAGGTAAGTGCCGAGCCAAGCCCCGAAAACGCCACAGAAACGGTTTTTGAGCCGTACAGACCGAAGATAAGAAAGAGTGGAACGGGATGCGTGACAATGATAAACGACCACCTCTACGAAGGACGGTTCACACCGAGAGTCAATGGCAAACGCATATCCAAGAACGTGTACGCCAAGACACGAGAGGAATGCGAGGAAAAGCTCGCGGAACTGATAAAGCAGATGAAAGCTGAAATCGCAGCCGAAAAGAAAAAGGCGAAACAAGCATAGGGAAAGGGGCGACCACGAACGGTCGCCCCTCAAAATTTGCGGTGCTGTAGGCAAAAATCAAAGATTTTTCGGATTAAGCTTGATCTCAATATAGTTTGCTATATAATTTTTACATGCTTCAACAAAAAAGTATATAAATTTTTCATATTGCAACGTAGTTTCAAAATGGTATGTAACAATTTGCTTTGAAGTATTCCTGTAAGTGGCTTGAGATAGTAGTTGCTCATTGGTTTCTATATGTGTAAGCCATGCGGAATCTTTATCGTGAGCAAAAAGTTGTAATTCCCAATAATTTCCTTCGTGAACAACCATATCTCGCATAGCCTTTATTATTGATAAAATATCTGCAATATTAAGATTACCGCCTTCATGAATCGTCAATCCATTTTTTTGGTGTTCAATAAAAGACAGGGATAAGTTATCTAAAATGTAATGTTTTCCTTCTTCGCTGAAAAAAGTCGCAAAACACTCATAAAACTCCGTGGGTTTTTTGTTTGATAATTTTGCTAATGATTCCATGCAACATTTTAGAAATAACATTCGCAAGCCATCTCGTTCTGGGCGTATTTTATCAATTTCTGTCGCCAATGAAACGAATCGTTGGACTTGAAATAGCATTTGCCGAGGTTTTCTATCATCCCAATCAAGTTGAATAGCTTTATTAATAAAAATATCTACCTCTTCTAAAGTAGGAAAATATGGGGAATAGAATTCTTTTAGCTCTAATAAATATTGTTGTTCGATCTCAGATAGAAAAATTTGCATTATTACCCCCGATATAATTTATTTACTACAGCTTTTGTTTTTTCTACAAATAGGGCAATTGTTTCCTCTATGTCTATTGTATATCAAAGCTTGCCATTCGTGTCCTTTGCTACACTTCCACCATGCTTTTTTATTGCTACCAGGTGTTATGTCCATAGGTGTTAATCTGCCGTTTTTCTCATAATTCCATTCTGCTGCTAAAGCTGGATTAACCGTTTGCAAATCGTTAAAGCCTTTTGAAACCTTTTTCCCTGCGCAATACGGGCAACCGCTTCCTTTATTCCTATGAGATATGCACGCTTGCCACTCGTGTCCGCTTTTGCATTTCCACCACATTTTTTTATTGCTACCAAGCGTTACATCCGAAGGTGTCAAACCATTGTTTTTTTCATAATTCCATTCTTTTGCTAAGGTTGGATTAACTGTTTGTAAATCGTTAAATCCTTTTAAGACTTTTTTGCCTGCACAATATGGACATCCTTGTCCTTTATTTCTGTTTCCTATTATTGCCTGCCACTCATGTCCGTTTCGGCATTTCCACCAGACTTTTTTATCACTATTAGGTAATACCTCCATAGGAGTTAAGCCATTGTTTTTTTCGGAATTCCATTCTTTGGCTAAACTTGGATTAACTGTTTGTAAATCATTTTTACCTTTAATAGCAAACAACCCCGAACAATATGGACACCCGTGTCCTTGATTCCTATTATTCATTGTCGCTTGCCATTCATGTCCTTTACTGCATTTCCACCACACTTTTTTTCCGCTGTTTGCCGCAAAATGTTCCAGTTTTAAATTTCCGTTCTTTTCATAATTCCATTCATTGGCAATTTTAGGATTAGAAAACAAAAGCGAATTTTCTTTTTCTGTATATTCCCTCAAGTTTTCTATAGCAATAGAGTCTCTTTTTAGGTCAATATCAATGTTTTTCCCAATTATTTCACCTAAAACTTCTTCAAGAATTTGTGGTAAATCTTTTTGGTTTTTTTGAATTAGGTAATCTATAGGACTGTCGTTTAATGGTGGCAAACCTTCTCTAATTCTATATAATTTGATCCCGTCTTTTTTACACTTGCGGTTTTTTTCTAAATCTTCTTGCGTCTTATTTTTATGCCAAAAATAACTATCATACTCAATGGCGGATTTTTTTGATGGAATATATACATCTAATTCATAACCTTGTTCCTTATACGAATGAATTACCTCTAACCCATATTTTCTAAGATAATAAACAAGCGCATATTCAGGGAGAGATGTGTTTCGTTCAGAATTACAAACAGGGCAATCACTCACCGTATTTCTGTGATATATTTTTGCTTGCCACTCGTGTCCTTTACTGCATTTCCACCATACTTTTTTTCCACTGTTAGGCATTACATCCTCAGGTGTCAATCCATTGTTTTTTTCGTAAAGCCATTCTTTTGCTAATGTTGGATTAATTGTTTGTAAATCGTTTTCACCTTTTATGACTTTTTGACCTGCACAATATGGGCATCCGCGCCCTTTGTTTCTATGAGCAATCGATGCCTGCCACTCATGTCCTTTGTTACACTTCCACCATACTTTTTGTCCACTATTAGGCAATACATCAATAGGTGTTAACTCATCATTTCTTTCATAATCCCATTCGTTTGCCAAAGTTGGGTTAAGCGTTTGTAAATCATTTTCGCCCTTAACGGCATATCGACCAGAGCAATAGGGACATCCATTTCCAAAGGTTCTACTTTTTATATCAGCTTGCCACTCATGTCCTTCGCTACACTTCCACCAAACCTTAATATGAGAACCTGGTAACACCTCCCGTGGTGTTAATCTCTGATTACGCGTTGGATGCCATTCGCTTGCTAGTTTTGGATTAGATGTTTCAAAATCGTTTTCGCCAAGTATTGGTTTTTTACCTGAACAATATGGACAGTTGCTGCCGATTTTACTTCGATTAATAATGCTGGCAGACCATTCGTGTCCTTGGTTACACTTCCACCATACTTTTTGTCCGCTACCAAGGGTTAATTGCGATGGGGTTACATCAGTATTTCTTTCCCAGTTCCATTCTGCCATAAGTTGAGCATTATCACTCACATATTGTTTTTCTTTCTTTTCAGCCACAACGCCCTCCTTGTTGCAAGTATGAAGAAAGCCGCAGAGTTTCCCCTGCGGCTTCAACTGCGGTCAAAACCGCGATTTTTGGTACTCAAATGCCTTATGAATACCGGAATTGGTCGAGCGAAACCCGAAACATTCAAACTTCGCCGTCGTGTGATATGGCAAGGATTTACGCCGCACGTCCCCGATGATGGGGAGCGGCAACTTGCCGTTGGTCGGAGTGACAGGATTCGAACCTGCGGCATCGACGTCCCAAACGTCGCGCGCTACCAGCTGCGCCACACCCCGCAACACCTATATATTATACCAGTGATCGCACGAAAAGTCAAGAGGCTACGGAAATTTCAAATGTTTTTTGATAAAAATTTTGCATTTTCCTTCCAAAATCGTCTCTTATGCATATGCCGCGCACATCAACATTCAGGGCATCAGGCGACGATACAGTATATGTGCTCGTCGCCCGACGCGTGATGCATTTTGTGCGCCTCTTCCATGCGTGAATTAAACGCCAAGCATTCCCCGCAGGCGGAGAATGGTCAAGCGATTACGCATATAAGGGGAATATTTGACGCAATCGTCAAATAGCTTTTGGCTCTTGCCGATCTCCTCCAAGGTCATTTTGCATCCGGCGCGGCGCATCGCCTGCGCACACTGCGCATACGACGGCACACTGCGAATGATCGCGCGGATCTGCTGCCAATGCGCCTTGATCGCATCGGGGGTGACCTGCGCGATCTGGGGGCGGTCGGCATTAATGGCGCGCACATCGTCCGCCATGGAGCCATAAAAACGATAGATATCTTCCCAATCGACCTCCTCACAGTGTGGCTCGATGGTTTCCCTCTCGGCAAGCTGACCGTAGAATTGCAGCGTATACAGCGTACAGACACCGATATCCTCCCCGTGGAAGTTGGGAATGATCCCGTCGCGCAGCTCAACACACTCCATCAAATGGGCAATGATATGCTCCGCACCGCTGGCTGGACGGGAATTTTGAGCAAAGCTCATCCCGATCCCGGTGAGCAGCAGCGAGGCAAAGATGGCTCCCGCGGTCTCCTCATCGTCAACGGTGACGCGGTCAGCCATTTCCATCAGGCGGTCGATTGCAGCTCTTGTCAGCGCAGCAATGCGTTCACAGTACATCTCGTCTGTCAGCAGCGAGGCAATTTGCCAATCGATCAATGCAGGATATTTTGCGACCATATCGCCAAATCCCGACGATTTCAGCACCGTGGGCGCCGCGGCCAAAATTTTGGTATCGCCGATGATAACTTCCGGGCTTTTTGCCGCGTAGCTCGATTTGAATCCACCCGCAACGATGGGGGATGAATACGAGGCAAATCCATCCATAGAAGGAGCAGTCGCAAAAATGCAGAGCTTTTTGTTCTGTCTTGCACTTGCCAGACGGCAAGGATCGTTGACCGAACCGGTGCCAACGGAAAGCACCGAAATCTCGCGGTCGCAAAGCAGCGCCTCCAGCTCCTCCACGTGCTCCATCGTGGCAACGCGAATATCGTCATAAATATGCGTCTCCACGTCAAAATCCGACAGGCTCTCCATAATTCCGTCTGCCGCACGCAGAGTATTTCGATCGGCAACCAGCAGTAGTTTTTTGGTAAAGCCGTTTTCTTTTAGAATATCGCCGACACAATGTGTCACACCGCTGCCGATCCGCACATCCTCAATAGCGGTGCGATGCTCACGCCCACAGGAGGGACAAACACCCCGAAACGAGCGAACGATCTCCATAATTTCCGACATATGTAGTCTCTCCCCTTCATTCAATCACATTCTTTTTGATCTGTCAGCTCTGACAACGCCTTGCGGCGCTTTTCCCGATGGGTATTCCCTTCCCTTTCGTATCCGAGGGTGATCAGCAATCGCACGGGGGTATCAAGGCCGCAGATGCGACGGATCTCAAGATCATCAAATAGCCCGACAATGCAGCTGCCAAGCCCTTGCGCCGTCGCCTCGGCGGTGATGTAAGCCGCAAGAATACCGATATCAATATCACGGAAATTTTGCCCCTCCATCCTCTCCACCATAACCGGCGCAACCACCACAGGCTGCTCGGATATAACGATCAATGCATCGGCGTCAGCCACAAAATCGTTGATCCCCTCGCAGCAGGCGTTTTTCGCTCGTGCGATCCTTTTGACCGTCTCACCGCGACAAACCGTCAGATGATACGGCTGGGAATTGCAGGCAGAGGGCGCCAACCGCGCCGTCTCAAGCACCGCATCCAGCTTTTCTTTCTCTATTATCCTTTGCGTATCGTATTTGCGGCAGGATTGCCGCGCTTGTGCAATTTCATTGAAATTCATAGTTGTTCTCCCAAAGCTTGAAGTGATCGTGATACAACGAAAGAGGCGGTTATGCTTTTCCGCCTCAATCGTTCAATTAGCCAATCAAATATCCTTTATCCACGAACATTTGTGCGATATTATCGACGTACCGGTTGCAGATCTCCTCGGTCTGTGCCTCTGCCATCAGGCGCAGTACCGGCTCGGTTCCCGAAACACGGAGCAGCACGCGACCACTCTCCCCCAGCTCATCACACGCAGCCTGTACAGCGGCGTTGATCTCGGGGTCTGTGGATGCCTGCTTTTTGTCGGTGACGCGCAGATTCCGCAGCACCTGCGGATAGAAATCGAAGTCCGCGATCAGCTCGCTCATCTTCTTTTTCTTGGCGATCATGACCTCCATCAGCTTAAGACTGGTCAGAATCCCGTCGCCCGTCGTGGCATACTTACCAAAAATGATGTGTCCCGACTGCTCACCGCCCAGGCGGTTGCCGTTCTTTGACATATGTTCATATACATACTTGTCGCCGACCGCGGTCTTGGCGCACTCGATATCCATGCGCTTGAGGCTCTGGAACAGACCAAAGTTGGACATGATGGTAGCAACAACGGTATTGCCATGCAGCTCGCCTTTCTCCTTGAGATAGCAGCCGCAGACATAAAGAATGTGGTCGCCCGTGATGATGTTGCCCGTCTCATCGACACACAGGCAGCGATCCGCATCACCGTCATAGGCAAAGCCGATGTCCAGATGCTTTTCCAGCACGTGCTGGCGCAGCACCTCGATGTGGGTCGATCCTGCGTTGCTGTTGATGTTGGTACCGTTGGGGGAGGTGTTGATGGCATATGTCGTCGCGCCGAGCGCCTCAAATACCGATTTGGCGATATTCCACGAGGAGCCGTGCGCGCAATCCAGACCGACCTTGAACCCGCGGAAGGAATACTGTCCCAGCGAGATCAGATAGCCAATGTAGCGGTTACGCCCTGCCACGTAGTCCACCGTGCAGCCGATGGAGTCCTTCTTGGCAAAGGGTAACGTCTTATAATCCTCTCCGAACACGTGCAGATTGCCGTCCAGATAATCCTCGATCAGCGACTCCACGGCATCCTCCATCTTCTCACCGTTACTGTTGAGCAGCTTGATTCCGTTGTCGTAATAGGGATTGTGGCTGGCGGAGATCATAATGCCGCAATCAAAATTATCAATGCGCACCACGTAAGCGACCGACGGGGTCGTGGTTACGTGCAGAAGATAAGCATCCGCACCCGAGGCAACCAAGCCTCCGACCAACGAATACTCAAACATATAACTGGAACGGCGGGTGTCTTTACCGATCACCACTCGCACACGATCCTCAATGCCGTTGCGGCGCTTACATTCGCCGTAATACCAGCCCAAAAAGCGACCGATGGCAAAGGCATGATCTGCCGTCAGATTAACATTGGCCTCACCGCGAAAGCCATCCGTACCGAAATATCTTCCCATAATCTATACTCCTTATGATGATTAAACCGACGTGGCCTATTTCACATATCGGTTATTGTTTTTCTACGATCACGCCGCCCGTTTTGTAAATACTGTTTGCGGGAACGACGCCGCGTACGGGGGAGAGGGGGTAGACGTTGCTGTTCCGACCGATCACCGTACCGGGATTGAGAACGCTGTTGCAGCCGACCTCCACGTAGTCACCAAGCATGGCTCCGAACTTTTTCAGCCCCGTCTGAATGGTCTCTCCGTCGCCCTTGACGGCAACGAGCGTTTTATCGGACTTGACGTTGGATGTGATCGACCCTGCACCCATATGTGACTTAAAGCCAAGGATGCTGTCGCCAACGTAGTTGTAATGCGGCACCTGTACCTGATCGAAAATAATGACGTTTTTCAGCTCCACCGAATTTCCCACGACACAGCCTGCGCCGACCAGAGCACTGCCGCGCACAAACGCGCAGTGTCGCACCTCGGTCCCCGCACCGATGATGCAAGGTGCGCCGAGATAAGCCGTCGGCGCGACGGTTGCTGTCTTATGCACCCATACCTCGGGGGCGCGCTGCTCGTATTCATCCTCGGGTAGCGTTTTTCCCAGCGCGACGATCATTGCCTTGATCCCCCCAAGAGCCTCCCAAGGGTAGGTAAAGGCGGCAAGATAGTCCGCTGCCAGCGTGTGCGATAGATCATACAGATCCGAAACGGTAATTTTCATACAATCAACCTCGCTGTGGCACACGTTATGCCTGAACCTTGCTCATAGCGGCGCGGTCACAGATGACCACGACATCGTCATGCAGGTTGAGGAAGGAGGCCGGGCAGGAGGTGGTCAGCATCCCGGACAACAGCGTTGCAATGGCGTCCGCCTTAGCCTCGCCGTTGGCAAGGATCAGTATTTTTTTGGCGCGAAGAATGGTGCCCATGCCCATGGTCAGCGCCGAGGTGGGAATGACCTCATCCTCTGAGAAGAAACGGGCATTTGCCTTGATGGTGCTCTCGGTCAGCGCGGTCAGATGGGTCAGAGGATGCAGTGCCTCGGCGGGCTCGTTAAAGCCGATGTGACCGTTCTGTCCGATGCCGAGCACCTGAATGTCGACCTGCCCCAGCGCGGCGATCTTTTCTTCATACGCGCGGCACTCCGCCTCGGGGTCGGGCGCACTGCCGTCGGGAACAGCGGTCTGCGCCTTGTCGATATTGACACGATCAAAGAGATTGGTATTCATAAAATAACGATAGCTCTGGGCATTGTCGGGGGAAATGGGGTAATATTCGTCCAGATTGACCGAACGAACGGCAGAAAAATCCAGCTCGCCCGCCTCATAGCGGCGAACCAGTTCATCGTACATTCCCACAGGGGTGGATCCCGTCGCCAGTCCCAGTACGCAATCATGGCGCGCCTTCATCACATCAGCCACCACGTCGGCAGCACAGCGGGACATTTCCTCGTAGGTTTCACATACAATTACTTTCATAGCATTCTTCCTTTCATATATGATAAAATAGTGTTTTATTGCTTATTTTGACTCATCACCGTCAGCGCAGACAGAAAAGAGAGGCAGCGACACACGGGCAAGTGCAAAGGAAAAGGTTAATAAAGAACGATTTTCAACCTTGTTTAGGGTTATTATATCACAAAATCCTCCTCTTGTAAAGAGCTTTCCTGATATTTTATGAAAAAAATTATTACCGTGTGACACAAATTACGGCAATTAATCAATATTTTCAAAATCGTTTATTTTTGAGCGAATATTATCAGCCCGCAACGCACAAACAGATCCGCATTTTGGTTCTGCACCGCGCGCGTAATAAAATAGCGGGGTAAGTCAAATGCAGAGATACATTTGATTTACCCCGTCGCTTTTGTTTTGTAAAAAACACCGCAATTTTTGCCTGCTTTGCAGGTAAAACGTAAAATTCCGCGCGCCAAAAAAGCTTACCATCGGCTTTATTGCGCAAGGGGCTGTCTCACATGAGACAGCCCCGCTCTTTGTCGACGAGCAGACTTGGGGCTTTGCCCCAAACCCCACTTAAGGTGCTTTTTCGAGAAAAAGCACCTTAAGAATCCTTAAAAAGCTTTTTCAAAAGGATCATTTTATGGGTGTTCGCCCCACCGTGTTGGGTGGAGAATGCTTTGGTCTACAGTCTGAGGGGCTGTCTCACATGAGACAGCCCCGAAATCACATATAAATTAAATATAAACTTACTGAATGGTTACCGTGCCAAAGCCGGCGGGAACGTAGCCGTAAGTGCTCATCCATCTGTAATAAATCTGGTAAGGATTGTAGGTCTTGTTGATCAGGAAGTAAGTCTCCTCCGTCTCGATAACCTCTTGGGTCACTTCAGACGTGATAAGAACCGTTCTCTTCATGGTCTTGGCAATGGAGGTAGTTACCGTAGGATCCTTAGCCTGCGTACCGCTGCTGCTACTCTCGTCCTCATCCTCGCTGGGAGCGGCAACTTCACCGGTAGCCTCATCCAGCTTAGGCTCAATAATCTCATAAACCATAGCGGACTTGATCTTTGCATCCTTGGAAAGCGTCTTGGACCACGTACTGATGGTATCGTCCAGCGCATCAATGTCCTCGCAAGCCTGAATCTCTGCCCAGACCTTTGCGGAGGTATCGGAGATATACTTGATCAGCTCGGTATCCAGTGTCTCAACATAATAGAATATCTCATCAGCATCCTCTGCCATGGCATCCTCCTCCTCAGAGGTCAGCTCATTAGCAAAGCTAAAGCCCAGCAGCGGGTCGACCTGCGACTCTCTGTTCTGCTGCTTTGCATACTCCCAGACCTCGACGTTGGTGCCCTCGGGAACGTATGCGATAAACTCGTTACCGGTCTTGGCGATATCCATGTTATACGCATTGTTGGCGGTCATCTTTGCGGAGCCATCCTCATTGAGCGTATAGTTAACACCCTCAATACCGTACTGGAACAGATTGCGGAACTCTGCATCGGTGTTCAAGAGAGTGATGACCTGCATACTTCTGGAAAGATTGGAGGTGTAAGCGCTGATTGCGAACATATTCGCATAGATATCCTCATCGGCAGCCTTGGGGTAGTCAACGACGACAACGTAATTGTCATCCTCATAGTCCTCAACCACGGACGCATCGCCGCTGACAAAGGAGATCGCGCTCTTCTGTCCCTCGGCGGGCGTACCGAAGTAGCCTGCAAACTCATACTCCTTCAGGTTCATCAAGGACTCCACATAGCCATCGTCGGCAAGTAGGTTGGTGAACGTCATGGCGGTAGAACCGCGGGTAACGAGCTCATCCGGTGCATAAGCGTGACCCAAAATGGAGAAGGTGCCGGGATTGATCGCAAGGGTGGCAGGATCGATCGACCAGTAGTGAGCGATCAGGCTCATACAATAGTCAACGTCACCGTTGATGGGCAGAACGTCGGGCTCATAGGTTGCGATATCCTCGATAAAGGATGCAACGTCAACGATGCTGTGCACGTTCTCAACCGTACCGGTGTAGTAATATTTATCGAACAGCTCCTTGTCGATGAGCATATAGGTGTACTCACCGATGACGTTGTTGTTCGGAATCGCATAGGTAGAACCGTCAACCTTGACTGCGTTGAGCAGAGAGGTGGAAACGTAGCTGCTGATCGCCTTGGAGCTGCCGGAAAGCTCGGAGTCCAGGGCAACAATCCACTCATTCTCAATGTATTCGGTGTATTTGTCGTAGCCGGAGATATAAATGATGTCGACCTGATGATCCTCGACCTCGGGGTAAACGGTGGTATCCACGATCATGTTACCCTCTTCGTCACGGATGATCTGATCTTCATCCTCTTCTTCCTCTTCCTCTTCCTCCTCGTCCTCTTCAGCCTCAATGAAGGAATCCTTATGCTCCTCGATCAGATCGAACAGTTGCTCCATGATGTCGATTGTAGATTGAGTCATATAGATGTAGTTCTTCTTGACATCGGTAGCCGCAGGGGGATTCTCCAGCTCGCTCCTCATGGTAGCGATCAGTGCGTCGCGGTCCTCAAGGAATGCGTCTGCCATCTCATACTCGACCAGCTGACCAACGACTTCGATCAGCATCTCCTCCAGCTCCTCATCGGAGACAGTGGTGCCCAGATAATCCTCGTTGGTGCTCGTGCCGGTGACGACGGAGTTGATCTCCTTGATCGCATCGATAAAATATGTAAAGAACAGCTCATCTCTGTCTGCCTCGGCAACCTCGCCGTTCTTGTATGCACCGGTTACATCGTTGCTTGCCTTCTTGGTAACCTTTGCAACTGCAGCTGCCAGCGTCTTGAGCGAGGCAAGGCGCTCGGTCTCGGCAATGGCTGCTTCCAGCTTTTCATAATATTCATCCATAGTCAGATAACGGATGACCAGATCCGTCTTATACTTGGACTTGGTGATCTCAGCCATGGCTTTTTGAACGTCGGCTGCCTGCTCGGGATCGGTTCCCTCCTCGGTAACCACCCACATCACAAGGGTGCTGGCCGCGTTAGCCTGTTCATCAAGGAGCTCCTGCTCGATCTCCTCGGCGCTCTTTTCCTGAGAACAACCGGTCAGCGCAACAGCGCATACAGAGAGCAGCATTGCCACGGTAAGCAACACACTGACAATCTTGTTTTTCATAAATGTTCCTCCTATACGTTTCCCGTCACACCTCCATTTCGGGAGAGTGCACCGTGATACATCAATACTTATAATATTTTACACGAAAAAAGTGTTTCTGTCAAGAGATTTTTTTATTTCTGCCGAAACTCTTTTTGCAGAAACCGATTTTTTGGAAACAAAGCGTTAACAATTGAACAGCACTTTGCACAATTTTTGAAGGCATTTTTCTACACCCCATCCAAACAATTCAGCATCATGCACAAATATCCAACACGCTTTTTATGCATCATAAACAAATAATTTTGAACTTTTTGAAAATTTTGCTTTTTTACATCTCCAAACCACAAATAAATGTTTCCGGGCGAAAAAAGGCGGTAATTTACGGGTGATCAATCCAAAAATCCACGCAAATGACGAGCGCGGCTGGGGTGGCGGAGCTTACGCAGTGCCTTTGCCTCGATCTGTCGGATACGCTCACGGGTGATATCGAATTCCTTGCCGACCTCCTCCAGGGTTCTTGTGCCGCCGTCGTAAAGACCGAAACGCAGCTTGATGACGTGCTCCTCGCGCGGAGTCAGGGTATGCAGCTCGCGCTCGATGACCTCACGTAAAATAGTCGCCGACGCAGCGTCCACGGGGGCGGGTGTATCGTCGTCGGGGATGAAGTCGCCAAGGTGGCTGTCCTCCTCCTCACCGATGGGGGTCTCCAGCGAGACGGGGTCCTGCGCGATCTTCATGATCTCGCGCACCTTCTCGGCGCTCATGCCCATCTTCTCCCCGATCTCCTCGGCGGTTGCCTCGCGCCCCAGCTCCTGCAGCATCTGGCGGGAATAACGTGAAACCTTGTGGATGGTTTCCACCATGTGCACAGGGATACGAATGGTTCTCGCCTGATCAGCAATGGCGCGGGTGATCGCCTGACGGATCCACCACGTCGCGTAGGTGGAGAATTTATAGCCCTTGGTGTGATCGAACTTATCCACCGCCTTCATCAGGCCCAGATTACCCTCCTGAATCAGATCCAAAAAGTACATACCGCGGCCGACGTATCTTTTAGCGATAGAGACGACCAGTCTGAGGTTTGCCTCAACCAGCTCGTTTTTCGCGTCCTCATCGCCCTGTGCCATCAGCTCAGCCAGCTCATGCTCACGCTCGTTGGTCAAAAGCGGCACGCGGCCGATCTCCTTGAGATACATACGCACGGGGTCATCGACCGCCAAGCCCTCCTGCTCCAGCAGAGATTTCATGCCCTCTCCCGAGCCGAACTGCTTGATTTCCTGCTCGATCTCGTTCATTTCGGCGCTGGAAATATCGCCCGGCAGCGGAATACCGTTGTTCTCCAGTGTCTCATAAAGTCTGTCAAGCGAGTCGATGTCATAGTCCATCGTCTCCAGCGCAGCATCCAGATCGCTCTCCGAGAGATCGCCCTTCTTCCCTTTGGCGATCAGCTCGTCCACGTCAAATTCAAGTCTTTCCTCGTCTGCACGAGATTTCATACCGTCTTTTTTCATAAACAATCCTTTCATTTATGTATCATAATTTTCAACATCATTTATTCACATCCGCGCTCATTGTGCGGGAGTGTTCTTGGAATTTTTCACGGCTTTTCTTGCCAGAATGTCGGCAATGCTGGAGAGCACGTCCTCACTCGCCCGCCCGTCCGATCTCGCCTTGGCATCCTTGAGCGCCGCGGCACTCTGGCGGAACACCTCGGGGCCGTTGCGGCTCAACGCCCGCCTTTGCTGCTCCATCTGCTGCAGCCGCCCCATTTCCTCGGGACTAAAGTTCTGTCCGAGCAGAGCGTGGGCATACCCCGTGGGAGCCTTCTGCAGCTCCATAATGGCGGTAAAGGCGCGTTTCCCGAAGGCGGTGAAGAAATCATCCTCACATAGAGCAACCTCTCCCGAGAGCACGGAGGAGCGATATTCATCAAATATCATCAGCAGCCCCAGCACGACGCTCTCTGCGCTTGATGCCTGCACGTTTTTGATGGTATCGGGGTTGATACGATCCCCCACACCGCGAATATCCGCCTGTGCGCGGCGGCTTTGCGCCTCTCGGCTCTCCTTGATCCGCTTGCGGAGCAGCTGATCGACCCGCCCCTTGAGCACGTCGGTGGAAAGATTGAGTCGCTGAGAGATCTGTCCGATATAGACCTCGCGCTCCACCCCCGAATTATATTCGCTGATCAGCTGGCAGCACTCTCCCGATGCAGCAATACGCCCCTCGGGGGTCTCAATATCATATTTTGCGAGGATCTGCTCGGATTTATACGCAAATCCCGTACGGCTGACCGAGAGCAGGCGTCTGAATTTATCCGCGCCGTAGAGCTTGATATATTCGTCCGGATCCTTGGCACCGTTCATCTGGAGCACGCGGACATCAATGCCCACCTCACCCAGCTGTTGCATGGCGCGATTGGCGGCTCGTTGCCCCGCCTCGTCACTGTCGTAAGAAATGATGACTTTTTTGGTATACTTTGCAAAAATCCGTGCTTGCTCTGCCGTAATCGCCGTACCAAGCGTGGCAACGGCATTTTCAAAGCCTGCGGCGTGCAAAGCGATGACGTCCATATACCCCTCGCAAAGAATCATAAATTCCTCACAATGATTTCTCGCGTAATTGAGCGCGAACAAATTGCGGCTCTTTTTGAAGGCAGGGGTATCGGAGGAGTTGAGGTATTTCGGCTTGGAATCGTCCATCACGCGTCCGCCGAAGGCGATGATATTGCCCGAGGTGTCGATGATGGGAAACATGACGCGGTTACGAAAATAATCGTACGCCCGCCCCGTTTTCTGACTTTTCCCGCACAAAAAGGCGGTGATCAGCTCCTCATCGGTATATCCGAGCTTATGCATATAGTCGGTCAGCATACCGAAGGTGGCGGGAGCATAGCCCAGCCCGAAATGCTTGATGGTGGCACCGCTGAGCCGCCGTTGCTCGGATAGGTAGCGCATAGCCTCCCCACCGATGGCAGGGTCAAACAAGCATTGACGGAAGAACTTGGCGGCGGCAAGGTTCATCTCACAGACGCGGCGGCGGGTCAGCTCGTTTTTCCGGCCGGGGCCGCTCCCCTTGCCGTCCTGCGGAATATCAATCCCTGCGCGGGCAGCCAGAAACTCCACCGCGCCGATATAGTCCAAATGCTCTGCCCGTTCAATAAAGGTGATCACGTCTCCCCCCGCACTGCAGCCAAAGCAATAAAAGCTCTGTGTGTTGGGGAATACGGTAAACGACGGGCTTTTCTCACTGTGGAAGGGGCAAAGTCCGTTCAGATTTGACCCTGCGCGCTTGAGCGTCACATACGAGCCGATCACCTGCTCGATCTCGCTGCGAGCCACGATATCCTCGATCACTTCTCTTGGGATCATATGCTCCCTCCTCTCTTCAACTTTTTCACGTATTTTGATGTAAAAGGCGTTTCCCTCTCAATTTCCGATCCCACGCCAGACATTAGGAACGTAGAGTGCGCGATAGGTCTCAATGGCATAACGATCGGTCATACCCGAGAGAAAATCGCAAACGCAGCGTTCGACAGACTCCTCCTCCATATTCTTCCGATACAGGGCGGGCATCGCGTCGGGATGCTTGACATAGTGCTCAAACAGGCGGATCAGCAGCTCCTCGGATTTTTTCTCCTCACCCTTGGCAACAGGATTTTTATAAACCCGTTCGAATAGAAAATCTCGCAGCTGCATGGTCGCATCCATGATGTGCGGCTCCATGGAAATGGCACTTTTGTCGGTGCTCGCGCGAATGATCGAGGTAACCATGGTGTTGATGCGCTCTCCATGCGAGTGCCCCAGCACCTCCCGCAAGCTTTCAGGAATATCGTCCGAGCGCAAAATCCCCGCACGGCAGGCGTCGTCAATGTCGTGATTGATGTAGGCAATGCGGTCGGCAAATTTGACCAGCACGCCCTCAAGCGTCGCTGCCATGCACTCGCCCGTGTGGTTGAGAATGCCGTCGCGCACCTCCCACGTCAGATTGAGTCCCTTGCCTCCCCGCTCCAGCTTTTCCACCACGCGCAAGCTTTGCTTGTAGTGGGCAAATTCGGGATCAAAGCACCGACGCATGGCAACCTCTCCCGCATGACCGAAGGGAGTATGCCCGAGATCGTGTCCAAGACCGATCGCCTCGGTCAGATCCTCATTGAGATGCAGCGCCCTTGCCAGCGTTCGTGCGATCTGGGTGACCTCCAGCGTGTGCGTCAGGCGGGTACGATAATGATCACCCACGGGGGCAAGGAAGACCTGCGTCTTGTTCATCAATCGGCGAAACGATTGACAATGAATGATGCGGTCGCGGTCGCGCTGATACTCGGTGCGGATATCCCCCACCTCCAGCGGATCTTCGCGTCCGCGGCAATCGGCATTTTTCGCCGCATAGGGCGACAAATAGCTATCCGCATGGCGGGCGTAATCGGCATACGACATCTCCATGAGCGTCCTCCTCCCGTATAGGTGTCCGCGCGCTTCGCATCATAACGGCGACGGCGTGCGGACACGGAGCATCGATCTTCACTTACTGTATATAATATACGCAAAAATTTTGAATTTTACTTTTTTTGCGACAATATTTTTTTGACTTTTCTGCGCGAAATTTGCGACCGACCGCGCCCACACATCCCATATTTCAACACAAACCGCGCCCACTTTCTGTTATACTGAGAGTACAACGAACAAAAGGGGGGGCGTCATGGAGATCGAGGTCTACGGTGATCTGCTGTTTTTGGTCAATTTCAGCATGGACTTTCTCACGCTGTATCTGTGTGCACGACTGAGCGCACGTCCGCTGAGGCTGTGGCGGTCGTTGCTCTCCGCCGCATTGGGAGCGCTTTACGCGCTGGCTATTCTATTTCTCCCCGCAAAGCTGCCCACACTCCTCGGAATCGTTGCGGATGCTCTTGTCTGCATGCTGCTTTGCGCTGTCGGCCTCTATCAAAGGGGCGAGAGTCTGCGGGTGCTTTGGCGGCTGGGGGCGATCTACATACTGATCAGTGCATTGCTCGGCGGCATCATGACGGTGTTGTCCTCCGCGCTCAATCGCGTGGTCAGCCAAGATGCACTGCGCGCCGCACAGGGGGAGCAGGATGTAAGCTTTGCACTTTTTTCGGTGCTCGCGCCGCTTACCGCAGGACTTTGCTTGATTTTATGTCGGGCACATCGCCGCGCAGCAGCGAGAAGGACGGTTCTTCTGCATATCGTTCAGGGAGATCGGCAGTGCACCCTCAACGCACTGTGCGACAGCGGCAATCTGCTGCGCGATCCGATCAGCGCCCGCCCCGTCATCCCCGTGGATCTGGATGCGGCAGCGGCTTGTCTCCCCGCGCCGCTGACCGCCGCGCTGCGTGATGCGCACCCCATCGCCCGCACCGCCGCCCTCCCCGACACGCTGATGCTGCGCACTCGTCTCATCCCCGCCAAAGGCGCGACAGGGGAGCAGATGCTGCTTGCCTATCAGGCAGATCACGTCTATCTGGACACAGGCAAGGGCGGGCGACGGGAGATCGTCGCCTACATTGCGCCCGTGCCTCTTCCCGACAAAAGCGAATACACCGCCATCCTCCCTGCCGAGCTGCTGACTCGCTGACATCCGAACGATCAACCAACGAAAGGAAAAGAATCATGAACCATTTCAAAGCCCGTCTCCGCGCTCTGTATCTGTCTGTTTGCCGTCTGCTTTACGGGCGGCGCAAGCAAGAGATTTTTTACATCAACGGTCCCGACACACTCCCCTCGCCGCTGTCTGCCGAGGAGGAAAAGGAGGCCATCGACCGTCTGCCGGACGACCCCTGTGCGCACGATCTTCTGGTGGAGCACAATCTGCGTCTGGTCGTCTTTATTGCCAAGCGGTTTGAAAACACGGGGGTCGGCATCGAGGATCTGATCTCCATCGGCACGGTGGGACTGATCAAAGCGATCAACACCTTCCGCACCGATAAAAATATCAAGCTGGCGACCTACGCCTCCCGCTGCATCGAAAACGAAATTTTGATGTACATACGAAAAAACAGCGCCCTGCGCGGACAGCTGAGCATCGACGAGCCGCTGGGGGCTGACAAGGAGGGGGGCGAGCTGTATCTTTCGGATATTCTGAGCAGTGACGAGCAGGACATCGCCTCCGAGCTTGCCGAGCAGGAGGAACGGCAGGCCATTCGCGCGTGCGTGGACCGTCTGGACGACCGCGAGCGTCTGATCATCGAGCTGCGATACGGGCTGCGAGACAACCGCGAGTTGACCCAGAAGGAGGTCGCCGACCTGCTCGGCATCTCCCAATCCTACATTTCGCGTCTGGAGAAAAAGATCCTGGCGCGAATGAAGGGGGAGTTGGAGAAATTATAAAGCAATTGGGGCTGCGTCATTCGCGCAGCCCCGGCGTACAAAAAGCACCACCACGGGTGCTTTTTTGTTTATTTCGCTATGATCGGCTTTTTCTCCAACACGAGCTTGGAAAAAAGGATGGCGCCGATCAGAATGAGCGCGGAGATGGCGGAGAGCAGCTGCTGCCCGTACATGGTCATGCCGAACAGTTGATTGCCGTTTGCCTGCACCGCGTCCAAAATCAAGCCGCCGAGAATTGAGGCGCCAAAGCCGCAAAGCCCCGAGATGCTGTTCTTGATCGCCGATGCCTCAACGAAATATTTACTGTCCACATAGCTGTAGACGATATTCATCATATTCTGCGCCGTGCCCGCATAGGAGACGTTGATCACCAGCGTGAATATGATGACCAACCACCACAAGTGTGGTGTGGTAAACATATTGATGACAAAGGCAATAAGCGCGATGATCATTCCCAGGCGAATCCCCTTCACATAGGACCTCTTATCGGCATAAGCGGCAAAGGGCTTGGTCAAAAGGAACCGCGCCAGGCACCCGGCAATATTGATCAACTGCACCGCACCGACCGAAAGCAGAAGATCCTTGGTCTTATAGACCCCCATAAAGCCCATAGTCATGTATGTAGACGCTTGGATCAGTGTGCCGAGGATCACGACACAGACAAAGCTCTTGTTGGTCAAAAGCTGCTTGACCACCTGCCAAAACGGTGTTACCTGCGCACGGTCAACGCGCTCGTGCGTCTGATTCTTCATCAGCATCAGGCATATGAAATCTCCCAGATTGAAGACAAGCATCATGCAGGCGATAAACAGGAATCCGCCCGTCACGTTGCCCGCCTCGGTAAAGCTGTCGACCGCGTGGCCGACGCCAAGGCTGACCACCGTACCGGCAAGCAGCGAGATCATTTCTTTGGTACCCGCAAAATTCGCGCGCCGATTGGGATTCACAAAGGAATTTCCCCACTTGAAGATGACCGAAACGACCAGATAATTACCGAAATAGCCGAACAGCACGCAAGCGATCACGGCGACCGTCCGCAGCTGCGCGGGAATAGGCAAAAACGGCAGAAGATACAAAAGCAGGAAAAACATCTGCCCGATGCAGTGGATCAGAATCGCGACCTTTTTGACGTTGGTAATGCGCTGTGCCACGAAAATGGCAGCAAGCTGAAACAAAAACGCCAGTGCGATCAGTGAGGAGATAATGCCGATGACCGCGTCCGGGATCTGCATATGCGAGAGCAGATTGGCAAGAAACGCATCGGCGACCATCAGTGCAACGAAATATTCAAACGCACATTCCAACGTATATGCCCACCGCGAGCGAGAGTAGTCGGGGGAGCGGAAGATCTGATCGTTCATATCATTTATTCCTTTCCGAAAGGTGATAAACTATTGAACATTGTATCACTCCGCGCAAGTTTTGTCAATGGTTGTTGTGAACAAAAACAGAAAAAAGTGAAACTGTAATTTCAGCAGCATTCCTGACGCACAAGCATGGGTGGCGACACGCCAAGGCACCGTGCCGCATCCTGTGCCGAGTGAACCCACGCGTCGGTCATCTCCCCCGTCAGCACCAGAGGCATACGATGATGCACGGGGAGAACGGATGCGTTGGCATCGGTGGTGAGAATGACAAAGCGCAGCCCTTCGTTCGTATGAGTCCAAAGCCCCGCAAGGCAAAACATGGGAGCGTCCGGCAGCCCGAAACGATACTTCACCTTCTGTCTCGACCACTCAAAATATCCCGTCGTCGGAACCAGACAGCGGCGATGGTAAAAGGCATCGCGAAAGCTGACCTTCTCCTGCACGCTCTCGGCGCGGGCGTTGATGATGACCCCCTTGCCGTCGTATTTTGGAAAGCCCCATGTCCCCGGCACGGGCGTCTTATCTCTCCCGCACAGCAGCGGCACCGTCTCGGTCGGATAGATTTCGCCCGACTTCAGTTGCACCTCGGGATAGCTCATGCGCAGCTCACGGTAAAGAGCCCGCATATCAATACTCGTATCTTCTTCGGCTGTGTAGCGTCCGCACATATCAGGTCTCCTTCCTTCGTTAAGTTAATGTTGCGCACACGCAATCATTTTTTCTGCAATATTCTTGTATGATTCTCCATATGCGCTTTATAAAAATTGATTTTTTATCAACATGGGATCAATGTTCATTCCTTGTGTGACAGCACAATTATAAACCTTTACGTAATGTTCAAGTCAATAGGTTTTTGAAAAATTATTTCAAGAATTTTGAATTATGCTCCAAGCCGTGAAATTCATATCCCCGCTCTCGCAATGAATCGATCTTGAGCGCGACAAGATTGACGTCGGAGTGGAGCGCGTGGGCGGTCTGCGCCGCGTCGTACCGATATTGATAGATGCACTCCAGCACGTCCTCATCGGGCAACAGAATGGCCGCGGCAACCATGTTCGCCTCATATTCCATGCGGCTTGCCATGTTGTAGAGCATGATCTCGGACAGCCCGCTGTCCTTCGCCGCGTCACGGTGGAGACGATCGTGCCCGATCTCGTGCGCACAGACGATCCGCGCCGTGCTCTCGTCCAGATGCTTGTTGAGAAACAGACATCTGCGGCGATGGATGACGCGATACATCCCCTTCAGGCGCTTGAAATCCTCACGATAGACGCAGATCCCAAGCCCCTGCGCAATGACAAACGGATCACGCGTACCAAATCTGCGGACCAGACGCATCCCGATCTCATCATATTTCGTTTGTTTCATGAAACTCCGCGATCCTCACTTGTTGTCGCGCGGCTTTTTGGGCGCGTATTTTTTGTTTTCCTCCTTGGCGTCCCAGTAAGCACGGTTGAGCGCTGCCATAATAGCATCCTTCTCATCCTCATCCAGCTCACCGCCCGCGAACAGCCCGCGGATCTCGCCGACCAGCGCCTCCACGTCCCTCGCCGCAGATGCGCCGCCGCGCTCATACGCATTGACCACGTGTACCCCCTCACTGCCCAGCAGATATTCGGTCGTCGTGCCCAGCGCATCCGCCATTTTCTGTACGACCTCCATATGCTGCGGCTTTCGGCTGCCCAGCTCGTAATTCTGTACCGTGCGCAGCGTTACGCCGATCGCTGTCGCAAGTGCGCTCTGGCTCATCCCCGCCGCCGCGCGCCTTTCCTTTAGTCTGTCCTTAAATTCCATATTCATACCTCCGTGTTCTCAAAGCTCTCCGAACAGCTTATTGATCTAACGCCCCTGCATCAAAGAACAGCGAGCTCTGCTTGCCATATGTAAGGCTTTCGTACACCTTTCACATTTACGAACATATTTTCGCAAAACCACTTGACAACGCAATTGTGTTCGTGTATAATATAAAGCACGAAACATCGTTCGTATATATCATACCACATACGAACAGCTTTGTCAAGTCCCCGCCGTTAAAATATGTAAAAAAAGGAGTCGATGCGTGTGAACCGTACCATTTTACATTGTGACATGAACAACTTTTACGCCTCGGTAGAGTGCCATCTCAACCCCGCGCTCGCCCCGCACCCCATCGCCGTCTGTGGCGAGACCGAGGAGAGGCACGGCATCGTACTGGCAAAAAATTATCTTGCCAAGGATTACGGTGTGCGTACGGGAGAGGCCGTCTGGCAGGCAAAGCAAAAATGCCCCTCCCTTCTGATCGTGCCGCCCCACTATGAGGAATACGTCAAGGTTTCCCGCGCCGCACGGCAGATCTACTACGATTATACCGACACCATCGAGCCGATGGGGCTGGACGAATGTTGGCTGGACGTCACGGGCAGCCGCCGTTTCTTCGGAGAAGGAGAGACGCTCGCCCATACCATCCGTACTCGGATCAAAAGTGAGCTGGGAGTGACGGTCTCGATAGGAGTCTCCTTCAACAAGGTGTTTGCCAAGCTCGGCAGCGATCTCAAAAAGCCCGATGCCGTCACCGTCATCACCGCCGAAGACTTTCGGGCAAGAATTTGGAACCTCCCCGCCTCGGAAATGCTGGGCGTGGGATCTGCCACGGCAAAAAAGCTGCACGCCGTCGGGATCCACACCATCGGCGATCTTGCCCACTATCCCCGCGACTGCTTGCGCTATAAGCTGGGCAAGTGCGGGGACGATCTGTGGCGCTACGCCAACGGACTTGACACCTCTGCGGTCGTCACGCGGGAGATCGAGGATCTGGACAAGACGGCGGGACACGGCATCACAACGCGGGAGGATCTGGTCTCGGACGATGAGGTCTGGCGGGTCATGCTCTCGCTTGCCCAGAACGTCGGGCATCGGCTGCACGTCTACCAAAAGAAAGCCACCGGCGTCGCCATCGACGTACGGGACAACGCGCTCTTCTCCCGCATCTGGCAGTGTAAGCTCGCCTACCCGACGCAAAGCGCCTTCCGCATCGCCGACACCTGCTTTTCCCTGTTTCAAAAAAGCTACGGCTGGGCGCGCCCCATCCGTTCACTGACTGTCCGTGCCATCGGCCTGGTCGCGGAAAATCTTCCTTACCAATTCGACCTTTTTCATAACGCGGACAGCATCGAAAAGGAAGAGACCCTCGACCGTACCATCGAGCAGCTGCGGGAGCGATACGGCAGCAGCATCATCCGCAACGCCGTGCTTTTGCACAATCCCAAGATGCCGCGAAGCGACGTTCTGCTGCGCCATACCGCGACCAAATAGCCGTCCAAAACTCAACAACAGATTGTTTGATTTTAGTGAGGTAATATGATATAATGATTTTGGTTTCCGTAAAAACAACAAATTCAGCAAAAAATTTCATGTTCGAGACAATCGGAAGGGGGAGAGCACCATATGAACCTGGACGCCATCGGTAAAAACATCGCCACCATACGAAAGGCAAATCACCTGACCCAGGTCGAGCTGGCATCGCGCCTGAACGTCACCCCACAGGCAGTGAGCAAATGGGAAAACGGCGTCAATCTTCCCGAGACCTCATTGCTGGTCGCACTGTCGCAGCTATTTCAGGTCACCATCGATGAGCTGCTGATGAACGATCCGTATAAAGGCAACAGGATCGACGGATAAAACGAAGAAACAATCCGCCGCGCGTGTCGGCCGGACGCAGGAGCGGTTGTTTATAAAACAGAAATAATGAAATGAGAGGAAATTTTATCATGGCAGAAATGAAAAAAGTAAGAGTTTGCAAGCGTTGCTCGGGATTTGACGTCGCCGAGCTCAAGGGAAAGGTCAAGGTCAAGGACACCTCGACGGGCTGCATCGGCAAGTGCGCGAGAAATTGCCCCGAGCTTGCGGGAAAGGTCTACGGTTATCTTGACGGCGAGTTCGTCGTCTGTGATACCAAGGAGGAATTTTTTGAGAAGATTGCACAGATTGTCTGAATAAGGAGATCGAGGATGAAAAAACTTAAACATGTCCCGTTTCCTATCGGAGCGGAATCCAACGGCTTTATTGCCGCACTGTCCAGCGCCGTCCTGCCTTGTTTAGGAATCACTGAAGATGCACCTTACTGGTGTGCACCTAAAGGCAGTTATTGCATCCACTGCAGCGACTGCAACACATTGCAAAAGCATCAGGAAATGCTTTATCACACTCTGCTGGCAGCAAGCGGATTGGCATTCACCTTTGATTATCCCGAAGACGATGATGTAGGGTTCCATACTTTGCCAAACGCGCCCATCGGTTGGCGCTGGGACGAGCCGTTCGTGGAAAATCTCATGGACTTCGCGGGACTGTCTTACAAACGGTTCACTAATAAATCCGTGACAGAAATGTACGAAATCATCCGACAGACCATCGACGCAGGATATACCGCCATTTGCGCTGATACGCATAACATTTCCGAGAATATGGCGTGGTCTCGCTGCTGGAATGTGGTCATCGGATATACAGAGGACGGCATCTGCACCATGCGACACGGTGGAGAGATCATCACCGAAAGCGATCGTACATACAGCGATTGGATCGTAATCACCGGCAAAACAGAGAGACGGCAGACATATCGAGATGTACTGGAGCGGATTTATACTACGCTTACCGATCCCTCCCACGATGCACTTGAGCAGGAAATTAACAATGATCTTTCCCATATTACACCGGAAAATGCAGTCGGATTATCATACAAAATGATGGGTATCAACGGTGTTCCCATTGAAACTCGCTGGCACGCGGCGGAGGCATTCTGCTCATCGAATAATCTATTATCTTCTTTGACAAACGACGACACCGTAAAGAGTAAATTGTGCGATCTATTCTTTGATCGATATATCGCCAATAATAATAACGAAACCCACGGTATCGGCTGGAAGATATGGGGGGCGCTGCACGTCGGTCCTTCGACCGGATACATGCCTACAGATGAATCCTTTGCGCTGATACAGCAGCCACAGGTGCAGGAGGAACTGAAACGGTTATTTAAGATCGTATTCGACAATGACCGCGCGGTGGCAGCCGGAATATACGATATTTTGAAAACAATGTGAAATCACCATTCTACAATTGACAAATAAAATATCTGCAAATTGCAATAGCAAGTTGCAACAAAAAATAACCGCAAGGAATAATAAACCATGAACAAATCAATAGCAGAGAGCTTTGAATCAGTAAAACAATCCGATACGAATTTGGAAAAGGAGAATAATATGAAAGAATTTCAATGTGAATCATTTGAATATGTTAATACCGGCAAGTTACGATTTATAGGTATTGATGCATACTGTAAGTGCGATGATTGGAACGCTCATTGGGAACGCTCGTTGGAGCTTTTGCCTCAACTTGAAGCAATGCTCGACGAATACGGAGCATTTGTTACTTATCCCAGCGCACTTATACATTCCGGCGGCAAAGAGGTCGGGATTGAGGAACATTTTTTGGCAGGTTATTTCTTCAAGCAAGGTACACCCGTTCCGGAAGGATATGATTATTTCGATATTGATGCAGAAGTACTCGGATACGGCATTTATACTACAGATGATTTCCCCGGTGATATGGAATCGGTATATGTCATGGCACGCGATAAGATATTGAATGATGGCTTTTTGATTCCGTATCCTCAAGGATATTGTCACGCGGAAATATACACCGACGGACGTGATTTTGAGGGTGCGTTGCGTATCGGGTATATGTTTCCGACGAACAGGGAAAGTAATATATGATTTTTGAAAAAAATGTTACTGAATTTTCCACCATGCTTCACCGGGATATTTATATGAGGGCGCTTCGACTTGTCCCGCCGGAGATATCTTTGGCAGAAATCGAAAAAGAAACTCCTGAAATGGCTGAAAGCGGACGGGAATTTTATCATTTCATGCTGGAACTGTACAGCGATATGTTTTGTAATCCCGAAATCTATGGCATGACGCCCGGGGCATATGAAGATATGGCACAGCATCGTAAGTGGAATTATATGCGTTTGCGTGTGAAAAACGTCGATGACTATTTTTGCTTATCCGAAACTCAAATTGCATCATATGTGCGTTTCATACATGAAATGGCATTATTCTGTCATATTTCAGAGGGTTGCTGTTATCTGACATATGATGTTTTTGAAAAAGCGAAAGATCTGAAACGAGTCACACCTGTTAACAAGCAGAAGTTATTGCTTCCGATCCAAATGGTTATGAAAAATCTGGAACGAGTAGGATTGGAGCTACAAGATGATGGTGAAAAAATTCAAGTTATATGTGAAAAATATCCCGATATGTTTTTGGCTGCCTCTGCACTTAGAAAAACAGTAGAAGATACCATTCAAAACCCCGTATCCAAAAAGCTGAAATACTACTTTGGTGAATATATGGATACCCTGGATTTTCGATTGCTGAAAGAGCCTTATTATCCTGATTTTGAGGATCACATACGTCATCTTTCCGATAAAGACCGCGAGGCGGTAATAACATTAGATGCACTGGCAAAAGAATACAAATGTAAATCTGATTATAAAAATTGTCTTGAATATAAGTACAAAGGCAAATATGTCATGAGTGTTTGGACACACGGACTCTACCACGAGCCAACTCGCCAACACGATACCTGGCGTCGATACGTACGGTGTCGTGTGGCGGGAACGGTGAATTCGTCTTATCTTGAACAGGTGGAGATAGAAGGGGACGATTTCAAACAATATTTTATGCGGCATTTGAATCGGTGCAGCGGATGTACCCCTGCTCATTTGAACAGTCAAAATGCGATTAAGAAGATTTTCGGAAGAAGTGTTCGTTTTTGTTCTATCAATATCGCCACTGAAATCGCCGGGCTTACCATAAACGATCTCCCGTATATCAGAAAGTTTATAGAAATGAGAATAAGGGAAATTGAAGGAGAGAAAAATTATGCATAAATGCCACAACCATTTCAAGCCATTTCCCATCGAGAATTGTGGGGATGTCAACTACACGTTAATTGACGGCTGCTGATATTTATATTTCAACAAACAAATTTTATATTTTAGCAAACAAATATTGTACGGAGGACAAACATGAAAAAACAATTACAATATAACTCGCCGTTTTGGATTTGGGGCGGCTTGGGCTTTTATAACTGCTATGCTTCGGTTTATATGCATATACAAAAGGAAAACGGATGTGCCGTGGCATCGGATCGACCGGAGGATTTTGTCGAAAATTTGAACAATTTGTTTGAAACCATGGCAGGTCAAACGCTGATGCGCTCTTCATGGTCAAAGGAACCCACAATCATGGAAAAGGAATTGGCTCTTCGGTTTGGAAATGGCAGCAATGCCACGGATGAGCTGGTGGATTTTATTGTGGGTTTCACCGGTTATGAATATAAAAAAATCACCGCTGACTTCAAGCAAACAGTGATGGATTCTATTAACACCGGCAAGCCGTTGATTGCCAAGCTGAAATCTGACGATTGGCAGTCGGGTCTGGGCAAGGGATATCGAGTGATTATCGGGTATGACGAGGATGCTTTGCTGGAACCGAGCTATGTTTTTGAGTCGAACACCACCCCGGCCAAAGCGGTCACTTATGATCAGATAGAATGGCTCTATTTGTTTGGCGATAAAATCGCTCAAAAATATACCATGCTGGATGTTCTGAAACAGATGGAAGAAATTATGAACAGTGATTTTTCCCAAGGAATCTGGGTGGATTTTGCCTATCACTTCGATTTTGAACACGGGGATTGGGGCGAGAAGGTAGCGCAGGTAAAACAGCGGTTTGCACGTCTGGAAGATATGGGCTGGGATCTTTCCTGCATGAGCCATTCTCTGCAAAACGCCACCGGCGACCGCGAGCTGCTGCAATCCTTGGGATTGGATGTAGAGCAGCACGATGAATTGATTGACACTTTGGGTGAGCAAACCCACTTGCTGCATAATTTAGGATATCAGGCGAACGCCTTGAGAGAATCCGTCTTTGCATTTCAACTGAATGACGAGCAGGAGTGGCCTTGGAATTTGAACGGTCTGATCACCTCGACGGCAATGATCTTTGACGCAGTGATGGAATGTGAAATGAAAATTTTATTGGCGATCAAAAAAGCCATTCGGAAATTTTAAGAGAGACCATTGAAAAGGTGAAATACCGCTATGATTGATAGAAACAAGCCCGATTATCAAACACCCACGCAGAAAGAAATCTGGAATGCAGCAACCAATCTTGTGCCACTCGAAATTTCTCTACCTGCGATCCCGATGGAATATCATCAATCCTGCCGTGATTTATATCACTTTTTTACAGATATTCTGGAGGATATGTATATACATCCTGACCCTTATATGGCTCTGGGCGATGTACAGACCTATATTCGTTGGTTTTGGGTATTTCTTTATAAAGCATATGATTTTGAGGGTGGCGCATTTATCACGCCGATTGACAAACACAAGAAATTTGTTAAAAAAATGGGCGCGCCGCTATTGGATTTTCTGACAACCCGATGGGGACTTCAAATCAAAAAGACAGATACGGAAGTGCGCATCTCCAACACAAAATATCCCCATATGCTGTCAGCGGTCTATAACACCTTGCAGGCTGCTTACAAAAATTATAACGTAAATTGCGGCGATTATCTGACCTTCTGCGATTTTCGCGCGTTGGTAAACTACAAACGAACCTACCATGATATGCTCGAACTTTTGAACCGCGAAGGACAAGCCATAGCGGAAAGCATATGTGAATTTGCACTGGCTCGTGGGATCAAGCCGGTCAAGTGTACGTATTTCAATCGCGTGGAATTTAAGAAAAAGGGAAAGATCGTCTTTATTCTGGACGTAGCAGAAGGTAAAAACCTCAAGATCAACATCGGATTTGCGGAGCTTGGCGGACAGGCGTTCCGACGGATGTCGGACGCGATTGATGCTTATACGGACAAGGAGATATTTGTTCGTTACTTACGTAACCATCTAAAAAAATGCACCAATTGCACACCCGGGTGTCAAAAGCGAGCAAATCCCGTAGAAATTTTTGGCTTAAAAACGATCTTTTGTCAACCGTTTTTACGAATGTTCCAACCGCCCAAGACGGATCTGCACCACATATTTCGCTTGATCGAGCTCCGTGAAATGGTTGTGGATGCAGGCATTTCCGAGATATTTTATCCGGGAAATGGATGAACGATTTGGTCGAAAAAACACACTGCAAATGCAAATACAAAAAGGAGAAGATTCAATCATGATTTTAGAAACAGAACGCTTAATGATTCGCCATTTCAAGGAAGATGACTGGAAGGATTTTCAAGAGATAGCGATTTCTAAAGAACAATCCGCCTACGCATACGCGGATTTTACTTGGCCAACTGATGAAAACAGCGCTAAAAATTCTTGTTCATATATGGCCACTGACAACGACATATGGGCAATCACTCGAAAAGAAGACGGCAAAGTGATCTGTTTCGTAAATTTCAATGGCATCAATGATGAACATATCCTTGACGTGGGTCATGTGATGAATATGGAATACGGAAAGCAAGGGTATGAGTTTGAAGGATTAAAACGCCTGTACGAATACGCCTTCGAGACGCTCGGCGTTGCAGGAATTAAGGCAAGCTGGGCAAAGGGAGATATCGAAAAACTGGAGCCGTTGGTATGTCTTGGCATGAAAACGATCGTCGAATGGGTTGGAGATGCTTTTGACAATTCAGGGAGAGCATATGAAGGTTGCACGATGATGATCACGCGCGATGAGTGGAAAAATAATATATTTTAAGAAATCTATTTTATTGAAAAATAAACTAAGTGTAGGAGAAATAGAAGAATCGATGAAAATCGAATGTTTTAATTATTACACCACCGGTAGAATGCGATTTATCGGTGTAGATACTAAAGCAGATGAGGAAGCCTTTGTCGTCTTAGACAACGCAGAAACCATGCAAACACTGGTGAACCGCTTGGAGCCCTTAAAGGCACAGCTGGAGCAGCTGCAAACAGAATACGGAACCGACATTCGGGAGCTTTGTTATGTCAATCACAGTTCCAATTTGGAGCTGTGCAATGATGACCGCCTTATGGTTGGATATTTCTTCAAGGCTGATACCCCCGTTCCCGAGGGTGCGTCTTATATTGACATACTTACCGATACCGTTGGTTACGGAATATATGTCACCCAAAATTTGAAAGATGATGAGGATAAAGCATATGTAACAACCCGCGATCGCATTTTGCATGATGGAAACATCGTACCCTATCCGGTAGGATATTGGACGGCAATGGTGTTTACCAACGGTCTGCCGCATGAGGGAAATTATCGCTTTGGTTATGTGTTTCCATCATTGGAAAAACCGTTATATGACGCACTGGTCGAGGAATATCATCAGATAACTTCAAACAGATGCATGAAATAATTACGTATATACGCCCAGAGTTGAGTATTCATCATTACCGATAGGTTAAATAAAATTCCTCCACAAAAAAGTCGACGCCCATCCGTGCTTGCACGGATGGCAACGTCGACCGTTTTCAATTTATAGCATATCAGCGATAATCAAATCGTTCCCCGAGTCGCTGTGCAGAGAGCACTCCCGCGCTCATCTCGCGCAGCGCGGCATCCAGATCGGGGAGCACAGGCTCCTTGACAGCAAAGGTCACGCTGACCTCGTCCGCAAAGGCCACATCATCCACCACCGCGCCAAAGCGGGGCAGCATGGCGCTCAAGCGTTGATAATCGGAGTAAGAGCAACTCACACCCAGCACTGCATAGGTCTCATACGTAACGATCCCCGCCGCCTGTAGGGCAAGCGCAGCACTGTGCGCGTACGCACGAACCAAGCCACCCGCACCCAGCAGCGTTCCGCCGAAATAGCGGGTCACGATGACCAGCGCATCGTCCGCGCCCGACTGGCGGATGCTCTCCAGCACCGGCATCCCCGCCGTGCCCTGCGGCTCGCCGTCATCGCTGTAGCGGGCAAGAATACCGCCCTTCATGGTATATCCGTAAACATGATGGGTCGCGTCGGGCATCTCTTTTTTCTTGGCACGGATGATCTCCAACGCAGCCTCCTCACTCTCCACGTGTGCGGCATAACCGAGAAAGACCGATTTTTTCTCAACAAATTCGATCTCCCCGATCCCCGCAAGCGTCGTATAGGTCACGGGGGCGGCAGGCACTGTGCCCGCCCCGATGCTTTTACTTTTTCCTTTATCCTTCGCCATCAGTCATCCTCCCCGCGTGCGGGCGGTGCGCTGTCAAATTCACGCAGTCGACCACGCAGCTTATCGTCCACAATGGCGACCACGGTGATATTCTCCGCGCCGTAGTCCACGCTCTCAATGGCCGCCCCCTCGGCATACAGACGGTTCAGCTCGCCTGCGCGGGCATTGGGAATGACGAAGGTGGCGCGGCTCTTGCCTGCGTGCAGCAGCTTTTGCAGCCCTTCCAGGAAATCGTCCATTCCCTCCCCCGTTCTGGCAGAGATGAACACCGTATTTTCGCTGAGCAGCGAATGATCGGGCAAGGCAAATTGTGCCTTTGCCTCGGGCTTATCGCATTGATTGAAAACGTACAGTTTGGGCTTATCTCCCGCCCCCAGCTCACGCAACAGCTCCTCGGTGCATTCCAGCTGAGCGCGACACTCGGGATCGGAGGCATCAATGATGATCAAAAGCAGATCACACAGCACCGCCTCATCCAAGGTCGAGCGAAAGGCGCGAACCAGATGATGGGGCAGCTTGCGGATAAAGCCGACGGTGTCGGTCAGGAGCAGCTTGTCGCCCGACGGCAGCGTGTACTGCCGCGTCGTCGGGTCCAGCGTGGCAAACAGCTTGTTCTCTGCCAGAATGCCCGCGTCGGTCAGGCGGTTGAGCAGCGTGGATTTCCCCGCATTGGTATAACCGACAATGGCAGCCCGCGGGATGCCGCTGCGGTCGCGCGTCGCCCGCATGGTACGGCGGTTGCCGTCCATCTCGGCGAGCTGCGCCTCCAGCGCACGGATGCGGCGCTGAATATGGCGGCGATCACTCTCCAGCTGCGACTCACCCGGTCCGCGGGTTCCGATGCCGCCGCCAAGTCGGCTCATATCCTTGCCTCGTCCCGTCAGGCGGGGAGCCGTATATTGGAGCTGCGCCAGCTCGACCTGCACCTTACCCTCCGCACTGGCGGCATGAAGGGCAAATATATCCAGGATCAGCATAGAGCGGTCCAACACGTGGACGTCATGCCCGATGTCATCCTCCAGATTGCGGATCTGAGACGGAGACAGCTCCATATCGAAAATGATCATACCGACCTCATTGTTCTCGCAAAGCGAGGCGATCTCGGCCACCTTACCCGAGCCGATGATGGTACGGGGATCGAAAGTATCTTTGTTCTGCGTCACACGGGCAAAGGTGCTGCCGCCCGCCGTGTCTAAAAGGCGGGAAAGCTCGTCCAGTCCCCGCTCAACCTCCTCGGGATCGTCGTCACGGGTGCAGACGCCGACTAAGATCGCCCGCCCGCGGATCTCTGTTTCCTTTGCGGAAAGTGTGGTATCATTCATATATCATCCTCCTGTTTTACTGAAAAATCGACATAAAAAAGGGCAGAGCTCTCACGCCATCGAAGTAGCGCACAAACTCTGCCCGTTGTTTTGGTGGGTGCTGATGAATTACTTACCGCTTGCTGCCAGTCTCTTCTTGAACTTGTCAACTCTACCGCCAGCATCAACAAACTTCTGCTTACCGGTAAAGAAGGGATGGCACTTGGAGCAGATATCAACTCTCAGCTCACCGCCCTTGGTAGAACGGGTTACGACGCTCTCGCCGCATGCGCACTTGATTACGACTTCTTCGTAATTGGGATGGATTCCGGACTTCATCTTACACACCTCACTTTACTGATCGTTATATGTCCACGAACGGAGATTAGTATACCACAAATCAAAGAAAATTGCAAGGGGTTTTTGAAAAAAAGTTTATATTTGAGCAAAATATTTTTCAAAAACGCCAAAAGTGCTCACCGTCCGAGGACAAAACGGGAGGTAACGGCGGGAATTTGCAGCGTCACACGGGTATACGGACTGCCATGCCGCACCACACGCTCGTACGGCAACGGTTGCATCTGCCCCGTGTGCGGATCGCACAGCACCAGGCGGTCGTGCTCTCCGCGCAAAAGCACTTCTCCCATAAAATCACGATCGGCAGAGTTGCCGAAATAATATACGTCGCACCCGTCCCGATGCTTGTGGATATGCTCGAGCATACCGCCGCCGGGGAGGATATGATCCAACCCCAGCGCCGCGAACTCGGGATACGGGTTTCCCAGCGCACCTGTCGCTGCGTGGCGGGGCTTGGCGGGAATATACACGTCAAGCGGAAGATCAAAGCTGTACAGCGCCCGCGAGACCGTCACACTGTCCACCATCATCGAGCCGTCTGCCGCCGTCTTGCCGGGATAGAGCCAATAGGCCTCCCCGCCCGCCTCATTTTTGTGATAGAGATGCCCTGCGACAATATCGGGATCCAGCGCATCCGCGCCAAACACGGCTCGCATATGCTCCGTCACCTCAGCATCCGCCTCCTTGGCCTCACGCAATGGGACAAAGGCATTTTCGGGCAGCCGTTCACCCGTGGCAATGACCTTGCCGCCCGCCTCATAAAAGCGCCGCACCATACGCAGAATCTGCGGGCTGATCAGCCGCGCAGAGGGAAGGATGAGCACACGGTAGCACTCCTGCAAGCACTCATGCCGCAGGACCAAGGTGTTCTCCTCCACCGTGCAGTAGTCGCACATGGCGTCGGGATGCAGCAGCGTCACATCCTGCCCTGCATAAAACGCCAAGGCGTTGATCAGCGTGGTGTAATCGGCATCCGCAGGGAGATCGGGATATTCAAAATCGCGTGCGGCTGCCTCGTAAAAGCTTACCGAGGCGTGCAGCGAATGGATGGGATAGAGCACCGCAATATCACTGACATGGCTGCCGCCCCGAAGGAGTGCCGACGCACGGGACACAAAGCGGGCATATTCCCGCCCACAGGGATCCTCCCCTGACGGTGTCTGAGGAAAGCCGTCCGTGTGTGCCATGAGCAGATTTGCTCCACGCCCGAGGGCGTTGATGGCATCTTTATACAGCATCGACGGTTCCAGACGCACATAATCGCGGCACAGCTCACAGGAAACGATCTCCCGCCCAAAATTATATGCGCCCGCCGCTGCGATCTTCAGAGAGTTAAAGCCATACAGATAGGCACGATTGAGCACCGCGCCCGAGGCGATGGCACCGTTGCTCACCACGTCCCCCGCAATAGCAGAGGGGGCAGCGAGCTTGGGCTCCATGGCACAGCACAGCAGCTGCAGAGAATGCGCCGCAGCAAAGCTCTCCAGCGCCCGATAAAGGCCTTCGCGCAGCATAGCGGCGCGGCAGGAAAACATCAGCGACTTCACGCGGGTGGTGTTACTGTCCTCCACGTCGTACAAATGCGGGTACCACGGTGCGGGATCGCAGCCGTGCGCCGCGTAAAATACATCGTTGAAATCGGGACTCCAGTTGCGGTGGTTGGGCGCATAAAAGCCGATATCCGATTGATACAGAGCCCCCAGCGCATCCTTGTATTTCCCCTCAAAAATATCCGCAAGCAGGGCGTACGCAGCCTCAAGGCAGGCAAGGCTCGCCGTATAGCTCAGATAATTGGCATGGGGCTTGGGATCAAGGCGGCAGATAAATTCCTGTACGCACCAGTTTCCCGTCGGAACGTCCCAGCGCAAAAGGCTATTTTTGTCGACCATCTCCCGCAGATCCACCGTCTCCCCGTCGCGCAGATCGACCGCCACGACCGAGAGCCGTTTGCCCTTGTCACAGAGCAGCACACTGACACTCTGCTCCTGATTGAGATAATATTCACGGCGGGTGAGCATATAAGCGCGCATTCCGCTCCCACGCGCGGCACGCACCACCATCTGCTCGATCGGCTGCTCGATATGAAAAGCGACCTTGATTTTGTGACGGTGTGCCGTTTCCATCAGCACGGCATAAACGTGACGATAAAACGCCAGGGTCGCCCTGTCGTTCTCCTCTGCCCGCGTTGCCTCGGCGGCGCGCACGGCATCCTGCTGATCCGCTGCGATCGGCACGTCGGGCAAAGGGGGAAGAAGACCGCGCTCCAGCGCGGGTGCGAGCCGCGGGACGATACAGCGAACTCCGCGCGCCGCCTGCGTACGGACAAAATCGGAGATCTCCCGCTCGCTCACCTGCATATCGGCAGGCGTATAAAAGAGATACAGCCCCGCATCCTCGGGCGGCTCGGTAAACCTCTGCAGCAGCGTGTCCGGCTCTCCCTCGTGCGGCATCCGTGCGCGTGTCTTAGCATCGGTGTGATTCATACGTATCAGATCCCCATGTTCTCGGGCAGCTTGGCACCGCCGAGCAGATGGAAGTGCAGATGCTTGACGCTCTGGCAACCGTTCTCTCCCACGTTGGTAATGACACGGTAACCGTCACCAAGCTCCAGCTTTTCCGCAATTTTGGGGATGGCACAAAATACCGCCGAGACAGCCGCGGCGTTTTCGCCCTCACACACCTCATCCGCCGAGCCGAGATGCCGCTTGGGAATGACCAGAACGTGTACGGGCGCTTGGGGGTTGATATCATGAAAGGCATAAACCTTCTCATCCTCATATACGCATTTGGAGGGAATTTCTCCCTTGATGATCTTGCAAAACAAGCAATCCATAATTTTTCTCTCCTTTTCGAAAGTATTTTTCACCACACTCTTGCACTTTTCGCCCGAATGTGGTATCATATCAAAAGTATAACACGCCGCGCCGCGTTTGTCAACCGAATTTTGTAAAAGTGCGGGCGCAGAATAAAATTTTCACAAACAAAAAAGAGTATGGAGAACCGCATGAACAACATCATCTCATCCTTGCGTGCCGATCTCTGGGAAAGGCTGCAAGACACCAACAAGCAGATCCTTCTGTATGGCACGGGCAACGGCGCGGACAAGATCTGTGAGGTCTGCGCACACTACGGCATCCGTGTCGAGGGCTTTTTCGCCAGCGACGACTTTGTGCGCGGGCAAAGCTTTCGCGGCAAGACCGTGCTGCGCTTTTCCGAGGCTTGCGCGCGCTACGGCGCGGACAACATTCTGGTTTTGGTCGCCTTTGCCTCTGCCCTTCCCGACGTTATGGCCAACGTCCAAGCGGTAGCAAGCGTATGCGAGACCTATATCCCCGAGGTGCCCGTGCGGGGCGATACACTGTTCACACGGGAGTATGCGCGCGCACATCTGGCAGAGCTTGAGGAGGTCTTTGCACTGCTTGCCGACGAGCGTTCACGGCAAGTGCTTTGCGACACCGTGCGTTTTCGGCTGACGGGAGAGCTATCCTTGCTCCGCGCGACCGAGGACGACAAACAGACCGTCATGACAACGATATTACGCCCCGCAGATTACCGATCCTTTTGTGACGTGGGTGCTTACGACGGTGACACCATCCGCGAGCTGCTCGCCATATCCCCGCAGCTGACCCGTATTCACGCCATTGAGCCCGACCGTCGCAATTATCGCAAGCTGCTTGCCGCCGTCGAAGGCTTGCCCCCCCATCTCAACGTCACGCTGCACAACTGTGCCGCATGGGACAAGGAGGAGGCGCTGCTCTTTGACGACAGCGGCAACAGAAATGCGGGATACGACCCGACTGCCAAGCGGACCGCCGCCGTGCAGGGGAGACAGATTGACGCGCTGCTTGATGGGGAGAGGGTGGATTACATCAAATACGACGTCGAGGGCAGCGATGCGCAGGCGCTTTGCGGCTCTGCGGCAACCATCCGCGCACAGCGCCCCGACCTTCTGCTTTCCCTGTACCATCGTACCGAGGACATTTTCGCCCTGCCGCTGCTGCTGCACGAAATATGCCCCGACTACAAGCTCCGTATGCGCCGATATCCTTACATCCCCGCGTGGGATCTGAATCTGTATGCCGTCACAAGAGGATGAGCGGCACAGATAAGCGTCACCCCATCACAAAAAAGGCACAGCTTGCCCGCGGCAGGATCATGCATCCTGCCGCTTGTTTTATTGAGAGGAGTGGCGGGAGAGAGGCCTCCCCTTGCAGCCTCAGCTCGCTGCCGTTCAGCCGCATGGTCGGCGCCCGCAGGGATGCGGCATCCAGCACATAAGCATCCGCCTCCCGCGGCAGGGTAAGCGCAAGAGGTGCATCTGCCGATGGGTTGATGACCAGCCAGACCACCCCTTCCTTGCCGTCGCGTCGGGAATGACAAAAGACACGGGCGCCGACGGTATCAATACCTTGACAATCGTAAACGGTCGTCCCCATCAGCGTGTTCCAGAGCAGAACGGCAAAATAGTTGGGGCGCGGCAAAAAGCTGCCGTGCTGCAAAAAGCCGTAATCGGAGGAGGCAAGGGTATTGTGAAAGATGATGCCGTCACTCAGGGTGTAAAAGCTACCGAGCTCATGGAGCGTACGAAATACGTCCAGATACGTGGATGCCCAGCTGTTGCCTCCGCCGCCTGCATCTCCCGATTCGGTCACCCACATCGGTCCGCCCGGCACATAACGGTCCCGCAGCGGCAGATACGTGCGCACGTTGGAGGGGGCGACGTCCAGATAAGCGTCACTCAAGGCATCCTCGCCCGACCAATGCCCCTCGGGCATGAGTGACGCCAGCCGCTCGGACACACCGTTATAATAATGGTAGCTGAACACGTCCAGCGGCACGCTTACTCCCTGCATCAGTGCGGGCGTTGCAGTGATCCGCGTCATACTGCCAATGCCCGCGCCACGCGTCCGGGCGTCGACCCTCCCCATCGTTCCGTCCCCCAGCGCGCAGGGACCGACGCACAGGCAGCGCGGATAATGCTCCCTGACCCACCCGAAGAAAATATCGTGATCACGCGCATACTCTTTTGCGGTATAGCCGCGCGGTGCGCCCGACATCTCCGACATATTCGGCTCGTTCATAAATTCCGCGGCATCGATATCCACACCGTAAGCGTGGCTGAAGTCAAAGATCTTACGCGTCTGGGTCAGATCGAGCGGCCCGCCGTCGGGATGATCCCCCTCGCAATTGCTGACCGAGATCAACAGTTTGGCACCCACCGCACGGACAAAATCCAACACGTCGCTCCACATCTCCCGCGTCAGAACGCTCTGATATCCCGCGGGCACCTTGCCGCCCGTCGTGCCGTCAAAATCATAATAAGTCTTGGTCGCCCAGGAGCCGGACACCCGCACCCAGCCCCCATCCAGCGCCCGCGCCAGGGTGCGCAGCCGCTCATTTTTAAGATCGATCGGAGGAAAATTTTGCATCAGCTCCTCCATCGCGGTAAAATTCTCCAATGGTTCACGCACAATAAACGGCTGTATCCCTGCGATCTGCTCCTTCGTGTATGCCTTCCAAAAGCTCCCCCCCGTCACCTCGGTCATCTCGATGTTGTAGGAGATCCGAGGATCCTTGACCGTGCGGATCCTCTTCAGGGAGTCAACCTCCAGCGTTATTCCGTTTTTCATAATCACCTCCGACTGCTCCGATCATACCATCATTTCGATCGTGCAATAGGAATATTCCCGTATTGTCTCCAATTTATGTATATTATCATAAAAACGGGCTGCACCATTGGCGCAGCCCGTGCGAAAAAAAGCCGACGGTGGGCTTTTTACCGCGCAGAATTTACTTTTCTTTCACCTGCAAAGCAGGCAAAAATTGCGGGATTCAGCCCAAAAGACGACGGGGTGAGTTTCAAATGCATTTTTCGCATTTGACTCACCCCGTTCAAATTTTCGGCATCCGCGCCCTCGGGATCGGTCAGTTGACCGTGACAAAGCAAGCCCTCTCGATCACCACGTCGGTCAGGGGCTTATCGTCCGCGTTGACCGCAACACCTGCGATCTTATCCACCACGTCCATCCCGCTGACCACGTAGCCAAAGCCGGCATAGCTGCCGTTGAGCAAGGAGGTATTGGTATTGGATTTATGACAGATAAAAAACTGGGAGGAGGCGGAGTTCATATCGTCACCTCTGCGCGCCATGGAGATCACGCCGCGGATGTGCTTGAGGTTATTCTCAAAGCCGTTGAGACGAAATTCGCCGTAAATGTTCTGATCCGAACCGCCTTCGCCATTTGCATCGGGATCCCCCGTCTGAATGACAAAATTCTTAACAACGCGGTGGAAGGTCAGCCCATCGTAAAAGCTCTCGGCGACCAGGGACTGAAAATTTGCCACTGTCTCGGGTGCGACCTCGGGGTACAGGCGAAGAATGATGTCTCCGTAATGAACGACGGTGATCTTGACGTAGTCGGTCACAGCATCGCTCTCGGTCACGGCAGCGGGGTCGACCGCCGTAAAATCCAGATCAGCATGAGCGGGTGCGCTGCCCGATGCGCAGGCAGCCATCGACAGTGCGAGCATCAAAAGCGCAAGTGTCTTTGCAACACGGCGCAAAAGCAAATGACGTTTCATAATCCTATCCTTTCAAAAAGCCCTCCGCATGACGGGCAATATATGATATAATCATTTTAACAGATAAGTGCTCCTCTGTCAAGAGTCAAGGTGAAAAGTTCACATTCCATCCTCCGAAAATTTTCAAAAAGATCACGTGCGCGGAAATATTTTGCATCAAAGGCGCACATAATGAAGGTAAAGGAAAAACAAGAAAAAAGGGGGAAGAAAATGCTGCAGCAAAGCGATCACCACGATACACAGCACCATCCCCTCACGCAAAGCGAGGAACAAAAGCGGCGGATGGACACGATCTGGCAGGGGCGGGCGGCACGGTTGTTCTGCCTTTGCGCAGGCATTATTTTGGGCGTTCTTCTGATCCGATATGCATTGCCCTGTCTGACGCCGTTTTTGTTTGCGTGGTTGCTGTCCTTCCCCATTCGGCGGGGAGCGCTGACCATGCAAAAAAAATTACACATCCCGCGGCGCGTGGGGGCGTGCATTTTACTGCTTGCGGTGCTTTTACCGCTGGGCAGTCTGACCGTGCTGCTCGGAGAGCGGCTGATTTTAGAGGCACAGCATCTGCTCGCCTCTCTGGGCAGCGGCGAGGATCTGGTCGTGGCACTGGAAGAGACCATTGACTTCTTCACGCGGATCACCTCGCACATCCCACCCCTGACGGCACTGGTCGAGCAGCAATCGCTGGAGAGCTTTTGGCAGCAGGTGGACGCGACGGTGGCAACGCTGATCAGCGAGACGCTGACCCGCTGGAGTGCCAAGATTCCCGATGCGCTGACCTCCTTGGTGCGCGCCTTTCCCTCTGCGCTGATCTTTTTTCTGACCTTTCTTGTAACCGTGTTTTATTGCTGCACCGATGACGGGCGGATCTCGCAATTTTTACACGACATCATCCCCGCCTTGTGGCGCCCCCGCTGGGAGCGGCTGCGCAGGCAGCTGGTGGGCGTGGGAGCGCGGTATCTGCGTGCCTATTTTCTCTTGTTTCTTCTGACCTTTGTGCAGCTCTTTGCGGGATTTTCGATTCTGCGCCTGCCTTATATCTTTCTCCCCGCGCTGCTCATCGCGCTGGTGGACATTCTTCCCATTCTCGGAGCGGGCATGGTGCTCCTTCCGTGGGGAATCCTTTCCCTTTTGCAGGGAGAAACGGCAGTGGGGACGGGACTTCTGATCTTATTTGCGGTGATCCTATTGACACGGCAGATCCTGGAACCGCGGATCATCGGCGGGAGTCTTGGGCTCCATCCGTTGGCATCGCTCCTTGCGGTCTACGCAGGGCTGCGACTTGGCGGCGTGCTTGGCATGATCCTCGCCCCCGCCGTGGCGCTGCTGATCAAAAGCATATGGGAAAAAGAGCCGCTCGGCAGGTGAGCGGCTCCTTTGTCTTATCGCTTGTCGTTATTCAACGGCAGAATATTCTTCCGCATCCAACACCGTGAAGGCAGACACTCATCTGATCCCCGGCGACTGTCCGTATTGGGCATTTTATATATCCGCGGATCGTCAGAATTATGATTTTCCTATTCTCTCCCGCAGCGCGGCGACCTTGTCCGCGTCGGGAGTAACGTAGGCGGTCCAGTTGGTGTGGTAGATGACCAAGCCCGGCTTTCCCTGCGCGGGTTTTTTGACGTTGCGTACCTTGGTGTAGTCCACGGGGACGTTCTGTCCGCCCGCCGCCTTGGAATACTGCGCGGCGATCTCGGCTGCCTGAGTGAAATCGATCTCAGGCGGCTCCTCCCCGCCGCATACCAGCACGACGTGCGAGCCGGGCACGCCCTTGGCGTGGAACCAGTAGTCGTTGCGGTCGGCAAGACGGTGAGTAATGTGCTCATTCTGCACGTTATTCTTCCCGCACAGCACGGTGTAACCGTTGGCGGTCACAAAGCGCATGATCTTGGGTGTGGCAGCTTTTTTGGCAACGAAATTTTTCATCCGCGACGCGTAGCCGCTGCGATAAAGCTCCTCGCGGATCTCAGACAGATCGGCGTCCGTTTCGGCGTGGGTCAGCGCGTCAAGCACGCTGTAAATATAGGTCAGCTCACTCTCGCCCAGCGCGATCTGTCGCGTCAGCTCGATCTTTGCCGTCTTACTCTTAGCATATTTTTTGAAATATCTCTGAGCGTTCGCCGCGGGAGTCAACCGCTCGTCCAGCTGCACGGTACACTCGCCGTAGCTGCCGTCCTCCTCATGATAATCCTCATAATCGGTCAGTGTGGCTGATTTCATCCCCCGCTCCAGAAGGTACATATTGGCGGTGATCAGATCTCCCGCCTTTTTATATTCCACCGCGCGTTCACAATCGGCAAGCTCACCGCGTTGGATATCCAGCTTTTTATGGATACGCGCCTCGGCTGCCGTCAGGATCCTCAGTACGTCACCCGCCCTCTGGCGCACACGGTTCTCGCGGTCGCGGGTGGCAAAGTAACGGTCCATGACCTCGCCCGCCGCACCATCCACTCTCTGCCATGCGCTGCCGTACTGCCGCAGCGGGAGAAAGGCATATTCGACGGGGCGCTCTCCATCCATCAGAACGCAAGGGGCGAAATTTTTCTCGCGGATCATCTCCATGACCGCGGCAAAATGACTCCAGAGCAGGCTGAGATCACATTGCCGCAGTGTGCTCTCCGAAGAACCGGACGCGCGGTAGACGATCTCCCGCGCCACGGTGGAGGACAGCCCGCAAAAGCTGCCCGTCAACCACTTTGCCGCCTCTCGCTCGGCAGGGGCAAGCTCCCAGAGCGCGGTAAACGCCGCCTTGTCGGTCGTTGTCGGATCAACCTTCTCACTTTGTACGGGCGGCAGCTCGTAGGTCATGCCCGGCAATACCTGACGGCGGGAGCTGGTGGTAAAATCCACGGGCCGCAGGACGGCAAGGATCTTGTCCTTCTCATCGGTGAAGATCAGGTTGCTGTAGCGTCCCATGACCTCGGCGATCAGATGGCGCGCGGCAAGAAATCCCATCTCATCGCGTGTCTGGAAGGTCAGCCGCGCCACCCGCTCAAAGCCGATCTGCTCTACCGAGAGCAGATGCGCCCCCGACAGATGCTTGCGCAGCAGCATACAGAACATGGGGGGGCTGGCGGGATTTTCTCTTGTTGCGGCAGAAAACCCAATGCGCGGGGTGTTGGAGCCCGCATCGATCAGAAGGCGCCGCCCGCCGTCATGTGAGCGCATCTGCAGCACGATCTGATCCTTTTCGGGTTGGGTGATCTTCTCAATTCGAGCTCCCTGCGCCGCGGCATGGATCTCGGCAATTGCCGCGGCCATCATACCGGCATCATACGCCATCGTTCACGTCCTCCGTTTCATGTTCGTTCAATGCATCCAGCAGAGGGCCGAAATCGGGCAGGATAACGTCGGGCTTGTCCGCATCGTCTGCCGCGAGCGCCGTCTGCTCACTCGTCTCGCCCGTCAGCATCAAAACGGCAAGCACGCCGCCCCGCTTGCCAAAGGCAATATCGGTATACAGTCGGTCGCCGAACATACACATTTCATGTGCGCCATATCCCGTCCGCGCCGAGATCGCCGCAATGGCACCGCCGTAAGGCTTGCCGAAATACGTTGGCTTGACCCCCGTGGATGCCGTCACTGCAGCGGCAATCGCCCCGCTGTCGGGGATAAAGCCGTCCTCGGTGGGACAGTTGAAATCGGGGTGTGTGCAAAGATACTCCGCGCCGCGACGGATGCAACGGCAGGCTGCATCCAGCTTTTCGTAAGTCAACGTCGTATCAAAGCTGGTGACCACAATATCGGCATCGGGCACATCGTGGGGTAAAGGGTCAATCCCCGCCGCACGGAATTGCGCCTCAAGATCGGGCGTTCCCATCAGATAAACCGACTTCCCTGCCCGCTCGCGCAAAAGAAAATCCACCGTCACCTCACCCGCCGTCAGAATTTCCTCGGGGGTTGGCTCAAAGCCCAGACGGGACAGGCGCTCCACGTAGCGCACCGGGGAGCGGCTGGCGTTGTTGGTATAAAAAATGACCCGCTTGCCCATGCGCCGCAAGCGGCGGATCAATGACAATGCCTTAGGAAAAACGCGTTCACCAAGATAGATGGTACCATCCATATCAAAAATAAAGCATTTTTTCTCACAAATGCGTGATAATTCTCGATTTTTCATGACAAAACCCTCTTTTGAAAAAATATCTGCTTATATTATACTCATAAACTTGCATTTTTGTCAAGAGTGTGTTATAATAAAAGTCAAATCAGCGAAACATTTCTTTTTTTGTATTTACATACCACCACCTCCGCCGTGGGTGTTTTTCGCCACGACATTCTCAAAAAGACAAATTCGGAGTGCAAGCAGCCCTCCGATCAAAATCCTTCCGACATAAAGGAGACCAGACCATGAAAGAAACCGTAATCGGCATCGATGTCGGTGGCAGCACCACCAAGATCGTGGGCTTTCACTTATCCGAGCATCGCAAGCCGCAGCTGATCACCCCCCTGTTCGTTCGCGCAACCGACCCTGTCACCGCCATGTACGGCGCCTTCGGCCGTTTCACCGCAGAGAACGGCATCGCGCTCTCCGACATTGACCGCGTCATGACCACGGGCGTGGGTTCTACCTTTATGCAGCAGCCGATCTACGGTCTGGCTTGCCACGCTGTCCCCGAGTTCACAAGCATCGGGCTTGGCGGCCTGTATCTCTCGGGGCTTTCCGAGGCGATCGTAGTCAGCATGGGCACAGGTACGGCACTGATCCACGCCAAGGCAGAGACCGACACCGACGGCTCCCCTTTGGTCGGCGGCGAGTATGATACTCTGATCGAATCTCTCGGCGGTACGGGTATGGGCGGCGGCACCATGCTGGGACTGACCAAGCTGCTCACGGGCGTGGGCACCATCGACCATATCGTGCAGCTGTGCGAGAGCGGCAACCTTGCCAACATTGATCTGCGGGTCGGAGACATCTCCAAAAAATCCTTCCGCGAGATGAGCGACAATCTGACCGCCTCCAACTTCGGTAAGGTGAGTGATCTCGCTACCCCCAACGACCTGACGCTGGGTGTCGCCAATATGGTCGCCGAGACCATTGCCATGATGTCCATCTTCGCCGCACGCTCCTTCGGACTGCGCGACATTGTGCTGATCGGCAATCTGTCCTCCATCGCTCCGGTGCGCCGCGTCTTTGAGGATCTCGGCCCCACCTTCGGCGTCAATTTCATCATCCCCGAAAATTCCCAGTTCGGCACCGTCATCGGCGCGGCACTGCACCGCGCAGAGTGACCAGCGACATCCAAAAATATATTTACGGAATATAAAAATCAAGAAGTGAGGTAATCACCATGAGCAACGCAAGCAAGGTCAAGGTCGCCGTCATCGGCTGTGGTACCATTGCCAACAGCGCGCACATCCCCTCCTACAAGAACAACCCCGACGTTGAGATCGCATATTTCTGCGACATCATCCCCGAGCGAGCCGATGCCGCCGTAGAAAAGTACGGCTGCGGCAAGGCGGTCTATGACTACCGCGAGGTTCTCGCCGATCCCGAGGTCGAGGCCATCTCGGTCTGTACACCCAACAATATGCACCCCGTCATCACCATTGACGCGCTTCGCGCGGGCAAGCACGTGCTCTGCGAAAAGCCCGCCGCCCGCACCTATGCCGAGGCGCTGGAGATGCAGAAGGTACAACACGAAACGGGAAAAACGCTCAACATCGGCGTGGTCAACCGTTTCAACACCGCCGTCAATCTCATCCGTGATAAAATTGCGGCGGGCGAGCTTGGCGAGGTCTATCACATTTACGTTTCCTTCCGTGCGCAGCGCTCCATACCCGGGCTGGGCGGTGCGTTTACGACCAAGGCCATCGCCGGCGGCGGTGCTCTCATTGACTGGGGCGTACATTATCTGGACATCGTCATGTACTGCACGGGTGACCCCAAGCCCTTGAGTGTTTCGGGCAAGGCGTTCTGCCGTCTTGGCGTGGATATGCCCAACTACGTCTACGAAGGAATGTGGTCGGAGAACACCAAGGATCTGAACGGCACCTATGACGTGGATGATTTCGTCACCGGCTTTATCCGTACCGAGGGTCCCACCATCTCACTCAACGGTGCGTGGGCACAGAACATCGGCGTGGGCGACCGTTACATCGACTTCATGGGAGACAAGGCGGGCATCCGTCTGCAGTACGGCGGCAACTTCACCATATACGGTACCAAGGACGGCAAGCTGTGGCAACAAACGCCTGAATATCAAAGCGTTAATATGTTCCAGAACGAGATCGACAGCTTTGTCCGCTGCGTTCGCACGGGCGAAAAGCTCCCCTCTCATATCGACAATGTCGTCATCACCGCCCGTATGATGCAAGCCATCTACGATTCCTCCGAGCAAAACGAGGAAATCAAGCTGGAGTGGTAAGGAAGTAAATACAATGCGAGGGGGAACTTTTGTGTACAAAAGTTCCCCCTCGCGCTCCCCCTCAAAAAACTTTATCATAAAAAATTTTATTAAAGTTTTTGAAAGTTCCAAGAAAACTTTTTTCAAAAAGTTTTCTTGGCGGGGCTTGGGGCAGCGCCCCAAAGATATCGAGGCCCCCACCGTCGGCGGGAGCCTCTTTTTTTATTTATTCCGCAAGTGCAAGGATTGCCGAGAGATCCAGCGCGTAGACGCCCGTCGCATCGGACAGGCGCACGTAGGTCAGACCGTCCTCGGTCGTCTCACCCAGCAGCAGCTTGTAGATTCCCTGCAGCTCGGTGGAGGTCGTCAGCCCCGTTTCGGTGTTCTCAAACGAATGAGTGTAGGTGTAATAGACCGACAGCGTGTTCTTCGTGTCGTCCTGCACCCCGTACTGCGCGTAGTATTCGGGATCAAAGGTCGCAGCGTCATCCAGCGTCCAGCCCATGACCACCTCGATCAGCGCATCTCTTTTGGCAGTGTCAAGCACGGTGCCGTCATCGTTGTTTTTATAAAGCGTCAGCTGCTTTTCATCGTCAGCCGAAGTCTGCTCGCCGACATAATCATAGTCGCACAGGTAGCTGTTCTCGCCAAGCTGCAGCTGAAAGCCGCAGAATTGCGTCTTGTTATAGCTTGGCAGCTCGTCGTCCTCAACCATGTTGGTGGGCAGAATGGTAAAGTAAGGCGGAATGCCCGAGGAAACTGTATAGACCGTGGAAGGATCTGAGACCAGGCTGCAATAGGTCATGCCGATAAAGGAATTGATCTTTCCGAAGATCAAGCCTTCACTTGTTCCGTCATTGAGCGTAAAGATCACGCGCTGCGCTCCCTCGCAAAGTCCGTAGTCGGCAAGCTTATCGGCATCAACATCGGTATATCGGTACTCCGAGGAAAGTGAGAGCACGGCGTTGATCATCAGCGTGATCTGCCCGTTGCTCAACGGCAGCGTGGGATCGGCGTCCCAGTGCCAGCTTGTCGCATCCTCCGAGAGCGTCAATGCGTACTCGTTTCCGTCATACATATAGGTGAACGCCGTCAGCTTGTCTGCATTCAGGCTGAAAAAGTCGTACGTTTCGGTCTGCTCGGTGTTCTCAAGTCCGGACATCTCTCCGTCACCTTCTCCGTCACCCCGCGGGATACTGACAACGGCGTAAACGCCAATCAGCACCACCAGAATACCGAGAAGAAGAATCAGTTTTTTACTTTTCGTCACGTTTTATGCGTCCTTTCCGTATTTAGCACCGACGCATCAGCGTCTTCTGCGTCTGATCCAAACAATCAGACCGCCCAAGATCAAGCCGAACGGCAAAACCGCGATCAGAATACCTCCCAGCCACAAGGTGGCTCCGGCAGAAACCGTCAGCGGTTGCTCGGTCACATCCAGCGCCTCAATGGCGGTCAGCGTCGATGCATATCCGTCGTTGAGCAGATTGGTCGCAATGGTGAAATAGTAGGTCGCGCCCATACCGTACGTGGATACCGCACTGTCGCTGAAGGCATCCAGAGAGGCAAACCATACCACCTTGGAGCCGGTGTTGGCGTTGTCCAGAATAACACCCGTGGCGACAGCCCCCCAATCGGTCTCGCTGCCGTCTGCCGCTACCGTATACGCATCGGTTGCCGAAAACAGCGTGGTGGCAGTCATACCATCGGGCAGCGTTTCCTCGAGCAGAATGCCGTGTGCGCGGGGCATGATCATGGAGTAACCGCTTGAATAAACGGTATAAGTGATATCATGCTGGGTATTGACCGTTGCATTGAGAACATACGGTGAGCTGACGTACTTATTGGCATTTCCCTCATACAGCATTCCTCCCGTGGTGGGCGTCGCGCCAAGGTCAGCCATAAGACTCATCAGATTGGGCATTTCGGTATTGGCGGGAGCCGTCGTCAGAATAACGTTGCCGCCCTGCTCTATATAGTTGGCGAGCGCTGCGGTCGCCGCGGTCGTCAGATCGTGCTGCGGTGCGTTGATGATCACGCAGGAGGCATCCTCGGGAACGGCATTTCCCTCTCCCAGATGGAGCTCCTCATATTCCATCAGCACCATATCAAACATATCGGTCATCGTGGTGGAAAGCGCGCCCTCACCGTTGCCGGAAAGAACGTAAATGTGAGGCATATCTTCGGTCACGACATATTCGATCGCCGAGGTAATGGCCTGCTCTCCGCCGAAGTAATAGGTGGCATTGTTCAGATCGACGCCGTATTGCGCATAATACTGGACGTAGGTGGTGTTATTGATCAGCTCCTGATAGGTTGCCGTATCAATAGAGGTGTCAAGATCGGCAAGATAAACGTAGTTGAGCGAATCAACGCTGACGACCGTATAGCGCAGATCACTTTCAACAATGATATAATTGCCGGAGGTGGTGATCTCACTGTATTTTTCCAAAAATGTCGGATCTGCTACAGGGTCTACGGTTTTAATTCTGATATGGCTGTTCAATGCCGTGTAGCGCTCCAAAAATGCCTCCAGCGTCGGTGTCATGGTGCCACCGGACAAGACTGCAAGCATATTTACGTCGCGATCGATCCCCTTGACGTATTTTTCGGTCGTGGCGCTGATGGTAAAGAGCTTGGTCGAGGTCGTGTCCAGCTTGGTGACCGACGTTGGCAATGCGCCCACCAGCAAATTGATCACAACCAGAACAGCGAGCACGATCAACGTCATGGCTACCGTCCAGCTGCCCACGCGGGTCGCTCTGTTCAATCCGAGCAGACCGGTCGCCCCGCTCGTTTTTTTATTTTCATTTTGATTCATTTGTATCATCCTCCCCTCTCACATCAGGACCAGCGTTTCTTCTCCAGCACCTGATAGGTCAGGTAAAGGAAGAACGCGATAAAGGAAAGATTATAAACGATCGTTCCGATGTCAAAGATGCCGTAATTGAAGTTGGAAAAGCGTCCGAACAAGGACACGCCCGTGAGCACCTCACGGAACATTCCCTCATAGATCGAGCTGTCCACAAAGAAGATGACCAGCATCGAACCGATCACCACGGCGGCCACCAGTGCACTGATGCGGATATTCTTGGTCAGCGCCCAGAGCAAGAGCAACGCCAGCAGTGCCAGCACCAGCATCGCGACAAAGGAAACCGTCGCACCGGTGGGGACCAGCAGGGCAATGCTGTCCATCAGATACAGCAGCAGCACACCGCCGACGCCGATGACCGCAGCTATGATCTGGCTCTCGGTCAACGAGGACAGGAACATACACAGCGCCAGCAGCGCCGCCCCCAGAAGGAAGAAGGCGAACAAGGAGCAATACGCTGTTGCAAGGTTGACCGTACCGAAAATACTCAGGATCAGCGGATAGATTGCGATCACGCCGCAAGAGATGCCGAATACGGCAAGCATGGCAAGATATTTACCAAGCACGACCTGCGACAGGCTCATCGGAAGAGAATACAGCAGCTGGTCCACGCGACTGCGCTTATCCTCAGCCAGCGAGCGCATGGCAAGGATCGGCACGGCAAGGATCAGAACGATCTGCATATCTCCCAATGAATACTCAAAATTGGAATACATCAGCAGCAGGTTGTCGAGTGTATAGAAAATACCCTCAAACAGCAAGATCATGGCAATGAACAGCGGTCCTGTCACATTGCGCATATAAGAAGAAAACTCACGCTTGAAGATCGCACTCATACCGTTTCATCCTCCTCACTCTGCTCGTTTTGTGCTGCCTCGGGCTCTGGAGCAGGCATCTGTTCATCACTCGGTGTCTCCTGTGCCTTAGCCGAATCGGCATCAGTCAGCGTCAGGAAGATTTTCTCCAGCGATTGCTCCTCCAGCTCCATGGTCAGCACCGCATACTTGTGCTCTGCCATGGCAAAGAAGATGGCGTCACGCAACCCGTCGTTCTCCACACCAACGTCCACGGCGACCTGTCCCTGGGCAGGGGAAGGCAGCAGCTGTACGTTTTGTGCACCCTCGATCTCGGAAAGTACGGAAAGCACGCCCTCCTCGTCTCCGCGGATGACCAGATGCAACAGCTTTCCCTGTCCCATTCTTTCCTGCAGCTCCTCCTGCGTGCCCGAGGCGATCAGCTCGCCCCCGGCAATGACTAAAATTTCGTCGCAGATCTCGCTGATCTCCGAGAGAATATGGCTGGAGATAATGACCGTGCGGCTGTGCCCCAGATGACGGATCAGGTCGCGGATCTCGATGATCTGCTTGGGGTCAAGGCCGACCGTCGGCTCGTCCAGAATAATGATCTCGGGATTGCCGAGCATGGCCTGCGCGATGCCGACTCTTTGCTTATACCCCTTGGAGAGATTGCGGATCAGGCGATCCTTCATATCCTCAATGCGGGTCAGCTCCATGACCTCTCTGACCTGCCGCGATGCGCGATTATGCGCAACGCCCTTGGCCTGTGCGACAAAGGTAAGGTATTCCTCAGGGGTCATCTCGGTGTAAAGAGGCGGCTGCTCGGGCAGATACCCAATGCATTTTTTCGCCTCTACGGGGTTGTCGTAAATATCAAAGCCGTTGATGTTGACCGTACCTGCGGTCGGGGCCAGACAGCCCGTCATCATGTTCATGGTGGTGGATTTTCCCGCGCCGTTCGGGCCGAGCAATCCGTAGATCTTTCCGTTGACGATCTTGAAATTCAAATTCTTGACAGCGTCATGATCGCCATACCGTTTGGTCAGATTTTTGACCTCAATCAAAATAATCCCTCCGTTCCGTCATAAAAATGTCGCGCGTTATCCGTCGTTTTGGAACGAACCCGCAACATACCATGATAATAATACATGGAAGTTGTGTCATGGATTTGACCTAATTATGAACGTTTGCTGATTTTTGTTCACATTTTTCGATTTTTTTGTGTCCGCATTGTCAAAGACGCTCACATCGGGCATTTTTTCTGCCGCTATGCGCAGTTTTCGTGTATTTTTTCGTCACTTTAGCGTTATGATAGATAAAGCAGCCTCAAAATCCGCGTCATACGAGGGTGTTTTGTGAAAAACGTAAAATTGTTTATAAAAATTCCACAAAGTGAGCAAATATCTCTTGATTTATCTTAAAAAAAGTGATAGAATATAATATATATATTATATTTAATGCAAAACGGCGCCGTATCGTGGCGTCGGTCACATCTTTTTCACCGTGAAAGGATGACTTTCCCATATGAAAACAACCCACCAAGAAGGCGAGCTTGCGCCTTATCTGTTCCATCAAGGAACCAACTTCACCGCCTACAGCTACCTCGGCGTTCACCCGTTGTCGGACGGCAGCACGGTCTTTCGCGTCTGGGCACCCAATGCCGACAGTGTCAGTGTCGTCGGTGATTTCTGCGATTGGAATGTTGGAATCCCAATGTCCCGCATCACCGAGCGCGGCATCTGGGAGGTCACAGTAACCTCGGGGCGCCTCCACGCAGGACAGCCTTATAAATACCGTATTCAGAACGGCGGCAAAATTTTACTCAAGGCAGACCCATACGCGAGAGCGACCGAGCTCCCGCCCGCCACAGCCTCCAAGATCCCCGACGAAACGCCTTACGTCTGGCGTGACGACGGTTGGATGGCATATCGCGCCCGCACCATATCGGACGGCGGGTATTACAAGCAGCCCATCAATATTTATGAGCTGCATCCGCTCTCATGGAAGCTCCATGAGGACGGCTCGTATCTTACCTGGATCGAGCTTGCCGAAGAGCTGGCGCCATACGTCAAGCGCATGGGCTACACGCACATTGAGCTGATGCCCGTGATGGAGCATCCCTATGACGGATCATGGGGCTATCAGGTCTGCTCTTACTTCGCCCCCACCGCGCGACTGGGCTCACCGAACGATTTTCGCGCCTTTATCGACATGATGCATGAGGCCGGGATCGGTGTCATCCTTGACTGGGTCCCCGCCCACTTCCCCAAGGATGCTCACGGGCTGTATGAGTTCGACGGGCAGCTTTTGTACGAATATCAGGGCGAAGATCGCATGGAGCACAGCGGCTGGGGCACCCGCTGCTTTGACGTGGGACGGCAGGAGGTACAATCCTTCCTGATCTCCAGCGCCACCTATTGGATCGAGGAATTTCATGCCGACGGTCTGCGGGTCGACGCAGTAGCATCCATGCTGTATCTGGACTACGACCGCGAGCCCGGCAAGTGGCACCCCAACGTCTACGGCAACAACCGCAATCTGGAGGCGATCGCCTTCTTCCAAAAGCTCAACGCCCATCTGCACGGTGCTTATCCCGACGTGCTGACCATCGCCGAGGAATCGGGCGATTTCGGTGGCGTGACGAGCAGCACGGGGGGCGGTCTGGGCTTTTCGATGAAATGGAACATGGGCTGGATGAACGATACGCTGGCTTATGCCGAGCTGGATCCCATCTACCGCAAATATCATCACAATAAAACGACGTTTTCTCTGACCTACAGCTTTCACGAGAAATACGTTCTCCCCATTTCGCATGACGAGGTGGTGCACGGAAAGAAATCCTTTCTTGACCGTATGCCCGGCACCTATGAGCAAAAGTTTGCGGGGCAGCGCGTCTTCTACGCGTGGCAGATGACCCACCCCGGTAAAAAGCTGACCTTTATGAGCTCGGAGATCGGACAGTTCCGCGAGTGGGACTACGCGGGCAGCGTCGAGTGGTTTATGACCGATTATCCGATGCACGCCGCAATGCAGCAGTATTTCGCAGCCATCAACGCCTTTTATCTGCAAAACCCCGCCCTCTGGCAAAGAGACGACGGCTGGGACGGCTTTGCGTGGGTGGATGCGGATGATGCCGAGCGCAGCATTCTCTCCTTCCGTCGCAACGGCGACAATGGTGCGGACGAGCTGCTTATCCTGCTCAATTTCACCCCTGTTTTCCGGGAGAACTTCGGGGTCAACGTACCGCATCCCGGAGAATGGGAGATCGTATTCTGCTCGGACGAACAGCGCTTCGGCGGTCTTGGGCTGTGCCCCATGGAGACCCACACCGCACTGCCCGCCGCTCCCGACAGCGAGCAGCATTATATCACACTGCCTTTGCCCCCCTTAAGCGCCGTCATTCTTCGCTCTGTACCGACGCCCAAAAAGGCGACGCGCCGTGCGCCGCGCAAAACAAGCAAAACGGCAGACAGCGCCCCCGCCAAGGCGCAAACCAAGTCACCCCCCGAGGCTGCCACGTCTCGGAGTAGCAATAGAAAAACAAAACAATCATGATACGGGAGGTATTACCATGAATCAGAAAAAGGAATGTGTTGCCATGCTGCTCGCAGGCGGTCAGGGCAGCCGACTCTACGCACTCACCAAGAAAACAGCCAAGCCCGCCGTCCGTTTCGGCGGCAAATACCGCATCATCGACTTCCCTCTTTCCAACTGCATCAACTCCGACATCGATACGGTCGGTGTGCTGACCCAATATCAGCCCTTGGTGCTCAATGAATATATCGGCAACGGTCTGCCGTGGGATCTGGACCGCAACATCGGCGGTGTCAAGATCCTTCCCCCCTATCAAGGACAGAACGGCGCGGATTGGTACAAGGGCACCGCCAACGCCATCTATCAGAACATGGAGTTCATCGAGCAGTATAACTGCGACTACGTTCTGATCCTTTCGGGCGACCACATCTATAAGATGGACTACGCCAAGATGCTGGATTATCACAAGGCAAAGGGGGCGGACTGCACCATCGCCGTGCTGGACGTTCCGCTGGAGGAGGCCAGCCGTTTCGGCATCATGAGCGCCTATGACGACGGCACCATCTACAAGTTCACCGAAAAGCCCAAAAATCCCGACTCCACCAAGGCGTCCATGGGCATTTACATCTTCAACAAGAAAAAGCTGTTCGACTATCTGATCGCCGACGAGGCCGACCCGAACAGTGCCAACGACTTCGGCAAGAATATCATCCCCAATATGCTCGCAGCCGGCGAGAAGATGTTCGCCTACTCCTTTGAGGGGTACTGGAAGGACGTCGGAACCATCTCCTCTCTGTGGGAGGCCAACATGGATCTGCTCGGCGAAAATCCCGTGCTCGACGTGACCGACACAGACTGGCGCATCTACGCCCGCCATCAGGCCGACGAGCCCCAGATGGTCGGCAATACCGCCACCATTGACAACGCCTCCATCACCGAGGGCTGCGAGATCTACGGCACGGTCAAAAACAGTGTGCTCGGCTCGGGTGTCAAGGTCATGTACGGCGCCTACGTCAAGGACAGCGTCATCATGGGCAACACAACCATCGGTGAGGGTGCTACCGTCAACTACACCATTCTGGACGAGGGTGTGGATATCGGCGCAGGTGCCAAGATCGGCGAATCTCGTGAGAGCGCAAAAGATATTACCGTCATCGGCACGGGCGTGAAGGTTCCCTCGGGCACCGTCATCCCCGCGGGCGAGATGATTTCCGAACTGTAAGGAGGACACACAGCTATGAGTACCGCAGGATTGATTTTTTCCAACTTGAATCAGAATAAGCTCGCCGAGATGACCCGCCAGAGAGTGCTGGCAAGCGTTCCCTTCGGCTGCCGTTATCGCCTCATCGACTTCCCGTTGTCCAACATGGTCAACGCGGGCATCACCAACATCGGCATCGTCACCGGCTACAACTATCAGTCGCTGCTCGACCATCTGGGCAACGGCAAGGACTGGGATCTTGCCCGCCGCTCGGGCGGTATCCGCATGATCCCTCCCTACATCTCTGCATATGAAAATCCCGCACTGCACAAGATGTACATCTCGCGTCTTGAGGCTATGCTCTCTGCAGCCTCCTTTATCCGCCACTGTCCCGAGGACCATATCGTCATCTCCGACTGTGACGTTGTTTGTAACATTGATATCAGTGCGCTGGTTGACGAGCATAAGAAGAGCGGAGCGCAGATCACCTTCCTCGCCAAGACCATGGACGTGCAGCCCGGTCAGATGGATGCGATCGATTTCGTGCTGGAATCCGATGACAACGGCAAAGTCACCCACTTTACCCACTATAAGCCCGGCACGACCGGCAAGATGAACGTCTTCGCACAGGTCATGGTTATGGATACCGACTTCCTTCGCAGCATCGTTGATGAGGCGACCGCACAGGGCTTTACCAGCTTTTACAACGACATCATCCGTCCCAATGCCGACAAGCTGCATATGCACGCCGTTTATACCGACAATTGGTTCGCACAGATGCACTCTCTGGAGCAATATTTCCGCTATTCCATGCAGCTGCTCGACAATGACGTACGTGCGGATCTGTTCAAGCGTGAGAATCTGCCCGTGCTGACCAAGGTCCGCAACAGCCCTCCCACCCGTTATCTGCCCGGCGCCAAGGTCTCAGGCTCCCTGATCGCCGACGGCTGTGTCATCGAAGGCACGGTCGAGAATTCCATCCTCTTCCGCGGCGTTCACGTCGGTCGCGGTGTCGTCATCCGCAACTCCATTCTGATGCAAGGCACCTACGTCGGGGATCATGCGTCGCTGCAGTGCGTCGTTACCGACAAAAACGTGCTCATCGGCAACGGCAGAACCCTCTCGGGTCATGAATCCATGCCCTTCTATATCGCCAAGGGCGCACACGTTTGATATAAGGAGGTCTCCCCATGGCAAAAGCAAAAAAGCAAAAAATTCTGTTTGTCGGCGGAGAGGCACTCCCCTTCGCCGCAACGGGCGGTTTGGGTGACGTACTGGGCTCGCTGCCCGCTGCCGTCGCCGCCGCTGCCCCCGAAAATGACGTCCGTGTGGTCATGCCTCTGTACGCACAGATCGGCAAGATCTGGCGCGAGCAGATGAAGGAAGAGGCCATCTTTACCGTTCAGCTCGCATGGCGCAACCAGTATTGCGGCGTTTATTCGCTCGTAAAGGACGGCGTAACCTACTACTTTATCGACAACGAATATTACTTCAAGCGCGACACGCTCTACGGCTGCTTTGACGACGGCGAGAGATATGCCTATTTCTGTAAGGCGGTCATGGATATGATGCCCGAGATCAAATTCTATCCGGATGTTCTCCATGCACACGACTGGCAGGCAGCACTCTCGGTGGTCTACCTCCACACGCTCTACCGCCGTGCTCCCGGTTATGAGAATATGCGCTCGGTGTTTACCATCCACAACATTGAGTATCAGGGAAAATACGATTTCGGCATCCTGCAGGATGTTTTTGCCCTGAACTTTGAGCAATATTCCCTGATGAACTACGGCGGCTGCATCAATCTGATGAAGGGAGCCATCCAATCGGCGGACATTGTCTCGACCGTCTCTCCCCGCTACGCCGAGGAGATCTGCACGCCCGAATATTCCCACGGTCTGTATCATTGTCTGTGCGACAACGCCTATAAGCTGCGCGGCATCCTCAACGGCATCGATTATACCTATTATAATCCCGCCATCGATTCCGTCATCGAGAAGAACTTTGACGTAAAGACCATCAAGGGCAAATACGCCAACAAAACCGCCCTTCAGGAAAAGCTCGGGCTGCCCACCGACGAAAAAATTCCTATGCTGGCAATTATTTCTCGCCTGGCAGCACACAAAGGTCTTGACTTGATCTCCGAAATCGCGTATAATTTAATGGAGAACAACGACGCGCAGCTGGTGGTGCTGGGCAAGGGCGAGGCAAGATACGAGCAGTTCTTCCTCTCTCTGCAGCAGCAGTTCCCCGGCAAGGTGCGTGCGCTGATCGAATACGACCGCGACCTCTCCAAGCGCATCTACGCCGCCTGCGACATCTTCCTGATGCCCTCCAAGAGCGAGCCTTGCGGACTTTCACAGATGATCGCCTCCCGCTATGGTGCCATTCCCGTCACTCGCGAAACGGGCGGTCTGTACGACTCCATCAAGGGCTATTATGAGGCGGACGGCGAGGTCATCGGCAACGGCTTTACCTTTGCCAATTACTCGGCAGATGAATTGCGCGAGAGATGCGAGGCAGCCATCGCTCTGTATCATCGCCCCCGCAAGCGCCGTGCGCTGATCGAGAAAATCATGAATACCGACTTCTCCTGGAACGTCTCGGCCAACAGCTATCTCGATATGTATCGAACGCTCCTGTAAGCATCAATTACGTCACTATTTTTCACCCCATATAAGAAAGGTTATTATCTCAATGAACAGCAACTCCCAAAGTGCCAACGAAATCAAAAAGAATTTAGAGGATAAGCTCTCCCGCTACTTCGGCTGCACCGCATCCGAGGCAACCCGCGAGCAGATGTACAAAGCCACCGCCATGACCGTGCGCGATATGCTCACAGCCAAGCGCGGAGATTACAAAAAGAAGGTCAACCGCGCAGGCGGAAAGCGCGTGTACTATATGTGCATGGAATTTCTGCTGGGGCGCTCACTGCGCACCAATCTGTGTAACTTAGGTCTTGACAAGGATTACGCCCTGGCGCTCTCCTCGCTCGGCTTTGCGCTGGACGATCTGTATGAGTGTGAGCCCGACGCAGGTCTTGGCAACGGCGGACTTGGTCGTCTTGCCGCCTGCTTTATGGACTCCCTGTCCTCTCTTGACTACCCCGCGACCGGCTTTTCCATCTGTTATGAGTACGGTCTGTTCCGCCAGAAGATCATTGACGGTACCCAGCTTGAGATGCCCGACGTCTGGCTGCCCGGTGGCGAGGTCTGGCTGACCCCCCGCACCGACCGCATCTTCAAGGTCCGTTTTGGCGGTCACATCAAGGAAGTCTGGAAGGACGGACACCTTGAGATTCTTTACGAGGACTGCGAGGAGATCGAGGCTGTTCCCTACGACATGATGATCTCCGGCGCGGACAGTGAGGCAGTCAGTCAGCTGAGACTGTGGCGCGCGCGCGACATTCAGAACTTCAACATGAGCCTGTTCACGCAGGGTCAGTACACACGTGCACTGGAGGAGGCGACCAACGCCGAGGTCATTTGCAAGGTGCTCTACCCCTCCGACAACCACGTGGAAGGCAAGCTGCTCCGTCTGACGCAGCAGTATTTCCTTGTCAGCGCCTCCTGCCAGAGCATCATCCGCGACCACATGGCGGTCTATGGAACGCTGGAGAATCTGCCCGACAAGGTCGCCATCCATATCAACGACACCCATCCCGCACTCTGCATCCCCGAGCTGATGCGCATTTTCATCGACGATTACTTCTATTCTTGGGATAAGGCGTGGAGCATGGTACAGCGCATCGTGTCCTATACCAACCACACCGTCATGCCTGAGGCACTGGAAACCTGGAGTGAGGATCTGTTTGGTCTGCGTCTGCCCCGTATTCATTCCATTGTCAAGGAGATCAACGAGAGATTCTGCCGCGAGGCTTGGCAGGCGTTCCCCGGCAACTGGGATCGCATCTCCAAGATGAGCGTCATCGGCTACGGTCAGGTGCGTATGGCAAATCTGTCTGTGATCGGCTCCCATTCGATCAACGGCGTTTCCAAGCTGCATTCCTCCATTCTCAAGGATTCTACCTTCCGCGATTTCTATCGGATGTATCCCACCCGCTTTGACAACGTCACCAACGGCATCGCACATCGCCGCTGGCTGTGCTACTCCAACCCCGCGCTTGCCGGTCTGATCGAGGATTGCATCGGCGACGATTATCGCAAGCAACCCGAAAAACTGGAAGAGCTTGCCGCCTTTGCCGACAATGCCGAGGTGCTGGAGAGATTGCGCGGCATCAAGCATCAGAACAAGATTAATTTCTCCAACCTTCTTTACCGCAAGACAGGTCAGCGCATCGACACCCACTCGGTCTTTGACGTGCAGATCAAGAGATTGCACGAATACAAGCGTCAGCTGCTCAATGCACTCAATATCATTGGTCTGTATCTCAAGCTGCGGGATGACCCCGACATGGAGATGCAGCCGCAGACCTTCCTCTTCGGTGCCAAGGCTGCTCCCGGCTACACCATGGCAAAGCAGATCATCAAGCTGCTGTGCTATATCAGCCGCGACATTGAGCAGCATCCCCGCATCCGCGAAAAGCTCAACGTCATCTTCCTTGAGGATTACAACGTCAGCTTGGCAGAGGCGCTCATCCCCAGTGCCGAGATCAGCGAGCAGATCTCGCTGGCGGGCAAGGAGGCAAGCGGCACCGGCTGCATGAAACTGATGATGAACGGTGCCTTGACCATCGGTACGCTGGACGGTGCCAACGTCGAGATGCAGGCAGCCGCAGGTGCGGACAATATGTTCATCTTCGGTCTGACGGCACAGGAGGTCGACAACCTTTGGCTGCGCGGCTATCGCTCCGCAGAATTCTATGCCAACAACAATCTGCTCACCCGTATCGTCAATCAGCTCAACGTGGGCTTTGCGGGCGAGTCGTTTGCGGATATCGCATCGTATCTGCTCTCGGGTGAACGCGGCATCGCCGATCCCTTTATGTGCCTTGCCGACTTTGAGTCCTACCGCATGACGCATCAGAGCATGATCGACGCCTACGCCGACAAGACACACTGGAACCGTATGTCTCTGCTCAACATCGCCGCCTCGGGACAGTTCGCCGCCGACCGCAGCATCGAGGAGTACGCACAACGCATCTGGAATCTGAAGAAGATTTCGAAGTAATGGAAGTTTTGCGAGAGGAAACTTTTGTGTACAAAAGTTTCCCCTCGCGCTCCCCTTCAAAAAACTTAAAAAAATTTCAGGCAAAATTCGATGCTTTTGCATCCTATATAAGCATATAAGCATAGAAAAAACCCATGTGGGGCCCCTCCCCCACAAGATAACAAAATTATGCTGAATAAAGGAATAGCAGCGAAGCGTACGTACTGAAAAATCCAGTCCCACACGTGCAGAATACGCACAAACCGGGGGATACCTAAGGGGAGTGGACTCCCCTTAGGCACGTTTTCTTTGGTTCGTTTCTTTGGGGTGAGCCAAAGAAATGAACAATAACCCATTTATAGTTAGAAAGTTTTGTTCGCACATACTTCATTCAACCTCCCCCCTCGCACCCAACGGACAGTTAAAAACGCCTGTCCCTACAAAACATACAAAACTTTGTTCGCACCATCCAAATCCCATACAAGGAACGCCTATGTTACCAAAATTTCATTCCGACTGCGACCTTGCCGCCTGTGCGGTACAGATCCACAAACGTGTACAGGGAGAGGACGCATCCAATCTGGGTGCGTTCTCTTTTGGGACGGTTATCGAGCTTTCCGTGCACGTGCCGCGTGCACTCGGCAGCCGTGCCGTTGTGCTGCGCCTGATCCCCGACGACCTGCCCTGCGAGCTGCCAAAGGGAGAGACACCTCTGAGAAACGAGGAGGATGCCCCTTATACGGATTATCCGTTGACCTTTGCGGGAACAGAGGCTGCCGTGGACGAATACACCCTCACTCTTGACACCGCGACCCTTTGCGGCGACAGACAATGGGGGCTGTATTATTACGAGTTTCTCTTTTTGCGCGGGGCCGATACCCTGTTCACCGACAGCATCAATAACGTAGATTTTACCCTCTCGCGCGAGAGCGCGTCGCGTTTTCGCCTGCTCATCTGGGAGCCGACGTTTGACACACCGCATTGGTTCCGCGGCGGGGTGATGTACCATATTTTTGTCGATCGCTTTTGCCGCGGCGCAGGTCCCGTGACACTGCGCCGGGGCAGTGAGCTGGACGAGGATTGGGACGGCGGAAACGTCCAATACAACGCCTATCCCGGGGCACCACTGGCCAACAACCGATTCTTCGGCGGCAACCTGTGGGGCATAATCGAAAAGCTGGACATTTTGCAAGAGCGCGGCATAACGACACTCTACTTAAGCCCGATCTTTGATGCAGCCTCCAATCACAAATACGACACCGGCGACTATGAGACGGTCGATCCTTTCTTTGGCGGTGAGGCTGCGCTCAAGGCACTGCTGGCGGCGACGCGCAAGCGGGGGATGCACGTTATCCTTGACGGTGTCTTCAACCACACGGGCGATGACAGCCGTTATTTCAACCGCTACGGTCATTACAACGACCTGGGAGCCTACCAATCCCCGATGTCCAAATACGCGGATTGGTACTCCTTTTACAATTATCCCGACGAATATGAGTGCTGGTGGAACATTCCCATTCTCCCACGCCTTGACGGGAGAAAAGCCTCCGTGCGCGACTATTTCACCGCCGAGGGAGGCATCGCGCCTGCGCGGGTACGACAAGGCGTCTCGGGGTGGCGATTGGATGTTGCGGACGAGCTGACGGGAGATTTTCTCGATCAGCTGCGAGAGAACACCCACAAAGCCGGTATCTCCCGCGGCGAGCAGCCACTCCTGATCGGAGAAGTATGGGAAAATGCCGCGGACAAGGTCGCTTACGGCAAGCGCCGCCGCTACTTTGGCGGGCGACAGCTGGACAGCGTGATGAACTACCCCCTGCGCCAAGGAATCATCGCCCTCGCCCGTGATGGAGATGCGTCGCTGCTGTATAACACGCTGACAGAGCTGTACAGCTCCTACCCCACCCCCGTTTGTCACTGCTTGATGAACCTGCTCGGCACGCATGACACCGAGCGCATCATCACCGTGCTGGGCGACCCCGACGTAGGCGATGACCGCACCAACGAGCAGCTGTCTGTCGCAAGATTGACCGAGGCACAATATGCTCTTGCCCGCGCGCGACTCAAGCTGGCAGCCACCGTGCTCTACACTGTTTTCGGTGTTCCCTCGGTTTTTTACGGAGACGAGGCAGGGCTGCAGGGGCATCATGATCCCTTCTGCCGTCTGCCCTACCCTTGGGGGCGAGAGGATGCCGAGCTGCTCGCACACTTCACGCATCTCGGTCAGCTGCGCGCTGAGCACTCCGTCTTTGCCGACGGAAATTTCCGCATTCTTTTCCACACCGACACAGCACTTTTGTATGAACGCAGTAACCAACGTGAACGGATTCTTGTCGCGGTGAACGGCGCAGCGACTGCGCTCCACCTTCCCGCGGAATATACGACACCGTACACGCTCTTATTCCCCTCCCGGAGGCCGGCAGCCCCCACGGAGGAACTGACCGTCCCCGCAGGTGAGGCTGTCATTCTCTTACGCGGAGGTACCTTATGACCTATCTGCACGCATTACAATATCTGGACGGGCAAGGGATGGAAGATCCTCCCGAGAATACGGGCAAGCCCCCCCGACGTTATGATCAGGGGGCATATACCACTTATCGCAGCACTCTTTGCGCCACCGAGCCGCGGTTTCTTTATCTTCTGTTTGCCGCCGATCACCAAGGATTCCTATGTGCCGCCTACTGCCGCAGTGCTCTGATGGCGGCGGGGATCTGCGTCGGTGAGATCGGCGACCGTTCGTCGGGAGAGCTGTCCGAGGTACTGCGCATCAACGGTGCTCCCGTCTCTCCTGCCGTGCTGCGTGAGCTCTGTCACACCGCCCGCGCCACCGAGCAACGAATTTTGCGCAGTGCTGCCAAGGCTGCCGCCCTGCAGGAGAGCAACGATACTCCCACCCACAGTGCCATCTTTCCCTTTGACGGTGCTCAGCGCTGCGCTGCGGTGCTCCCCCGTCTGTTTGCCGATGCGGGCTGCCGCGTGATCCTTCTCATCGGTAAGGTCACCGACCCACGGCTCCGCAGCCTTGCAAGCACCGCACCCGCCTGCGCGGTTGCGGTCCTGAGCGCAAGTGAGCACAAGCCGCTGCAAAAGTTCCCCGCTCAGATCGGAGAGGTCATCTGCCCCACCTGCAGCAGCACCGTCTTTCGGCGCGTGACCGACGCGTGCGCTCGCGCGGGCAGCCGCCTGACCCTGACCGCCACCTCACATCTGAAACGAGAGCCCCCCTCTCCCTTTTCCCAGACCTTCTCTTATCGAACGCTTTCCTCTTGTACGCTGCGCTGCGGCACCACGCACGCACTGCGTACCGCCATGCTGGCGATGGAGGCCTTGCGCTCGCTGGAGCGTCTTGGCTGCGCAGTCTCCCCACAAGCCATGCGCCAAGGGTTCGGTTCGGTCAGCCTGCCCTTGCTCTTCTCCCCGCTCTCCATCCGCCCCTTGCTGATCGCCCATGCGATTCATGATGAGGATGATATCGACACACTGCAGCAAACGTTGGAGGAATTTGACCATGCTCTTCCCCACCCGCGAATGCTGTTGTGCGACGAATCCTTGTCCGATGCCGAGTGTGATCGTCTTGCCGCGCTCGGTACACCGATCTCGCTGCGCGAGTCGGCCTTGCCGGATGCGCTGATCCCCCGAGACATCACAGACGGTGCGCCGACACCGACCTACATTTTGCTGGGAAAACAGCACGCGCTGGAGCGCAGAATCGCGCTGTGGGAGCAAAAACTTCGCCCGCTTTGATAAAAGATCCTTCTTTTTTCCAAAAATAAGCGCCAAAATGCGAGAAAAACGTAATTTTTCTGTAAATTTTTCGATTTTTTTGCATAAAACCCTTTTCTTTTGCAGAGTTTTAGTATATAATAGAAGGTAGAGAGGGCAGAGTGTGCCGTGATTTGCGGCAGTGCGCTGTCTCATTCATGAAATTTTGATATGGAGGAAGTTACGTATGCAAAAGTATAAGTTGTCCATAGCTGACCTTGACATCAACGTCAGCACCACCGAGGCTCCTGATATGGTACATACCCTTGAGGGTATGGTCGACCGCCGTATCCGCGAGATCGTTTCCAAAAGCCCCCGCTGCTCCAAGAGTGAGGCAGCAATCCTCTGCGCACTGGATTACTGCGCCGACAGCATCAAAGGCGAGACCAAGACTCGCGATATGGAGCATGAGTATGTAAGAATGTCTCGCTCTTTGGAAGAGCTGAAAAAGGAATACGAGGCCATGAGTGCCGAGCTCGAAAAGCTCCGCCGTGAGAACGCCGTCATGAGCGACATTCTCTCTAAGGCTGCAGCACCCGCCACCGATACCGCGCAGACCCCCGCCGAGGAGCCCGCGGCCGCCAAGGCTGAGGGAATCGGCGAGCAGATCGCGCTGGATCTTCCCACCCCCGATACCGAGAGCACCGAGAGCAGCGCGACAGAGGACGTCACACCGCCCGCTGCAACCGAGGTCATGTTTGAAGGCGAGCACACCGAGGAATCTGCCAAGCCCGCCAAGAAGACCACCCGTCGTTCGGGGCGTTCCAAGGTGACTGCAACCAGCAAAAGCAAGGTCGGCGATATGTTCGATATGCTGACCTTCAAGGATGTCTGATACGTTACGTGTCGCCTCCCCAAATACCATCGTTTCCGACGCAGAACGCTCGGCACCACAGCTGCCCGAGCTGCTCTGCCCCGTCGGCTCTCCTTTTGCGCTTGACGCGGCGATCGAAGGGGGAGCCGACGCGCTTTATCTGGGAGGCAGCACGTTCAACGCGCGCATGAATGCCGCCAATTTTGACGACGGACAGCTCAAGGATGCCGTTCGCCGCGCCCATGCTTATGGGGTCAAGGTCTACCAGACCATGAATACACTTGTGTACGATCGCGAGCGCAAGGAATATCTGCGTGCGGCCGAGATGGCTGCCAAGATTGGCGTGGACGCACTGATCTTGGCGGATCTCGGCGGTGCTGCCGAGATCCATCGTGCGCTCCCCGAGCTTACCCTACACGCCTCGACGCAGATGAGCGCTCATAATGCCGATGCGGGCTTTCGCTTAGCCGAGCTGGGCTTTAGCCGCATGGTCGTGGCGCGAGAGCTATGCCGCGAGGATCTGACCCGCATCGTTGCCCGCTCTCCGATCGAGATCGAGGCGTTTATTCACGGTGCGCTGTGCGTTTGCCACTCGGGGCAGTGCTTGTTTTCTTCGCTGGTCGGCGGTCGCAGCGGCAACCGAGGAGAATGTGCCCAGCCCTGCCGACTGCCTTACCGCGCCGCGGCAGGCAGCAAGGAGAGCTACCCGCTCTCGCTCAAGGATCTGTCGCTCGCTGCCCACGTGCCCGCACTGCTGGAAACGGGAGTTGCATCCCTGAAGATCGAAGGTCGCATGAAATCGCCCGCTTACGTTCTGACCGTTACCCGCATCTGGCGGCGCCTTCTGGACGAGCGCCGCGCTGCCACCGAGGACGAAATGCGCGCGCTTGCCGACGCCTTCTCCCGCGGAGGCTTTACCGATGGCTATTTTACCCGTCGCCTTGGCCACTCCATGCTGGGCGTACGCTCGGCGCAGGATAAAATGCAAAGCGCACAAAGCGCTCCTGCTTTTGATAAGATCACCCGCACCGTCCCGATGGAGCTTTCGGTAAGCATCCGCGCAAGGGTGCCTATGTGTGCCACGGCAAGTGCGGCAGGGCGCACGGTCACGGTCACGGGCGCCGTTCCCGAGGTGGCAAGGACCGCACCAACCACAAAAGAATTGCTGCTGCGCCAGTTTTCCAAGCTCGGCGGCACCCCATACACGCTGCATCACGCTGAATTTGATCTGGAGGACGGTGTCATGGTTCCCGTCGGCGCGCTCAACGAGCTGCGCCGTGCCACGGTCGATGCGCTGATGGCAGAGCCTCCCCGCCCTGCCACCCCCGCTACGCCCACACCGCCGCTGCCGCAGCCCACACAAGGGCGCGCTGATGTCCTCCAAGAGCGCACGGCGCGATTTGCCCGCGCCGCACAGATCACAGATCATGCATTGCACACGTTCGATATTTGTTATCTGCCGCTGCATCTGCTCATTGCATCTCCCGACCTGATTGGGCGTGCCGAGGCGGTAGGTAAGCCGCTCGGTGTCCTCTTGCCCGAGGTCATTACCGAGTGCGAGCTGCCCATCGTTGCGGCTATGCTTGACAAGGCGCGTGCGCTCGGTGTCTGTCGTGCCATGGTCGGCAATCTCGGACATCTGCACCTTGCGCAGGAGCGCGGCATGATCGCAGACGGTGATTTCCGTCTCAACGTAACCAATACGCAAAGCGCGGCGGTGCTGCACGACATGGGGCTATCCACGCTGCTGCTCTCACCCGAGCTGACGCTGCCGCAGATCCGCGATATCCGCGGGGCGGTGCGAACCATCGTATATGGCCGCATTCCGCTGATGATCCTTGAAAAATGCGCCACGCACGAGCTGTATTCCTGCAAGGTGTGCGACGCGGGAGATGCCGTCCTGATTGACCGCAGGGGAGTACAGTTTCCCCTTGGTCGTGCCTACGATCACCGGACCCTGATCTATAATTCCACCCCGACTTATATGGCAGACCGCGCCGATGCGATGGAAAAATATCGGATCGGCGGTCAGCATTTTCTCTTCACCACGGAAACGCCCGGCGAGGTCGATGCAATTCTGCGCGCTTATGAGAAAAAAGCACCTGCTACCGTTCCCATTCGCAGGATCGGCATATAAAGGCAGCCTCCAATGTTATATCCGGTCGTGCGCCTGAACCGCATTTCCGATGACGTTGCCGCACGCTTTTTCGCGCTGTGCGACACGCTCTGTTCCGGGATTTCCATACCCTGCACCTGCTGACTCCGACACGCTCACATCGTAAGCATGCATAAATTTTATAAAAATTTTTCTCCCGCTGTATAAATCCCGCTCTCATGGCAAAAATAGTAACAAAGCCCAATGAGAAAAGGAGCAAAAAAATTATGTGGGAAAAATTCAAAAACAGCCGTTTTGTCATGCACGTGCGGAATTCACGTGCCGTCTACGTCACCATTCTGACGCTCATCCTCGCTCTGTCGGTGCTCGTCACCGTAACTGCCATCTCAAACCGCGCTAAAAAAGATCAGGCGCAGGACGGCACGAACAATGCACAGGATGCCGAGCAGGACAATGACAACACCAACTCCGGAAGCAATCAAAACAGCACCGGCGGCCCCTCTGCTGTCCTGCCCGACAACCCTGACGGCAAGGATCAGAATACGCAGGGCGGCAGCGAGCAGACCGGGGGCGACAGCTCCTCGGCAGATGCGGCAAATTCCGTTCCCGAAATGGCTCTGCCTGTCTCAGGCATTGTCGCCAAGGGATATGATTCCACGCTGCAGGTCTACTCCACCACCATGGGGGATTACCGCATCCATCTGGGTCTGGATATGACCACCGCGGATGCTGCCCCCGTTCTGGCAGCTGCTGACGGCGTAGTGTCGCAGATCTGGGACGATACGATGATGGGAAAGTGTGTTGCCATTTCACACACCGGCGATTGCTATACCATCTACAAGAATCTCAACCCCACGCTGCCTGAGGACATTGCCGTGGGCAGTGAGATCAGCGCGGGCGATTGCATCGGCTACGTGGGACAGAGTGCTGTGCTGGAGCTGGCCGAGGAGCCGCACCTGCACTTTGAAATGACGGTCGGCGGCCTTTCCGTGGATCCGCTGGAATATTTCAGTGAGCAGGCCATGACAGAGCTCTCCGCTGCTGAGGATGCAACGGAGACCTCGGCTACCCCCGTCGAATAATCGGCGCAAAGACCGGGTAGATTCAAATGCGAAAAATGCATTTGAATCTACCCGGCGTTTTTGCTTTGCGGCTGAACACCGCAATTTTTGCCTGCTTTGCAGGCAAAAAACGCAAATTCCGCACGGTAAAAAGCTTACCGCCGGCTTTTTGCGCAGGGGGAGTTTCAAATGCGAAAAATGCATTTGAATCTACCCGGCGTTTTTACTTTGCGGCTGAACACCGCAATTTTTGCCTGCTTTGCAGGCAAAAAACGCAAATTCCGCACGGTAAAAAAGTCTACCACCGGCTTTTTTTCGCAGTGGCTGCGCGAATGACGCGGCTCCGTTTTTTTTCAAAACCCCGTTGCATTTTCGGCTGTGTTGTGCTATAATAGGGAAAATATTTCAGCACAGGAGGCCGTTGCCCATGAGTACGCCTAACTTCAAGCGAACCAAATACGCCTGTTATTTTGCCTATCTTGCCATGTCCTCGGTATTCAGTCTGCCGCCCATACTCTTTATGACCTTCCGAGAGATGTACGGCATCTCTTACACCTTGCTTGGCACGCTGGTTTTAGTCAATTTCACGACCCAGTTGACCGTCGATCTGATCTTCACCTTTTTCTCCAAGCATTTCAACATAAAAAAGGTGATTCGCGTCATGCCGCTGATCACCAGCACGGGACTTTTGATCTACGCGCTGATCCCCACCATTTTTCCGCAATATGCATACGCCGGGCTGGTCGCGGGAACCTTCGTCTTTTCGATTGCCGCCGGTCTTAGCGAGGTGTTACTCAGCCCCGTGATCGCCGCTCTCCCGTCCGATAATCCCGAGAGAGATATGAGCATGCTGCACTCGCTCTACGCTTACGGTGTTCTGATGGTGGTCTGTGTCAGCACTGCCTTTTTGTGGCTCTTCGGCAACGAAAATTGGATGTACATTACCTTGTTCTGGGCAGCACTTCCCATCGTTTGCAGCGTTCTGTTTTTCCTCTCCCCCATTCCCGACATGAATCTTTCCCACGAAAGCACCACCCCCGACACCGCCAAAAAGCGCACCTTCGCGCTGTTTTTATGTGTAATGTGCATTTTCCTTGGCAGCGCCGCCGAAAACGCCATGACCAACTGGATCTCGGGCTTTGTCGAAAGTGCGCTGCAGATCCCCAAGGTGTGGGGAGATATTTTGGGACTTGCGCTGTTTGCCGTACTGCTGGGGCTGACCCGTACATGGTACGCAAAATACGGAAAGAACATCACCACTGTGCTGCTATTGGGCATGATCGGGGCGACCTGCTGTTATTTGGTGGCGGGACTTTCCAACACCCCCATTCTCTCATTGATCGCCTGTATTCTGACGGGTATTTTCACCTCGATGCTCTGGCCCGGTACGCTGATCATGATGGAAGAAAACATTCCCCACGTTGCCGTAACCGCATATGCGCTGATGGCAGCGGGCGGCGATTTCGGCGCATCGGTCGCACCGCAGATGCTGGGAATTGTGGTAGACCATGTGGCTGTCTCCGATTGGGCAGCGCAGATGAGTGCCACGCTTTCGATCACACCGGAGCAATTCGGGCTGAAGGTTGGTATGCTGACTGCGGTGATCTTCCCGCTGCTCGGTACGTTCCTTTTGATCTATGTCAAGAGATATTTCAAAAAGCAAAAGCAGATGCAATAAAAAAGAACCGATGGACGCTCTGATATGAGAGTCCGTCGGTTTTTGCCGGGGAGATGAATTTGATTGTGTAAAACTTTCTAACTATTGTTGATTTTTTTATTTCTTTGTCACACGGCAAAGAAATAGGCAAGAGGCAGCGTGGTTTCACCTTGCATTCAACGCGGTCGATCAATGTGCCTCGTTGAAGTCACGCACGGCGCGGCACATCGCGTGGACGTTTTCCTCTTTGGTCTCATAGAACAGATAGTCACTGGCGGCGAGAACGTGCTTTCTTCCCATGCGGTGCGCGGTCTCCAGAATATGCCAGCTCTGCTTGTAAATTTCCTCGGGCGTGCAGTTCAGCAAGCGGTCAAGACCGATATTGCCTCTCGTGCAGATGCCGGGATCAAGCTTTTGGAAGGCGTCCTCAATGCTCTTGACATTACCCACGGGTGCCTCGGAGAGCGTTTCAAACAAGTCGATGCCCATCTGATTGTAATAGCCCTTGGTCAGCATCGGCTCAATGGGCGAACACATATGCGTGTAAACCAGCATACCGCTCTTGTGTACCATATCGGTCACCTGCTTGGAATAGGGAACGAGAAAATCCTCATAATATTTGGGGGAGATCATCTCGGAGCCCGGGCCGCCAAGGAACACGAAATCCGCGCCGCCCGCAGCGACCGCCTCGATCAGCTTTTCGTCCAGCTGCAGGATCTTGTCCATCAGATCGTAGAAACGCTCACGGCAATCGAGGGCAAGCAGCGCTGTGTCCATGGTGCTGGGAAAGCCGAGCAGCTCATAGGGCTGCATTGCCCACTGAATATCCAGCGCGTTGTCACCCACAATGTTTCTCACGTTGCGAATGTGCGCGGTGATGGGCGAGAAATCCTTGACCTCCAAAAGGCGATCAAGATAATATTCCAGCACGTCCAGCTCGTCCTCATCGGTGATCAGCGCCTTGGTCGGGCAGGTGCCCCGCAGCTCATCTTCAATGGTCGTGTTGAACAGCGTACCGACAGGCGTGACGAAGTTGGAGCGATAGGTGCGGCGTCCCGTTTCGCTGATCTCCACGGGGCACCCCTCCCAGTGAATATCGGGTGTCAGCTGCGTCAGATCAGGCAAGCCGAAATTATAAAGCGGCACCATATCAAACTGCTCACATGCGTGCATGGTGTCCTCATAGGTCGTCTGGCTGAACCATGTCTTGCCTGCCAGCTTGGTATCAAAGCCGGCACCTGCACCGATCTGCGGCGAGCAAATGAACTTGTCCCCACCGTTTTTCACATAATGGATATAAAGCTCTCTGTTTGTCATGATAATGATCTCCGTTTCCTTTTTTATATTTATTTTATACTTCGATACTCTGCACAAGACCGCCCGTTTGCCACAAAAACGTCGCGCGATCATTGACCTCTTTTTCATAGGCAGATACATCTGCCATGGTGCTGAGAACTGGTGCGAAGGGGCCAAAGCGCACGCGCATGGTCGTGATCTTTTTTCCCGCCGTCTCGTCCGCAAGCAAGCGCACGGTACAGAGCCGCGCCCATCTTTCATGCTTGTATTCCAGATGGATGCGATGGATTGTACCGTCGCTGTCCACCACGGGATACTCACAAAGCTCCATTTCATCCCACTTCCAAGGCAGACGGGGCTTGACGATCAGCACGCCGTCCTTCATTGACACACCCGCCACGATGGCCAGTGTTTTAAGCGTTTCGCAGGACTGCACCAAATTGCCTTCGTCACCGGGATTGTCCATCACTCCCTGATCGGGTACGGCAACCTTGCCGAAGGTGTGATCCAGCGCCTTTTCATAATTGTCATATTCAAAGCATTCGTGCATGACAAAGGGATTCATTTCAAACGTCGCCGGCTCAATGACATCTCCGTCGTAAGCCAGACGCGCCACGCCCTCCAGGGCCTTCCCGTAAGTATTGACGTCGTCAACCAGCAGTGATGCCTGTGTGAAATAGTTTTGTCCGTAGCCGCACATGGTATCGTCGTGACGACCGCCTGCACCGCCCCAGCAGGTATTGCTGACAAAGCCGTAACGTCGGAAGTAATATCCCTTCGCCATCGCATGCCGCAGATAGGCGTAGGAGCGCAGATGCACGTCTTTGGCATCGTCATCATACAGACCGCTCACACCGGCATCATAATTCTGAATATACGGTGCTTGTCTTGTCCAGCAGTGGATGTTGAAATGTGCACCGAAGAAAGCGGTTTCGTACGGCCTTCCGTCCACGGTACGGCCGTTGAGCCAGACACCGCCCGGTACGCGCGTGTCGGAAACGTCTCCGTTTGAGATCAGCAACCGCTCCACGCTTGCCATCAATTTTTGAGCAAGTGCAGCATAATCCTTGGCGATCTCATGCTCCCCGCAAAAAGCGGCAAGATCGGCAAAATTTTGCACAGCCACGTAAGCGCCGTAGTTGGGATAGATGGCATAAACCGGCTCACCAATGCAGGGATTGCCCGAGAGCTCGCTGATACAAGGGAGGAGATCTCCAATGGGACACGCCTCCATGCAGCGGGCAAACCAAGCAAAAACATCCGCCGTCTGCTTGAGGTAATATCGGCCAAGAGTAATGTCCTTCCCCGCCGCCCGCCAGGTCTGGGCAATGGCGTTGAGGATATGGGTATTGCCGTCAAGCTCGTAATCCTCCCCGATATGACGGTCGATGATGCGCCCCCAGTGATCCCCGAAATTTTTGTTGGCGAGGAAATATTCCACCACCATCCTTGCTTGTTCAACAAAGCCGTAGCGTGCCATCTCTTGCACACCGCGCCCGGCGTCGCGCGCCCAGACCTGATCATAATAACAGGTTCCCGCGTGGGGAATGGTGGAGGTATGCATAAAGCCGCGGGGAAAGGTTCCACCGCCGTCATCAACCTTGGCAAGCAGATCTGCCAAGTTCTCGGCAAAGATGCGCCCCATGTCGTGCGCATATTCGCAGCCTTCAAATCGTATTTTGGGTATCTTCATCGTAGCCTCCCCGTATGAAATAATGGTCCGCCCCTATGGGCAAAACGCAGCGCTCCTACCGCAAGGAAAGCTTGCGGGAATATATCTGCATTATACCATGCATCGGAATCATTGTCAAGAAAATTCCAAAAACTTTCTTGACTTTTCTTTTGGATTATGTTATAATGTACGCCCATTACTAAGAAACGAGGTGATTTACATGAATACGATCTGGTCAAAACACGTACAAGGCATACACACCCTGTACAGCTCTCGTACGCTGCGCTTTAACGATTTTTTTGCTCCCCAATACCTCCCGCTCTTCGCACTGGATGGAGACAAGCCGCTGAAAATCTTGGAGATCGGCTGCGGTCCCGGTGCGCTTGCAGCAGCGCTGCACCGCTGGTACCCGCAAGCAGAGATCACGGCGCTGGATCGCGACAGTGAATTTATCCGTTTCGCCCGCAAAAACGTGCCGGGCGTGACCTTTCTTGAAGGCGATGCAACCGCACTCCCCTTCCCTGACGGTACTTTTGACGTGACCATCTCCAACACGGTTGCCGAGCATATCGAGCCGTCTGCCTTTTACGGTGAGCAGCGTCGCGTGCTGAGAGACGGCGGCGTATGCCTTGTCCTCTCCGGCCGCCGCGGACTTCATGCCTACCCCGAGGTCAAGCAAAGCGATTTTGAGCAAGCCTTTTGGAACAAGGTTGCACAGCATGATGACTCTCTGGAGCGTTATGCGGTCTGCAAATACCCCATGAGCGAGATGGAAATGCCGCACGCCATGACGCAGCACGGCTTTTCCGCGGTACGGACCGGTTATGCGATTATCGATCTGACACCCGACGATCCCAAATATCCCGCCGCCATGGCGCACGCCATGATCGACGCAAGGCGCCACAACGATCTTGACGCCATCGCCTCGGCGCGCCGATCCTTCCCCGATCACGTCAGCGAGGAGGAGGCTGCCGAGATGAGTCGCATTGTCAACGAGCGATACGATGCGCGCATTGCACAATACCATCGCGGCGAGAAGGTCTGGGACACCGGCGTTTCCATCACCATGATCGTGCGCGGCGTCAAAGGCGGAAACGGAGGTAAGTCGTCATGCTGAAATTCGGAATGCCGACACTGATCGAATCCGCGACTCTTGAAGAGTGCGCCGCGCTTTGTCGCACGCTCGGCTTGGATTTTATCGAGCTGAATATGAATCTGCCGCAGTATCAGCCCGACACCATAGACATTGAACGTTTTCGCCGCATCGCCAAAGAAAACGGCATCTTCTACACCATCCATCTGGACGAAAATCTCAATGTCAGCGATTTCAACCCCTATGTCGCCGACGCCTATCTGCGCACGGTCAAGGAGAGCATCGCGCTGGCAAAGCAGTTGGAGGCTCCGCTGCTCAATATGCATCTGTCCCGCGGCGTTTATTTCACGCTGCCCGAGCGAAAGGTCTATCTGTTTTCTGAATACCGTGAGCAGTACCTACGCACCATCGCCGCGTTTCGCGATGTATGCGAGAAGACCATCGGCGATGCGGGCATCAGGATCAGCGTAGAGAATTGCAGCGGCTGGCAGGATTTTCAAAAGGAGGCACTGGAGCTGCTGTTGGCATCTCCCGTCTTTTCTCTGACGCTGGACATCGGGCACAACCACGGCAGCGGCGGCGCGGACGAGACCTTCATCCTCGCGCACCGCGATCGTCTTTGCCATATGCATATGCACGACGCGCTGGGGAAAAAGGATCACATGGCACTTGGCACAGGCGAGCTGGAGCTCTCCCGCTATCTCGCTCTGGCACAAGAGAGCTGCCGCACCGTCGTGCTGGAAACCAAAACGGTGGCAGGGCTCTGTGCGTCGGTAGCGTGGTTGCGTACGCATCATCCGCACTCAACCGTCTGTTGAGCTGCTAAAACTCAACTGTCCGTTAACCTCTGTGTCTTGTATCCGAGACGGAACAATCTTGATAACCGCTCCAACTAAACCGAGCGGTTATTGATTTTTGTTCATCCTTCTGTTATAATAATATAGCAGATGGGCTGTCGTGGGCGCCAGCCCCTACCGGCTCAGGTTCGTGTGAGAAAATTGAAAAAGTCCCCCTTGATAAAGGTTTTCGCGCAGGGGCGCAGGGGACGGTGCCTTTCAAAAGGCATCTCCCCGCCAAACGCAAAGCCACACACAAACACAAACAAAAGGAGATGATCTACCATGCTCAACAACAAAGAATTTGGCGCACTGATTGCCACACGACGCAAAGAGATCGGGCTGACGCAGGATGCCTTTGCCGCTATGCTCGGCATCACGCCGCAAGCCATCTCCAAATGGGAAAACGGTGTCGGTTACCCTGACGTGACCCTTTTTCCGCATATTGCGCATGCGCTGAACATCTCGCTGGATGCTTTGTTCGGCACGGAGAGCGAAAACGACGATAATATCGCAGACGCCCACAGGAGTACGCAAGAAGAACCAAGCACACCGCCCACAATTCCCGGCGCTCCGACAACGTTTTGCTCCCTGCCTCCCGTCGCGGCGGGCAGCCACTTCATTTGCTATTCCGACAAAGCGCTCGCAGCGGCAGCGCAGCGCAGCGACCTTGTGGAATTTACGGACGGCAGCACCGCCTCGCTGGAAAGCGGCGAGGTGGTCAATCGCGGTACGGGCGAGATCCGAATGCTGCCCAACGATTCTGCGCTCACCGCACAGCAGCACGCCGCCGACAGCTTGCCCGCCGTTCGCCATGAATCTTTCCCCTACTTTCACTCGCTGCAGCTGATGGGACGCGGCCACGCCACCGTTTACATCAAAATCTCCCCCGACAGTCAGGGGCACCTGGAAGCGCACGGCAACGAAAGCTTTTTGCGCACCGTCTTGTCCGAGGTCAAGGAGGAGACGCTCCACCTCGATCTGCAGCCGCAAGCGGACGCCGGGGACAATTCCAATAACGGGCAGGTCACCGTGTGGTTCCCCGTCGTCGCGGGCGGTCAGTTCACAGCCAATATCACGGGCTGCTGCGATGTACATTGCGAGCCGTCCTTCTCGCATACGTCGCTCACCGTCAACGGCTGCGGTGAGGTGCATGGCAGCAGAACCAAAACGCTGATTGCAGCCATCAACGGTGCAGGTGACATACACTGGAAATCCGTCGACGACAATACCTCACTGACCATCAACGGCTGCGGCAACATCAACATAGACTACGCCGCCAATCCGCATATCAACGTCAACGGCGTGGGGGACGTCTCGCTCCGTCAGGTCAGCGGCAATATGGCCGCGACCGTCCGTGGCTCGGGAGAGATCAGCGCCGCCGGCGAATTGGAGAGCTTTTGCTGCCACATGGACGGCAGCGGAAACCTTCGCGGGGAACAACTGTCCGTCGGGGAGGCAAGCATTGTCATTACCCACGGCGGCACAGTCATCCTCGGTCGCATCCGCAGCCATTCCACCGAGCAGCTCGGACCGGAAGCAACACTCAAGGTCGATCACCGCGGCAATCCCGTCGGCGGTACGGCCAATCTGCCATTAAAGTAAAGAAAGAGTGGGGCTCTGCCCCACACCCCGCACGAGAAACTTTTTGCAAAAGTTTCTCGTGGCTCTTCAAAAACTTCAATCAATTATTACATACTTTCTTGTGGGGTAGGGACCCCACATGGACGTTTCTCTCCGTTTATACAGAACAGAACCGCTGAAACCTTACTCCATTACTTTTTCCTAAAAGTTTTTGGAAGTCAAGAAACCTTTTTTCAAAAAGGTTTCTTGCGGGTGCAGGGCGGAGCCCTGCTCGCCAAAGGCACACAGAGCCCTGCTCACTGTTTCCCGTCAAACCCCGTCACAAAGCCGGTGATATCGGCAGAGCAGATGTCGCCGCCGATGACGCGGTTACGGTAGACCAGCACGTTGGCAAGCACGGGACCATCCACACCGGGATAGTTGGTCACATTGAAGGTATAACGCACGACGGCTTTGTTTTTATATTTGGAAAGATTGAGTCCCTGTCGCATCTGCAGCTCATTGTAGGCTGTCAAAATTTTATCAAAGGACGAGGGCAGCGTCACGTCGACCTCCTCCACGTCGGACAAATTGACCTCCCATCCAAACTGCGAGAGGAACTTCGCCGCATCCTCTGCCGTTTTGACTTTTTCATAGGAGATGACCTGCACCGTCTCGTCGCCGCTCTCCGCTCCCACCTGCACGTCGCCCGTGCCCGCCACATAGTCGGGTACAAAAGCAATTACGGTGATCAGCGTTGCAAGCGCCACGCAGACCACGCCGAAAAATTTAATGGTCGTCGCCCGTACCGAATACACAAACATAAAAATACGCCTCCCGTTTGTCATATGTTAAAGATCGCTCCAAGGAGCCTCTCTCTGTTAAACCATATGCAAACGGAAGGCGTATTATGATAGATCCTGTGCGTTTTTTCTGCGCGAGGTGTAGAATGTCATCGGCTTTTCGCGGTGCGCATGGATGCTGTGCAAAATTCCCACCATCATATAAATGGCGAGCACCGACGAGCCGCCGTAGCTGACAAACGGCAACGTAATGCCGATCACGGGCAGCAGCGCCAGACACATTCCCACATTCTCTATGGTCTGCAGCATCATACACGCGCCAAGCCCCGCAGCAATGTACCCGCCCATCGAGCAATCCGCGCGATACGCTATGATAAACACACGGACGACCAGCACCAACAAGGCCGCAAGAATGATAAAGCCGCCAAAGAAACCGAACTTCTCGCATGCCGTCGCGTAGATAAAATCGGTGTGTGCGGCAGGCAGAATCTCATAAGCATCACCGCCGTTAAGCCCCTGCCCAAAAAATCCGCCCGCCATGATGGCGTCGCGGCTGAGCAGCGGTTGATATCCGTAGCCCAGCGGATCGATCTCGGGCGAAAAGCCGACCAAAAGTCGTTGCCGCTGATAATCCTCCAGCGTTCCCCAAACCAACGGAAGTACCGCTGCCGCAACCACAAGGCTGCCCAGAAAATACCACTTGTTCAACCCCGCGCAGAACAGCATGACCGCTACAAAGCCCAGAAAGATCAACGCCACACCAAGGTCGCCTGTCATCAAAATGAGCAGGATGATGACCCCCGCGTGGATCAAAAGCCCCAGCAGTGTCATCGGACGGTCGATCCGCCCCGCGGCACGGGAAAGATGATACCCAAAGCTGACCGCCAGTGCCGTCTTGATAAACTCCGAGGGCTGGATGCCGAACGGTAAAAATGAAAAATACAGCCAGCTGCGATTGGTGCCCTCGCTCTTGCCCGTGAGCAGCAGCACCACCAAAAGCGCCACCGATCCAAGCAGCAAATACGGGGACAGCCGCCGAGCTATCACACGGTAATCTATATTGGCAAGCACCACCATAACGGCAAAGCCCACCACCGTCGCCGCGATCTGCATGGGCAATATCTTCTCCCCAAAGACCTCGCTGCCTCCCCAGAGCGTCAGAATGCTCATCAGTGACAATATTGTCGTGCAGGCAAGCAGCACGCCGTCCAGTACCATCAGCCGCTTGATGCAAAATCGTATCACACGTCCAAGCATACCATGCTCCTTTCTTCCTTCTTTCTGTCGGCGACAACGATCACCATTGACACCCACGGGGCGAGTCAAATGCAAAATGCATGAAAACTCCTCCGTCGTTTTTGGCTTTGCGGCTGAACGCCGCAATTTTTACCTGCTTTGCAGGCAAAAAACGCAAATTCCGCGCGGCAAAATAGCCGACGGTAGGCTTTTTTACGCAGGGGCTGCGCCATCGGCGCAGCCCCTTGGAGTTCGAACAGCTTTCAAAATAATTTTTGTCAGGTACGGAGCAGCGCCCCGCCCATAAGAGGCATTCTCAATACTGCCGTCCCCAGACGACCATGTGCTTGGCCTTCTTGCCGCAGCAAACGCAGATGTCGGAGAGATGATCCTCAACGAAGGGGATGCAGCGAGACTTGACACCGCCCGTCTGATCCTTGAGCTGATCCTCGCAGGCACTGTCGCCGCACCACATCGCCTTGATAAAGCCGGGCTTGTTGGCGGCGATGTCAAGAAATTCCTCATGCGTCGTCGCCACGTAAGTCTTTTCCTCACGGTTCTTGCGGGCGCGCTCGCACAGCTCGCTCCAAACCTGCTTGAGCATGGCGTTGACCTCCGCCTCCAGATCGTCAAGCGATACAAATCTCTTCTCTCTGGTCACGCGGCTGACCAACACACAAGAATTGTTCTCCATATCCTTCGGACCGATCTCCAGACGCACCGGAACACCCTTCATCTCATACTGGCTGAACTTCCAGCCCGTGGATTGCGTGTCGTCGTCATCCAGCTTGACACGTACACCGGCTGCCTTCAGTCGATCGTACAGCTCTCCCGCCTTATCCAAAACGCCCTCCTTGTGCTGGGCGATCGGAATGATGACCACCTGAATGGGTGCAATGGCAGGCGGCAGAATCAGACCGTTGTCATCGCCGTGCGTCATAATGATGGCACCGATCATACGGGTCGAGACACCCCATGAGGTCTGATGCGGATATTTCACCTGATTGTCGCGTCCCGTGAAGGAAATATCAAACGCTTTGGCAAAGCCGTCACCGAAGTAGTGAGAGGTTCCGCCCTGCAGCGCCACACCGTTGTGCATCATCGGCTCGATGGTGTACGTCGCCTCGGCGCCTGCAAATTTCTCCTTCTCGGTCTTCTGACCCGTCACCGCGGGGATAGCCAGCGATTCCAGATAGAAGTCCTCATACACCTTGAGCATACGCAGCGTTTCCTCCTGCGCATCCTCAGCCGTTTCGTGCATGGTGTGACCCTCTTGCCAGAGAAATTCCGAGGTGCGAAGGAAGGGACGGGTGGTCTTCTCCCAACGAACGACCGAGCACCACTGGTTGTATAGCTTGGGCAGATCGCGATAGGAGTGAATAATATTCTTAAAATGCTCGCAGAACAGCGTCTCGGAGGTGGGGCGCACAGCCAGTCTCTCACTCAGCCGGTTCTCGCCGCCGACCGTGACCCAGGCACATTCGGGGGCAAAGCCTTCGACGTGATCCTTCTCCTTGGTCAGAAGGCTCTCGGGAATAAACATGGGCATATATACGTTCTCATGCCCCGTTGCCTTGAAACGCGCATCCAGATCGCGCTGAATGTTCTCCCAGATCGCATATCCGTAAGGACGGAAGATCATGCAGCCCTTGACGCTGGAATAATCCATCAGCTCTGCTTTTTTCACCACGTCGGTGTACCATTGGGTGAAGTCCTCCTCCATTGAGGTGATCTGCTCCACCAATTTCTTGTTGTCCTTTGCCATATTTTTGTCCTTTCTCGGTCGCCATGGCGCCGATCGTGTAATTTTTCGCATATTTGCACGCGCACTGCGACATACTACATCTGCGCGGTATTTATCTTTATTATTATATAACATAGCGCCGATTTTGTCAAGTGTTTCAACACAAAAAAAGGAGATATGCCATGTCCTCAGGCCTCGTCCCCACCGTCAACGTGCTCGGTCTGTCCTACGCCGACTCCTCCCCCGCCGCACTCAAATGCTTTTTTCACACGCAACTGACCCGAGGATCGACCCCCATGTCGGTCTTCACCCCCAACGCCACCATCGCCGCTGCCGCCGCCCGTGACGATGCGCTCTGCTCCCTTTTGCAGCGGGGCGAGCTGCTGCTCCCCGACGGGCGCGGTGTACTGCTCGCCGCACGTCTTGCTCATACACCGCTGACAACGCGGCTACCCGGTATCGAGGCGGGAGAGACGGTGCTCTCGCTTTGCGCCTCATTGCACCTACCCGTCTACTTTCTCGGCGCTGCGCCCGGTGTCGCTCGCCGCGCGGCAGAGCGTTGGAAGGAGCGTCTCCCCACGCTACCCTTGGCGGGTTGGCATCACGGTTATTTCTCCCCCGAGGACAACGCGGACATTTTGCATGATATCCGCTGCGCGGGAGCACGGGTGGTGTTGGTCTGTCTGGGTTTTCCCGCGCAGGAGAAATGGATCGCGGAAAACGCTCCTTCTCTGCCGGATGTTAAGCTGCTGATGGGGCTTGGCGGCAGCTTTGACGTCTGGGCCGGTGATATCCGTCGCGCACCGCGCGCCTGGCAGCGTATGGGACTGGAGTGGCTTTGGCGCTCGATGCGAAAACCTGCCCGTCTGCGGACTCTTATTCCCGCCATTGGGTATCTGCGCGCTGCAAAACGCAGTGCAAGACAAAAAAAGCCCGTCAAAATCTAACAGATTTTTCCTGTCAATGGCATATAAATTACGCAAAATGACAAAACTTCAAAAATTTCAAAAAAGCCCTTGAAACAAAAGGCTTTTTGTATTATAATATTATGGAATGAGAAGGGCTGTCCCGCACGGACGAGCCGTGTCTTGTTCCTTCAAACGGATAGACAAAAAATTATCATAAATTATGGAGGATTATTACCATGTCTGTAAAAGTTGCTATCAATGGCTTTGGCCGCATCGGTCGTCTGGCTTTCCGTCAGATGTTCGGCGCAGAGGGGTATGAGGTTGTCGCTATCAACGACCTGACCAGCCCCGCAATGCTCGCTCACCTGCTCAAGTATGACACCGCTCAGGGTTCTTACTGCGGCGCAATCGGTGAGAATGTTCACACCGTTGCATCCACCGACGATTCCATCATCGTTGACGGCAAGGAGATCAAGATCTACGCCGAGAAGGACGCTGCAAACTGCCCTTGGGGTGCTCTGAACGTTGACGTCGTTCTGGAGTGCACCGGTTTCTACTGCTCCAAGGAGAAGTCCATGGCTCACATCAACGCCGGCGTGAAGAAGGTTGTTATCTCCGCTCCCGCAGGCAACGATCTGAAGACCATCGTTTACAGCGTTAACGAGAACACTCTGACCGCTGACGATCAGATCATCTCCGCTGCATCCTGCACCACCAACTGCCTGGCTCCCATGGCTAAGGCGCTCAACGATTACGCTCCCATCCAGAGCGGTATCATGA
>JAFTJZ010000086.1 GCA_017456145.1 Clostridia bacterium
AGCATGACGTAAGCTACTCCTGCTGCGACGGTAGCTACAGCGTAACCCACACAATGAATCCCGCCACCGGCAAGTGCGACGACTGCGGTCTGGATATGGCAGATGCAATCGTGACAACGGCAGGCGATACTCCCGTCGTGACCTACTATGCGACACTCGCAGAAGCCATCACCGCCGCCAAGAGCGCCACCGGCTCCACGGTAAAGCTTCTTGATAGCGTTACGCTTTCCAACGCCATCCAAATCAGCGAAGGTCAGTTTACCATTGACCTGAACGGCAAGACAGTGACCTCCGAGGTCGAGGATGCCGCTTTTGGCATCATTGACACCGCAGCAAACGTAACCATTACCAGCGCCGTGTCCGGCGGAAAGATCGAAGCAAAAGCATATTGCGTGTTTGCATCTGACGGTGGCACTGCCAAGGTAACAAACGTTGCCTTGCATTCGAACACCGGTACTTATACAGCTGGAGCAATGCGTGCAAACGCCGTGCTGACGCTGAAAAACGTAACGATTACCACTGACAATCGTGGCGTATACGCGGGATACGGCGGCAAGGTAGAGATCCTTGGCACCAGTAGTGTCAAAGCTAATCAGTATGACATTGATTGCGACATTTATTCCGTCCTTACGGTAGGCGCAGGTGTCACCTTCCCCAACGGTCTGACAACGGAAAGCTCTATCTATGCCAAGCCGCTCAAAGATATACTTGCCAACGGCATGGCATACTGGACGGGCGAAAACCAGATGGTTCAGGACGCCGACACCTATCAGATCGCCGGCACCGTAACCGTTCGTGCAGCCTGCGCCCACAGCGACGCAAGCAAGTTTACTTACACCGCAGACGGTGCTACCATCACCGCCACCTGCACAAGCTGCAACAACACCGCAGGTAACGTCACAATAACCGTTGTCTCCACCGATCTTACCTACGACGGCAAAAAGAAAGAGCTGAAGGCAGAGAACACCATCCCCGGCGTAGAGGCACCCGCAATTACTTGCGCTACCGATCTGACGAGCGCAGGTACGCATACGGCAACCATCACTCTGGGCGGTAAAACCGCAACCCTTAACGTGACCATTGGCAAGGTAACTCTTAAAGCAAGTGATTTTACTTACACGGAGCCCACAGATCTTGTCTATAACGGCACGAAAAAGGAGGCTTCGGTAACCACTTCGCTTGTCGGCGTGGGAACCGTCACCATTAAGTATTACAAGGACGGCGAAGAAGTAGCAAGCCCCACATACGCGGGTACGTACACCGTTAAGATCGACGTAGCCGAGAGCGCCAATAACAATGCGGTAACACTTGAAGTGGGCACCTTTGAGATCGAAAAGGCAACGCCTACCCTCACCGTCAAGTCTCCCATGACTTCCGTTCTCCCCGGCAACACCATTTTGCTCACCGTTACGGCAAATGACAGCGAGGTAAACAACTTCACCATTAACGCGGGCACCCTTTACACAGTTAACGGAATGAAGATCACGGTGTTCGATGATGCTGTGATCGGTCAGGACAAAATCACGGTTACGGTAACAAGCGCCGCAACCACCAACTATAACGAGGCTACGGCTACTATCACACTTGATGTCGGTATGGCTGACTTCTCGAGCGAGATCGCAGAGCTCAAAGAAAAGCTCGCGGCGCTTGAGGACAAATACCACCCGACAGCCGACGAGATAGACAAGATCAAGTCAGACATCAAGGCACTTGAAGGAGCAGATTCCGAGTTTAATTCCAAGCTTGCGGAAATGGTCAGCGATATCAGCAGAAAGCTCAGTGATCTTGAAAATGTCTACGCGACCAAGAAAGAGCTTAAAGATGCTGTCGACGATCTGAAAGAGCGCATAAACAGCAACGATACCGATATTTCCAGTATCAACAATACAATAGTAGAGATCAACAATAAGATCGCAACTCTCGCGTCGCTCGATTACGTTGATAATGAGATAAAGTGGCTCGCGGATCTTATCGCTAATCTCACAGACCGCGTTACGACAAACGAAGGCAATATCAAGATAAACGCGGACGAGATCGCAAGCCTTAAGGAAAGTCTCGGAATCCTCAAGACAATTCTTGAGACAAAGGATGCCGAGCTTGCGGCGGATATCGCGGCGCTTGTGAATGCACTCGACAACCTTGAAGAAAGAGTCACGGCAAACGAGACTGCTATAGCGGAGCTTAAAGCAGCGACCGAAACCCTTAATAATGCTATGCAGGAGCGTGACGCTGACCTCTCTAATGAGATCAAAGCCCTCAATGATGCTCTGACAAACGCAAATGCGGCTCTTGAAGCAACCGACGCGGCTAATAAGACCGAGCTTGAAGGAAAGATCACAGACGCACAGAACGCACTCAAAGCAGCTATTGACAATGTTCAGACCAACCTCGACAATGCAAAGGCTGACCTTGAAAGGGCTATCTTAGAGCTCGAAACGGCTACGCTGGAGCGTGAGGCTGACCTCTCTGACGAGATCAACAAACTCATTACAGCACTCGCATCCGCACAGGCAGCTCTTGAACAGGCAGATGACGATAACAAGGCTGAGCTTGTAAAGAAGATTGAGGATGCAGATGCAGCACTCAACGCAGCTATCAATGTAGTACAGAATAACCTCGACGATGCAAAAGCAGAGCTTGAAAAGGCTATCGCAGACGGCGATACCGCACTTGACGAAAAGATCACCAACCTCAATGCAGCACTCGAATCCGCAAAGGCAACTCTTGAACAGGCAGATGCCGATAACAAGTCAGAGCTTGTAAGCAAGATCGAAACCGCAGACGCTACACTCAGCGCAGCAATCGAGCAGGTGCAGAAGAACCTCGACGATGCGAAGGCTGAGCTTGACAATGCTATCGCAGATCTCGATGCGGCTATGCAGCAGGGTGACGCTGACCTCTCTGACGAGATCGCAAGCCTCAATGATGCTCTCGCATCCGCAAAGGCAACTCTTGAACATGCAGATGTCTATAACAAGGAAGAGCTTGTAAAGAAGATAGACGATGCAGACGCGACTCTCAGCGCAGCAATCGAACAGGTCCAGCAGAACCTCGACGATGCGAAGGCTGAGCTAGACGATGCAGACGCGACTCTCAGCGCAGCAATCGAGCAGGTGCAGCAGAACCTCGACGATGCAAAGGCTGAGCTTGAAAAGGCAATCGCTGATGGTGATGCTGAGCTTGATGACAAGATCACAGCCCTCTATTATGCTCTCGCATACACAAAGGCAATTCTTGAACAGGCTGACATCGATAACAAGGAAGAGCTTGTAAAGAAGATTGACGATGCAGATGCAGCACTCGATGCAGCAATCAAGGCGGTTCAGAAGAACCTCGACGATGCCAAGGCTGAGCTTGATACAGCTATCAAGAACGGCGACACCGCACTTGACGAAAAGATCACCAACCTCAATGCAGCACTCGAATCCGCAAAGGCAGCTCTTGAAGCAACCGACGCGGCTAACAAGACCGAGCTTGAAGGAAAGATCGAAACCGCAGACGCTACTCTCGACGCGGCAATCAAGGCGGTTCAGAAGAACCTCGACGATGCGAAGAACGAATTGCAGAATGCGATCAACGCAAACGAGACCGATATCGAAGATAAGGTCGCGAAACTGAACGCGGCGCTCGAATCTGCAAAGACGGCTCTTGATGCTACCGTCACGGCAACCAAGACCGAGCTTGAAGGAAAGATCACAGACGCACAGAACGCACTCCAAGCGGCTATTGACAATGTTCAGACCAACCTCGACAACGCGAAATCAGAGCTTGAAAAGGCTATCGCAGACCTCGATGCGGCTATGAAACAGGGTGACGCTGACCTCTCTGATGAGATCGCAAACCTCAATGCTGCTCTCGCATCCGCAAAGGCGGCTCTTGAAAAGGCAGATGCTGACAACAAGGCAGAACTTGTAAGCAAGATCGAAACCGCAGACGCGACTCTCGACGCAGCGATCAAGGCGGTTCAGAAGAATCTTAGCGATGCGAAGGCTGAGCTTGACAAGGCAATCGCTGATGGTGATGCTGAGCTTGATGCCAAGATCACAGCTCTGAATAAAGCTCTTGCAGCCGCGAAAGCAGCTCTTGAAACGGCAGACACCGTAAATAAATCCGAGCTGACAACCAAGATTGATGAAGCATACTCTTCTCTTGATTCGGCAGTCAAGGCGGTACAGAAGAATCTTGATGATTTGAAGGCAGCACTTGAAGCAAAGGATATCGAGCTTGCAAATAAAGATGTTGAGCTTGAAAACAAGGATATCGAGCTTGCAAATAAAGATGCTGAACTTGAAAACAAGGATAGCGAGCTTCAAACCTTTATCATCATCGTGTGCGTCATTTCCGGCGTAGCATTCTGCGGATGCGGTACTCTCGCAGTATTCTACTTCATGGACAAAAGAAAAAGCTCTAAAAAATAAAGAGCCTGCGACGCACTAAGTACGCAAAAATCCAAACCAAATGACGGCGGCTTAATTTCAAGCCGCCGTCCGTCTATGTAAGCGAGTAGCCGTAATGCTCGATCACCGCTTTGTGCGGTTTTGAGTCCATATTAAGGCTATATTACTTACGATATTGTGATAAAAAGGGATTTTGATTGAGGATATTAACCAAGCATAAATTTATAAAAATAAAGTTTCGTTCACCTTCCTTCGAGAAGGTGTTTTTTATGTAAAGTACTTGCAAATTCTATCAAAATATGTTATACTTATGATACCGAGAACTGTGACCACCCGATCATTGAGTGTGGAGTACAGCTTGTAGATATGATATATTTGCAAAGACTGCTATAAAAAATTCCAATTTGACGAGGTGTTAGAATGAATAGACCATATATCATTTGCCACATGGTGACGAGCATCGATGGCAAAGTCACGGGCGACTTCTTATTTCAGCCGGAGTGCGACGGTGCAACCGAGATATATTACCGTCTGAACAGAGAACTGAAAGCCGACGGATTTATTTGCTGTCGCGTGACGATGGAAAGCAGCTTCACGGGCGGCTGGTATCCCTATTTGAGCAAGTACAAGCCCGTGCATCACGATATGGACATGAAAATGGACTTCATTGTGGACGATCTCAGCAGATTCTATGCGATTGCTTTCGATACGCTCGGCAAACTCGGTTGGAAGTCGAACAAGATCATTGATCCCGACGGAGACCCCGGCTATGACGGCGCGCAGATCATCGAGGTGCTGTCCGAAGATGTGGATGAACGCTATCTCGACTACCTGGAAGAAATGGAGATTCCGTATATTTTCGCGGGCGAGAATTCCATTGATGTTGAGCTTGCCTTGTTCAAGCTGAAGAATATCATCGGCTGTAACACTTTGCTTTTGGAAGGTGGCAGTATCATAAACGGTGCGTTTGAAAGAGCAGGGGCGGTCGATGAACTCAGCCTTGTCGTTGCTCCCACGGTGGCAGATAAGGACAGCAAGCCGTTGTTTATGGATGCGGACATTGCGAATTATGAGCTTGTTAAGGCTGAAAATGAGAACGGAAATCTTGTTTTGAAATATACGAGGAAATGAAGATGAAAGACGAATGCTTAATCTGCGGTTCACCGTTGAAGTATTTAGAGAACGATAAGCTGATGGAATGTGCCATCTGCCACAAAAAAGAGAACAGTAAGACCGCTTGCAAGAACGGTCACTACATATGTAACGAGTGCCATACGCAAGGAATGGACAGCATTGTCGGCGTGTGCCTTTCGGAAATCTCAAAGAATCCTATCGAGATCATTCAGAAGCTAATAGCTCTGCCGTTCTGCCATATGCACGGTCCCGAGCATCACGTGATGGTTGGCTCGGCATTGCTCACCGCATATAAGAACGCAGGCGGTGAAATCGACCTGCCGAAAGCACTTTCCGAGATGCAAGCGCGTGGAAGAAAAGTTCCCGGCGGTGCGTGCGGATTTTGGGGAGCTTGCGGTGCAGGCGTGAGCGCTGGAATGTTCGTGTCCATCGTCACGGGCTCGACTCCGCTTGCGAATGAAGCGTGGGGCTTATCCAACAAGATGACCGCATCCGCTCTTGGTGCAATCGGCGAGGTCGGTGGCCCACGTTGCTGTAAGCGTGATTCTTACATATCCATCATCAAAGCAGTGGAGTTTGCAAGGGAACACCTCGGCGTTGAAATGGAACTTGGCGAGATCAAGTGCGTACACACGGCACAAAATAATCAGTGTATTGGCACGAGATGTCCTTTTCACGCTTGATAATCAAATTTCGATTTGTTTATCAGACAGCAACAGCGAGTTGCTTGCCAACTATGATAATCTATAGTATAATATAATCACAACTAATGAAGGCGGTGATTTTATGGAAACGAAAGATATAATCTACGAATTAAGAACGAAACAAGGGCTCTCGCAAGAGGAACTTGCAGAAAAGATATTTGTAACAAGACAAGCGGTTTCGCGTTGGGAGAACGGTGAAACGATACCGAACACAGAAACGCTGAAGCTTCTTTCCAAGGAGTTTGACGTATCGATCAATACGATTCTCGGTTCACCCAGGGAGCTGATATGTCAGTGCTGTGGAATGCCGCTTGAGGATAGCAACATAAGCAAAGAAACCGACGGATTTTTCAACGAGGAATACTGCAAGTGGTGCTATGCAGACGGCAATTTCTGCTATACGAGCCTTGATGAGCTGACGGATTTTTTAGTGAACCATATGTCAAACGAGAATTGGCCTGCAGATCAAGCGCGAGCTTATTTTGAAGAGCATCTTCCGAAGCTTAACTATTGGAAAAGGTACGCAGAGATCGGCGGAGATGAAAAGTTTGCCGAATTCAAAAAACAGCTTATACGTGAATTCAACGACCTGCATATCGAAGGAATGCCCAAGGTCACGACGCTTAACTATCTTGTAGGCGGATATATCAATATGGAATACACGCTTCCGAATGGGCAAAAGGTGAAATTCCTTGATGATAACGCGACATATCTTGGCTATCAGCTTGAGTGTGAGTTCGGCGGTGACCGTTGCTTCGGTATTGCCGCCAATATGGACTTCCTTCTCGTATGTACTTACGAGGAAAACGGAGAGAACCCCGAACTTGTGATCTACAAGAAAAGATAAAAATTGCCGCTGAAGGATCGAAACTTCTCAGCGGTGTTGCTATCTCCCCAAAAGATAGCAGGAAACAATTGACGAATAGTAAAAATATGGTATAATAAATGAGCAGTTCGACGAAACTGAACCTTTTCAGAATTTCTGAAAATTAACTGCCTAATCTTCTGGAATGCTATTATGAGGATTGCCCTTTGAGGTTTATAGCGATAGGTCGCCTTATGGTCAGTTACATGCTTTCTTAGAATTGACTTTTTTGTTCGTGAAAACAGCGATCACGACGGCGCAGACGTCGTACTTGAGGTTGCCGGAGCAGAGAACACCTTCGAACTTGCGTGGCAGTGCGCACGACCGAATGCGATTGTCACGATGGTAGCGCTTTACGATAAGGCGCAGACTTTGCCTCTGCCGAATATGTACGGCAAGAATCTTACCTTCAAGACCGGCGGCGTTGACGGTTACGACTGCGAGGAAACGCTGAGGCTCATCGCCGAGGGCAAACTCGATACCGAGCCGCTGATCACACATACTTATCCGCTTGCCAAGATCGGCGAGGCGTATGAGCTGTTTGAAAATAAACGAGACGGAGTCATTAAGGTCGCGGTGGAGTGTTGAAGAAAAGACAAGAAGGAGAATTTGTATGATTATCGACAATAAAGTTATGCTATCATGTTTTGATTCTGCCGACAGGGCTCGGTATTATCATTGGTGTGCAGATATATCACTCGCAGGTGAAGATTATAAAGTTAATGAGATTGTGTTTTTTGCAAAAGATGAGAGAGAACCTCTTTCTGATTACATACAAGTGAAAAAATACGATGACAGTTTTTTGTTTATTGGAATCTATTCGCAGGATGCTTCATTGATATTGGAGTGTATGGAATACATTGACACAATAAAAAATGCATTTAATGAGATTGAGTTAAGAACACCTTTTCCTTCTGTTTTGGGACAGAGGAGCGTAACAACGCGATTTGTTTTTGAAATACCCCAATATCCAGCAAATCCTGTGTATTACATCAATTCTTCTGATGAACTTTCAAATTTAATTTGCAATGATGAACTTTCAAATTTAATTTGCAATGATAGAATTTCCGTTACTCTTATAAAGGATGAAGATAAGATTGAGGTTGCTCGAAAAGTGGAGAAGGGTCTGCTTGATCCGGAATCATGGGGAGATGGAAGTTTTCAACCATGCACAAATTTTAAGGATGTAAAATTCTATATTATGCGTGTTAACGGAGAGATTGTGGGGTATCTGCGTGCCGAATGCGGATACATGAATATATATGACATAGGTTGGCTTTACATTGAACCCCAATATAGAGGAAAAGGATATGCATCTCTTTTGGTGTTGAATTTTTCAAGGGACATGTTCATGAATGGTTTAATACCGCATTACGGGTATGCTGTCTCAAAAGAATCTGCTCATGTCGCCGAAAAATGCGGATATCAATGTGATAAAACCAGCTTGATCTGCAAGACTTTAAAATGGAGTTCATAGGTGTAATTGGGTTGCTATTATGCTAAGCCAAAAATCTCCGCAAGTGGTCAAACATTTGTCGTAAAACTGATACGCCGTAAACAAATAAAAGCCCTCAAAAAATCGAAAACGGCGGTTCTCAAGAGCAGAGAACCGCCGTCATTTTGAATAAAATAAAAATCGCAAAGTGTCAGAAACCCTTATGGCATATAACTTTTTCTTGACAAATGTGGTCAAACGTGTGGTCAAGCCCGTTTTTGAACGGATTTTGAGCAAAAAAATAGCGGACGTTTCCGAGGCGGTGTGAACACCAAAATGCCCGAAAAAGCCCGTAAAATAAAGAAAATTCGGAGGTTCGATTGAACCTCCGATTTTGGTCTGAGTGACAAGACTTGAACTTGCGGCCTCTACCACCCCAAGGTAGCGCGCTACCAGCTGCGCCACACCCAGATGCCGTTCAAGGTTTCCCTTGACGACTTGAATATTATACCACACTTGATTGGTTTTGTCAATACCTTTTTTGAAAATTTTTGATTATTTTCGTCGATTTTTTATCTGCTTTTTTCTTCAATTCATTAATTTCAGTAATTCAAAAAAAATTTTGTAAATCTAACAAAAAAATGTCAAAACCCCTTGAAATAAGAGAAAAAACGTGTTATAATAGGGTTAATGGAAACAACAAATAATCATCATGAATAAAAGTGATATGAGAGATGATAATCGTTTATATTATTATTATGGAGGATTTCTTATGATCAAAAGGAGAAAAATGCGATCATTAAAGCGCTTTCTACTCTGCATATTGACTCTAACGATAACGATTTCCTGTACCATCTTTTCACCGATCTCGGTCATGGCAGAAACTGCGTTGACAGAAGAGACGGAACTGCAAGCCGGATACACTTACACGATTGCTACCGCCGAGCAGTTATCCTATCTTTCCACATTAGTCTCCAAAGGGATGTCCAGCCACAACATTACATTCAAATTACTCAACGATATTGACTTGAACCCCGGAATTATTTTTGATTCAAACGGTGGTTCTACGGGAGATGCGGTTTCATTCTCTCCGATCGGAACCGGTACATTTCCATTCAAAGGCATATTTGATGGCAACGGGTACACTATCCGCGGGATCTACATTAACAGCACCGACAGTGCAGATGTTGGATTGTTCGGGAGCATTGATAATGCTACCATCAAAGATGTTTCTATTTCAAACTCCTACATTTCCGGTAACGGTACTGTTGGAGGCATCTGCGGCACTGCTAAGAACACCTCTGTAATAACACGTTGCACCAATGGCGCATACATTGTCGGAAAGGGCAATTATACCGGCGGTATTTGCGGATATCTTACCAATCTAAAGTCCACCATTACGTATTGTGACAACAACACTGCAATCGTATCAACCGCAGAAACAACCGGTGCCACATCTTCAGTCGGTGTAGGTGGTATTTGCGGGGCAGTGAATACTTTAATGGAAGATATCCCAAGCGTGTCACACTCTTATAACACAGCCTCCATCACTGCCGCCGGAGATAATGTCGGCGGAGTGATAGGTTATACCAATGCCCCCACGAGCATTTGTTATAACGCAGGCACAGTATCAGGGAAAGATTATGTCGGCGGCGTGTGTGGTTATGTAGATTCCGGCAGCATAAATAATACTTACAATCTCGGCGATATTACCGGAAACATGTATGTTGGTGGCATTGCAGGATCTACAATGAATTACATATATTGCGCTTATAGCGTTGGCTCACTCTCATGTGCAGATGCAGATACAGGTGACGAGATCGCAGGATATATCCAAAATTCCGCTGATGCTGTGTATGCGTTGAATGGTACTTATAAAACCGAACTTTCTGTATTTGCAGGCAGCAGTCTCCCTTCCACCTTTGATATTTCCGTCTGGGAGAAACCGACTACCTCTTCAACATACTCGTATCCTGCATTGATCGGTATAGCCAATCCCAAGTTGGATTGTGACGAAAACGGGAAATTGCAATCCGTGGCTACAAATCCTTCAGCAGATACAGCTTTGCCGCCTTCGGCATCGCATAATGTCACAGCATCTTATCAGACGGCAGCCGCATCCACTGTTGTCTACAGTGTTGATATTGCTTGGGGCTCACTGCATTTTGATTATACCGCGGGCACCTTGGGAACATGGGATCCCACAACGCATACTTACTTCGGTGAAACCTCGGGTTCCTGGAGCTGCGAGGACGGAGCCAATCGGATCACTATCACCAATCATTCCAACGTAGGACTGACCGCAACCTTCAGCTATACTCCCTCTGCAGCATATACCGGTATCAACGGAACATTTACCAATACTACGATTGATCTGGCAACTGCAGTCGGAACCGCTTATAATAACGCACCAACGGGTTCTACCGCATTGAACTTACAGGGTGATCTTTCCGATGAAACGGCAGACAATTCCACCATTGGAACAATTACCGTCATCTTTGCAAAAAAATAATAAACAGCGGAGCCGGATCAAAAATGTGATCCGACTCCTATTTTTTATGATATACGATGATTTCCAAGGAAATCATGCAGCTGCTTGTATTTTTCAAACAACGGTTGATAAGCAGCCACATGAGCGGGGCAGGGAGAGTATGTTTTTTGTGAAGGCTTGGATATGCGCTCTGCTGCCTTTTGTATATTCTCATATGCACCTGCTGCGACCGCAGCATAAATGGCACTGCCAAGCGCTGCAGCCTGAGTCGTACTCGCGATACGAATTTCACGGTTGAGAACATCTGCGTAGATCTGCATCATCATATCATCCTTTTTTGCGATCCCGCCGGCGGCACAGATGCGTTGGATCGAAATTCCATACTGTTCGTATTGATCCACAATGATCTTCAACCCAAATGCAGTCGCTTCGATCAAGGCGCGATAGATCTCTTCCGGCTTAGTTCGTAGTGTCAGGCCGAGAATCATACCCGTCAGAGAAGAATCCACAAGAACGCTACGATTTCCGTTCCACCAATCCAGTGCAATCAAGCCACTCTCTCCAACTGTAAGGCGGCTGGCCTTTTCGCGCAGCAACGCGTGGATTCCCATTCCGCGTGTTATCGCCTCTCGCTCATACGCTGCAGGGAGACAATTCTTAATAAACCAATCAAAAATATCACCAACTGCAGCTTGTCCCGCCTCATACGTATAATAGCCGGGAATGACACCATCCTTGACGTATCCGCAGATCCCTTCCACCTTTTTACCATTTTTATCATTAAGAATATGGCACGCAGAGGTACCCACAATAATCATGAGTTCTCCGTCTTTTGTGATATTCAACGCAGGCATAGCAGCGTGTGCATCGATCATGGGCAAGGACACAGCCGTTCCGACGCATAAGCCACTCAATGCGGCTCCGCGTTCATCAATATATCCTGCGATCTGATCCATGCCAAGGACGTTCTTCGATAATTTAGAGCCAACAATGCCGTCCAGCTTTGGATCAACTGCAATCATAAAGTCATTGGAGGGATATCCCGTTTCTTCATTCCAAAGGGCCTTATACCCCGCAAAAGGAGCACTGTGCGTCTCACGCCCTGTAAGCATCAGCGAAAGCCAATCACCTGCCTCAAGAAAACGAGCGGTGTTCCGGTACACTGTGGGAGCGGCGCGCAGGGTTTCCAAAATTTTCGGCAACGCCCACTCACAGGATATTTTACCGCCGTAGATCGATAACCACGCCTCATTTCTTTCCTTGGCAATCGCATTTATCTCATCCGCCTCTCGTTGTGCACCGTGATGTTTCCACAGTTTGACATAAGCGTGAGGTTCTTGTTCAAACTGCGACAGAAAACAAAGCGGGGTACCATTCTCATCGATCGGCAGCAGCGTACAGGAGGTAAAATCAATTCCCAAGCCAATGACCTCCGATGCACAAATACCCGTCTTTGCAAGAACGTCGGAAATTGTTTCTGACAATACATCCAAATAATCATTCGGATGCTGAAGAGCAAAAGCGGCCGGGAGCTTTTGACCATTCGGCATTTGCTCTTCGATGACACCGTGCGCATAATAGGCCGTTGATTCTCCAATCTCTTCTCCCGAATCGACATCAATTATAATACATCTGCCTGACAGCGTTCCGTAATCCATTCCAATCACATAACGGGGCATACAAATTTCCTTCCTTTTTTGCAATCAAGGTCGCTTAAATTCATTATACCATTTCCATCCCGGATTGTCAATAATAATTGAAAAAAACAGAGACTTATGTCAAAGCATAAGCCTCTGAATTTGAAGAAAGAACACCGACACAGAGCATATCAGATGCGGCGTACGCTGAATTATTGGCAAAGCTCGGCAGCCAGCGCTGCGATCTGTGCCTTGCTCTGATCATTCAAAGCAGAGCGGAGCGTCACCGTGTTTTGTTTGAAGGTAATATTCTTGCAGCCTTCCAGCATCGCTTTGATCTTCTTTGCCGCTGTGGGCGCCCAACTTCCGTTTTCTATGATACCGATCTCTCGGTTCTGGTATCCACGCTCGGTCAATTCATGAATAAACTCTCTCATAAAAGGGAAGATGTCTGCATTATAAGTGGTTGTGGCAAGCACCAATTTGCCATAACGAAAGGCATCTGCAACGGCCTCTGCCTTATCACATCTTGCAAGATCGTGTACGACGACCGCGCCACAACCGTTCGCCTTCAGCATCTCCTCCAGGAGCTTTACCGCCTTTTTGGTATTCCCATATACAGAAGTAAAAGCAATCACAACGCCCTCACTCTCTATCGTGTAACTTGTCCAAGTCTGATATAGCTGCAAATACTTGCCAAGATTTTCGCACAATACGGGACCGTGAAGAGGACAAATCACGGCAATATCAAGCTCCGCAGCTCTTGCAAGCAATTTCTGTGCTTGTGCACCGTATTTGCCTACAATACCGATATAATATCTGCGCGCCTCCGACACCCAATCCTCTTGCACATCCAGCGCGCCGAATTTCCCGAAAGCATCGGCAGAGAAGAGCACACGGTCATAGCTGTCGTACGTGACCATAACCTCAGGCCAGTGAACCATCGGCGCCGCAACAAAGGTCAGCGTGTGTTTTCCAAGCGTGAGTGTATCTCCATCCTTGATCACAACGCGGCGGGATACATAATCGTCGCCATAAAACTGCAGCATCATCGTATATGCTTTTTCCGAAGAAACGATTGTCGCCTTTGGATATTGATTCATAAATGCTGCGATATTGGAAGAGTGATCCGGCTCCATATGCTGAACGATCAGATAATCCGGCTCTCTCTCTCCGAGAATCGCTTGAATATTCTGCAACCATTCGGCACCGAAACGTGCATCAACCGAATCCATCACGGCTGTTTTTTCATCCAGGATCACATAAGAGTTATAGGACATCCCGTTAGGAACACGGTATTGTCCCTCAAACAGATCGATTTCATGATCATTTACGCCAACGTACTTGATGTCATTTGTAATTTTCATACCTTTATCCTTTTCAGTCCCTGCTTTTATATTTTTTTATCTTAACCTTTGATGATCGTATCATTTTACTCGCCGACCGTTTGCACCAATTCTTCCGATGCTTTCCTCTTTTTGGGACGCAGCTTATCGTCATCCTTTGCGTACCCCAGAGTGATCACCAAGCGGACCGGTGCGTCCAAATGGCATATCTGCCGAATCTTTTCATCATCAAACCAACCGAGTATACAGCTATCCAATCCGCATTCGGTCGCAGCCGCAGTGATATAAGCCGTAAGAATACCAATATCGATCGAACGGTAATCATTACCCTTCACCTTGGCGCCGAGCGCTGCCGATTTTACATAAGGTTTTTCGGAAATCACCAGCATGATCGGCGCATCGGCAGCAAATTTGTTCATTCCCATCCCTTGTACGGCTACAGCAACCTGCTTGGCTGCCTCTCCCTTACAAACCGAAATCAAATAGGGCTGGCCGTTACAAGCGGAAGGAGAAAGACGTGCCACCTGCAAGATTCGGTCAATTTTTTCCTGCTCGACAACCTTGTCCGCGTTGTAGCTGCGACAGGATTGTCTGGTGCTGGCAATATCATAAAAATTCATGTGTATCATGCTCCCTTCGTCAAATATATTTTTGTGTATGCCTTTTATAGCGGATCACAATCACAACAAGAGTGGCAAGTATGACTGCGACACAGGATGCCACGACATATATCCCTGCATTTTGATATTTATTCTTCGTCGGTGTATCCTTCTGATCGGGCGGAGGCTCCGGAGTTTCGGGAATGTCCTCCTCGGGCGGAGCGATCGGCTGTTCTTGTTTTTGATAATCGCACAGCTCACAAGCATTCGCACCATCGAAAATGTGTGCCTCTGTTTCACTCTCTCCGCAAGAGCAGCTGATACGATGTCGGGTATCATCCAGACTTGTGTAGATGTCAATCGTATGCTCATGCGTTGCGGGAATGACCTCTCCTTGAGCCAGCATTACTCCGCAGCCGACGCAGTAGGTATCTCCTGTATAACCAAGTTCAAATTCCATTGCCGGCTTGACGTCACGCAATTCGGTCTCACCATTATGCCAATCCGGTGCAAGCGCTCCGTATGCAGCGTTGCATTTTTCACAAACGGCATAATGACTGCAATCGGCATTGCCGCCGCTGTGCGTCTCCGTCATGCTCTCACCGCACTCACAGAATATGGTGTGCAAGGTCTCGTTCAGAGTCTTATATACCTTGTAGTCATGGATATGCGTCGCAGGGATCACCTCACCTTCCAACAGCAACGCGTCACAGCCGACACAGTACGTATCTCCCGTATAACCGGGAACAAATTCTTCAGCCTGCTTGACATCACGCAGCTCGGTCTGTGCAATATGGTTGGTTGCATCCTCATTTCCATAATATTGTCCACACACGTCACATCCGGCAGGAGTCTTACAATCTGCGACGCCGCCGATGTGGGGTTGCGCCTCGCTCTGCTCGCCGCAATAACAAGCCCAGCGGTGATACTGATCATCATATCGGATCTCCGTATAATTGTGTATGTGATTATTTTCGGTCACACGCATCTCTCCGCAATCAGCGCAGGTGGAAGAAATCATTTCCTTGGTGGGATCACTTGGGTGAAGGGAAGTAACCGCCTCTCCCCATGAATGTACTGCATATTCGATCTCCCCGCACTCACACGAGCGCCTATGCTGATCCATATCGTATTTCTGCCAGGCATCTTTGAAATTATGCTCGGGCAATTTCTGAATCGTTTGTTTCATGGTTCCAAGGCAAATCTCACAGGTCAGGACCAGCTCACCATACTCGGTATGCGTAGCCTCCTTTGCGACAACGCCTTGGTCATATGTGTGGATATTCACCACTGCAGCACCGCAATCACATACCTTTTCGTGAGCAAAAACGTCAATCCGCTCCCATTCACTATAAGTATGCTCATGTGTCTCCATATTTACACCTTCAAAGACCGAAAAGACCGTTTGCGCGATCACCGCGTGTCCCGCGGCATTTGGATGGAAGTCCAACTCCGGCTGTAGGATCACGTCTGCATTGGCATTACACAGATTGGTTGGTGCATTGGCTTTGAAGGCACCGTATACATCTGCCACCACATAACGTAACGACTTAGCATTGCTTTGAATGGCATCATTAAGACGAACGACACCCGCCTCGATCTCATCATAAAGTATCCCATAAAAGAAACTGAATCGAAAAACCTCATACGGATTATATTGCGTATTCACGATGACGGGCACCATTGCATTCTTGGAACGAATGTAGCGCATTACACGACCAAGATCGGAGACATACGCGTTCAGTTTCTGATCAAAGGCTTGCGTTGTGGCGATATCATTGAGCGCGGTCGTCGCATACGTAAAAAGAACGGTAGCTGAGACGGTAGGATGTTGACCCGAAAAGATCGTCAGAACCTCCGAGGGATCGATATCGGGGTCGTTGCTCGCATTATATTCTTCCGCAATCAGAATGTACAATGTCTCCATCATATCGTTTCCACCGCAGGTAAGTGTGATCAGCTCTGCACCCGCGATCGCATCGTCATACGCGCCGTCATCGATCAGGTCATAAATATCCGCAGCAGTATATCCGTTTACTGCCTGATTGTTCAAATGGTATCCGATGTTGTCTGCCAAAATATTGGTAAATGCTTGAGATGATACATCACTCAACCCATAACCGGTAGAGATGCTGTCACCAAATGCCAGATAGTCAAATGTCTTCTGTTGCGCCGCCGCCATCACCGTAAAGGATGAGCCCAATAACGCGACAGTCATAAATATCACAATCAGCTTTCCAATGTATAATTTTTTGATAATCCGATACACCTCACAATTATTAAAAATATCGTTTTCATTATAACATAAACGACCTTGCAAATCAATGTATAAATTGTTAAATATTTTACGTTGCAAAGAAAGTAAAAAGAAGACGGGCATTCCGACCCCGTCCTCTTTTTCCAAATGTTTATTGTGATTTGAAATTAACCGTTCCGGTCGTCGCATCCATGGACTCAACAATGGCAAGAGATTCCAGACGATAGCCGAGATTTCGAATCACACGCCCGCCGATCTGAAAACCTTTCTCTACGGTAATGCCGATCCCTTCAACGACTGCTCCTGCGGATTCGGCAATGGAGATCAATCCTTGCAGCGCACATCCGTTGGCAAGGAAATCATCAATGATCAGAATATGATCCTCTGATGTAATGAATCTCTTGGAGACGATGACTTGGTTTTTGCACTTATGAGTAAAGGATTCCACCTCTGCCACATACATATCGCCATCAATGTTGACGCTTTTCGACTTTTTGGCAAAAAGTACCGGAACATGAAAGCATCGGGCAACCGAGCAGGCAATCGCAATTCCGGACGCCTCGATGGTCAGAACCTTGGTAATCGGTCGATCGTTGAAACGGCGATAAAATTCGCGTCCCATTTCATCCAACAGATCGACATCCATTTGGTGATTCAAAAAACTGTCTACTTTAAGTACGTTACCTTCTTTGACGATCCCGTCACGAAGAATACGCTCTTCCAAAAAATTCATAACCCCGCTCCTTTGTGTTGATAGATTGCCTTTATTACTCATTCTTCTGTATGTGCAGAGATAAAATCACGCATCGATGCGATCTGCCGAAGAACCGACTCCTCGCAAGGACCGCCGAATGCTTTACGATTGGCGACACAGGTATTCATGTCAATGGCCGCGTAAACGCCTTGTTCAAACACCTCGCTGATCTGCTTGTATTCGCTCAACGAAAGGGTTTCCAGTGTTTTATCGTTGGAAATGCAATAAGCCACCAGCTGCCCGACGATTTTATACGCAGTGCGGAAGGGAAGTCCGCGGCGAACCAGATAATCTGCACAATCGGTGGCGTTGATGAATCCGCCCGATGCTGCCGCTCTCATAACATCGGCATGTGCCGTACAGGTGCGGAGCATCGCCTCAAACAGCTCCAGACACATTTTGGTATTGTCCAATGCGTCAAAGATCGCCTCCTTGTCCTCCTGCATATCCTTGTTGTACGCAAGGGGAAGACCCTTCATCATGGTCAAAAGCGTTGTTAAATCGCCGTATACACGCCCCGTCTTCCCGCGAACCAGCTCGGCAATATCGGGATTTTTCTTCTGCGGCATGATGGACGAGCCGGTGGAAAAGGCATCATCCAATTCGATAAACGAAAACTCGGAGGAGCACCAAAGGATCATTTCCTCGGAAAAACGGCTCAGATGCATCATGCAGATGGAAAGCGCCGAGGCAAGCTCAATGACAAAATCGCGATCTGACACCCCATCCATACTGTTCTCACTGACCTGAGAAAACCCAAGCAGCTCAGCGACCATATGACGGTCGATCGGATACGTCGTACCTGCCAGAGCGCAGGAACCGAGCGGCATCACGTCTGTGTGCTCATATATTTCCTCCAGACGCACGATATCACGTCGGAACATCTGGGCATAGGCCATAAGGTAGTGCCCCCAGGTGAGCGGCTGTGCACGCTGTAGATGGGTGTAGCCCGGCATCACGGTCTTTGTATGCTCGGCAGCCTTGTCCACAATGGTTTGTATCAAGCGCAGCACCAAGGTACGCAGCTCAAGGATCTGTGCTTTGAGATACATATGAATGTCCAGAGCAACCTGATCATTACGACTGCGTGAGGTGTGAAGACGCTTACCGGTGTCGCCGATGCGCTCGGTCAGAACGCTCTCGACAAACATATGAATATCCTCTGCCTCAGGATCAAATTGCAGTGTACCGTGATCCAGATCGGCAAGAATTTCTTTGAGCGTTTTACAGATCAATTCGGCCTCGCTCGCCTCAATGATACCGCATTTACCAAGCATGGTTGCGTGTGCGATCGAGCCGGTAATATCTTCACGGTACATACGGCAATCAAAACGAATGGATGAATTAAAATCATTGACGCGGCTATCCAGAGCCTTGGAAAAGCGTCCTTCCCACATTTTCATAACGATAGTTTTCCTTTGATATTTGATATAGAAATACACGCAACCTCCCCGCAGTCTAACGGAGCGGGGAGGAATACGTCAGTAATAATTATTGATTCTTGCGCTGTTGTTCGAGTTTGGCACGAACCTTGATGGGGAGTCCGAACAGATTGATAAATCCTGCACTGTCTGCCTGATTGTAATCCTCGTCCTCGCCAAAGGAAGCGGTCTGCTCATCGTAGAGCGTATAGGGGGAGGTAACACCTGCATTGATGATGTTGCCCTTATAAAGCTTGAGCTTAACGTCACCGGTCACAGTTTCCTGTGTCTTATCGACGAAAGCGCAAATTGCGTCCTTCAAGGGTGTAAACCACTGACCGTTGTAGACCAGCTCACCCATCTTCTGCGCGACCATCGCCTTGAAATGAGAGGTCTCCTTATCCAACGTAATGGTCTCCAGAACGTCGTGGGCATGGTAGAGAATGGTACCTGCGGGAGTTTCGTAAACACCGCGGCTCTTCATGCCAACCAAGCGATTTTCAACAATGTCCAGAATACCGACACCGTTTGCACCGCCGATCTTGTTCAGCTCGGTCACAAGGCTAACGGCATCCATCTCCTTGCCGTCAAGTGCGGTAGGAATCCCCTTTTCAAAATGAATGGTGACGTAAGTAGGCGTATCGGGAGCCTGCTCGGGAGACACACCCAGCTCAAGGAAACCTTCCTTCTGATAATCAGGCTCGTTTGCAGGGCTCTCCAGATCCAAGCCCTCATGAGAGAGGTGCCAGATGTTCTTATCCTTGGAGTAGTTGGTCTCGCGATTGATCTTGAGCGGGACGTTATGTGCTTCTGCATAATCAATCTCCTCGTCACGAGACTTGATGTCCCATACACGCCAAGGAGCAATGATGGTCATATTGGGAGCAAACGCCTTGATGGTCAGCTCGAAACGAACCTGGTCGTTCCCCTTACCGGTACAACCATGGCAGATGGCATCGGCACCTTCCTCCAGTGCGATCTCAACCAATCTCTTGGCGATGCAGGGACGCGCATGAGAGGTACCCAGAAGATAATCTTCATACTTTGCGCCGGCCTTCAGGCAAGGCCAAATGTAATTCTCAACGTAATCTTGCTGCAGGTGCTCGATATACAGCTTGGATGCGCCCGTCTTGAGCGCTTTTTCCTCCAGACCGTCAAGCTCGGTCCCCTGACCAACGTCGCCGGAAACGGCAATGATCTCGCATCCGGGATAATTTTCTTTCAACCACGGAATGATAATGGAGGTATCCAGACCGCCCGAATAGGCAAGTACGATTTTTTTAATTTCTTTTTTCATAACGAAAAATCCTTTCATTTGGAGCTAAATTTTTAACGCTAATATTATATAGCATAATTATACATTTTTCAAGCGGTAGAATCAACAAACTTCTGCGCAGTTTTCCATGTTTTTCTATGGCATATGCTACAGAAATGCAGTTTGATTCCGCTGTCTTGCGGGAACAATGAGATGGAAAGAGGTGAATTGAATGTATAAATATTCGTATAAACGCATACTATCAGGCATTGTTGCAATTTTAATCATTCTTGCAGCATCGCAAAATAATTTCCGTGCCGCGGCTCAAAGCACCGAAGTAGGCTACAGTTGGTTTTGCGTTCACGCAAAAGATCATAAACGTCCCGATCTCGATGGCTCCTTGTCGTGGATCACCGATGAAAAATATGGTGCTTATTATATTGATCCGAACTGCTCCGATGATGAAAATGCCCCTCGCCGCGTCTTGTATCTGACGTTTGACGTCGGATACGAAAACGGCAATGTAGCAAAGGTTCTGGACACATTGAAGGAAAAGAAGGTTCCCGGTGCATTTTTCGTTTTATCACATGTTATTGAAAAAGAAACGCCACTGATCCAACGAATGTTCGATGAGGGTCATTTGGTTTGCAATCATACCGCACATCATAAGGATATGTCCAAAATTACGGATCAAAACGCCTTCGCCGAAGAGCTTAAAGCGTTAGACGTGCTCTGCTTTGAAAAAACAGGTCGGCATTTGTCGAGCTATTACCGTCCACCCGAAGGGAGGTTCAGCCGCAGCAACTTAGAATGGGCTAAGGAAATGGGCTACAAAACCATCTTCTGGAGCTTTGGCTATGCTGATTGGGATAATAACCGTCAACCTTCTCCCGAAACAGCGCTGGAAAAGATCATGTCCAATGTTCACAACGGCGCGATCATATTGCTGCACCCAACCTCGGCAACCAATGCCCAGATCCTCGGAGATGTAATCGATCGCTGCCAAGCACTCGGCTATCGCTTTGAAACGCTGGACGCGCTGACAGTTGCAGATAAGGATGCATGAAAAAAAGACAACTACGCAACCTCAGCTTTTTGCTTGGATTCTGCCTGCTTTTTTTCTTCCCGTGTTCTGTGTGGGCGCTCCCCGTCGGCGTTCATCACCGCCATGTCAATTCAGCGAATAAGATCGCTCTGACCTTTGATGACGGACCACATCCGCATTATACCTTAGAAATCCTTGATGTGCTTGAAGAATATGGGATCCACGGCACCTTCTTTTTCGTGGGTGAAAATGTTCTTAATTATCCCGATGCCGCAAGGCGCGTAGCACAGGGAGGACATGAGATCGGAAACCACACGTATCACCACGTTTGCCCGGATAAAAATAATTGCGGCGCGGTTCTGCGTGAGGAGCTCGCGCAGTGCGAGAGAGCAATTCAGCAAGTGACCGACACCAGTCCCAAGCTGTTTCGCCCGCCGCAAGGAAACTGGAATGAGGAATTGTACACGCTGGCAAGAGAGCAGGATTATGATATCGTGCTCTGGAATATAGATACGTTGGATTGGGCGCACACGCCCGCCGAGCAGATCGCCGAGCACGTGCTGCAAAGAGCACAATCGGGCGATATCATTCTCATGCATGATTATCATAGCAACGGCTGCACTACGACCGACGCCCTGCGACAAATGATTCCCGCACTTCTGGAACGAGGATTCCATTTTGTCACCGTCAGTGAGTTACTCGGAACAAAATAAAAGGGGGAGCGTATCCACGCTTGATTCGTGCATACGCTCCCGGATTCACATATAAGGAAAAGACCGACTCGATCAAACCGTATCCGCATACGATGCATCTATGTCGTCGGGCTCTCCCATATCACCATCATCGTCCAATCGATCGGTATCATCGCCACCGTCATCTCCGTCCTTGCGGCAAGGAGCGATCATGTAGCGGTCAATGATGGGATAGACGGCATAATTGACCGTAAACCCGACAAAGCCCCAGAAGTAAAAGAAGGGAAGAATGACGGGGATAATGATGGAGGGCGGACAAACGATCATCAAGGCAATATTCAGAATTGCCATCATCGCGACACCGACGATCCACATGACGTTGCGCTTAATTCCCAGAATAGCAAAAATCAATGCATTCTTCAAAATCTTCTTAAGTTTCATATCGAAGGTGATCAGCATCATGTAAATATATGGCCGCATCAGCATATACAGCACGATCAAAGCAGAGATGGTCCAGAACATGAAATTATTCAGGGCGTCTCCCGTGGAGGTATAGAAGAACAGGAAGTCAATGATCAACACGATGATGATCAGGCTGTCAAAAAGGCCGTACAGAAAGCCTTCCTTGAAGTTGCGTTTGATGGCGTAGAAATAATCGGAAAAGACAAACACCGCGTCATGACGCACCATGCCACGAAGAACATATGTCGCGCCGACGGTCTGCCAACCCATTGTTAAAACAAGAAATACGATACAACCGCCAATCACCCAATATGCGGGGTTGTTATAAATAGGAATATTGAATTGAATACCGAAAACGGAAAGAATGGTCGATGCTGTCACGGAAGGATCTATCTGCGACACACCGTAGATCGGAGCAAAAATCGCAGAGGCTTGCGACGGAGTCTTTTCGGTAAAGAAGTAGGCAAGAAAACCAATCACAATCGGCAAGATCTGCAAATTCATCAAAAGATTCAAGCTGAGAAGTGAAGGAAAGCGTCTGGCGAGCAGCTTGAAATAAAATTTCAAATTCGGAGTGGTGTCCTCACCTTTTTCGACACCCCGACCGTCTCGGTTCATATCAAACAGTCGAAATTTCTTTTTGTTTGGTTGTTTGTTCAAAATTTATTCTCCTTGTATTTTACAAAACATTATTTTCTAAACATTCATCATTCGCCTGAAGGCGTAACACAGCAGCAGCATCAGCAGCCCCACTGCATATACTTTGGAAAAATTCAAAAGAAAATCAATAAAATAGCGGGAAATCCGTGCAGAAAGAGGTTCGCTATCCTGCTCAGCATGAGAGAAAATAAAGGCATTTCGTCCAAAACATGGCAAGGCAACGCCTGCCGCTGCAGTTTGATTGACCTGCAGTAAGCATCTAAGTACATACAGAAGTGAGACAAGAAATGCGAGAAAAAGAACGATCCCCAAAAAGCGCAGCAACGCATGGTTTTGCATCCGCGGAACACTTCTCACAAAGATGAGCCAGAATTGATGCAGCATCATGCCATGAACAGCACAAAAAACCAAATTCCAAAAACGGGAAAGGCAATAAAAATCATAATCCCTCAGCCCAAGCCAATATACAAGCAGCACGGGAAGGGTGCGAAATAGCGTCGAGAGCAAAAGCGAGGAAAGTATGTCTCCAAAAGCAGGTAAGGGGTATACAAGTGAAAAGACATCCGCAAACAGCGCCGAAGGAAACAGCAGCTGCCACTTGGCAGTATTTACGGTATTCGCCAGATGCGAAAACAGGATACCAAGAAGGAAATATCCGAAAAAGGCAATACCTTTACGCAAACAGAAATACAGACGCGGTGAAATTTCCTTCCTATTTCTATTCTTTGCGCTCTTTGACGGGCGGCGCTTATGAGCAGACGGCATACATATTCCTCACTTTGAAATGGATATCGAAGTCAATTTCAATGTATGAAAAATGCTTGCCAAATAGACCGTCGGTACGATTATGCGCTTTTAATATGTTATCACACTTTGAAGAAAAAAGCAATAGAAAAACAAATTGTTTAACAAATTACGCAGAAAATTTAACAATTTCCGCGTGATTATCGGACGTCCTCGCTGTTTTTGATCGAATTTTGGTGTAAAATTTCAAACGCAAGAACCGTGGCCGCAGAGGCCGCCGACAGTGATCCCTTAAAGGCTCGCCCGTAATCAATGCGTACGATCATATCGCATATCGACAAAACGGAAGAGGATATTCCACGCTTTTCACCACCGACGATCAACAAAAGCGGTACCTTCAAGTCAGCTTGATACATCGACACAGAATCACGGATCCCGGCACATACAATGCGATATCCTTGCTTTCGGTATAATCCAATCGCCTCAACGGGGTCGGCAATGGCAATGGGCAGCTGCTCCGATGCGCCCGCAGAAGATTTTGCGACTGTGCCTGCTACCGCCATCCAATTTCGCGGGGATAGTATAACGCCGTCAACACCCGCGGCATACAATGAACGCAACGTATATCCGAAATTATACGGATCCTCAATTCCTTCAAGCAGTACATGAAAACCGTCTGACTTGGAAAACGGTAGGGAAGAGCTGCGCCACGCATCCTCCAAAGAGGGAAATGTTCTCTTTGAACAAACCGCAACAATCCCGCCGTGCGTAGTACCCGTAGTAATGGCATCCAGATACTCACGATCTGTCATTTGCAGGGAGAATCCGTAAGTTTGAGCCTGTGCTGTCAGATAACGATATTCTTTTTCCTTTTTTTTCACGCGCTCACGATCAAAAAATACACGCAGAATACGTCTGTCGGAGCATCCGCTTGCTATTCCGTGTAAAATTCCGGAAAGTGATGTCATTCCTCCAAAAACAATTTCTTCATCTGAATCTGTTACGAAGGTTTGTATATCATTATTCTTGTTGTTTTTTCCAAAGTCGTCTTGTTTTGATACAAAATTATTATTTTTCTGCTCATGTATAAGCATAAAATAACCTCCTTGGGGAAGATAAACGTCTTTTTTTCGACATCCATTGAAACCGGCATCAATTTTGTCATAAATCATGCACTCAACACATACATTATAACAGTATCTGCGAAAAAAATCAAGATAAATTTTGGAGTTTGAGCATAATGCTGACGTGACATAGCTCAAATGCCTCACAGAGGGTGAATTTATGATGTATATCTCATCGGGTAAGGAAAGATGCGTTATGCTTGCAGCATATCTGGTCGAAAATCGCGCTACCGTACGAGCAACGGCCAAAAGATTTGGAATCAGTAAAAGCACTGTACATAAAGACGTGACACAAAATCTGAAAAAAATAAATCCAGCGTTATATCAGCAAGTGCAAAAAATTCTTGAACAAAATAAGGATGAGCGTCATCTGCGTGGCGGCGAGGCTACAAAGCAAAAATATTTGCAGCAACGAAATATGCGATCGTAAAATTGTAAAACGGAGGTATAAAATTATCTTTTTCCGTTAACGCTTGCAGCATTGATTCTTCTGATTGCGTCGATCGACCGATGTGATATTTTTCTCGTGCATCATCCGAATTGTCTGCATTGTTTCCCAAATCTGCCGTTTATATGCCGTTATTTACGCCCCGTTTGATACAAAATTTGTATTTTGTATCATAGAAGATCTATGGTTCTCTTTTCGAATATCACGCTTTGATCTTTCTAATTCGCTCGATTCGCACGGATTCCGCATATTTTTTATGCGCATTAAACAAATTTAACGGTCTAAATTTGTCAGATGTCACAAAGATTTTTTTCTTTCAAAAAAGTCTTTCTTTTTGCATCAAAATATGCTACAATATAGGTAACCATATTTTGTATGTTTCCGTTAAGGAGGAAAATTAAAATGGCAATTAAAATGCGCATCCTTTGTACCGCAGGAAAAAAGAAGCTGGTCAACATCGCCAACATGATCAAGGCCGAATATGATCTGAGCATCAATTCTGTGGACAAAATTCCGCCCGCATACTCCTGTGATAAGGAGCGTGTCGTAATACTGGCGCTCAGTGGCAAGGGCGATGTTCCGGATGATCTCCGTCTGTTCTGCCGTGAGCTGACCAAGGCTCGCGCCTCTAATGTTGCGCTGCTGGTTGATGGTAACGCGGCATACGCTGAAAGCGTGAAAACTATTTTGAAGGAAGCCGGAACCAATGTCATCGACGAGGTTCTTTACATCAAAGCCGGTCTTCCCTTTCTCTCCGGCATCAAGCCCGAAGAAAAGACCTTGATTTTGGATTGGGTCAAAAAAGTCACTGAAAGCTTGCAATAATGAAAACGAAAACCACCGCAGCTGCTTGCACAACAACGCGAGCGATCTGCGGTGGTTTTTTTAAGTGATGGTATTCATACACCACACTCCACGGCAATCATCGGCACTGTCATCTCTTCACGCGTCATTCCTGCGTGTGCCGCACGAAACATATCTTGCGTCTTTTTTCCGACCTCAATACCGATATTGCTATATGCCGCTGCCACATAATCACCGATAAAATCATCTGTAAGCGGGTGCGCCTTACCTACGCCAAACAATGCATGGCGTAGCACTTCTTCACGGGAAAATAAGTGATAACAATCTCCGAATGCTTGTTGAAACAAGCTCTCAAAACGATCATTCATTCCTTGCTTGACCCAAAACGTCAACGCACGCGCATCGATCGCGGGTCTGCGACGGATACATTCGCACAATGCCGGATAATCGGATAAAAAACGCCACTGCACATCGATCAGCCCGTGATCTGCCGTAACCAAAACAAGTGTGTCCTTCAAATTGCGACAAAGTGTTTCTACGGTGCTGTCAATTTCTGCAATCTGTGCTTTGATCGCCTCCGCGCTCACCCCGTGGTCGTGCATATCGTAATCAGGTTGCGGCCAATATGCGTAAATATAGTTCTCTTTCTCCGTGCCACATAAACGAAGGATCTCACTGCAGATTTTCTCCAGGGATTCATAACGGGGCGTTCCATACGGCGAGAGCATTTTCGCGCAAATACGCCCTTGTGTGGCAAGGCGGATCTTTTCCGTAATCGAAACCGTTGCGAGGTGACGGTTTCCGAGATGGTACGGTGCTGCTTGTTTCCCACCTGTTTCCGCCACGGTGTTTGGAAACACACTGACAACACTGTCAACCTCTCGGAAATAAAGGTCCCACCCAAGCCAACCATGTGATATTGGCGGTAACCCCGTTTGCATAGTGATCGTTGCCGCGGTAGTGGTCGCAGGAAACACCGAAGATACAGAGCTTATCAAATGCTGCCGCAAAAAGGAACCGGCAGGCAAGCCTATTTCAAGATTGTAGGTTCCAAGTCCGTCAAACAGCATGACAACCACATTTTTCGGTCTCTTTTCCAGCAGTATATCGACCTCCGGTAGCGTCGAATATTGACTTTCAGCCCCATAATAGTTCAAAACAGATGAGGTCAAAGATAACAGACTGCGATCATACTCCGGATATTGTAATGCCATTTCTTTTTGAACACCTCCCTTTCGATGAAATAATGGTGCGGCTCCGAAACCTGTTCAGATCCGCACCATTTGATATTGGCTTTATCAGACCTTGCGAACTGCAAGCTCTGCCTTATGCTTTTCAACCAGCGTGTGAATACGCTTTGCAGGATCAAGCAGGCTGCTGATGGTTGTGTCGTGGTTGAGGGTGTCGATCAGATATGCAACATATTTGCACATATTGACCTCCTGATACCACTCCTTTGTAAGCAACTCCGGGCGACGATAGGTCAGATTGGTAGTGAAAATACGGTTGATCAAACCATCACTATAAGCTTTATCAAACTTATCACACCCTTCGGTAAACAGACCAAAGGTCGCGAAGTTGAAAATTCTCTTAGCACCCTTTTCCTTCAGCTGCAATGCGACATCGATCAAAGAATCGCCGGAGGCAATCATATCATCCACAATGATGACGTCCTTGCCACGCAGATCCTGACCGAGATATTCATGCGCCTCAATGGGATTTCGACCATTGATCACAACGGAATAATTACGGCGCTTATAGAACATACCGATATCAAGCCCCAATACCGAGGAATAGTACATCGACCGCTGCATCGCCCCCTCATCAGGAGAGATCATCATCAGATGCTCCTTCTCCAGCTCGATATCGGGATATGCGCGAACCAGTGCCTTGATCATCTGATACGTGGGCTGCACGTTATCAAAGCCGTGCAACGGAATGGCGTTGGAAATTCTGGGATCGTGTGCATCAAAGGTGAGCACGTTCGAAACGCCCATATTCACCAATTCCTGCAGCATCAATGCGCAGTCTAAGGACTCACGGGAGGAACGCTTGTGCTGACGACCTTCATAAAGCATCGGCATGATCACAGTGATCCGTCTTGCCTTACCTGCAATAGCAGCGATGATACGCTTAAGATCGGCATAATGATCGTCAGGACTCATGGGCACTGTCATACCGTACATTTTGTAGGTGACACCATAATTGAAAAGATCGGCGTAAATGTAAACGTCATGACCGCGCATAGAGGAATGCAGCATGCCTTTCGCCTCGCCTGTACCGAATCTGGGACAATCCGCACCGACCACATAGGTGTCCTCACCTGAATGTCTGCGCCAATCCTTGAGGTAATAATCTACTTGAGCCACAAACTGCTCACTGCCTTTCATGCCTATGACGCTAAGCTCCGCAATTCCATCTTCTCTCATGTCATGTCTTCCTTTCGCATTCTGTCTTATTTCATTTTTCCCGCCATTCGTGCGCTTTTTTCGGCTGCGACACGATGTCTATATATAGTATACCATAAAATGTGAAAAAAGTAAAGACCTTAATGCAAAATGGAGTTGAACGGGAATTTCATTTTTTTTACGCGTTTTTTGTGCTATTTGACATAAAACGACCTATGTTTCATCATACAGAGAGGTTTTCACGGATAACCGGACGATCGTTTATGAGGGCATCCATTTCATCCTCCTTGGTATCCTCGAGATATTTGACATTTTGCGCCACGATCGAGACAGCACGCGTATGGTCGCCCATATCATCGACGATATCCTGCAATGTACACGGGGTAACACATCCATCGAGCAACTTGTGATATAAACTTTCTGCCTGCAGAAGATCTTCGCCTGCATATACAACGGAACATTCATCTTGACAAGTACATACGATCAGAAAGGTTTTCTTATCGTTACTTTTCTGCAGACAAATCAGGCGATAATGGACGGGGGTTCTGATAATTGAGTAGTTCATGGTGGGACTCCTTGTTGTTCTTCTGATATCGTTTTCTATTCAAGAATACGTCGCTTATATTATACCACAAAAATAATTTTTTGTTTGACATAAGTTAGGAACCGTTTTGGTCATTTTGTTCACACACTATATGCAAAACGGCAATAAATCATCAAATATTCATACTTATAATTATTCATCATCGCGCATATTATTCATTTTTCGCGTATATTTCTGTATGCATACATATTTAGTTCAAATTCGGTTTACAAAATATTTACAATTCTTTTTCCATAATTGTCTCTGTATACAATGTAAATTTCACTGCATATTTCAAATATCGCCTTGATTCTTATATATATTTCATGGCATTCCAACACGACATCACCTCCGTTCGGAAGACAAAAAATTTTCGTCGTGAATCATGCACAAATTGCTATACAAAATCACCAATCGCAAAGGTAAATATCTTTATATAAAAAGTCGCCTGCCATAAGGCAAGCGACCTATTTTTATATTCACATTACAAAACAGATGCTACGACACGTTAAAACACGGTTTAAGGAACAAACGGATTTTCCGGATTCTCCAGCCATTCACGCTCCCAAGTAAAAATACGCTCCGTCACCTCATCCGTACGCAAGCGATCTTCGGCATATGCCCGACGCAAAAGATCCAAGGGAATACAATCATCGTATTTATCAAACACGGGAATTTCCCCATGCTCAACCAGGGAAAGTCGGTCAATTCCCTCCTCTCTTACGATCTCGGCAAGTCGCATTACGAAGGCATCGCCATTTCCCATTTCCATCTTGAAGGTGATAAAGCAGCAGCCTTCATACTCAATACCGGAGATGCGCAGTTCTTGTGCGTGCTTTTTGATCAGCTTACGGCAAGTACGGAAGGAACGCGTTCCCAGCCACGGGAATAAGCACCAAGAATATCCGCCAAGATGAACCAGCGACCGCTGCAGCATACCGGTATTTCTGGCTGTGTGTCGGGCAATTTCCAAGCGCACGCGCGCATTGTCCTTAAGATACGGATAAACGATGTCCTCCTCCAGAATGCGTTTCATACGCTCAAGGATCTTCGTATGGATCTCCCCATAATCGCCCGGCCATGAGATTTCCATCTTTCCGTCCACACCATGAACATAGATCAGCTTATGAGAAATATCGACCTCCTCTACCTCCCAAACGCGTCCTGCAAGAGCAAAGCGATCCCCTACCGGAGGCGGTGCTGTAATGGTCCCGATCTCATCCGAGCCGCAACGCACGGTATAGTCCTCCGTATCCTTAAAAACCGCGTAAAACTTGAAGGATTTGATCAACTGCTCACCGCGTAAGCCCACGATCAGCCCTTTTTCTTCGGTCATCTCCAGATAATCCTGTTTGACCATTGAAATGATCAATTCGCGATAATCTTCTTTTTCCACGGAAGAAAACGGCGGCAATGAAAGAACCCTTTCGGCAAGTCGTTTCGGTGTCAATTCGCCCGATGCAGCAAGTGTACTTAAGGTCTGATGAAACAGGAGGCTCATCGGCATTTTGCGCAACAACGGCGGTTCAATAAACCGTTCCTCAATATAAAGCTGCACGATGGCAATGGCGCGCAACAGCTCCCATGGCATCAGCTGTGGCAGCGGCGTATTGGGCAGCGGACTTTCCTCACGGAAGACCATCATCATTTCGGGTGGTTGTCCGCGACGCCCAGAGCGCCCAAGACGCTGCAAAAACGACGACACAGAGTGAGGGGATTGGCTTTGCAGCACTCGCTCCAATCGCCCGATGTCAATCCCCAGCTCCATAGTAACGGTCGCGCAGGTGACCGCATGAAATTCTTCGTCCTTCATCTTCATCTCCGCCTCTTCGCGGATGGATGCAGATAGATTTCCATGGTGAATCAGGAAAATATCCCTCTCGCCTCGCCGCTTGGCGATCTGGCGGAAGGTTGCGGTCAGATATTCGGTCTCCTCACGGGAGTTGGAAAAGACCAGTGACTTCTGCCCCGTGACGCAATCGTACATAAATTCGTAACCTGCATCCAACTCGGCACGCACGGTTCTTTCCTGATTGGGTTCTTCCTCCTGCGCCGACGTGGCAATAACGGTTTCCTCTGTGGTCAGTGGCAGAGATTCCGGGTGTGTCGGCAGCATGGCAGGCGGACGAACGTCCTGCTTTTCATTCAGATTCTGAATATAGAAATGCTCCATTCCAAGACGCCAACGAATCTTTCCTTCGGCAAACATCGGCACATCGATGGGCAAAGAAGAATTTCCACAAAGCCAATTGGCAGCGGAAGAAGGATCTCCAATGGTAGCGGAAAGTCCTACGCGGCGCACCTCATGCCCAATCAGACGGGTCAGGCGCTCGATCTGGCAGATGATTTGATTGCCGCGATCAGAGCCCGTCAACGTATGAATTTCATCGATGACGATATAGCGAAGATCATAAAACAAACGCACAATATCGTTGGAGCGATTCATCAGCATGGACTCCAACGACTCGGGAGTAATCTGCAGGATTCCTTGCGGATTGGTCAGCAGCTTTTTTTTATGCGACATGGCAACGTCGCCATGCCAATGGGTCACGCGAATACCGCTCTCATCGAGAAGCTCGTCCATGCGGTTAAATTGGTCGTTGATCAAGCTTTTCAGGGGAGCAACGTAGATCACACCCACGCTCTGCGGCGGATTTTCCCACAATTCGGCAATGATCGGAAAGAAGGCTGCCTCGGTTTTGCCGCTCGCCGTTCCCGAGGTCAGAAGCAAATGATGGTTGGTAAAAAACAGCGTCTGTGCTGCCGCGAGCTGCACCGCGCGCAGACTGTCCCAGTTGTGGCGATAAATATACTCACGGATAAAATCAGGAAAACGGTCGAATATTTGATCAGCTTCGGTCATGCTCGATCTCCTTTCGTGAAATTGAAATAGGAGGAATATTGAATGAGGTAACGCTTGCATCGAATCATAAGGTCATAAGCTGTCATGTTGTTTCAAAAATCAATATCATTCGGATCAAATAAAGGGCGTGCGGGCGCAGACTCGCTCTCCTCTTTGGTGTTGACCGTCACTGTCGTACTCACTGTTGGCTGCTTTTCATCCTCGTCGGTTTTCAGCGTCACCGTTTTCTCCACAACACTTGCAAAGGTCGCGTCCTCATTCTGGAGCAGTATATTCAAGAGCGTCATATAATCGCGCAGCATCTCACGAGGGGTGATCATGCTGTCAGCTCCTGCACGGGAAAGACAGATTTTCAAAAATTGCTGCATTTCCTCATCGGTGATGCGGGCATCCCACTTGTAATACTGTGAATACAGACGGGTAATGCGCACGATCAGCGCCAGCAGCTCGTCGTCGCTCAAACGGCGCAAGCGGATCACGGGACCAATCAGATTCTTAAATCCCTCGGGAGTAAATCGGCTGTCGCACAGACGGCTGCGAAGTGCCTCATAGCTGAAAAGTCCGCGACGATTGTCTTCCAGAAACTGTGGCGTACCGCCAAGCACCAGCTCCAACCCCGGTGCACGTCCCTGCAGTGTATCGTTAAACATGGACAGAATCTTTTCATAGTTATTCTCACGACTGACACGGTTGACGATCTTATAGAGATTGACACATTCATCGATAAACACCACAAGTCCACGGTATCCCATCAAGCGTACCAGTGCCGCCCACAGCTTGAGAAAATCATACCAGTTATCATCATCGATAATCACCGAGACATGGAAACCAAGCGCATTTTTAGCCTCCGTTTTGGTAGAATATTCTCCTCGCAGCCATCGCATACAAGCGCTCTTTTTCTCTTCGTTTTCCATACTGCTCTCGCCGCGCCACGCACGGTAATAGGCCGTTACAACCTTGGTAAAATCAAAGCCACCGACTAAAAATTCCACCTCGCGCAGATGATCAAAAACCAAAGCGTTCATACGCTCCTCAAACGCCGTACTCTCGGGATCAAGACCTTCCCGCTCAAGCGTCGTCTGGAGCGTCGTCAGCCAGCGAGCCAGGATCCTCGGCAAAGCACCGCCGTCGGGCGAGGCTTTGGATGCCAGATTTTTCATCAGCTCGCGGTAAGTCGCCACACCGCTGCCGCCACTGCCATAAAGTCGACGTTCCGGAGAAAGATCGGCATCTGCCGTAATAAAATCACGCTCCATGGCATAACCGCGGATCAGCTGCATTAAAAAGCTTTTTCCACTGCCATAACGACCGATCAAAAAGCGCATTCCTCCCCCACCCTCGCTGACCGCCTCCAGATCGGAGAGCAGCGCGGCGATCTCATCCTGCCGACCGATGGCAATATAGGGAGCCCCCGAGCGCGGAACGACACCGGCAGAAACCGAGGCAAGCAGCGCACCGAGGATACGACGCGGAACGACGTTGACAGTGTCCTTTCGCGCCGGCACAGGATTCATTTCTTCGGACTTCATATTTCATCAAACCTTTCGTTGTAAATTTCAAATCACAATTCTACTCAATTGCAAGCATGATACGAATATCGTCGCGATATTCTTCTATGACGACAAACGCACCGTTCTCCCCCTCCTCAAGAAGGATATCTCCCATCGTGTTCGCCGCAATCTCGTTGATCTCATCTGCCAACATTTCCGGCATCTTGCCAATTTCCCGACAATATTTTCTTTGCATCGCCACATCCTTATGATACGCGCTGCGCAAAAACGGCAGCATCGCAGCAGAAAACGGCGAAGACGTCTCTGCTTGATCTTCTGCCTCCTCGGGGGCAGCGGGCGGGGCGTCATATGCCAGGGGCTTTTCGATGGACGTTTCCGGCAAAGAGGCAAAATCCTCAGCCTGTGCAGATAAATCCTCTTCCTCAAATGCCTCCACAAGTCTCTTCGTCGTATCCCACGACAATTCTTCAATACGCGCTGCTTGCTCGGATGACATCGGCGTATCGGGCAGATCATACAGCTTTTCATAATCGGGGCGAACGGTAGCAGTTCCCTCCCCCCTGCTGTTTTTGGGAAATGCCTTGGCAAAATATTCGTTCAGAATGTTTTTTGCCGGCTCAGGCAGTGCGTAAATGGAAAGTCTGGACTTATATCCAAGCACGGCACGGAGCTTATTTTCGGCATACTTGACGACATCCGTGATAAAGAAACGCAATTCATGTGAACGGGAGAAGGAACGATAACGCACCTCAATCTTATATTTGATGCGATAAGAACACAGCGCACCTACAAAGGTATCTCTTGTAAGTGTGGAGGTCTGCATTTTCATATCGGAGAACAAAGAGTCGCCATGTGTAATCGATTGCAACACACACTGCAGCGCAGCAGGAATATGACGGTCAAATGCCGCTGCAATCTCGCCACTTGATGCATACGCACGGCTCTTTTTATAATCATAATTAGAGCAACAATTGAGATATATCGCTGTATCAGCGATGTCGCCGACACAGCTGTGATTGACGTAAAACTCCCGCAGTTGGCACTCTGCGGTAAGTTTTCGCATAACCCCCCCAAGCTGTGCTGCAGGAACCGGCAAGCGATATAAAAGACAATAATCACAGATCCATTCGCCAAGATATCGGTCAAGCAACGGATAATCCTCCCGATAATTCATCCAGATACCGCACAGCAGCTCTAAACCTCGCGCGGGCGGAATCTGATCAGGCAGATTGATGATTTCAAAGATCAAAAGGAAAATGTAGCTGTGATCGGTGCGCGGGTACTCCCCTTGATATACCAACTCACGCAGATACAGGTACCACGCCAGCTGCGATCGGTTCATTTGATCATACTGCGGCATATAGGAAAAGAATGAAACAGATTCGCAGCGTTCTCCCTTGACGCCAAATAGCTCCTTGGCAGTATGACAAAATCGCTCGTAATACGGAAATTGATTTTTCCACGGATGGAGCGTAACCTCCTCAATAAGCGGATGATCGGGTTTATAAACGACCGGCTCTTTGGCACTCTGCACACCCGTCCCCCCCTCTGCAGCGCTGTTTTTTTGCTCATAGGAGGGGTCTGCCGCCTTCCGTAAGGGAATTGCCGCATCAGCATACATTTCGCTCATACGGACGTTTCTGACCGCCTGCGTGCGCTCTCCGTTCTCCTGTTTTACCTGTGGGGTCGAATCCGACACCTGTATTTCGGCAGTCGAGGTATCAAACGTACGAGTTGGTGCCGTGTAGCGCTTTTTCGGCGCGATGGCAAGAGATGAAATATCCCAGAACTCATCCAGCTCATTTTGCCGTGCGTTCATATCTTTTTTATCGTTATATTCAGGCATACGCGCCACCTCCCGCAAACAGGTATTATATTATTATAGCACAAGATATGATGCTTGTCAATCACTTTGCTATCATTCTTCTCCTTCCTTTTATGGGAGTAAATTCTCAAAGTAAGTTCCACAGTGGAATTTAGGGTAGAAGTTACTATGAGAAGGAATTTGTGGTAGAATTTAGTGTGAGAAATCTAGAAAGGAGAACTCACACATGAATGAAAAAAGAGGAAAGCATTTGACCCT
>JAFTJZ010000087.1 GCA_017456145.1 Clostridia bacterium
AGTTGGGGCGTTGCCCCAAGCCCCACTTAAGGCGCTTTTTCGAGAAAAAGCGCCTTAAGAATCCGCAAAAAGCTTGAAAAATGGAGTAATCCTGTTTTATAAAGTTTTTGGAAGGGAGCGCGAGGGAAGTTGGGGCGTTGCCCCAAGTCCCACTTAAGGCGCTTTTTCGAGAAAAAGTGCCTTAAGAATCCGCAAAAAGCTTGAAAAAGGAGGTAATCCTGTTTTATAAAGTTTTTGGAAGGGAGCGCGAGGGGAACTTTTTTTCAAAAAAGTTCCCCTCGCTCAATCCACTAAAACAACTTCTTCACACGCTCTCTCCACTGTGCAAGGTAGCGCGAGACCAGGCGGCTGATCAGCACGTCGTACAGCCACAGGGTTGCAAAGCCCATCACGTAAAGTACGGCATAATAATACCACGGCATCAGCTCATCCGCGCCGGTGATCAGGTCGGTCAGTGTGATCAGAATGAGCTCAAGTGTAAGAAACAGCGCGCCCTTGACCACCTTTTCTGCAACACGCGGCAACCGCTCGATGTACGCTTTAAGGATGGGATAATAACCAAACGCCGCATAAACCATCGCTGCTCCCTTTTGCGGAGCCAGCATCAGCGAGAGCAGGGCAGTCGCAAGATAAACGCCCCACGGATAAAGCTTTCCGTATTCGATCATCACGACCACGCACAAAAGCGCCGTAAAAGCGGCTGTGCAAAGATCAAGAACATCCAACAGTGATCCCAGAACAATTGCCACCACGCCAACAGCGATCAGCATGGCGCAGACCGCGATGCGGCGGGTCTTTTTTTTACGCTCCTCACGACGTACGCGAGAATTTTGATCTTGATTCACAGCGTCACCTCAGCAGCAGGAGATCAGATCGCCACCCATGCATTCGCAGCAGCAATCGGCGCAAATCAACGAGGAGCAGATGTCCATATCCCCGCATCCGCAGTGGTTATGGGACGTCGTGCGATACCCTCCGCTGTAGGCATTGCTTTGGGCGCGCAGGCGATCGCGCACGGTGCGATATTCACTGTTATAAGGATTCTGGGCACAGGCAAGATCGAGATACTGCTGGGCATCCAGCGTCGAGCCGCGGCGGAGCAGCACACAGCCCATCAAGAAATTCCACTCGGCATTTCGCTCCGCCTCGGGGACACTTACGAGCATACTCTGCGCACCGTTAAGGTCCCCGCTGTTGACACGTTGACGAATGGCGGCATAAATTCCCGTAGAGCTGCCCGTATTCTGACCGTAATAGCCGGAGCCGGTATTCTGCCCGTAGGATGTGCCGCTCTGCCCGGATTTGCGCATACGCTGGATCTCCTCATAAGCGGCGTTGACCTCTTTCATCTTCTCAGTCGCCATTTCGGCAAGATCCGTGTTGGCATATTTGTCAGGATGATATTTGCGTACCAGCTCTCGGTACGCCTGCTTGATCTCGTCGTCGCTCGCCGTCGGGCTGACACCGAGCACCTTGTATGGATCTGTCATGGATGTAGTCCTTTCTTATTTGTCTTTATCACGTAAGAGGCAGACAATGCTCCGCCCCGCAAGTCGCCAAGGAGTCTTTAGAAAATAATTCCTTGGAATAAAAAATCTTGGGTAATATTACATCGCGGTCGGCTTTTTCTATAAAAGCTCTTTGGCCTCGTTCGGGGCAGCGCTCCGCGTCCCAAACGTCCCGGATGCGAGCGCGCTTGTCACGGCAGGCAGGGCAACGCGCAGCATATGCTCCAATAGGGCGCGCAGCTCACTGCCGCATATCTCATCATCCACATCCAGAAGAGCCAGCGCGTCATCTGCCAGCATCAGCTCATACCCCATCGCAGTTGCAATGGCTCCCCGCTGCTCCTCACCCAGCGGCTCGTCTCCATACAGTGTCCGCAGCGGATTGTAACGGTCTTGCTTGACATCCTCTTCGAAATCGTCCACGGCATCGGCAAAATACAGCCACTTTCCGATATGCAGCCCCAGATGTCGCGCAAGGGTGTGTGCGTTTCCCTGCAAGCCATGTGACAAGAGCACCGCCGTCACCTCACCAAAGGCGGCCGCAGGAGCATCCGCCGATCTCTGGCCCGCCGCCTCAACGCGAGAAAATTCCAGCATCGCCTCGTCAAGGCATCGGGCCAGCGCAGGGTCTTTTTTCACCGCACGGCGATACATGGCTCGCATAGGAAGATAGAGCAGCCTTGCCCGCCACCATGCCCGAGACCATAATTTTTCGTCCTTTTTATCATCACACAGCTTATGAAAATTGAGCAGCGCAGCGCATAAGGCAACGTGGTCGGTCACGATCCCGCGTCGCAAGGACAGTCGACGACGAAACGGGTGCGGTAGGCAGCGGCGGCGCTCAAAGCGTACACGTTCGCTCTTGCCGTCAGCGGCTGCTCCGTCGGGATTCCCGTTCTGCAGTGCCATGCGCATCAGAGAGAGGAACACGTAATCGTAGCTGAGCGTCATGCGGGAGCATTGCCCCGTGCAGCGCCCCTGCGCTCGGCATAGCCCGCAGTATACACCGCGATAATACCGATATTCGCGGACCCGCAGCTGCATAACCTGCGGTCGAATGTAACCAAACATCGCGTACCCTCCCATTTTTATCATCATCTCTTTATATCATACCCCAATTGTGTGACAATTGCAAGGGGTTTTTGTAAACATTCTTGAAAAAAATGTAAAATTTCGCCTCACTTGTGTCACCGATGTGTGTACAAGCTGTAAATTTCCGAAAAAAGATGAAAAATCACTTGCAAAACACCTCGGTTGTATGGTATAATATAAAAGAGAAAAGAGTTTTATACGAAAGGTTACGACACCCCTATGATTATTGCATTGGAAGAAGCCAAAAGCAAGCTATATACCCTGCAGGAGGATCTTTGTGAGCTTGGTCGTGCACTGCGCATCGAGGAGCTGAGCGCCACCGTCTTTGACGAGGAGCAGCAGACCATGGATCCCGCATTCTGGAACGATCCCGACAAGTCCTCCCGCGTGCTGCAAAGCATCAAGCAGAAAAAGGACACCATCGAAGGCTACCACCGCTTATGCTCCCGTCTTGAGGACGTCTTGACACTGTGCGAGATGGCGATTGAGGAAAACGACGAGAGCTGTGTGGAAGAGGTTCTCTCCGAGATGGATGCCATTGAAAAGGAAGAGGAAAAGCAGCGCATCGGCGTACTGCTCTCCGGTGAATACGATAAGAACAACGCCATTGTTTCCTTCCACCCGGGTGCAGGCGGAACCGAGGCGCAGGATTGGGCGCAGATGCTCTACCGCATGATCACCCGCTGGGCTGACCGCAGCGAGTTCCGTGTCAAGCTGATCGATTGGCTGGACGGCGACGAGGCAGGCCTCAAGAGCGCGACCATCATGGTAGAGGGGATCAACGCATACGGTTATCTCAAGAGTGAAAACGGTGTACACAGACTGGTACGCGTTTCCCCCTTTGATGCGGCAGGGCGCAGACAAACCTCCTTTGCATCCATTGAGGTTATGCCCGAATTTGAAAACGTGGATGCGGTGGAGATTCGCGACGAGGACATTGAGGTCACGGCACACCGTTCCTCCGGCGCGGGCGGTCAGCACATCAACAAGACCGACTCCGCCATCCGTATCGTCCACAAGCCCACCGGCATCGTCGTCGGCTGTCAGACCGAGCGCAGCCAGCTGCAAAACAAGGAAACCGCGCTTAAAATGCTCAAGGCCAAGCTGATGGAGATCAAGCTGCGTGAGCGCCTGGATAAAATCGAAGACATCAAGGGCAACCGCGCCAACATTGAGTGGGGCTCTCAGATTCGCTCCTACGTCTTCATGCCCTACACACTGGTCAAGGACAACCGTACGAGCTTTGAGACCGGCGACGTTGACAAGGTCATGGATGGCGACATCGACGGCTTTATCAACGCATATTTGAAAATGCAATCGGGCAAGGCGTAAGTCACCCGCGCAAATAAACCATGTCACATTTTATGAAAGTGAGGATTTGATTATGTTCAAGAAAAATCGTACCATTTGGGGCATCGCATCTTTGGTGTCTGCTTATCTTTCCCTGTTCCTCTCGCTGGTCTTCGCGCCCGACAACAAGCGCGCCGGTCGCTCTATGCTGCTGATGAGCATCACCCAGCTGATCTGCGGTCTCGCGCTGATTGACGAAGAGTACGACGTCAGCGGCACGGTCAAGAGCAAGTCGAAGGATGTTGTCAACCGTGTCAAGAGCAAGGTCCGCATCCCCGTCGCCGACGACGAGGAGATCTTTGATGATGACGATGACCTCACCACCGTGCAAGAGGCGATTTACGACGAGCTCTGCGCAGACGAGTAATTGTTAAGTTTTTTGCCTGTAAAGCAGGCAAAAATTGCGGTGTTTAACTGCAAAGCCAAAATGACGGGGTGAGGTTCAAATGTATTTTTGCATTTGACTCACTCCGTTTTTTCTGTCCTCATGTCGTAATGTCTTAAGATTATGGACGCATGATCCATTTTCGACCAAGCATCCCGACAGTGGACATCGGCACATACAAACGCTGCGAGCGAAAGGAGGGTATCCTGTGAAAAAATCAACGCGTATATGGCTGTTATGCCGTACTGTATGCTGTTTGCTGCTCCTCCCCACCCTGCTTTGCTGTGCCACTGCCCCACCACAAAGCATGGATGAAGATCGCACGTCGGGCGAGGACGGCAATGGCGACCAAGGGCACGGTTATCAACCCGAGATCTCGGTCAGTGAAATCGTGGAGCCATTGGAGTTTCCCCTGTATGAGGACAGTGTCGTGTTTCCCCGGAGCAGCTATATTAAAAATATGCCGGGCTTACTTTTGGTCGCAAATCAGGCATACGAACAATCTCTTTATTGCATCAACAAAAGCACTGCCACCCAGCATATCTTCTGCTTTGACAAAAATTGTACCCATGAGGCATGCGCTGCACATTTCTTTTACGCGCCCGAGAAGCTGATCTACTCTCCCTACAACGGCAACATCTACGGCTGTACCGGATTCCGCGCAGACAGCAACTATACGCTGCTGTATTGCATCGATCCCAACAATCTCAACATCCGATGCATCTGGTGGGGCGACGAGATGGAGATTCTCAATGACAAAGCCATCAGTGGGAGCTATCTATATTTCGCTACGGCCGACAGTGCAAGCTCGATCAACATCTATCGCTTGCATATGGATGATGAGACGATCGAACCAATGTGCCCGCCCGAAGGAAAAAGCTTTCACAGCTTTATGATCAGCGACAACACCCTTCTGATCCGTTTTCGTGGAGACAGCGAATATTACAGAACCGACCGCGATTTCAGTACCTATATCCCCACGGGCGTGAAGAACATCACCTACCTCAACGGTGAGGAGTACATCCTTAGAGTGGAGAGAGAAGCCTCTCGGGAGGAGCGCGTGGTAGCGGCTGAGACTACCTGCGCTTATATTCTCGGCAACCTCGCCACGGGGGAGGAGCGTGAAGTATTTCGCAGTGATCTGCTGATGCAGACGCTGGGCTTTGACGGAGAATATATCTACTATAATCTCATCAAGCCATGGCAATACCAATACATCGCCGATTCGACGATCTATCGGGTCAGCATCCGCACAGGAGAAGAGGAGAAGCTTTGTCGCTACAGTGACGGCATTATCAAGCAGGTCGTCTGCCATGAGGGAACCATCTATTATTACAAGGAAGGCTTTGAGGATTACAAAAAAAGCCTGATCTACGGCTCCCTTGTCAAGGTCAACGGCATCTACCTCGCCAAGGACTTTGAGGTGATTTACCCGCAAAGCGTCATCGACCGCGCAAATACAAAAAAGCCGAGCATACCGTGATCCGACCATAAAGGGGCTACGTCATTGGCGCAGCCTCTTCGCAAAAAGCGACGGGGTGAGCTTCAAATGCATCTTTTGCATTTGAAACTCACCCCATTATCACTGTGCGCAGACCTCTTTGATGACGCTCACCGCTTCGGCGAGAATATCATCGGGGATATTGAGCGCAGGGAGAAGTCTGACCTTATCCTTGGCAGTCAGAGCCAGCACGCCGCGCGCCATACAAGCACGCACGACCTCGCCCGCCGGCTTTTCGGTCTTGATGCCCAGCATCAGACCCATGCCGCTGATGCTCTCGATGCCCTTGGCACCTTGCAGCATACTGCGCACCAGCTCGCCCTTGCGGCGAACATCGGCCAGCAGTGCGTCATCAATACGGCTGACAACCGAGCAAGCCCCCGCACATGCGATGGGATTACCGCCAAAAGTCGAGCCGTGGTCGCCAAAGCCGAGCGTATTTTCGACCTTTGCCGAGAGCAGCGTCGCACCCAGCGGCAGACCACCGCCAAGCCCCTTTGCTGTCGAGACGATGTCGGGGGTAAGGCCAAAGTTCATATAAGCGTACATGGCACCGGTGCGACCGTTGCCCGTCTGTACCTCGTCAACGATGAGAAGGATGTCCTGCTCGCGCACAAATTCGCCCAGCGCCTTGGCATATTCTGCCTCCAAAGGCAACACGCCGCCCTCACCGCGGATGCATTCGATCATAACCGCTGCGACCTTGGTGCTCTCGCACAGAGCGCGCAGCGCGTCCATATCCCCCGCGGGAACGTGGACAAAGCCGGGGGTCAGCGGCCGGAACAGCTCATGATAATGATCCTGACCTGTTGCGGCAAGCGTAGTCAGCGTACGTCCGTGAAAGCTATTTTCCAGTGTGACGATGGTATAGCAGTCCGCGCCTTTGTGCTCAGCAGCGTATTTTCTTGCGACCTTGATGGCGCACTCGTTTGCCTCAGCGCCCGAGTTGGAGAAAAACACCTTGCTCATGCCGGTTTTCTCGCAAAGCATTTCGGCGAGATTGGCACAAGGCTCGGTATAGTAGAGGTTGGACATATGCTGAACGCGGCCAAGCTGTGCGCTGACAGCAGCGACCCAAGCGTCATCGGCAATGCCAAAGGAGGTGACGCCGATGCCGGAGCCCATATCGATATATCGTTTACCGTTTGTGTCGTACACCTCACTGCCCTTGCCCGTGGCGATCTCTACGGGAAAGCGGGCATAAGTGGAGGCGATGTATTGTCGGTCTTTTTGTTGTAGGTTTGTCATGGTAGGTATCCTTTGCGGAAAGAATTTGTTTAGTTTGTGCGAACATAATTTTCTAACTTTAATTAGAATATTGTTCATTTCTTTGGCTCACCCCAAAGAAACGAACCAAAGAAAACGTGTACAAGGGGGACACCCCCTTGTAAATCCCCCTCTGGCGGTTGCCTGTACGTATGGGATCAAAATTGTTAGTATGGTGCTGCCCTCTGTGCAGCCGGGGTGATTGGCTTGCAGGGCAAAGCGGTTGCCCTGCTCGTCTGAACAGTTGTTTACGATGGGTTGTGTGATGTAATTCGGTAGGAGGCGGCGCCTTCGACGCCCCGTTCCAATGTTTCCCTCTATGTAGCCGGGATGCTTTTATTTGCAGGGCAAAGCGGTTGCCCTGCCCGTCTGAACAGTTGTTTGCGATGGGTTGTGTGATATAATCTGGTAGGGGGCGGCGCCTTCGACGCCCCGTTCCGATGTTTCCCTCTGTGTAGCCGGGATGCTTTTTTTGCAGGGCAAAGCGGTTGCCTGCTCGTCTGAACAGTTGTTTTGCGATGGGTTGTGTGATGTAATTCGGTAGGGGCGGCGCCTTCGACGCCTCGTTCCAATGTTTCCCTCTGTGTAGCC
>JAFTJZ010000088.1 GCA_017456145.1 Clostridia bacterium
ATTAGGGAATTTACCCCTCATTTTGCCTGCTTTTTCCTTCTTTTTTCATCTTTTGAATGTTGGATCGTTCCTTTTTTTCCTTATTTCTCATGCTTACTTCCACTCCTTTCCTACTGTGGAACTTACTTTGAGAATTTACGGTTTTTCGGAAAATCTCCTGACTTTTTCAAAAGAATGCATTCTTTTGCAGCAATGTCGTTCATTTAGGTTCTCTGCGCCGTCACACAGCTCACCCGACACCGTAGCGCGCTGTGGGGTCAGAAGGGAATCAAAGGCGACACTCCGGCTGATCGCGCCCAAATCCAATGCAAGCCTTTTCATCTTCAGAATACATTCATCCGCTATTATTTCGCGTATATTTACGGTCTTTACCGGCATAGCAAGCGAATTTGCGCAATTCCGGCGCAAATGAAAAGGCGGGGGAGAATCCAATACATTTTAGCATTGGATTTTCCCCCGGGGCTCGGGGCAGTGTGTTGATGCTCCCGCTCTCTTACCTACGTTCGCGGTTCTTCTTGGGCAAAAGCGCCAGAACCACCAGAACGATGGCAAGAATGACCAGCACGGCGATGACCCATCCGATGACACCGCGTCCGTCCTCGTTATCGGCGTCGTCACGGTTGGTCAGGTCGTTTTCCGTCCCGCTTGCGTTGTTGTCGGCGGCATCATTGTTATCATTATTATTGTTAATGTCGTTATTGTTATTATCGTTATTGTTATTATCGTTGATGCCGTTATTATCGGTTTCGCCGACGATATTATCATTGGTCTCTCCGTTGGCGACGTCGTCGTTGGCAATGCCGTCGTCGGTAGCGGGATGATCGTCAATGATGCCGTCGTTTGTGGCGTTATCGTCTGCTGCGGCATTGTTGTCGGCATTGCCGTTGTCTTCGGTTCGTGCACCGCCTGCGGCGTTGCCCATTCCATCGGTTACATTACGTGCCGTGTCGCCGATGGCATCCCCGACCTGATCGACGGCATTTTTTGCACCGCGGACAACGTCGCCCGCCGCGTTCTTGACGCCGTTGGCTGCCTCGCCGATCGCGCCCGTGACCCCGTGCAGCATACGATGGGTGCTACCGGTGCGGGTGTGACGTCTGTGGTTGGGGTGTGCGGCATCTGCGCCGTGCAGGCTATTGCCGATGATGCCGTCGCTGTCGGTGACCTTACCATTTTCTATATTCATAGCCACGTGTCTGTGCAGCCGCGGATGCTCTTGGCTTGCGCGGGCGGCGCGTACCGTTGCCGAGGCAGGCAGCGCCAAGGAGCACAGCAGGAGTGATAGCGTGACGATCGCCGTCAGCAGCGCGACCCTGCGTTCATTGTGATATTTCATATATGATCAATCCTTTCAAATTCATGAATCCGATATTGTGGGATGCGTATAATTTTTGCATATCGTCCCACCGTTAGTTTTTGCAGTGCAGCGATGATTATGTATGTCGGCGCGGTGTCTTTGCGAAAAAATTGCCCGCGGTACGGTCGTATTTTCACTTTTTTACAAAATATACTTGATTTTTTATATGTTTTGTATTATCATATATTCTGTATTCTTATAACGAGGAGTGAACAAATCCATGAAAATCATCATAGTCGGCGACGGCATGGTCGGCGATACGCTGATCCGATACATCTCGGGCGAGGGGCATCATGTCACGGTGATCGACCCGGTTCCCGCCCGCATCAACCGCGTGGTCAATCAATATGACGTGCAGGGGGTGGTAGGCAACGGTGCCGGTCACGACGTGCTGCAGGAGGCAGGAGTTTCCGACACCGATCTTCTGATTGCCGTAACGGGATCGGACGAGCTGAATATGGTGTGCTGTATGCTGGCGGAAAAGCTGGGCGCATCTCGCTCGATCGCCCGCGTGCGCAACCCCGAATATTTCCGTGAGCGTGGCTTTGTACGTGACTATATGGGGATCGATTTTGTGGTCAATCCCGAATATGAGGCAGCCAACGAGATCACGCGCCTTGTGCGGTTTCCCGCGGCGCTGAAAATGGAGGCGTTTGCCAAGGGGCGCGTGGACATGGCAGAGATCCACGTTGACAGCGGGCATCCTCTGATCGGGCAAAAGCTGGCAACGCTGCAGCAGACGTACGGTGTCAGCGTGCTGGTCTGTGCGGTGCTGCGCGGAGAGGACGTTTTTATTCCCGGCGGTGATTTCGTGCTCTGCGAGGGGGATATCATCAGCATTACCGCGTCACACCGCGAGCTGTCCCGGTTCTTTGGGCGGCTGGGGCTGATGGACAAACCCGTGCGCGACGTGATGATCATGGGTGGCGGTCGTTGCGCCTTTTATCTGGCAGAGCAACTGTTGTCGCTGGGGATGGGCGTACGCATTGTGGAATCGGATGAAGTGCGGGCAAGGGAATTGTCCGAGCTTTTGCCGCAAGCAGCGATTATATTAGGCGATTGCAGCGACAGTGAGCTTTTGGAGGAAGAGGGAATTGCCAAAGCCGACGCCTGCATTGCCCTGACCGAGAACGATGAGAAAAACAGCATCGTCTCGCTGTATGCTCGCTCCCACGGCGTGGAGCGCGTCATCGCCCGCATCGACAGCGACAGCCTGGTCAAGACCATGGCGGGGCTTGGTGTGGATTGCATCATTTCTCCGCGGCGTGTTTGCACGACGGGAGTGCTCCGCTATTTGCGCGGTCTGGAAAACAGTAAAAAGATCCAAAGCAAGCTGCGCCGTGCAGGTAAGAGCGCCGAGTTGTCCGGCAGCGTCGGCGATGGAGACCGCACCTTCGGTATTGTTTCTCTGTATAAGCTGTGCAACGATCGCGCCGAGGCGGTGGAGTTCAACGTGGACGAAACCTTCCGCGCGCTGGGCGTGCCGCTGATGTCGCCCGATTTCAAGCTCAAGAAGAACACTCTGATCGCTCAGGTCGTGCGCCGTAATACCGTTATCCAACCCCATGGCTCTACGACCCTTGAGGTGGGAGACAGCGTCATCATCGTCACAACCTCGGGCGAGCTGACCGAGCTGAACGATATTCTGGAGTGAGGACGGGGAGGGGAGTTGGGGCTCTGCCCCAAACCCCGCCAAAGAACCTTTTTGAAAAAAGGTTCTTTGGAAACTCCAAAAACCTTGATCTGTGTTTGAAAGATATATTGTATATGATTTGATCAAAATTCTTTGGAGATCCAAGAACCTTTCTTCTAAGAAAGGTTCTTGGCAGGGCTCCAAGGGGCAGCGCCCCTTGGTCGCCGAAGGCTTGGAGTTGGGACTCTGCCCCAAACCCCGCCAAAGAACCTTTTTGAAAAAAGGTTCTTTGGAAACTCCAAAAACTTTGATCTGTGTTTGAAAGATATATTGTATATGATTTGATCAAAATTCTTTGGAGATCCTAGAACCTTTCTGTTATGAAAGTTTCTTGGCAGGGCTCCAAGGGGCAGCGCCCCATGGTCGTCGAAGGCGTGGAGTGGGGG
>JAFTJZ010000089.1 GCA_017456145.1 Clostridia bacterium
AGGCTGTGAGTGTTTGGGGGGGGGACTTTGGCAAAATGTCCCCCCACGCCCCCTCAAAACTTTTCAAAATTTTTTGATTGAATCTGTTACTTCACCTGCCGCCCTTTGCCAACTGCAACGTCCTTTTGGGGCCCCTACCCCAAATGTTTGCAACCGAGGTATTTTACGATAACCATATGGGGCAGTGACCCCACATGGCACATCACTTTTTTCGACAGAACAGAACCGTAACACAAAAATCTAAAAAGGATTAAAAGTTTTTGGGGGTCAAGGGGGACTTTTTTCCAAAAAGCCCCCCTTGCCGCCGGAGGCATCTCTCCAACTTGTGGGGCAGGGGTCCCACATGGCACATCACTTTTTTCGAAAGAACAGAACCGTAACACAAAAAATCTAAAAAGGATCAAAAGTTTTTGGGGGTCAAGGGGACTTTTTTCCAAAAAGTCCCCTTGCCGCCGCAGGCATCTCTCCAACTTGTGGAGCAGTGACCCCACATGGCACATCACTTTTTTCGACAAAACAGAACCATAACACAAAAAATCTAAAAAGGATTAAAAGTTTTTGGGGGTCAAGGGGGACTTTTTTCCAAAAAGCCCCCCTTGCCGCCACAGGCTACTTAACAAACATGAAAACTATCACCCTATCCACCGCCATCGTCGGCGTGGGCGCTGCGGGATATAACGCGGCGCTGCGTCTGCACAAGCTGGGAGAGCAAGATATTGCAATTTTTTGCCTTGCCAAGAATAACAGCACCTCCCGCAATACCGGGTCAGACAAGCAGACCTATTATAAAATGAGCCTTGCAGGCTCCTCCCCCGATTCTCCCGCCGCCATGGCAGAGGATCTGTTCGGCGGCCGCTGCGTCGACGGCGACCACGCACTGATCGAGGCCGCACTCTCTTCTCGCTGCTTTTTGCAGCTTGCCGAGCTGGGCGTTCCCTTCCCCACCAACCGCTACGGCGAGTACGTCGGTTACCAGACCGACCACGACACCCGTGGACGCGCAACCAGCGCAGGTCCCTTGACCTCCAAGCTGATGACCGAGTGTCTGCAACGCGAGGTCGAGGCGCGCGGTGTACCCACCTATGAGCATATGCAGATCGTTAAAATCATACCATTTTCCGAGGATACGCTGGGCCTTATCGCCCTTTGTACCAACGTCCCCGCCGAGGATGAGGAAAACCGATTCACCCTCGTCTGCTGTAAAAACGTCATCTGGGCGACGGGCGGCCCCGCCGGCATCTATGCCGAGAGCGTCTATCCGCTGGGACATACGGGAACGACAGGCGTCCCGCTTGCCGCCGGTGCAACCGCTAAAAATCTGACCGAATGGCAGTACGGTCTGGCATCGGTCAACCCCCGCTGGAACGTCTCCGGCACCTATATGCAGGTGCTCCCCCGCTTTGTTTCTGTCGACCCGGACGGCACAGAGCATGAATTTTTGCACGATTTTTATCCGAATTTGGGCGATTGCCTCTCAAGAATTTTCCGCAAGGGTTATGAATGGCCCTTTGACAGCCGTAAGGCGCAAAACGGCTCGTCGGTCATCGATCTGCTGGTCTTCCGTGAAACCAAGCTGTACGGTCGCCGCGTCTATCTCGACTTCCGCAGCAACCCGCAGGGCTTACAGTCGCTCCCCTACGACGCTCTGGACGCTGACGCGCGCGCATATCTTGAGAGCGCGGGAGCTTGCTTTGGCACCCCCATCGAGCGCCTGCGCCATATGAATCAGCCTGCGATCGAGCTGTATCAGTCCAAGGGTTTGGATATTACAAAAGAAATGCTGGAAATTGCACTCTGCGCCCAGCACAACAACGGCGGCATTGACGTCGATCTCTGGTGGCAGACCTGCATTCCCGGGCTGTTCGCTGTCGGGGAGGCTGCAGGAACGCATGGTGTATATCGCCCCGGCGGCAGCGCCCTCAACGCAGGGCAGGTCGGTTCTCTTCGTGCTGCGCAGTATATCGCACGTCATCGCAGCGGTCTGCCCACCGAGGCGCAAGCGGCTGCCTTCTTCGCCGCAAGCGAGGGAGAAATGGCTGCACAGATGGCTTTCACCCGTGCCATTCTCTCGGACGAGGATAACACCCGCGCGCTGCTGAACGAGCATTGCGGCGAGATGAGCGCCTGCGCCGCTGCCATTCGCAACGTAGACGGCATGAGAGCGCTGATGGACAAAAACATCTCACTTCTCGCTAACTTCAGCACCTCGGTGTCTGCTTCCAACAGCATGGGGCTCTCCCGTGCTTACCGCCTGCAGGACACGCTGCTCTCCCAGAATGCTTACCTGTGCGCCATGATTTCCTTCGCCGAACGCTCGGGTCTTTCCCGCGGATCGGCCATCTACTCGACCGCGCAAGGCATAGCTGCCAAGGGCTTGGAAAACGATGCCAACGGCTTGTTTTGCTACGAGCTGGACGACGGCACGCTGGATGCCCTCACCCAGACCGTCTCCCTCTCTCCCGACGGCTCCGCTCGTGCCGATTGGCGTCCCGTCCGTCCCCTCCCCGAAGGCGGCGGATTCTTTGAGAACGTCTGGCGCGGCTACCGCGAAAACGGGAACGTGTTTTAAGGAAAGGAAAATGAAAGATATACGTCAAGAGCCGTCGCTGACGCGACGGCTCTTGACGCAGGGTGTCGATGAAAGGACTTGGGGCTTTGCCCCAAACCCCACTTAAGGTTCTTTTTCGAGAAAAAGCACCTTAAGAATCCTTAAAAAGCTTTTTCAAAAGGATCATTTTATGGGTTTTCGCCCCACGTGTTGGGCGGAGAATGCTTTGGTCTACAGTCTGACGTCAAGAGCCGTCGCTGACGCGACGGCTCTTGACGTATTTTATTATTTCACCTTCACCATCTCCGTCACTCGGAGCATGGTCGCACCGTACGGGATCAAAATCTTCTCCTCCGCCGCAGACAACGCCGAGCGGGACTTCGGTAGCTGCGCACTGACATTGCTGTAACCATCCTCAAAATCCCAGTCCACACGTGCCATGCTCGCCTTGAGCATGATCCGGGGCGCCGACTCGCCAAAGGGATAGTCGTCCCCCTCGGCCTCTACCACCGCAAGCCGGCCGCCCACAAACCCATATCGCCATTCGCTCTTGGGCGTCAGCTCATAATCACAGTAGGGGAACTTTCTCTCCACGCCGTCACGCGTGTATTCCAGCATCTTATACTCTGCCTCGATGGGCAACGCAAATACCAGCGGACCGTACTCCGCAGCAAAATTTCCGTTCGGGCGACTCACCAAATGCGGACGGTCGGACAGCGTGACCGCGGTCTCACACTCGCCGCACCACTCCCGATCCATTACAAGGAAATCGCTCAGGCGTACCGCGCCCGTCATCTTGGCGCTCTTCGCCCACGCGGGAACGCGCACGCGCAGCGCAAAGCGAACGGGAGATTCCGCACGAACCTTGATCGTCGCTGTATGACGGAAGGGATATTCGGTCACGGTCTCGATGGTCACTGCCACCCCATCGATCTCGGTGGTCAACAGCGTGGGCAACAAATGCGCCACGGTCACATCGCGCTCCCCCGCCTTCAGTAAGACGTTCATGGCAAGTTTCGGCCACGCCTGGTTGAAATTTGCGGTGCAGCAGCCAAAGCCAGGCTCCAAGCCGAACAGACCCGACTCACCGTTGTTGGTACGGAAAATGGGCTTGTTCGGATATTTCTGACAAGCGATCTGATTGACCTGCTGGTCGTATTGGTGTGTCCACATATCCGCGCTGATGGCAGCCGGCAACGCGTTGAATGCCGCCTTTTCCAATCGATCCGCCCAGACGTTCTCGCCCGTAGCGGCATAGATCTCCTCATAGGAATACATCAGCTCGGCGATCGAGCAAAGCTCTGTGCCGTACGTATTGCGCTGTCCTGCCAAGCACTCGTCGCCCGTGACAGTGCCGACCGCCGTACCGTTGTAATCGAACAACGCGCGCCACATAGTCTCGGGGTCATCTGCCTCAGTCACGGCATCCTCGCCGAGCAGAGCCTTGACCAGTGCGCCGTATTTGATCATCATACAGAGATTGACGACATGCGTTTCCAGTGTCCAGATATTCAAGGGGCGCACCCAGCGCTCGGTCAGCGCGGTATAGTCTGCGCCCTGCGCGCGCTGCAGCTTAGCCAAATCGATCAGCCAATCCTCGGGTTGCATTTCATAAAGATAAGAAATGGAAATCAGAGATTCAAACCAGCGGAACTTGCCCCAATCCTTCAGCTTGACCGTACCGTCCTTCATGTTATCGTACAAGCAGCGCATTGCGCGGCGAAGGCCATCGGCGGCGCGAGTATCTTCGGGATTGAATTCGCACCAAAGGGCGAGCACCTTACCGACGAGCTGATACGCCCAGACGTCGTAGTCCTTTCGCTGTTCTGATGTGCAGGGGCAGATCCAGCCGTCCTCGCACTGGCGGTCAAGGATGCCGTCAATATATTTTTTCGCACGGGCGATCAGATCGTCATCGCGCAGAAGATACGCCAGGGGAATAAAGCCGTCCAGCCAATAGGGGACGCGCTCCCAGCCGTCACGGTTCCCGCCGATCCAGGCGCTATCGCGGATATCGGGCCAGATTTTATCGAGATTACCGGACAGGCCGTCGGCTTGGATACGGAGTTGGCGAGCAAGCCAGCCGGTGGGGTGATACTGGTTGGGGTCAAATCGATGATACATAATGCTACCTCCGAAGACGATATATTAGATATATGATAACACAACCGGGGTGGGATGTCAAGATGCGGGCGAGAACTTTTTTAGAAGAATTTTTAGGGGAGGATGTTGGGGCAAGATTATGTAGACAAATGTCTCTGCGCGGCGCAGCCGAGGCGGTCGTGTCCCTTTATGTCATCCCGAGCGGAGCGCAGTGGGGTCGAATTTGAAGGGCAGCCACGGCGAAAAAAAAATAATGATCCTCCGTTCTGTTCTTTCGGCATCAAGACGGAGGCGTTACAGAAGTCATCTCATACGCACGGGGAAACCTTGTTTCAAAAAGTTCCCCCGCAAATATAAACGATTATTTCTCACTCAACACATATGCGGCGCTGACCTCGCCACCGCAGAGCCATTGCTGAATGGCAGTATAGGCTTGCTTTTTCTCTTGAGGGACGCCGTTCATATTATTTTGCACCAAGCCGAAATGCGATTCGCCGTTGTTGTACGCAGGCTCATCGAGCAGCTCATAAAAGATGACAGCGGTCAGATTTTCGATCTCGTCGCTATTGGCAAGGCTCAGAACAAATTGCTCCAGGTACGCCGCCTGCTGCTCCTCGGTAAAAGCATTATGCGCCCAGATATTGCACTCACAGATCATATACTCATACTCGGGCAGTGCCGCCTGCACACGGGGCAGGAAGGAGGCCAGCGGCTCGCTGCTCTCCATGTCGGAATACCAATCCACACCAATAACATCCCAAACAAGACCGGCATCGTGGAATGCCTTTATGATAGCGTAATGCTTAAAGGCGAAGTTGATGACCAGCTTGGCCTGGGGATCCACTGCACGAAAAACCTCAATGGATGCTCTCAGTTTTTCCGTAATCTCAGTGACACGCGCGGGATTGAAATGAGAGAGCGACTCTCCCGTCCCGACGGGCTGATGGTAGATCGTGCCCTCATCCGTGTGCATGGCGTAAACGTCGGTTTCGTTAAAGATCTGATAATAGGGGATACGTCCGCGGCAGCGGGTGGCGATTTTTTCATGCTTGGCCGCAATCTCCTCGGGGGTGCCGCCGTGGTCATCCAAAACAAGCATCATTTCAAGACCATACGCATCGCACAGATCCAACACACGGAACAGATACGCAAACTGATCCTCGGTGGTGGGATTGAAATTGAAACGATAAATGGTCACACCCAGCTCAGCGGTCAAACGGATCTGCGTTTCCAGCTCGCTCTCGGGATATGCCGCATACCCGTGATGGTGTCCTGTGACACCATAATCAAAGTAGCCGAAGTCATCCTGCGCTTTGATACGCTCGCCGTCCTTGCGTTGCAGATTGATTTTTCCTTGATATTCCTTCATAAATCCTTCCTCCAGATGCAAAGCTTTGACCTCGCCGTTCTCATCGGTGGCGTAGGAATCAAAAAACAATTCGATCAGTGCGTCAAGGCTTTTGCCATGTGCGGCGCAAAAATACAGCTTACCGTTCTTGACCGATACGATCGCGCTGTCCTCGTCGGTCAATGTGGGCGCGCCGGTGCGTGAGGTCATACCCACCACAATCTCATGCGGAGACGATTCCTCCTCGGGGGTATAATAGTCGGTGGAAATGGCAAGCTTGACGCCGTACGTTTCCTCCAGCCGCGTCAGCAAAGCCGAAACGACTTGCTTGCTCTCGGCATCGGCACTATCGGAACGAATAACGGTAAAGGCTGAGATATCGACTCCTGCGATAGAAAGCATGGAGTCGGGATCGGGTGAGAGTGTGTCGGGCACAGGCGGATCGACGTCTGTATCCGTCTTTGTCGATGCATCCCCGCAGGAAAGCAGAAGGACGCCGCTAAGCATCGCCAACAAAAGCAATAAAAATCGAATGTTTCGTTTCAAAACAGATTCCTCCTTTACCATATCCCTTATTTCTTCTTTTTCTTCTTCACTGCGGAAAAGCCGAATTTTGCGATTTTTTTGCCGACAGCGTAATATTCGCCATGTGCGAAGGCGGCAAGGTTGGCGCGCTCCAGGCAAAGCTTTCCGTTCGCATCCAGCAGCATCTCATCGACGCTGACGGTAACGATATCCGCAAGGAACATATCGTGAGATCCCAGTGGGATTACATCCGTCACGCGACATTCCAAAGAAATGGGACACTCCGCGATGGAGGGACATTCGACGTTGACTCCCTGCTCCGGGGTCAGGCCGCAGCGCTTGAATTTATCGACCTTCGCACCGGTATACATACCGCAAAAGTCCGCCTGCCGAACAAGGTGCGCGGGGGTAAGGTTAACGGTAAATTCGCCGCTTTCCTTGATGATGGCATAGGAATGACGCTGCGGACGGACGGAAATATAGGTCTTCGGCGGAACGGTATTGGTGATCCCCGTCCAGGCAACGGTAATGATATTTGGCTTTTCCTGCGTTCCGCAGCTGACCATCATCGGGGGCAGCGGGGCAAGAAGCGTTGAGCCTTTCCAATGAATTTTTGACATAGCAGGACCTTTCGCTGGAAAATTTATTGTTAAGAAGAATGAGAGGCCACCGAACCCGACGACCTCTCACCCTCTTATGGACGCTTTTGCAAGCGTGGAAACAATTATGCTTACCGTTAGTTTATCACAAAACGTTGATGTTGTCAAGAGGTTTTGGAAAAATTTAGTGAAATTTTTTACCAAAGTGAAATGTTGAGGATGAACGGGCGTAACACCCCGCCCTCTGCAAGCATATTCCTATCCCTCTCACCTCGCCAAACGATAAAATATCCCTATAAATATTTTCCCATCTCCACCTCCTTGCTAAAACGATAGATATCCCCTTTTTCTTCCTCACCTTTCCCGCAAACCGATAAAAGCCCCCATCCCATCCTTGCCTTCCGCGCGTTTTGCAAAGCAAAACCGCGCGGCGGTCAGTAGTGAAGAGTCAAAAAGAACCGAACTGAGGATCATCATTTTTCATCCCGTCAGCATCACCAAGTTTTTCGTCGTGGCCTTCCCACGACGAAAAGCAAGATTTCCGAACCGCGACAACCGCGTGCGTATTAGCGGTCGCAAGACCGCGTTAGCACGCGATGGATGGGGGATATATAAGGGGGCGTAGTCCCCTTATACGCGTTTTCTTTCGTCTATTTCTTTGTCGCGTGACAAAGAAATAGACAATAATCAATAAAAGATAGAAAGCTTTGTTCGCACAATCTTCATTCAGCTTAGATTTTTAACAACCAACGGACGGCCCGAATCGTTCGCAAGCGAACGCGGTCGGTCCCTACAAGATTGCAAAAAATTGAAACAAAACAAAAGACGGAAACAAATCAATCATCGTTAGAAATCTATGTTCGCACCACCCCCGCAAAAAAAGGAGCTTTCGCTCCTTTTTTTGCTTTATTCCTGCTCATCCTCCAACACCGGAATGATGGGCTCCTCCTCCGTGGTGGGAGGGGTAACGGTCTCGGTAATTAACTCCTCCGTCGCCTCGTCAGCACCCTGCTCCGGCTCCTCAGGCGCAAGCTTGGTGAAGTTCACAATCTTGGCATCCTCGCCCAGTCGCATAACGATAACACCAGCCGCCGTGCGCGAATACGTGTTAATATCCGCCACAGGCGTGCGAATCACCGTGCCCTGATCGGTAATCAGCATCAGATCATCTTCCTCAGAAACCGATGCAACACCTGCCAAAAGTCCGGTTCTCTCGCTGATCTTGTGACAGCAGATACCGCTGCCGCCGCGCGTCTTCATCAGACGGAACTCCTCAAACGACGTCTTTTTGCCGTAACCCTTCTCGGTAACCGTCATCAAAAGCTTGTCGCCGTCGGTCTTGGGATCGATAAATACCGCTCCTACAACCACGTCATCCTCGTCCAGACGGACGCCGCGCACGCCGCGCGCACCGCGTCCCATCACGCGAACCGTGTTCTCGTCATACTTGACGGCGTTACCCTTGGCAGTCGCCAACAGCAGCGAACCGTTGCCGTCGGTGTGAACAACGTAAAGCAGCTCGTCGCCCTCGTCCAGCGTCAGAGCGATCTTGCCGCCCTTTCTCTGATAAGCAAATTCGCTCATCGCCGTTCTCTTGATGACACCCTGACGGGTGACCATGGTCAGATATTCAGTCTCGGAGAAGTTTGCCGCGCTGATGATGGCCGTGACCTTCTCACCCTCGGCAAGCTCCAGAATGTTGGCCAAATGTCCTCCCTTGGCGGTTCTGCCAGCCTCGGGGAGCATATAAGCCTTGACGGTGTGAACCTTACCAAGGTTGGTGAACATCATCAGTAGCGAGTGGCTGTCCACCGCGATCACCTTCTCAATGAAGTCCTCTTCCTTGGTGGTCATGCCGATGATTCCCTTGCCGCCTCTGTGCTGGGCAGTGTAGCTGTCCGCAGGCTGACGTTTGATATAACCGGTATGCGTCAGCGTCACAACGCACTTGTGTCTCTCAATCAGATCCTCCAGAACGATTTCGTTCTCGGATTCGCTGATCTCGGTGCGTCTCTCGTCACCGTATTTTTCCTTGATCTCCAGCATCTCGTCCTTGACGATCTGCTTGACGCGGTTGATGTCGCCAAGGATGGCGCGGTACTCGGTAATCAGCGCCTCCAGCTTGGTCAGCTCGTCCTCGATCTTGCTGCGCTCCATGCCGGTCAATCGTCCGAGAGTCATTTCCACAATAGCTTGGGATTGTGCGTCGGACAGACCGAATCTCTCCATCAGTCTTTCCTTGGATTGCGGGATAGACTCGGAGGTTTTCATGATCTGCACAACCTCGTCAATGTTATCATTGGCAACCTTATAGCCCTCTAAAATGTGGACGCGGGCAAGCGCTTTATCCAGATCATGCTTGACGCGGTTGGTGATGACCGATTCCTGATGCTCAATATAAAGATCCAATATTTCAGGCAGCGATAAAATCTTCGGCTCGTTATGATAGATGGCCAGCATATTGGCAGCGAAGGTATCCTGCAGCTGCGAATACTTATAAAGCTGGTTGAGCAGCACCTGACCGTTGGCATCGCGGCGGTACTCGATGACGATACGGGTACCGGCATCGCTGCTGGACTCATCGCGCAGCTCGGTGATGCCTTCGACCTTCTTTTCCTTATGCAAGTTCGCAATTGCCTCGCACAGCGTGGACTTATTGACAGCATAAGGAATCTCTGTGATGATGATGCGGTTATGCTCCTCATCGATCTCGGCGCGAGAGCGGACGGTAATGCGACCCTTACCCGTGGTATATGCCTCGCGGATACCTGCCGTACCATAGATAATAGCACCCGTCGGGAAGTCGGGACCCTTGATATACTCCATCAGCTCGGGGACGGTACAGTCGGGGTGATCCATACGGTAGATGGTGGCGTCAATGACCTCACCCAGGTTATGCGGCGGGATATTGGTTGCCATACCCACAGCGATACCGACGCTACCGTTGACCAAAAGGTTCGGAAAACGGGAGGGCAGGACAGTCGGCTCATCGCGTCTGTTATCGAAGTTTCGCATCATGGGCACGACGTTTTTATCAATATCGCGCAGCATTTCGTCGGTGATCTTCTCCATACGCGCCTCGGTATAACGGTAGGCTGCGGGGGGGTCACCGTCAACAGAACCGAAGTTACCGTGACCCTCGATCAGGGGGTAGCGGTAGGAGAAGTCCTGTGCCATGCGGACCATCGTGCCATATACGGCGGCATCACCATGGGGATGGTAGCGCGCCAGCACGACGCCGACCGTTGCTGCTGATTTATGGAAGGGCTTTGCGCTGGTCAGTCCATCCTCGTACATGGTATAGAGGATGCGGCGCTGACCGGGTTTCATACCGTCGCGGACATCGGGCAGAGCGCGGGAGATGATGACCGACATGGAATACTCGATGAAGGATTTTTTGACCTCCTTTTCCATAAAGATAGGGAGGATTTTCTGATCGGGAAATTCAATATTTTCCGGTTGTTTTCTACGGTTGCGGATTTCTTTTTTCAAGGTGATGGTTCCTTTCTACGTAGGAGATGATATAGGGAGTGCGGACATAGTTTTCTGACTGTAAACAGTAGCCTTCCCCAGCGGGTAGCGAAGCGGCGCGAGGGTCTTGAATGACATGCCGGTGGCATGTCAGACCCCGAGCGTGACCGAGCCGCAACGAGAAGGGTGGCACGGCGGTAGCCGTGACGGATGAGGAGAGATGGTTTGAGGAGAATTAAGGTTGTGCAAACAAAGTGTTCTAACTATAATTGGTTTATTGTCCATTTCTTTGACGCGCCTCAAAGAAATGGACGAAAGAAAGGGCGTACAAAGGGGGCGAGCCCCCTTGTAGATCCCCCGCTGGCGGTTGCCTGCACGTATGGGGCTAATAAGCTCCACGGTACGGTGCTGCCCTCTGTGTAGCCGGGTATTTATGTTTGCAGGGCAAAGCGGTTGCCCTGCTCGTCTGAATAGTTGTTTAACGATGGTATTGTAGGGGAGGGGTCACCCCTCCCGTTCCAGCGCGAAACAAATTACGAACCTCACTTGTGGGGTCAAGGGGCAACGCCTCTTATATTATTTTAATCTCGTCACCTCAACCTCGGGCACGGCGTCGATCTGCTCTTTGGTTGGAAGCTCGGTTCCATCAAGGGCAATCTTTGCGGCAGAGGCACGGGCTGCGAAGGAAAGTGCGGTAGGGATATCTTCATTTTTTGCATAACGGGCGAAAAGGAAGGCGGCAAGGTAAGTATCGCCTGCGCCGGAAAATCCACGCAGGGGGTATTTTGCGATACCGACGCGGAAAATTCCCTCTTTACCGACATAGAGAGAGCCGTGTTCATCCATAGTACAGAGGACGGTTATCCCATACTGTTCGCAGATACACGCGGCACAGCGAATGACCTCCATTTCATCTGCAAGAGCTTGCTCGGTGGTATGACAAAGGCCTGCGAGCTCGCGGCGATTTGGCTTAATATAGTCGGGGCTTGCTTGGACGCCGAATTTCAATGCATCGCCATCGGCATCGAGAACGGTAATTTTTCCCTGTTTTTTTGCGAGAGAGACGACAGATTTATACACAGACTTATCCACACCCTGTGGAATACTTCCGCAGACGGAGAGGATATTACCCTGATGCTCGGCAACGCTCGACAAGATTCGGTCGATTTCTTCTTGGGTGACAGGGCCGCCTTTTTCATTGATTTCGGTACCGATACCGTTTTGGTCGATGATTTTAAGGTTTACACGGATTCCTGCGCGAGTAGGGATTTTATGATATGCGATATGTTGGGATTCGATATAGGCATCGGCGGGGTCATCGGGATTGATCGATCCGAAAGAATAGTAGTCAACGGCAGTGCCGAGGTTTTTCAAAAGGAGGGCTTGGTTCAATCCTTTTCCTGCGATATGTTCCACGGAGGTATCTACGCGGTGGATGGTACCGGGGGTAAGTGGAGTGGGAAGGTAGACACATTTATCGATGCAGGGGTTCAGGGTAAGGATAGCGGGGGAGAAGGCGGGGAAAGATGATTTTGATTTTGCTGACATAATGTTCTTTCCTTTGTTGAGATGTTTTTAGGAAGTGCGAACAAAGTGTTCTAATTATAATTGGTTTATTGTTCATTTTTTTGGCGCACCCCAAAAAAACGAACCAAAAAAAGCGTGTACAAGGGGGGCTCCCCCTTGTAGATCCCCCGCTGGCGGTTGCCTGCACGTGTGGGATCAAAATTATTTGTATGGTGCTGCCCTCTGTGTAGCCGGGATGCTTTTATTTGCAGGGCAAAGCAGTTGCCCTGCTCGTCTGAACAGTTGTTTTGCGATGGGTTGTGTGATGTAATTCGGTAGGAGGCGGCGCCTTCGACGCCCCGTTCCAATGTTTCCTCTGTGTAAGCCGGGATGCTTTTATTTGCAGGGCAAAGCGGTTGCCCTGCTCGTCTGAATAGTTGTTTGCGATGGGTTGTGTGATGTAATTCGGTAGGGGCGGCGCCTTCGACGCCTCGTTCCAATGTTTCCCTCTGTGTAGCCGGGATGCTTTATTTGCAGGGCAAAGCGGTTGCCCTGCTCGTCTGAACAGTTGTTTTGCGATGGGTTGTGTGATATAATCCGGTAGGGGGCGGCGCCTTCGACGCCCCGTTCCGATGTTTAACTCTGTGTAGCCGGGATGCTTTATTTGCAGGGCAAAGCGGTTGCCCTGCCCGTCTGAACAGTTGTTTTGCGATGTTTTTTTGTACCAACGCAAAATTATTATTTTTTGCTATCTTGTGGGGAAGGGGCCCCACATGGCATACCGTTCCGTTTTGTCAGAACCGAACTGTTAAAAATTTTG
>JAFTJZ010000090.1 GCA_017456145.1 Clostridia bacterium
AGACAGACAGACAGACAGACAGACGGTTGATTATACCCATCTGTCCTTTTTCGTAGTCCTTTTTGAAAATGTTGTAACCATCCAATATCTGATACATAAAAAAGCCATCCTTGGGTTGACGTGTGCCGTTGCGGCGGCAGGTCAGCCCCGGGGTGGCTTTTGCGCGTGTCAAAAAATGTAAAGGAGGCAATACAGACGATGAGTGACCGACCTCAAAACGAAAGCAAAGAGCAGGCGCAGGGCAACGTGGGTGAGCAACCACCGCAGGAAGTGCCGATGCCGCGCGACGATGACGCACAGGCGCAGAATCAAAAGCAAAAAAAGAAGAAAAAAGAGGACGATGGTCAGCGGAAGTGGTATGCGATCTTCGCCACCATTCTGATCATCATCATTATCATATTGCTGCTGCTGTTGTTGCGACAGTGCTCGTCCGACGTACCGACCCTTAATCCCGATTACCCGCCCAAGGAGCAGGATCCCAACGCCGAGATCATCCCGGGCGATGACGACGATAAGCTGGCGCACGAGGAAGGCGGCGGGGCGGTGAGCTTGCAATATAGCGATAAATTGATCATCGATCTTTCGGATGAGCAAGCCTTACTGCAATTTGCAAATCCGGGGCGATCCACAAGAGACATGGTGCTGTGGATTACGATTCAGGATGTGGTGATTGCACAATCGGGGCGAATCATCCCCGGATATCGGATCAATACGCTTGATCTGCTTGAGGGTGCAGCGAAAAGACTTACGGAAGGCGTTTATAACGGAAAGCTTGTGATCTATTTTTATAATCCCGAAACGAACGAGCGAACGACCGTAAATACCGAGGCACCCGTCACGATTACGGTCAGGCAGTAAGAAAGTCTATTTTCCCATAAGAGAATGTTCTCTTTGTGGAATGAAATAGAAAAATAAAATATTCGGAGAACAAACGTACAAACAGGGATGCTGCCGGGCATGGCGGAATATCGTTTCCGCCGTACAAAATACCGATGCTCTCCGAATGGAAGATTAAGAACAAAGGAGAATAATAAAATGAAGAAAATTTTTGCAATTGTTCTTGCGGTTGTCATGCTGATGACAATGAGTGTTTCTGCTTTTGCAGAAGCCCACACAACTCTTCCCGCAACGGAAACGATGGATGTTATTGTCAGATTGGATTCCGATGGTGATACAACTCCCGATGAGGACGATGCCTCCCCTAATGATTACCAGATCACTGTCGATGTGGAGTGGAGTGCTGACACTATGGAATTCACCTACACCAATGCATGGGACGAGTATGCGCTTGAATATGCCGGATATTGGGCAGGTGTAGATAATTATGTTAAAATTACCAATCGTTCCAATGTCGGTGTGAAATGCGCCCTTGATTACACGGCAAATACGGGATACGAAGATGCCGTTGTGTCGTTTGCAATGGGAACAGAAGTGGTTGTTAATGAGAATGGAGAACCGGATGAAAACGGTGAATATCCCGCAACAACCATCGATGCATATCACATGGCCTCTTTTGCCGAAAATGTTTTGACGCTCCAGTATGGACACGATGAAACCATGGATGGCGCGGATTATCCTTTGGCTCCGTATGCAAAGATTGCCATTACTATGGCTGAGACGTATGTACCCGATACCGATAACGTAACCGTCGGTAAGATTACGATCACCATTGCGGCAAACGTAACCACGGATTCCGGCAGTGATGACAGCAGTTCCGACGACACTACTGTTGAGACGGTTACTGCGCTCACCATGGCTGGTGATGGCACGCAGAATACCGATTATGCCTTTACTGTACAGAGAGGAACTGAACTTACCGTGAATGTATCTTCTACTATGTATAATGCAGGAGATTTGACTGATAAAATAAGCAGTATATCGCTTGCTGGACTTACGGAGAGTGACGATTACACATGGAATAATCCTATTTTGACCATTACAAATGAGACTGTTGAAACAGCTACATTGACAGTGACCATTGCGGGTGAACCGGCTGATACTGATAATGAAGGTACGCCGACCTACACTTTCGTTGCTACTCTAACGATTGTTGATTAATATGAATTGATACAGCTTGGCAGCACCGTCAAGGCGGGGAAACCCGCCTTGACCCCTGATTTGAGGGCGCAAGGAGGTCTTGCGTTTTCCAATGAGAGGTCAAGGTCAAAACAAAGGCGGAGGCTTGAATGATGAGCAGAGCAAAGAAAAGCAAACGAAAAAGCAATTCAAAAAATATGCCGCAGGAGCGTCGGGCTGCACCACCTGCATATTTTATCGTGGTGCTGGCGGTCTGCGTGGTGCTTGGCATTGTGGTCGCGTTCTCGGCGGCCTTCGCTGCCAACCGCGCGCCTAAGGTGGAGTTTATTCCACCCGAATTTGAAAAAAATGCCGTGGCGGGGGAGCCGTCCGTTCCCGAGGACCGCGGTTATGAGCTTTTGTACCAAGAGGGAATGAGCTACACGGTGGGCATCTGCGGTGCGGTAACTGTCGCGGACGACGCCTTGGAGGTGTATTTTACCAACCCCGCGCAAAACGACGTGTGGCTCAAGCTCCGCGTTCTGGACGAGGCGGGGAACATCCTCGGCGAGACGGGGTTGCTCAGGCCCGGGGAGTACGTCCGCACTGTGCTGCTGGAGCAGCCCTTGGCGGAGGAGAGCGAGGTGCGGCTCAAGATCATGGCGTACGAACCCGAGACGTATTTCAGTGCGGGCTCGGTGAGTGTCCGCGCGGTCGTGCTCGCGTAATCATCCGGCATCGACAAGGGGTGAGTCTCATGCAAAAATGCATGAAAACTCCCCCCTTTTTTTGCGCTGTTCGCGCACATTCGTTGCAACCCTCAGGGAGAGCCGATTTTGCTCCCCGCATGGATATGAGCCTCGCAGCAGCGCGGCGGGGAAGGAAGTTGCATGATTTTTGCCTGCCGTCTTGACAGCTGCACGAGAATCTGTTATACTACCAATATCACATACGGCTCGCAGAAACACGCCTTGCGGGCAGGTGCGGGGTGAAAATAAAAAATTTTTTATTTTTCAAAATAAAATCGCATCGCCGTGCGTCATGGTATGTGAACGACCGCGGAGAGGAGGCAGAGCAACGATGAATATCGCAACACCGATGACAGACAGAGACCTGCAGGCGCTGCTGTCGCTTGTTCGCGCGGGGGATCAGGCTGCCTTTGAGCAGATCTATATAGCGATGAAGACTCCCGTCTATACCGTTGCGCTGCGCATCCTTGGCGACAGAGGTCTTGCCGAGGACACGGTACAGGAGGTGTTTATCAAGCTGTATCGCCAGCCACCACCCGAGGACGTTCGCAAGCCGCGGGCGTATCTGTTCCGAATGGCGCGCAATTCGGCACTGGATGCACTGCGAAGACAATCCGTGCGTGCACTTCCGCTCTCGCCCGAGAAATGGGAGAGCGAGGCTGCCGATACGCTGCCTGATGCTGCTCCCGCTGACGGCGGTGTGGGTCTGCGTCTGGATATTGAGCGTGCCATGGCGCGTCTGTCCGACAAGGAGCGCCGGATTGTCACCCTACATATTCACGGTGCGTTGAAATTTCGGGAGATCGCTGCGCTGATGGAGCTGCCGCTGGGTACGGTGCTCGGGCAGTATCGGCGCGCCATCGGGCGGCTGCGCGAGCTGCTGGCGGCAAGCGAGGAATGAGCGCACCCGCAAAGGGGAGACCGCACACGGGGCGGTTGGAAACGACGAGAAAATGAGTATAGGAGTGGATGAATGATGAATCAAGATAGAAAGCGAGCGACAAGACGTCGGTATCTTGCGGTCGTGTGCGCACTTGCCTTTGGGCTGCTTTTTGCCCTTTGTGCGGCGGCGACGGCAATGGCAGGAACGGGGGAGAGCACTGCGCTGCCCACGCTCGCTCTTGGCGACCCTTTGCTGGATCAGGTCGGCTATTGGTGCCTGACAGGAGAGAGCGCGGGGGGCAACGATCCTTCCTCGGGGGAGACGGGGGAGGACGCAGCGACCACGCATTGGGTGCTTGCGCTGTGTGAGAATACTGCCGAGGTGCAAGAAAAGGTGCTTGCGCAATTCTCGCCCGAGGATCGGGTCATCTTCGTGTCCTGCGAGATCAGCTACAATCAGCTGTGCTCGCTGCAAGAATATCTGGGCAACAGCTACGGTGTCAATGCGCAGATTGCCGCGGCTGACACACTGGAGCTTTGGTTGTCCTCCACGGACACGCGAGATCCCGACGCGGTGTTAAAGGAGATCGCCGCCGACGCAAGTCTTCCCGCGGCGCTCAAGCTGCAACTGCATCATGGCGTCATGGAGACCCCGCCCAGCAAGGAGGGGGAGCCAAATGAGACGATAGATCAAAAGGGAGAGCAGGGTGAGCCCGAGTCCCCCCCGGGGGCTTACGAGGCACCGGAACACGCGGGGGAGGCGGCAGAAGATCATTATGGGAGTGATCGGCACGATGCTCTCGAGGGCGATGCGGCCGTGCTGCCCGACACAGAAGATGCCATCTCGTCGGGGAGTGAGGGCAGGGGCGGGAGAGGAATGATCTGGATCCTGCTGCTGTTTTTGGTTGCCGTGTTTGGCGCGGCGATGCTCGTTCGGATCCGAAACGCGCGTGTTGCCATGCAAACGGATGCGGGCACGGTGATCCTTTCGCTCAACGAAAGCGAGCGCGGCGTAAAAAGAAAGGGCGGGCGGCCTCTCTCCCGCCATACGGTCAAGCGGCTGCTGCGGGAAAACACACCCACGCCGTCCGACGGTGTGTGGGAGCAGATCAAGCGGGAGCTTGATCAAGTGAAATGAGCGGTCGGCGCGGATGCCGAAATCTAAAAAAGGGGGGCTGCGTCATTGGCGCAGCCCCCTCTGCCAAAAAGCCGGGGGCGGGCTTTTGGCAGGCGGAATTTACAAATTGCGGTGTTCAGCCGCAAAGCAAAAACGACGGGGTGAGAACCAAATGCATTTTTGCATTTGACTCACCCCCATTGCGTATTATGCGACGGTAACGGTGCCGTCGGCCTTGACGGTGATGGTCATGCCGTCCTTGACGTAATCGAGAAATTCCTCGCCAAGGCTGTCGATGACGGGCATCTGCACGTCCTCCAGCCAGACGTCTGCCAGAATGGCACCTGCGGCGGCAAGCGAGTCGATGGGCTTGGAGAACAGCATACAAGCGGGCTGCCGTCTCATGGAGCAGGCGCAATACAGCACCAAGCCGCCTGTGGTGGAGCCGATGGTCTGAGGGAGACAGAGCGCCTTGCCTGCCATCTGCTTGCCGTAAAGATCGGGGTTGTTCTGATCGCCGCAGGTGGCGTTTTTATCGCCGAACTGCAGTGCCTTCTGGAAGGATGCCAACGTGTTGAGCCCTCCGTGAGAAACCAGCGCCTCGGCAGTGATCTCACCTGCCGCGACCACGCGTCCTTTGAACTCTTTCATGCTTTAGTTTCCTCCCTTCGTGATCTGTACGAGTATTTCATCGTCGGTATAATAGCGCGCCGTGGTGTAGGTGCGCAGCTTGTTGCTCGAGGTGATGACGGGCATCTTCCCCGAGAGGGGATTGTTCATATACATCAAGGGGCAGATATAAGAGGTGATGACACCCGTTGCCTTCAGACGCGCGGCGTAATCAGTCTTCTCAAATTCCTTGAGCACGGCGGGGGCGGCGGTGAAGACGGTGGGAATGACCACCTTTTTATTGCCTGCGGCGGCAAGCGCCGTCTCGACCTTGTCCGTCCAATCCTTGAGCTGCTGCAGCGACATATGGGGGCATCCCATAAAGCAGAGCTTGGGGGTGGCGGTGGGATCCTTCCAGATGACGGGATATTCGCGATAGACGCGGTCAAGCTCGGCATCGTCGATGACGTAGACCTTGCAGTCCTCTCTCAGAAGGCTCTGCCCGAAATCCTTTGCCTCGGGGGTCAGATTTTCAATGTGATACAGACCCACAGCACCGTTGGAGGCGGTCGCCGCACCGAAATCCTTGAGATAGGTACAGCTTGCATCATCCAGCTCGGTACCGAGCCAGCGGTCAAGACCGACGATGTAGGGAACCTCCTCCATGACCTTCATGCCGATGGCGGAGCCGAGCAGCTGAGCCTCGGGCTTTTTGGTGGTCTTGATCTCGACGCGCCAGGTCGCTTTGCGTCCCTCGTCGGTCAGGAGTCCAAAACAGGGGACGTAGCCGACCACCGAGCCCATGATATCCATAATCCCCGAGTTGCGGTTGCAGCGGGCGCCGAGCACCGAGTTGGCGTAGACAACGGCGGAGGATTCTGCCCAAGAGAGCACGTCGCCGCGGCGGGGCTTATTACCCATTTCGTCCATATAACAGGTGCAGGAGAAGGCGTCCTTGTCCATCAATCCCAGCTTTTGGAGCTGCTCCTCATAATAATCCTGGCGGGAGTACATAAAGTGGTTAAAGATAAAATTCTGCAAAAAGTTGGCGGGGACGTTTTTGTCCAAGGGTCTGGGGTCGACGGAAAAGGTCTGCTTGGAGACGTCGCCCGAGGCGATCAGCTGCTCCATCAGCTCGTACACGGGGCCCAGCGCCTTGAGCCCGAAGGAGGTCACCAGATGGTTGTGCGCCCCCGTGACGGGGACCATCTCCTCGGCGCCGAAGATCTCGCCGTATTTGATCAGCGTCTTCATGACCTTGGCAAGAGTCTCGCCCTTTGCGCCGTCAAGAATCGCTTGCTGTTCTTGTGTAAGATTCATGTTAATCGTTCCTTTCTTGTGTGGTGGGGAAGGTGGCTCTTCTAAAGACTTTATCAAATCAGAAATGGGGATGTATGATCCAAAGGCTAAAGCGTGAGGAGTCAAATGTTAAAATGCATTTGAAACGTACCCGTCACACCTTCATTGCCACATCCCAGGCCTGCCAGATGACGGTGCGCAGGCTGCCGACGCTTTTTGCGTCGCCGATGACGTGAACGCCGCCGGTCGCAACGGGAGCGGGAGTGTAGCCCGCACAGATGATGACGCTGTCGCAGTCGATCTCGCGCAGGGTGCCGTCCTTGGCGCGAATGACCACACGGTCCTCCTTGATCTCGTCCACGACGCTCTCAAGATAGACGGGCGTGGCGTTGTGCTTGAAATAATCGCGCAGATAGGAGGTGTTGGCAAGGCAGATCTTGTCAGAGACAATCAGATCCTGTTTCATCTCGATGATGCTGACCGCCTTCCCCTGCAGGGACAGCTCGTAAGCGATCTCGCAGCCCGTCAGACCGCCGCCGATCACCGCCACGCGCTCGCCAACCGCTGCTTTGCCCAGCAGATAATCGATCGCCTCAATGCCGCGCTGTGCACCGCGGACGGGGAGCTTGCGCGCCTTGGCACCCGTGGCGACGATGATCTCGTCCGCATCCAGCGACTTGACGTCGGTCACCTCGGTGTTCAGCTTGATCTCGATGCTGTCGTATTTGCGGATCTCGCGGTTGTACCACGCGATCAGCGCCTTGTCCTTTTCCTTGAAGGAGGGAGCTGCCGCCGCGATAAAGACACCGCCGAGCACGTCGCTCTTTTCATACAGCGTCACGCGGTGTCCGCGCTTGGCGCAGACCAGTGCCGCCTCCATACCGCCGATGCCGCCGCCGATGACGGCGATCTTCTTCTTCTTTTTGGCGGGCTCGAGCTTGTATTTTTCCGATTGCATCACGCGCGGATCCAATGCGCAGCGGGCAATGTGGCTGGCATCGTAGATCGATTGTGCGTTGGCCACGCCCTTGTAGTGCGCCATATTAAAGCAGGCGTTGTGGCAGCAGATGCAGGGACGAATGTCCTCCGTGCGGTTTTCGATCAGCTTGGTGACCCACTGTGCATCGGCGAGGAACTGGCGCGCCACGCCCATCGCATCGATCCTGCCCTCGGCAATGGCCTGCGCACCCACGTCGGGCTCCATGCGCCCGGCACAAACCACGGGAATGTCCACAAGCTTTTTGATGTGTGCCACATCCTCCAGATTGCAGTTTTGAGGCATATACATGGGCGGGTGAGCCCAATACCAAGAGTCATACGTACCGTTGTCGGCGTTGAGCATATCGTAGCCGGCGTCCTGAAGATATTTTGCTGCCCGCTCGGACTCTGCCATGTCGCGCCCCAGCTCGTCAAACTGCTCGCCCGGCAGCGCGCCCTCACCAAAGTCGCGGACGTAGGAACGGACGGAATATCGCAGCGAGACGGGATAATCCTTGCCGCATTTCTCCTTGATCGCCTTGACGATATCGGTGGCAAAGCGGTAGCGGTTCTCAAACGAGCCGCCGTATTGGTCGGTGCGCTTGTTGGTGTAGCTCATGGTGAATTGATCGAGCAGGTAACCCTCATGTACGGCGTGAACCTCGATGCCGTCCACACCCGCCCAGCGACACAGCTCGGCGGTCTTGGCAAAGGCGTCGACGATCTCTTCGATCTCCTTGACTGTGATGGCGCGGCATTTCATCTTGTCCGACCAGCGGGAGGGGAGCTCGGACGGGCTCATGGATTGCGCGGGGATGTTGATGATGGGCTTGAGAAGGTCACGCACCACGGGCATATTGTGCAGCATGACCAGCGGCGTGGGGATGGCAAACGAGCGCCCCATACCTGCCGTGATCTGAACGAAGAGCTTGGCGCCCGTCTTGTGGATCTCGGTCATAAACTCCTTGAGCTCTTCAAACATTTTTTTGTTTTTGTAGAGCCATTGGTTCATGTAGGTGCTGCGGATGGGCGCGATGCCCGGGATGATCAGACCGACGTTGTTCTGCGCCTTCTCCAGAAAGAATTTCGCTGCCTCCTTGTCGAAATGGTTTCCCGTGTGTTCCATCCAGCCAAACAGGGAGGTGCCTCCCATCGGACATAGAACGATACGGTTTTTGATCTCCACATTGCCGATCTTCCACGGTGTGAAGAGCGCCCCGTATTTGGGGTCGGTGTTGGGTATCATACGATTTCTCCTTTGTATTTTTTCGGTGAGGTTAACACTGTTAATTATTGTAACACAATCTGATGGCGTTGTCAAGGGGCGATGGTCATATATGGAAAAAAACACGGTAATGAGTAAATTCTCAAAGTAAGTTCCACAGTGGAATTTAGGGTAGAAGTTACTATGAGAAGGAATTTGTGGTAGAATTTAGTGTGAGAAATCTAGAAAGGAGAACTCACAC
>JAFTJZ010000004.1 GCA_017456145.1 Clostridia bacterium
AAACATAAGTTTTTTGCCCTGTTGCTCAGCGCTTGCCTACTTTTGGCGGTGCTCGCAAGCTGCACGACCGCAGACAATGATGTGCCGACGAACGACATACCGATAAACGACGTACCGACAAACGACGTACCGATAAACGACGTGCCGACGCCCGACACAGCGGAGCCGGAGATCGATGCAACGATTGACGGTTCCGATCCTGAAGAGGGGGTAACGCCAGAAACCGAAAATACGACCACCGAGCAACAGGCATATGTTATCAATTATACCATATTCGATAACATAGATCAGCTGATTGCCTTCAATAAAAATCCTGCTCTGCTCAATGCCGGATCTCCGGAGTCCACGGCAAATCTACTATCGATGCATCAAAAGGGTACGGTTTTATCAAGAGATTATATCTACATTCCCACCAAGTCGGATGAGGCATACCGGATAAGTGGTATTATACAAGATACAGGGGGGATTGGCTTTGTATATGAACCAACTGCAGACATTGCGTTCGAAGAACGAATGGATGGTGAAATAGACATCATTTTCTATTACACGAAGGATAGCGAGATTGTAGACAGGGACTGGACCCAGCTTGTGAACCGCTATGGGGAGTCTGATGAGAAAGATTATATTCATGTGCCATCGCAACGGTTCATGTTTCGACGTTTGGATGATACTTGCTACATGTACCTTCATCTGAGATCCGGTATTCCGGATTATCAAAATATGCGCTCTTGGTGTGAAGTGCAAAAAGTCAACGTCAACCCCGACGCCGTCACCGAATAATCCCTGCCCCCGCAGGCTCAGGCCTGCGGGGGCGGCTTTTTTTGTTTCTCTTGCACAAAAGCAATACGGCGAAATTGTGCAGGTTAACAAAGTTTTGCTGTGTGTCGCTGTTTTTTGATGGGAATCGTTGACAGAGCAATATCATTATGTTATACTATATATGAGGTAATGTCCAAAAAGGAAAGGAGGAACCCGATGTGAAACATAAGTTTTTTGCCCTGTTGCTCAGCGCTTGCCTACTTTTGGCGGTGCTCGCAAGCTGCACGACCGCAGACAATGATGTGCCGACGAACGACATACCGATAAACGACGTACCGACGCCCGACACAGCGGAGCCGGAGATCGATGCAACGATTGACGGTTCCGATCCTGAAGAGGGGGTAACGCCCGAACCCATCACGCCTATCGAGCCTATCGAGGATTACCAGCTCCCACCTTTGTATGAAGGCCGCATAATGCATGTATTTTCGATGGAGGATATGTTTCATTTGATGGAATCCATGCCTTATTTGTCTGAAAACAGTACAGCTTATACGGACTTGCAAGCTGCAGGATTTCAGACACCCACGGAGTATTATGTGCCAAATCCTGAGAAAATACCGCAGGGATATGAATTGATCATGATACGAATTACTCCTGCAGGTATGGTTTTTTGTTATTCAAGTACGCCGGAAGAATATCAAGAATTTCCGTGGTATTGGCCGGAAGAGACCTCTTTACATTATAATATTAAATATGAGTGGTTGCATACGTACAACCAAATCAGTATTAACGGCGACCGTGTCGATGCTACCGATCTTGTGATAACTTACAAAATCGGCGACAACGACCACGTGCTCCAATAACCCCCGCCCCCGCAGGCTCAGGCCTGCGGGGCTTTTGATATTGACAAACTCCCCCATTTGTGCTACAATATGGTATATCGTTGATTCAGAGGGGGTCGCACATGAAAAACACCATACGAGCATATCTTCCCATCGGTGGCGCACGGGCGCGGGGCGTTGCGTGGCGGCTGTTTTTGTGCTACGGCATCCGTCCCCGCCTGATCAGCCGCGCGGTCTCGTGGGCGGACAAGCTGTTTCCCCTCTGGCACGTGGATGCCCTCCCCCCGCAGCTGCCTGACGATCTGTTTGCGCTGGCACTGACCGAGGTGGCAAGAGCCGAGCAGGACGACCGTCTGGCGGTGCTCTACCTATGTGGCGCGCCCTTTTCCGATGCGCTGTGCGGACAGCTGGAGAAGTCCTTCATTTTACGCCACGCTGACCATTGCTCGGATCCGAACACAAAGGAGGCAAGCATCTGATGACCACACGCAGTTTACTCTCCGCTCTCCCCGCCTCCCTCTCCCCCCTCCGCATTACGGGAAACGGTCGCGCCACACGTGAGCCGATCCATACCCTTTGTGCCGATTCTCGCCTTGCAGGAGCGTGTTCGCTGTTCATTGCCATTCGCGGTGCACGTAGTGACGGACACGACTATCTCCCCGCCGCTTATGCGCAGGGCTGCCGCTGCTTTTTGGTAGAAAAGCCGCCGGAGCATCCTCTGCCGTCCGATGCAGACGTTTATCTTGTCCCCGACACCCGCCGTGCGCAAGCCCATCTCGCCGCAGCATATTATGCTTATCCGCAAAAAAAGCTGCGTCTGATCGGTATCACGGGCACCAAGGGGAAGACCACCACGGCGCTGCTCTGTTATCAATTACTGCGCGATATGGGCGAGAGCGTCGCCTATATCGGCACAGACGGCGTGCGTTACGGAAATATCGCCGAGCCGACCCGCAACACCACCCCCGACAGCCTTGAGCTGCACCGTCTGTTCCGCAGCATGGTCGACAACGGTGTGCGGACGGTCATCATGGAGATCTCCTCCCAGAGTGTCCGCCAGCACCGCATCGAAGGCTTGAGCTTTACCGTCGGTGCGTTTACCAACCTCTCTCCCGATCATATCAGCCCCACCGAGCACCCTGATTTCGAGGATTACAGGGACTGCAAGCGAGCTTTTTTGCATGATCATATCACCAAAGGCGGCACACTACTGCTCAACGCCGATGATCTCCATGCCGCTTACATGGCAAAGGGCTCGCTTGCGCACATCCGTACATACGGGATTCACACCTCCGCTGATCTTCGCGCGGAGCGCCTCACCCCTACACGCTGCAACGGTATCCCCGCTACGCTTTTCTTCTGCGACAGGCAGGAGGTACTGCTCTCCATGCCGGGTGAATATAACGTCAGCAACGCGCTTTGCGCCATTGAGATCCTGCGCACACTGGGGTATTCCCATCTTGACATCCTCCCGCGTCTTTCCGCTGTCGCCGTCCCCGGACGGCTGGAGCCCCTCCCCGCCCCCGAGGGCTGTGCCGTGCTGGTCGATTATGCCCACAATGGTGTCAGCCTGCGCGCCGTCCTCACCACACTGCGGGACTATACCGACGGGCGGTTGATCTGCCTTGTCGGCTCAGTGGGCGGCAGAACACAGCTGCGCCGCGCCGATCTCGGCGATGCGGCAGCCGCGCTTGCCGATCTGACCGTATTGACGGCGGACAACCCCGATTTTGAGGACCCCGCCGACATCTGCCGCGAGATGGCGCACGTCTTCACCGAGCGTGGACAGGACAATTATCTCATTCTACCCGACCGCGCCGACGCCATCCGCCGCGCGCTGACCCTAATGCGCCGCGGCGACATTCTGCTGCTGGCCGGCAAGGGGACCGAGAACTACCAGCTCATCCGCGGCGAAAAGAGACCCTTTTCCGAGCGAGAGATCGTTGCCGAGGCTCTGCGCGATGCGTTGCTCGTCTGAATACAAGACATCTCCGGGGTGAGTCAAATGCAAAAATGCATTTGATCTTCACCCCGTCGTTTTTGCGCAGGGGCTGCGCCGCAAGTTTCATCTTTTCCACATTCTAAAATGCAAAAACTTTTGCATCTGTCGATTTTCCTTGACAAACCGAAAAAAGTATGATATACTATTAAATTGAGATAATAGATATATTCCCGCGGCAAAAGCCGTATCGATACACAGAAAGGATATCAACCATGAGCAAAAAATCCATCGAAACCTTATGCATTCAGGGCGGTTATACCCCCGGCAACGGCGAGCCCCGCCAGATTCCGATCATTCAGAGCACTACCTTCAAATATGACACCAGCGAGGACATGGGCAAGCTGTTCGACCTTGAGGCATCTGGATATTTTTATTCTCGTCTCCAGAATCCCACCTGCGACACCGTCGCAGCCAAGATCTGCGAGCTGGAAGGCGGTGCTGCGGCTATGCTGCTCTCCTCGGGACAGGCTGCCTCCTTCTTCGCGGTTTTCAATATTGCCAACTGCGGCGATCACGTTGTTTCCTCGGCATCCATCTACGGTGGCACCTACAATCTGTTCGCAGTCACTATGAAAAAGATGGGCATTGATTTCACCTTCGTCGATCCCGACTGCTCCGACGAGGAGCTGGAGGCGGCCTTCCGCCCCAATACCAAGGCGGTCTTTGGTGAGACCATTGCCAATCCCGCGCTGACCGTGCTGGACATCGAGCGCTTTGCCAAGGCGGCGCACGCACACGGCGTTCCTCTGATCGTGGACAACACCTTTGCCACGCCGATCAACTGCCGTCCCTTTGAATGGGGCGCGGATATCGTCACCCACTCGACCACCAAGTATATGGACGGTCACGGCTCCGCGGTCGGCGGTTGCATTGTCGATTCCGGTAACTTTGACTGGATGGCGCACGCCGACAAGTTCCCCGGTCTTTGCACACCCGACGACAGCTACCACGGTATCGTCTACGCCGAGAAGTTTGGCAAGGGCGCTTATATCACCAAGGCGACCGCACAGCTGATGCGCGATTTCGGCTCGACGCAATCTCCCATGAGCGCTTATATTCTCAATCTGGGGCTTGAGAGTCTGCACGTCAGAATGCCCCGCCACTGCGAGACGGCGCTCAAGGTTGCAACCTTCCTTGAAAATCACCCCAATATCACCTGGGTCAACTATCCCGGGCTGCCTTCCAACCGCTACTATGAGCGCGCGATGAAGTATCTGCCAAACGGCAGCTGCGGTGTCGTCAGCTTTGGTGTCAAGGGTGGCAGGACGGCTGCTGAGGCGGTCATGAAAAAGCTGACGGTGGTCAATATCGAAACGCACGTTGCCGATGCTCGCTCCTGCTGCCTGCATCCCGCAAGCGCAACGCACCGTCAGATGAACGATCAGGAGCTGATCGCTGCGGGTGTTCCCGGCGACCTGATCAGATTGTCCTGCGGTCTGGAGAGCGCTGACGATCTGATCGCCGACCTTGACGCTGCTCTGAACACGCTGTAAGATATAGGAAACGCGCTCCGCGGGCCTAAGAACCCTTTTGGGAGAAAGGGTTCTTAAGAATCTCCCAAAAACTTTAATACAAATTTTCCGGTGAACCGCCCAGTAAATTCATGTAAAAGTTTTGAAAGTTCCAAGAAAACTTTTTCAAAAGTTTTCTTGGTGGGGCGCGGGGCAAAGCCCCGCACAAATAACAACAACGAGGTTATATTATATGCCTATCAAAATCCCCAACGATCTGCCGGCCGTCAAGACGCTGCAGGACGAAAATATCTTTGTTATGACCGAGATGCGTGCGACCTCGCAGGACATTCGTCCATTGCGCATCCTCATACTCAATCTGATGCCCAAGAAGATCGAGACCGAGACACAACTCTCCCGCCTGCTCGGCAACACGCCGCTACAGGTTGATCTGACGCTGATCCGTACCAGCACGCACCAATCGAAAAACACCCCCGAGGAGCATCTTTTGGCATTTTACAAGACCTTTGAGGACGTTAAAGAACAGTTCTTCGACGGTATGATCATCACAGGTGCCCCGGTAGAGCACCTTCCCTTTGAGGAGGTGGAATACTGGGAGGAGCTTTGTGCCATCATGGAATGGACCAAGACGCACGTTCACTCCACCTTCCACATCTGCTGGGGGGCGCAGGCGGCACTGTACTACCATTTCGGTGTACAGAAGATTCCGTTGCCCGAGAAAATGTTCGGCATCTTCCCTCACACGGTGGAATACAAGAGATCGATTCTGTTCCGTGGCTTTGACGACGTCTTCAACGTCCCCCATTCCCGCCACACCTCGGTACGCCGCGAGGATATCGAAAAACATCCCGAGCTGCACATTCTCGCCTCCTCCGAAACGGCGGGAATCTATGCAGTGTCCACCAAAAAAGGCAAGCAGATCTTCATCACGGGGCACTCGGAGTATGACGCGCTGACGCTGCAGTCAGAATATCTGCGCGATGTCTCCCAAGGCAAGCCCATCCGCGTGCCCGAGAATTATTATCCATGTGACGATCCCTCCAAGGAGCCCATGGTCACATGGCGCTCCCATGCCAACCTGCTGTACTCCAACTGGCTCAACTACTTCGTCTACCAGACCACACCGTTCCATGTGGAGACCATCATCGACGCCAAATCCACCCCGTTAAACGAGAGAGAGGACGAGCTTGAGCACGCAGCTCAAGAGAAACAATCATGAATCTGGAAAATTTCAGCCTACTTTACCCCGATGACGCATCAAGACAAGCCCACTACAGCGGCCGCTGCGTTCCCGACATCAGTATGTTCGTGCTGGACGAGCTGGGGCTGACCCAAATCTTTGACCTGAAGAACGGCGATCTATCCGATTTCTTCACCACCGAGCCCGAGGTCATCCGCTACCGTCTGGATACCTTCACGGATATGCTCAACAACGACGTGCTGGGACGGATGTTCCTCAAGCTCATTCCCGTCCTGACCGACGTCATGGAGCTGCGTCGTCTGCAGGCAGACAGCGGCAACACCGAAGATTATCTTTCCTCGCTGACCGAGATTGAGCTTTACATCTCCGGTATTGAGGTACTGCATGAGGGGCTCTCGGCAGCACGACAGAACGTCAAGGGCGCCGCCTTCACCACGCTTGCCGACCGTGTGATGGAATTGGCAGAGAGCGACTACTATCGCGAGCTCAACCGCAAGCTTGCCGAGCTGACAGGTCGTGTCCGCGAGATCAAGAGCGTGACCATCGGCGTCAATCTCGATGCGCAGCTCCGTCCCAGCGAGGCCGGCGTGCTGTCCATCAACCCCGAGCCCTTCCGTTCGGGCGACGTGCTGGAAAAAATTCTTCGTCTCAACTTCAAGGACGATGAATACACCTGCATTGCCAATCTGGTTCCCTTCGGCAAAAAGCAATCCGAAAACCAGAAAATGGCGCTCTCCCTTGCTTTCAATTCGGCGATCAACGAGGTTTACAAATCCTCGCTGCGTTCCTGGAAACGCATCGTGCAGTCCTACGTGCTGGAAAACACCGATTTCCTGCTCAATCTGTTACCCGAATTTGAATTTTTGGTGCGTGGCACCGAGGTGCTCAAGGCGCTGAAAAACCGCGGCTGCTCGCTCTGTCGCCCCGACATCCGCCCCATGGAGGAGCGTGCGTTTGCGGCAACAGCGCTCTACAATCCCGACGTAGCACTGCGCATTGACGACGACATTGTCCCCAACGATGTGATCTTTGACGAAAAAGCCATGATCTACGTTCTTACGGGCCCCAACCGCGGTGGTAAGTCGGTCATTACCTGCGCCATCGGTATGGCACAGGCAATGCTGCAGCTTGGTATGTTTGTCCCTGCAGAAAAAGCCGTCATCAGCCCGGTGGATGCCATTTATACCCACTTCCCGACCGGGGCCGAGGACACCATCGACAAAGGACGTCTGGGTGAGGAATGTGCGCGTCTTGGCGAGATCCTGGACAGCATCACCGCACACTCCTTGGTGCTGCTGGATGAATCGCTTTCCTCCACGGGCTCCTACGAGGCATCCTACATCGCCGCCGAGGTGTTGGCAGGACTTTCTCTTGTGGGCTGCCGTTGCTTATTCTCAACCCACCTGCATGAATTGGCTGCCGAGCTGGACAATATTGCCGAGCGCACGGCCAGTCGCGGCGGTGTTGCCATTGACACGCTGGTCGCCGGCATTGAAGAGGAGGGCAAGCGCTCCTTCAAGATCTACCGTGCCAAGCCCGACGGAAAGAGCTACGCCCGCGACATTGCCAATCGCTACGGTCTGACCTACGAAAACATCGTGCGCAAGATCGACGCAAAAAAATAAACCCACACATATAAAACGGGGGTGAGTCAAATGCAAAAATGCATAAAAACTCACCCCATCGTTTTTGCTTTGCGGCTGAAAACCGCAATTTTCCTGCTTTACAGGTAAAAAACGCAAATTCCGCGCGGTAAAAAGCCTACCGTCGGTTTTTCTGCGCCGGGGCTGTGCCAATGACGCAGCCCCTTTTTATATTTGATTGACTCAATTCAGCTCGGCAATCAGCTCGGGCAGATCATCCGAAAAGCGCTTTTCGATCGCAGTGGAATACGCGCCCCAAAGGGATGCGATATCGGAGGTACCTTTGGCAGACAGACGCAGTACGGCACCGGAGAAATTGGTGTTATCCCAGAACAGACCGGGGTCGTAAGAACGGGTATTGAATACGACCTCCAGCATCTCCTTGGACTGCTGGTCACGTGCACTGCGGCCGAGAATGACCGTATCATAGAAATCACGGTAGACCGTGTAGTAGGACTCGGCGCTCAGAGCCTCAAGCACGACCTGTGCCATATCCTGATTCTTGACAACGGCAGGAATACCGAGAACGGAGTCATGGTGCATCCACACCAAAGAGGAATAGTTATCCTGAAACTCATCGTATTTCGGAATCGGCAGAACCCCGTAATCGGTGGTCATGGAACGCAAGGTGGTCACATCCTTGATCATACCGAAGAAGAACAGCACGTTATCGTTGATGAACTTGACTTCCTTGCACTTGAGGTTGGAGTAAGTATTGGCATAAAAATCCGCATACATGACGTAGTCAAAGATATCCTTGAGAACCGTAATGCTCTCCTCATCGCCAAAGAGATACTCGGGAACGCCCGCCTCGTTGATCTCGGCGAACTTCAAGCCGGCGCCGTTGTACAAATAGTTTACGGTATCGTCACCGCAGACCGCGCCCCAGATATCGTTGTCATCCACAACACCGTCGCCATTGTCCAAAGCGCAGACCTCAGCAGCCTCGCAAAGTGCCTCCATTGTCCAATCCCCTGCGTCCGCAAGCTCGTAAAATTCGGTAAAGCCGTTATCCTCGGCAATGCGCGCGTTATAAAAAATACAAGCTGTCGCGCCCTTGTCGCGGATCAAAAGCTCAGAGGATGCCCAGAAATTGCTGTCACCCGTGCGCAGCGAGGCAACGGAATCCTGATTCCACCAGGGCTTGGAAAGGTCGATATACGGAGATTCGGACATATCGGTCATCAGCAGCTCCAGCGTCAGCTCGCAGGATTGCAACGAGCGCAGCGTGATCAGCTGATAAAGGTCGTCGCCCGTATTATGATTGTTACGCACCGAGGTCATATAGGGCGTATCCACGTTGTCCACGTTTCCGTATTCCATGGAGATAACGACCTGATATTGCTCCTCAACGGTAGCGTTACGGTCAAAGACGGAGTCGTTGATCAGGTCTCCCGTGTCCTGATCCACGTCGCCCTCTTCCCAAGGCATCCAGCGGGTGCCGGGGGTGTATTGCCCGCTGACCGTCCACTGGAAAATGTGAAATTCCGCGTTGTCAAAGGTCGTTTCGGGCAGATCGGTGGGAATGCGCTGCTCCTCCTCGGGGATCTCCTCTCCCGAGGTCGGCGTATTGCCCGTCTGCTCCTGCTCGTCAGAGGGGTCATCTTCTGCCGGATCGTCGGCACAACCGACCGTAAGGCCGCAGCCGAGCACCATCGTCAGCGCAAGAATCAGGGCCAGTATACTCGTGATCCAATGTTTTTTCATCGTAATGATTTCCTTTCTGAAAATTATTTGATTTATTCTACCATACTATGCGATTTTTGTCAATAGCAAGCGCCACCTTTTTCAAAGACAAAATGCAGAAAAAAGGCTGTCTCGCATCGGCAAGACAACCTTTTTTTCGCATATTACACACCATATTTCTTCTTAACGCGCTCCAGCTTATTGCCAAAGGGACGGGCGCACAGCAGAAGAAAAATGACGTTAGACACCGCGTACATGACGGTATGCGGTATGGCAGTGACAAGCGCCGCAAGATAGACGGGCAACGAAAAGCCCTCGCCCGAGATGGCGGTCCAGATGTCCATCATCGCAGAATAAGCAACACCCGAAAGCACCCCGAAAAGCAGCAGCGCGACGCGGCTTTTTTTCAATAATGGTGCCAAAAATCCCGCAAACAGGCCGATCAGCCCCCATGCCAGCATCTGGAACGGTGTCCACGGTCCTTGTCCGTAAAAGAAGTTGGAAATGACCGCAGACAGTGCCCCCACAAGGAACGCCGCCTCACCGCCAAGATACATTCCCGTGATGGTTGTCAGCGCGGTGATCGGCTTAAAAAATGGAATGAACCGCCCCGCGACCGACAGCGCGACCATGACCGCCACAATGACCTGCCGCCGCACACCCACGACTCGCCGTTCAAAGCCGCAAAGGAACAAAAGGAGCGAGAGCATCAGCACCGCGATCGTGATAAAAATATGGTATTTTTGCTCAATAAACCATATTCCCGCCGCGATTACCGCGGGAATCAACACAAACGGCACAAGATACCGCAGTACCGTGCGCAGCCGCGCATTTTTGATGACTCTCATAACGCACCGTCCTTTATGCCGTTCTCACGGCAAAGAGCGATGACATCCTCCACGGTCACCGCACCGTCAAAATGGTCTCGGGACATACGGGCTGCGGCGGTCGTATAAAAGCTGTTCTCGGCAAAGAATACACGCGGCGTGGCGACCGACGTGATCTCTCCGCGGAAAAACATGGCGCATCGATCGGCGCAACGTGCGGCAAATTCTACGTCGTGCGTCACCGTAATGATGGTCATTCCCTGCTCCTTGAGCGCGCGAATGACCTTGAGAATCCCTTCCTTGGCAAAGGCATCCAGCCCCTTGGTCGGCTCGTCAAGGAGCAGCAGCCGCGGCTCGGTCGACAGTACCCGCGCCAGCGCCACCAGCTGCTGCTCCCCGCCGCTGATATCGTACGGATGGCGGTCATACAGCGCCTTGAGCGAATATGGCAGCATCGCCTCGGCACGCTCACAGCCCCGCAGTTCCTCCCGCACCGTGTCTCGCAAAAAGACGGTCTGCACGTCCTGCGGCAGCATCGCCACGCAGCCGCGATACAGCTCCTCGCGGCGATATGAGCGTATGTTCTTGCCAAACACCGTCACCTGCCCGCTGTAGCAGCGATGGATCCCCGCCAGCACGCCGAGCAACGTCGTTTTCCCCGCACCGTTGCCGCCGAGAATACACAGCGACTCTCCCGCGCGCACCGACAGTGACATTCCCCGCAGCACATCCGGCGTTCCCCGTTCATAACGGAAGAAGGCCTCTTGCAGCCGCATTGCCTCCTCGCCATTTGCCTCGACATTTATATCCTCGGGCAGAGAGCGGACGGTATTGCGGTAGGTAGTTTCAATATACGCCCGCCCCTCTCGTTCGGTCAGCGGGCATTTCGTTTGATTATCGTTTTCCAAAGCACGATAAACGCGTACCGCGCTCGGCATGGCGCGCAACAGCGGCGCATTGCACGGCAGCTGTGCCGCAAGACCGCGAGGCGCGCTGTCAGCGATCAGCCGACCGCCGTCCATCACCAGCACGCGGTCGCACAGCAGCATCAGCTCCTCCAGCCGATGCTCTGCGATCACCACGGTCAAGGACAACTCCCGGTTGAGTTTTTGGAGCGTTCGTACAAAATTCGAGGCAGCGATGGGATCCAGCTGTGCCGTCGGCTCGTCCAACAGCAGGATACGGGGCTGCATGGTCATGACCGACGCCAGATTGAGCAGCTGCTTTTGACCGCCCGAGAGCGTATCCACTTGTCGGTCAAACCAGCTCTCGATTCCGAAGTAGCTCGCCATCTCCGCAACGCGGCGGCAGATCACATCTCGCGGATAACCGAGGTTTTCCAGCCCGAACGCCAGCTCATGCCAGACCTTATCGGTCACCAGCTGTTGCTCGGGGTGCTGCATCACGTAGGCGATCTGCTCGGCAGCGGCTCGCGGCGAAAGATCGTCTTGAGGTGTGCCGTCAAAGAACACTTCGCCTCGTCGCTCTCCCAGAGGGATCAGCTCCCGCTTGAGCAGGCGCAAAAGGGTGGATTTCCCGCTCCCCGTCGCGCCGCACAGCACGACAAATTCGCCGCGACGAATCGAAAAGCTGACGTCACGCACAGCCTCCTCTCCCGCCTCGGGATAACGAAAGCTCAAATTTTTGAGTGTAAGTATTTCCATCGGATTCTCCCCCCAATCTCCAGAGCCGTGGGCAGCAGTGCAAGCAAGCCATAAGCAATATAACAGATGAGCGCGGCCGCATCGGTGCGGGGCGCGGTAAAGTACGGATACCATGACATCTCGAGGCAATCAAATGCGGCAAGGATCAGCACCGTCGCACTCAAAAGGACAGTAGCACACAGCAGTGCAATGTCACCGCGACGCATATGAAAGAGATGATAGATGGTGCGCTTGGTCGTGCCGTAGCCCCGCGCGCTCATGCTGTCTGCCGTAATGATGCCGTTTTCCAGCGCCCACGTCGTCATCACCGACATCGTTCGCGCCGCGCCGCGGGTGTTATCGATCAGATTTTCCTCCCGATACAGCCCCAGCGTTCTTTGTACGGTATGCACGCGCTTTGCCTGCCGCACAAACAAAGGCACGTAGCGCAGCGCCATCGAAACGATCAGCGCCAGACGCGGCGAGAGCTTGCCGAATAAATACAACAGCTTGTCCGCGCTCATCATCTGTGACAGGCTGCGGAACCAGTACATAACCGAGAGCAGCATCCCGGAGGAGAAGACGCCGTAGAGCAACGACTCCAGTGTGATGGGATTGTGGTTGAGCACAAACAGCACCGTCGCGCCGTTGTGACGAAACAGCGGGTTGATCAAGGTGATCACTGCAAAAAACAGCAGATAATATACGTGCGAACGCGCATTTTTATCCCCGTTTCGCACAAAGTACAAGGACAGAGCACCCAGCACCGAGAGAACGGTCAGACACGGGTGGATGAAAAAGGTCGCAAGAAAGCTGACCGCCAGAAAATACAGAAACTGTGCAAGCGGATGATAATCCTCAAAGCTCCGCACATAACCGCCCCCTTCCGTAGCATTTGAATGTCTCGTTTCGGTTTTATTTCAGATCGTCGCCAAGATCACAGGTATACAGAAACGCGATCTGATCGCCGTCGGTCAAAAGATATTCTCCGCAGCCCACCGAGGGGGCAACTCCATTGACAAAGTACATCCACCCCGACAGATCGCCGAAGTCATATTCATATAGATCATTGATCCCCGAAATATAAGCCAACGCACTCGACGTTGCCGTTGCCCCGTTGTTTTGCACTCGCAGATTGTACTTTGCCGCAGCCTCGGTCAGAATGTCAAACACCGTATCATCTGCCTCAATGGCAAAGACTGTCTCGGCAAGGATCACACCGTCATCCGGCAGATGCTCGGTGCCCTCCAGCCCTACCACGGTGTCACAGCGGATGGTCAGTGTCACACTGCCCACGGGATTTTCCTTGACTGCATCCTCACCACTGTAGTAATCGTCCACCGAGCGAATGTCGATCAGCAAAAGTGCGCCCAATGCCACCGCGGCGAGCAGCGCAACCGATAAATACTGTTTTGCCCCTCTCTTGCCGCGCATGAACAGAATAAAGCAAGCCAGCAGCGCAAGCACCACAATGCCAAGGCATACCCATCCCTTGGCTCCGATGCGAGAAAAATCGATCACCGTACGCCCATCCTGCTCGACGGGCAACGTCAGATCATCCATGCCCTCCATGCGATCAATCTCATATAACGCCCCCCGACCGTCGGCTGCGCGCTCGATCGCGACCATAGCACAAAAGCTTTGCACGGTCGCGGTCAGATTTTCCTCGCCGTCCAACGTGTGAGCAAAACGACCATTGTCCAGTCGATAACGCAGAATACCGTCGATCAACGTCACACCGTTTTTGACAAAACGAGCATCGTCCACGGGATATCCCCACGCACAAAGCGCAATAATGACCTGCGCTCCACTTTCGGGGCAGCTGACCCCGTAGCTTGTATAATCGCCGCTCTCGCGCTGCATCACAGAAAGGAAATCCCATGCGCGCTCGGCTGCCGCGGCAACCTGCGCATCGTCCCGATGGCTTGCCAGCGCCTGCAGCGTCATGGCGGTCACGTCCACGTCCCCCGCCACGGCATCCTTCCCCGAGAGCGACCAGCCGCCGTCCGCGCATTGTGCGTCAAGCAGCCATGTAATCATCTGCTGTGCAGGCACATCGGTGGTAAGCCCGCAATTCGCCAGATGCAGCCCGTAGACATAGCTCATATGTCCCAGCTGCCCGACGGTATTGAGCGCGACCCGCGATAAATACGACGCACCGCCGCCAACAGCAAGCAGTGCAAGCGCATATCGCTGCTGTACCACGGGACCGTCCTGCGTCTCGGTACGATCACGCAGATAGGTCTGCAGCGCGGTGGAATAAGCAGAAAGATCCAGCGATGGATCCCGTTGCCGCAGCGCAATGGCATACCATTCACCACCCACACCGACCATACCCGGCAGCACCTCGTCGGCAAAATTTTGTACACTGCCGAGCGAATGCTCCGCCAGATATGAGGACATCACCCCGTCGGCGATCTCGCCGGCAAGACGCAGCGTCTCCTCCTGCGCGGTTTCCCCCTCAGCATATGCGGAACAAAGAGCGCCCAAGCCCACCGCCAGCACCAAAAGACAGAGCACCGCCCGAAAGAAAAACCGTTTCATCCCGCACCTCCGCACAAAAAACATTAACATCATATTATAGCACGGATAAAGGGGCTTTGTCAACTGTTTGCCGCAAAAATCCCCGCGCGATCCCATAAACGAGGCCGCCCCCGCAGGCCTGAGCCTGCGGGGGCGAGGGTTATTCGGTGACGGCGTCGGGGTTGACATTCACCTTTTGTACTTCGCACCAAGCGGACATATTTTGATATTTTTACGTTAGCGTGACTATACGAGACTTGCACCGTTAATATCGCAGGTCTCATCCAACCATCGAATCATGTGGTAGCTCCCCGCTCCGGAGCGTAAATGCAACCGTTCTCATCGGGTTCTCGACCAAATTTTTTGTAATCGCAGCCCAATCTTTGTCCGCGACCTCGCGTTTGTGTATACGCAACAAAGGGAGCTGCATCCGATCGGGTGCAGCCCCTTGTTTTATTATTTATTTGACCCGCATCATGGCCGCCAGCATACAAGCCGCATCGGCGCGGGTAACGGTCGCGTTAGGCGAGATCGCACCACCCACCGAGGTTAAAATTCCCTTGGCAGAGAGCGCGGTGATCGCCTCGCTCGCCCACGCGGGGATGTCGTCTCCGTCGGCAAATACGGGTGTAATTGCCACAGGGGCTCCCTTACCGCCTCCGACCATGCGGTCGAGAATGACCGCCGCCTCGGCGCGGGTGATGGTCGCCGTGGGGGCAAAGCACAGATTTCCGTTCTCATCGGTCGTCCCCTCGATGTAACCAAGCTCACGCGCCGCCGCTACGTAACCACGCAGCTCCTCGCTCATCAGCGCATTATCGTAAAAACCGGTATCGCTGACCGACGGCACCGAGCCTACGCCCAGAGCCTGCATCGCCATAACCAAAAATTCACCACGATTAACCTCGGTATCGGGGTTAAATTTCCAGACCTCGCCGCTCTGCTCACCCTGCATGATCCCAAATTCGGTCATGGTGAGGGCCGCGTTATACTCCCTGCGTCCCGTCATATCCGCGTAGACGATCTTGGTCGCCGGCTCCTCAACAGCCACATGCACCTCGGCCGACGCACTGTAATTGCCGTATACGTCGCGAGCCACATAGCAGAAGGTATCCTCTCCCACAAAGCCCGCGCGGGGCAGATATACATATTCCCCGCAAGTGCGGTCGGTCATGACAACGATACCGTTTTCGGGAGCGTTGACGATCTCGTAGACCATCGCATCCCCCTCGGGGTCATATGCAGACAGATTGCCGTAGCCCACAAAATCCCGATGCGTGCTCACGCTCAGCGCCTCGCTTGAGGACAGGCTGATGGTGGGCGAGTAGTTGACCTCATCCAGCACGTGGATATTGCAAACCATCTCATACGCACCGCCCGCAGGAGAAAAGATAAATGCCGCGCCGAGCACTTCTTCATCCGCCGCTACAAAGGAGAGCAGCTGCAGCTCATCCCCCTCGATTCGCTGCCCCGCGCTGACTCGCTCCGAGCCCATGAGCAGCTCTCCCGCCGTCACATCGGGCAGCGAGACCACGGTAATGGCGTCGACCCTGGACAAATTGAGAGTACGGGCAAACACATCCTCCGAAAAATAGTAATCGTTTCCGCACAGCGTCGCCACCGACATTTCGTTCTCGGCTGCCAGCACCGAAAGCGCGGGACTTAACAGGGTCGCCTTTGCCGTTTCTGTCGCGCTCTGCTGCACCTCGTCAACCGTCTCGGCACTGACGCCAAAGGAGAGCATCACGCCGCACATAAGCAAGCTTAACACGGTTGCACACAGCTTTTTCATCCGTAATTTCATAGGATTATACCTCCGCATGGTTATTCCGTTGGATTTTTACACCACCATGCTATGCACTTCCCCATCGTTTTATGACTATGCTGTCGCAATGTCGGGGAATCTCCCCCAAAAAAGAGGCTCTCCACAGTGAAAAATCGAAAAATTTCTCTTGCAATTTAGCCTGCAATGTGGTATAATACTCCCCGTGCGCGTTTTTCGCACCATCGTTTACCACCACGCGGATCCCTCTGATCCGCGATATAAAATACAAAGGAGATCGCATATGCAAATTGCACATCCGCAAAAAAGGCATCCGCATTTTCATCTTCCGCAGCATCCCGTGCATTTTCTATTGCATACCATTGCCACCTTCCTTCGCCGAAACACCGTACTCTGCATCGCTATGCTCGCCGCCGCGCTGACCGGTGTCGCCGTTCCTCCCGATGCACAATATCTCGGCTATTTCGACGGAAGAACGCTGTGCTGTCTGTTCTGTACGCTGGCAGTGGTCTGTGCGCTCAAGAACATCCGCTTTTTCCAGATTCTTGCCCATCGTATCGTCCGCATTGCAGGCAACACCCGCAGTGCGCTGATGCTCTTGGTCACCATTACCTTCGTCGGATCCATGCTGATCGCCAACGACATGGCGCTTTTGACCTTTTTACCGCTCGGATACTACATACTCACCTCAACAGGTCAGGAGCGGCTGATGGCCTTCACCTTCATTCTGCAAAACATTGCCGCCAATCTGGGCGGTATGCTGACGCCCTTCGGCAACCCTCAGAACCTTTACCTCTATTCCCGTTTCGCCATTCCCACGGGCGAATTTATGTCCATTATGCTCCTTCCCTTTCTTTTGGCGATCACCATGATTCTCGGCTGCTGCTTGCTTGTCAGAAAAGAGCCGATGCAGCTGCGGCAAACGGTCAACGAAAGGCTGCCTCGCGGACGCACAGCTCTCTATCTGGCACTGTTCGCCTTCTCCATCGCGCTGGTTTTCCGTATCATTGACTGGTATTGGCTGGGGCTGATCATCATTCCCGCCGTGCTGCTCTTTGCCGACCGCGACGCGTTGAAAAAGGTGGATTATCCGCTGCTTTTGACCTTTGTTTGTTTCTTTATTTTTGCGGGTAACATGGGGCGCATCCCCGCCGTTCGGGAGTTTTTCTCCTCGCTGCTCTCGCACAGTGTTCTGCTGGTCAGTGCACTGTCCTGTCAGGTCATCAGCAACGTCCCCAGCGCCATTCTGCTCTCGCAATTCACCGACAACTACCGCGAGCTTTTGCTGGGAGTCAACATCGGCGGTGCGGGCACGCTGGTCGCCTCCCTTGCCAGCCTGATCACCTTCCGCGAGTTCACCTCGCACCAAAAAGAAAAAACAGGACGGTATCTTGCCCTGTTCTCTCTGATGAATTTCGCCTTTCTCGGCATCCTCGCCGCCTTCTGTCTGCTCGTCGTTCTTTGATGGCAGACAAGGGCGGCGTCGCTCGTTTTATACGCCCAAAAGAGCTGATGCGATCTCAAAGTACACCACCAAGGACAACGCGTCCACGATGGTCGTCACAAACGGACTCGCCATGACCGCAGGGTCAAGTCCGATCCTCTTGACCGCAATCGGCAGCATCGAGCCGACGATCTTCGCCATGACCACCGTCACCACCAGCGTTAAGCTGATGACCGCTGCAACGGGTAAAGATGCAACATTCATATGCAAATCGATCAAAAAGACCTTGACAAATGTCGCAATACCCATTATAATACCACATAGGAGGGCAACGCGTGTCTCCTTCCAGAGCACACGCCCGGCATCTCGCAGCTCAATATCACCGACCGACAAGCTGCGGATGACCGTCATGGACGATTGTCCGCCCGCATTACCGCCCGTGCCCATGATCATGGGCATGAACGCCGTCAGGATCACCCAGCCGCCCAGTGCCGTCTCATAATGTGTGATGATCGCCCCCGTCACAGTGGCGGAAAGCATCAGCACCAGCAGCCACGGAATACGTCGACGGAAGATCTCAAAGACCGAATCCTTCAAATACGGCTTGTCGGAGGGCAGAATCGCCGCCATCTTTTCGATGTCCTCAGTGACCTCCTCCTCCATGACGTCCATCGCGTCGTCAAAGGTAACGACACCGACCAGGCGGTTTTCCTTATCGACCACGGGCAGTACCACAAGGTCATATTTGGAGACCGTGAGCGAGACCGTCTCTCGATCGTCATGCGTCATGACACACGGAACACCGCGACTCATGAAATTCTCAATCACATCCTGATCCTCGGCAAAGAGCAAGTCACCCAGCGTGACCGAGCCCTCCAGATGCCGCTGCGCGTCGGTCACATAAGCCACGTAAACGGTTTCCGCATTATCACCCGTTTTGCGGATATGAGCCACTGCCTCGGCTCGCGTCATATTCTTGTGCAATTCCAAAAATTCGCCCGTCATCACGCTGCCTGCGCTGTCCTCGGGGTAATCCAGCAGACGATTGAGCTCCTTGCGGGTCTCGCTCTTGGCACTGCGCATGATTCTCTTGACTACGTTTGCGGGCATTTCCTGGAGCAACGTAACCGCATCATCGGAAAACAGCTCTTCAATAATACCGCTGAGCTCTCGGTCGGTCATGGTGCTGATCAGCATCTCTTGCACGTCGCTGTCCAGCTCGGCAAAGACCTCGGCAGCGCAATCCTTTTGCAGCATACGAAAAACCGCTACACGTCGATCGTCATCCAAAAGTTCCAGACAAGCCGCGATATCGATCGGGTGCTGCTGTTGCGCCATACGGATCAGCGGTCCGTATTGCTTTTGCTCTAAAAGCGATAAAAAATCATCATATATTTTCTCTTGGTAATTTTTCTCGGTATCGGGCATGGATGCTCACCGCCTTTCTTCATATTCCTCAACAGGAGGTACTTATGTTTTCTTATTTCAAATCCAATCGTCGCGCAAGACAAATCGCGCTCTTCTCGGCACTGCAATTTCTTGCCGTCGCAGCGGTTGTTTTCGCATTTCTTTATCGGGCTTATCTGGACACCCTGCCCGGGCAGGGGCGCCTCTCTGCGTGTCCGATGCACGACTGGGTGCACCTGTATTGCCCCGGCTGCGGCGGTACCCGCGCCATGGTCGCGCTGTTCCGCGGGCAGATCGTTCATTCTCTGCTCTGCAATCCTCTCTCGGCGTATATCGTTGCGGGCTTTGCCGTCTTTGACGTTCGCGCCGCTGTCGCCCTTGTTCGGCGGGAGGAACGCGTCTTTCATTTCTCCATTCCCTATTTTTGGGTCATGCTCGCCATCGCCGTGCTCAATTTCGTCCTGCGCAACGTGCTGCTGGTGAGTATCGGGCTGGATTATCTGGGCGATCTGGCAGCATATTGGCACTGACGTCCCCGACGAGAGCGATTTTCACTCCGCCCTGAAAAAGGTTCTTTGGACTGCCGAAGAACCTTTTTATTTTTCATTCCTGATTTCAAAGAGCACCTTTCTTCGTTCCACGACGCGCGCAGCAAGCAGAACAACGGCATACGCCATGCACGCCCACACAACGACGTTTCCAACACGGGTGTACAGTGTCATTTCTTCCCGAAATACAACCGTTCCCGTCAGGATCCCTTGCGTCAGCGCATCCTGCCGGGCGACGATCTCCCCCGCGGGCGTGATGATGGAGGAGATTCCCGTGCTCGCTGCGCGAATGACCCAACGCCCCGTCTCTACCGCGCGGAGCTGTGCTTGCGCATTGTGCATGCGCGCCGCCGCGCTGTCAAAAAACCACGAGTCGTTGGTGGAGATGGTTAAAAGCTCGGCTCCCTGCCGCACACTATCGATCGCCAGCATCTCATAGATCGAATCAAAGCAGATCAGCGACCCGATCCCACCGTACGCACTTTCATAAACGGCAGCGTCATCTCCCGCAAGCACGTCCGCCTGCACAAGATTGGCCAGCGGAGGAACCAGCGTCAGAACCAGTGCCCGCATAGGAACGTACTCACCAAACGGCACCAGATGCCGCTTGGAATAAACGCTCTCCGAAATACCGCCGTCCTGCTCAAATACGATGATCGAATTGTATTTTTCCCCGTCTTGATTCTCGGTAAACGCACCGACAAAAATCGTCACCTGATATTTCTGCGCCAGTTCGGACAGCTCTCCCACATAGGTCGGATATTCCAGAATGGTCAGCGGCACCGCGGTCTCCGGCCATACGATCAGCTCCGCGCCCGACGCTGCCGCCTGCTCGGTCAGATCGTAATACGTCAAGAAGACCTCCTCGCTGCTCATGTCCCATTTGTCTGCCGAGCCGATGTTTCCTTGGATCGCCGCAATGCGCAGCGTGTTTTCTCGGTCACTCTCCACGTTCCCCGTTGTACGCAGCGTGATCAACACGCCACCTCCCGCTTGAAAGAGCAAAATCCCGCCGCACACAAACGCGCACAGCCGTAGCCGATCGGTGTGCAGCACGGCATACGCCACCGTCGCGTTGAACAGAACCAAGCAAAGACTGATAATATAAGACCCCAACAGCGACGCCGTAGCGATCATCACAGGGGTCTCAACCTGTCCCAATGCCAACCGCCCCCACGGAACGCCCGACCAGAACAACGTCTGTCCCCACTCCAGAATGATCCACAGTGCCCCAAGCAAAAAGATGCGTAAAAACGATAGTCGCCGCACCAAAGCGGACCGCGAAAATGCGATAAATGCCACAAAAACAAACGCTGCACCCAGTGCTTGAAAAAGAGACAATCCCCACCAGGCAAACATAACGACAAATAACGCCGCCCCCCGCGACAGATCGGTAAATTCCAGCGGGTACATCGCCAGGAAGAAATGGAAATTCATCAGATAATAACACATGAAGAAGAGCAATCCCATAGCATAGACCCTGCGCAGTCGTATGCCTTCCCCGTCCTCCTCCTGCTGCGCGATGTCATAGAGCACCAGCATCGCGGGGATAAGAGACAACCACTCCAGCACCCCCAACTTCGGGTAGATCACTGTCAGTCCGGTCAAAATGCCTGAAAACGCCAGAAAAAGTACCCGCAGACGTGGGTGACGCAGCCATACGGTCGGTCTTTTCTCCATATTGCTTTGCCTCCCTTCTGTGGTGGTCTTGGGGCGTTGCCCCAAACCCCACTTAAGGTGCTTTTTCGAGAAAAAGCACCTTAAGAATCCTTAAAAAGCTTTACCAAATGATAATCCGACAACCTAACAAACCCTTACCAGCAATCAACCCAAACCGCTCCAAAGGTTTTTGGAGTTCCAAGAACCTTTTTCCAAAAAGGTTCTTGGCGGGGCTTGGGGCAGCGCCCAATCTGTTTTCCTCAATTTTGTGGGGCAGGGGCCCCGCATGGCATACCACTCCGCTCGGGTAGAACGGCACCGTACCGACGATCAACCCAAACCGCTCCAAAAGTTTTTGGAGTTCCAAGAACCTTTTTTCCAAACAGGTTCTTGGCGGGTCTTGGTGCAGCGCCCCAACATCCCCTCACCTCTTCGGCCTTCTCCACCGCTCGCCGCCCTTGAAA
>JAFTJZ010000091.1 GCA_017456145.1 Clostridia bacterium
GTTACCGGCACCCCTACGTTATTATTATACACCATTCTAACGCTTTTTTCAATACCCCGGCACACATGTTTCGCCCCGCAGAAACATTTTTCTCTGCGGGGCGTCTTGCTTTGTCTTCCCTTATGGATGTAATCATGATCATCGCGTTTGGTCAAAAAAGGCAAGATGATGGGAGAATGCCGCCGCACCAAAATTCATCAAATTACAGCAGCCGTAATACCGTAATTCTCACAAAACCCAAACAGCACAATCCCCGTTGCGTTATTATCTCAACACTTACGCGTCGATTACAATCAAATTATTTATAATCATCATAAAGGGTAGCCGGAATTATGTCATCCGCGCCTCCCGAGCCGGTAATCGTGTATTCGATTACTGCGCGGTAAGAGCCTGTATCCTCAAGCGCGAGGGTTTTAATACAACTACCATCAACGCCTGACATATAAATTACCCAAGTGTTATCCTCCAAACCATTATCAACATCTGACCACCAGAATAACACTTTTTTCTGAATTTTCACTCTCACTGTCGCACTTCTTGTAACACCATCATAACCAACATATGACACACGAACATTTGCTGTTCCATCCGCATCGATTACAAAGGTTTCGCTTGTTGTTAACGTATTGTTAAGCAACGGCATTACCTCAATATTCCCGTCAACCGTAGCCGCACTTGCGGAGAACGGCGCAGCCATTGTTACAAACAACATAGCTACTAATACGGCAAAGGTAAATCTTTTCAACATTTTACTTTTTTTCATGGAAAATCCCTCCTAAATTCCGGCACCAAAGATGCCTTTATATAATAGACAAGACCGCGCGTTAAAGTGTGACAAATTTTTACATTGAATATCAAAACATTTCAAAAAGTATGCAGTTTAGCGCTTTTTTTAAGAAAATATGTAAAATAACTGCGATAACAACCATGTCGAACATAAATAATATGGCTCTCCTATTGACAAACCATAAAAAACATAGTATAATACTAAATAGTAATATTTTTCAAATCATGCAAGGGTGATTTATGCTTTCTCTTTGTTTGTCTGTATTAGATACGCAGGATGAAACATTGTTTTTGGAAATTTATTTAACTTACCGAGATCCGATGTTTCGATCTGCCTATGACGTACTGCATAATTTTCATGACGCAGAAGATGCACTTCAAGAAACTTTTTTAGCACTCGCAAAAAATTTTTCACCGATCAGACGCCTTGATCCATCAAAATATTTTTCATATTTGTGCCGCGCTGCTCGCAATCACGCGCTGAATCATTGTGTCAAACAAAATGCCATGCGCAAACGCGAAATTTTATATTCTCTTCCAGAGGTTACAGATAAAATGTTATCAAGGTTAGATGCTACACTTAACGAAATTTGCCGAAAAAATGATTTGGAAACCGTCCGCCGATGCGTACAAGAATTGCCGATGACGTATCGAGACATTTTATATTTAAGCATTGTTGACAACTTAAAAGCGCCGAAAATAGCTGCCATGCTCGGTATGAGTCATGCTGCCGTACGCCAACAATTGCACAGAGGAAAAGAAATGTTATTAGAATCATTGAAGAAAGAAGGAATCGTGCCCAATGAAAAAACGAAATGATGTACTACGCCAAGCGCTTATCGCCGCGGATGAAGAATATTTCAAAAACATTGAAAAAAACAGCACGGTGGAGTGGACACCCTCGGCACAATTTGAACAGAATATGCAGGAATTGATTCACGGACTGCGCCATGTTCCCTTTTATCGTCGCCCTGCCTTCAAAAAATTTGCTTGCACTGCTGCAATTGTTTTGGTTCTTGTAGGCTCTATGCTCAGTGTCACTGCTATTCGTAAGCCGATTGTAAATTTTTTCGTAAGCATATGTGAAAATTTTTCAACACTTTTAGCGTCCGATGTAGATAGAAACACGATTCCTCAAACAATCGAGATAATATATTTGCCTACAAGAATCTCTGATGACTATCACTTAATTGAGACTAACACGGACAAATATTCACACGAGATTATCTATGAAGGTCAACAACAGAGCACCATTAGATTAATACAAAGTACATTATACGGTACACGCCATACGCTTGATACAGATGAATCTGAGTTGATTCCAATCACCGTCGGCTCCTATGAAGGGAACTATTTTATTTCGGACGACGTCACGTTTATCATCTGGACCACTGAGGACTACGCTTTCCGTCTCGCGGTTCCCTCCTCCTTCTCGCTCGATGAGGCGGTCGCTATCGCGGAGAGCTTGGAGCCTCAATCTTAATCGCAATAGAAAAGCACCACCGCTTACGATACAAGTCGCTGGCGGTGGTGTCGTTTTTTGGGTGCGCTCGTCTGCATCGGCGGGTGTCACAGCCCGCCCCGGCAAAGTGTGGCCAAAGCAAACAATGCGGTGCTGATGGCGACGGGTGGCATGGCTTGCTCGACCGAAAGATTCCCGAGCGCGACAGAAATGCCGAGCGCGAGCAGTGCTGCCGTCGCGGCGATGCGTAAAAATTCCCGCCGCACAAGGTGTAAAATCCTCGCGCCTCTCCCTCCACTCGACCGTGTAGCATCGATGTGCGACAGGTAGCCTTGCGGCAGGTCGAGCAGTGCAACCAGCTGAGGCATGATCTTCTCTTCCGGCTTTGACAGGTTGCGCTCCCATTTGGACACGGCTTTGTCCGAAATGCCAAAGTGCGCCGCCAGCTCGGCTTGCGTCAGATGCCGCTCACGCCGCTTTTCGGCAATCAGTGCCCCCAAAGTAGGTTCTTGCATTCTCTTCCCTCCTTTTCCCATAAACCGATTATGGTCGAGTCGGTTGAGAAATATTCACAGCGTGAAATTTTCCAAGGCAAATTCATCTCGGCGGTTTGCCCGAGGTGTTCTCCTGCCACGTGTCCATATTGATTTTTTGATTCTTATACTTTTATTAATTTTCTGAAAATTACTTGACATCATCGTCCTCTGCTAATACAATATAAATATACATCGGGCTCGTCGTCGATCGAGCTTTGACCGCAATGTAAAACGGATGATTCGGCATGAAAAACGGATAAATGCGGAGGTACTTATGAAAAAAACAATTTTTAACAATGTCATCGCACCCTACAGTCTGCACGACATGAACGTGGTCGCCTTTGAGGTGGACGGCGACAATATCCGAATAAAAACGCAATCGGGCATGATCAGAACCGCGCCGCACTGGGATCAGGTGGACGCTTATGCAGAGTTTTTCGACGTGTCGTGGAAGTATTGTTTTGCCACCGTAACCGAGGGCTACTACGGAAACGTCGGCACTTTTGAGGGTAAAACGATCAAGAAAATGTATCTTAAAGACTTCATCGACGAGTATCAGAACGCAGGATTTTCGATCATGGACGAATACTACGGACAAGACCGCGCGCTCTATACGGGTTATTATCATAAGGGCGGCACTATGGGTGAGTGCAGCATTGAGATATGCCATCACGGCATCGTGTTCTATGAGCAAAGCGACGACACCCGCGAGATGAAGGAGGTCATCTTGAGTGCAGACGGCGATCTTTCGCTCTACTGCGTGCCTGCCGACGTCGCCGATAATCTTGCCGAGGTTGCTAATGAATTTGCCTTCCATTACGTTTGGCAAGGCGAAAAAAGCGGTAAATTTTTAAGGCTCTTCGGTGAGCAGTACGGCGCCGTTTTCGACGAGGAAGATTTTATCGAATATCTGAACACGGTACTTTATCCCGAAAAGCCATCGACAAAGATCAAAACGCTCGGCAGCTTTGACGATGGTGTCCCCGACGAGTACCGAGACATCCCTTGGTATAATTTCTGATCGTTCGTGACAAAGTTACACTGCCGCACCGAATGATAAAATCCCCGCCTGCGATTCGTTGACCTTATGCGCAACGATCCGTAAGCGGGGTTTTTTATTGATGATAAAGCGTAGTTTCCATCGGACGCCCGCAAACAACCGTCAATTGTTCATGACCCAAACGGGATTGGAGAAGGCGACCTTCTCCGCCTCGTTGGTGCGGACGGCAACGCGGTAGAAGTGATCGGGCTTGATCGCGACAGTCTGCGCAACGGCAACGTGGTCGCGAGATTCGCCCTCGCTCTGCGTGTAGAGCACCGTCTGCACACCCTCGCGGTAGGCGCGATCGGGGTCGGCGGGGTTGATGGCGTAGTCGTAGAGCACCACCTCACGCAAACAGCCGTTCTTAACGTAAGCCTCAACCGACAGCTCCGCGGTTTCCTTGTCTGTGGTCAGCGTTTCGCCGAACGTCTTACCTCCCAAGGTGTAGCGCAGCTCCGGCCCCGTTGTGACGAACTGACGTCCGTGGCGGTAAGCGTCCTCTAAAGCCTTTTCAGACAGCTCATCCAAAAGGAAACCGTTGTAAACCGTGGACAGTTGAGAGAGCCCGTGCCCGTCCGAGCCGCCGCTGCCGAAATATTTCTTATAGCCCTTGCAGTTCATGCGGTCCCAATAGGCAATGGTGTAGTCGTTGTTCATCTCGGCGTTAACGTAGCGGGAGTTGATGATCTCCATGCCGTCCATGTCGGTATAAAGGTCGAGGATATCCTCCTTGAGGGTCACCTCCATGCGTTTCTCCACGTTGTCACAGTCGGTGGCAAAGCCGGTAAAATTGAACCAGACGTGGAAGGGATGCGCCATGTAGGAGTAGCCGCCCACCTCGCGGATCTCGCGGATGATGCGGTTCCAGTTATCGATGGTCTCGGGCTTGCGGTTACGGGGCGGCTCGGTAAAGGTCAGATCATTGCCATAAGAGAGCAGATGCCCGTTGTTGCCGTAAACCGTGATCTTGCAGCCCTTGATGGCGGCAAAACGATAGCCGCACATCCGAATGCTCTCCAGCGCGCGTTCAAAGCCCGACTTGTCCTTCATCATGGCGTTGTGGTCGGCAGTGTAGGTCAAGAGCATTCCGTCCTTGATCATCTGGCGGAAATTCTGCGCCAGCGTTCCCTTGCCGTCACTCTCGGTGGAGTGGCTGTGCGTGGTACCATGATAGCAGCCTGCGCCCGTGATCTGCACATCCAGAGTCCGGGAGGAAACGACGGCATCTGCCGCCTTCAAAGCGACCTCCACGCGCAACAGACCGCCCTCGCGCGCTTTGAGCGCAAAGGTCAGCGTCGTGCTTTCTCCTGCGCCAAGAGAAATTTCTCCCGTGAAGGGGGCACTTCCCTCAACCGCAGTTGCGTGCAGCTTGGGGTAAACCATGCGATAGGAATAAACTGCCGCATCTGCCCCTGCGTTGCGAACCATGTAAGTCACGGTCACCGCCTCGCCTGCTGCGATCTCGCTCTTATCTGCCGTCAACGACACCGCAACGCCGCGCTCCGCCTCGGCGAGGCAGGCATCATAAGCCGTCCTTGCGTCCTCCAGTAAAAACAAATTGCGCACCAACAAAAAATAATACTTGGCATAATCCTGCGCATCGGCATCCGTCAAATGCATCTTTTCCATCAGCGATGAAAGCGCTGCCTCTGCCCGCGCGATCCGCTCGCCAACCTCACCGAGATTGTCATGCCCCACCGCACCGATGGCAGCGATCTGCGCCTCTACACCGTGATATGCGTGCTCAAGATAATAAATCATGGTCATATCCTCCAATCTCGCCACCGCTCCCGCCGTGGCTTTTTTATGCCACCATTATACATCAAAACCAGAGAAATGTAAAGAGGTTTTGAAGGAAAATGGTTGGACAATTTGATGCGATTTACTCTCTTGCTCTTGACTCTGCCAATCAAGTATGATATGATTTTGTATAGCAGCACTTACCCTACCCTGTACAAATGTTTCCTTCCCTTTTTCATCCGCGCGGTGTATCATATAATCACAAAAGCGCTTTTGAAATTGAGACAATACCAAGGAGGACATATCCATGTCAATCGGTTCTACCATCAAAGCCCTTCGTCGGGCAAAAAACATGACGCAGGAGGAGCTTGCCGAATACCTCGGCATCTCCCCCAAGGCAATCTCACAATGGGAATGTGACCGCACCGCGCCGGATATCTCACAGCTGGCTCCGCTGGCAAGCATTTTTGAGGTGAGCGCAGATCATCTTTTGGGCATTGACGTCAGCAGCAAAGCCAAGCAGATCGAACAACTTTATGACGAGGCATACTGTCTTGCCGAAAGCGGTATGCACGGCGATGCAGTCATACTGCTTGAAAAAGGCTTACAACTCCACCCATCTGCCTATTCACTGATGGATCTTTATGCGAATGAGATTTTTCTGTATAACGACACCTTGCCAATAGATTCGCGTGGCGACAACCAAAAACGCGCCTTAGCATACCTGGATAAGATCCTTAACGAATGCACCGATCAGAGCATTCGGAACAACTGCTTATCCATGGCTTGCCTTTGGTATCCGCACATCGGACGCGCCGAGGAGGCGGAACGCCTGGCAAAAACACTGGACGGTGCCATGTGGACGTGCGGCGAGCTACTCGGAAAAATTTATACCGGACAGCAGCAGTTTGAAACACTACGCGACGAAATGCTCCGCCAATTCACAAGCGCCATCGGTGAGCTTTTGCAGGATGTAATGACCTGCTGCGACGATCTCGGCAGCCCCATCTACTCGGAAGATGAGATATTGCAGCTCCATCAGATGTGCATCAATATGCTGACACTGTATTTTCCCGATGGTGATTATTATCACCATTCCCGGTATGCAGAGACTGCTTATCGCCAAATGGCAGACATTTACGCGAAACGCGGCGACGCCCAAAGGACGCTTGAGTGCCTGCACTCCGCCGCAAGTCTTGCCATCCATTTTGATACAACGCCCCCCGATGCTGTCCATACTTCTCCGACCGTCAAGGGCTTGGTCTGCGGCAATGTCTGGTGGCATGACGGGCACAACAGTTGTTATCATCTGCTTGACGATCTTAAGAATAAGAGCCATTCGCGCTTTGCCTTCATCTGCAGCACCGACACTTATGCAAGCATCGTAGAGAAACTGCAAGCGGTGGCTAAGTGATGTGGAGTGCCCAGAAGATGAAAAACGGAATCGAAGAAACACCGGCGTGCATGGATTTCCCATCGCAGCACTGGCTGAAAATCCACACGAACAATTGAATCGTGATGACTGTATATAAACGTGGTAAAACCACATTCATATCAGAGAGGATTTAAAAAAAATGAAACATATTATACAGAAAATCAATTTGGAGGCTGGTGTTCCAATCTGTATTTGCGGCGTTCCTTATCTGTATAAGAAAATTCATGATGAATGTAATTATGATAAATATTGTTCCATCCGTTCTCATCTTGATGAGTGTGAAATGAAAGGAATGCAGCGGAAGGATGCCGGAAATTATCTGAATATGTTGGCAAAAACAGAAAATATTAAATTCTCATATATAGCACAGCAGAGACTTATCGATATTGCATTGAATCCCAAGGTTGGCGGAATCCATGCTTTCACAACCATTATCGGCCGGTATATTACAGTTGCACGTGTCAAGTATTACACTTCCCCGGGACGTTCCTTTCCTGATCACACACAGCGCATCCGTCCAGCCATTCCGGGAGCCAAAATATATCCGAATTCGGAACTTATTTTAACCCCGCCGGCTACTCCCACTCCTATCTTAATTGACGAGGGGCTCATTGAAGGCTTGCTGGGAGAATATAAATCCCATTTTCCGAAGATAACAGTTCCAAGGGAAGAATTATACGACATATAGGCTTAAAGTTGTTCGCCTAAAACTAAAAATATAGGAATTTTCTTCAAGAACCAGTGGTGATTTTTGTCATCGCTGGTTCTTTTGTTTCCCGGGACATGTTATTTTCAACGGGACACTGGATTCTCAGTTTTCGCGGGCGGTGACATAAGTAATAGTAATGATAATTTTAACAGCACCCCCGGAGTTGAACCGGAGAAGAAAATACCGCTTGTGCTGATGTGGGGAGGACAACTTTTTTAGCTGGTCTTCCCCGTTGTGTTTATCTCTTACACCGGTTCTCCAAACGTATCGGGATGACTCGGATCAAAAATCTCATTGCATGTCATCACAGTCACCAGATCCTCGGTATCACTCAGATTGATGATGTTATGTGTCCAGCCGGGGATCATGTAGATCGCTTCAATCTTGTCCCCACTCACCTCAAACTCCACCATTTCACCGGTGGTGATGTTCCGCTCCTGGATCAGACCGTGTCCATGCACCACAATGAACTGCTCCCACTTGCTGTTGTGCCAGTGCTGACCTTTGGTGATGCCGGGCTTGGAAATGTTGATGCTGACCTGACCGCAGTCCGCAGTGTGCACTAGCTCCGTGAAGCTGCCGCGGTTGTCGCAGTTCATCTTGAGAGCGTACTTAAAGGACTCTTTCGGCAGATAGGACAGATAGAGGCTGAACAGTTTCTTCGCAAAGGAACCTTCCGGCATCTTCGGCATGAGTAAAGATGCTGGTTGAGCCTTGAACTCCTGCAGCAGATCAACGATCTCGCCCAGTGTGACCCTGTGAGTAACAGGTACGATGCAGTAACGGCCATCATCCCGAATTACAGGTTCCAAACCATCGTACTCACAGTGGATTTCCCTTCCTTCCAGCAGATCGTACATACCCTCTACCAGATCATCGATGTAGAGCAGCTCTACCATGGCGTTACGGTCATTAACGGTGAACTCTTCATCGTTAGCAACCGCCCAGCAGAAGGTGGACACAGCAGAGTTGTACTTCGGACGGCTGTGACCCATCAGATTTGGGAAGCGATAAACTGCTACCTCCGCACCCGTTTCTTCGCCGTATTGGAATACCAGTTCTTCCCCGTCCTTCTTGCTTCTTCCGTAGTCGCTGTCATACCGACCGATACATGTTGCCTGAATAGACGATGAGATCATCACAGCAGCCTTGTTGTTATGTTTCTTGAGATTATCGAGAAGCTGCGATGCGAAACCAAAATTGCCCTTCTGAAAATCAGCGGGATCAGTAGGACGGTTCACACCTGCCAGATTGAATACGAAATCACAGTCCGCGCAGTAAGCATCCAGCTGTTCAGCAGTGTTCTCGATATCGTATTCATAAATATTATCAATCATGATATTGGGACGGGTGCGATTCTTGCCGTCCCGGATATTTTTCAGATTATGCACGAGGGCGGTTCCTACCATGCCCTTGGCACCGGTTACGAGGATATTCATGCGATCTGCTCCCCTCTTAATACTTCCGCCAAACAAACTTATTCACGACGTTCACATATCCCTGAATGATACGGACAACCTTCATCGATACGGTTTCATCCGTATAATCCGGGCAGGGCTTGCCAAGAACGCCTTCGTTCTTCATCTTAATCGCCATATCGGTAGCGTTCAGCAGTTCCTTGGTCGTGATACCTGCAAGGATGAAGTCACCGGTTTCCAGTGCCTCGGGACGTTCAGTGCTTGTACGGATGCACACAGCAGCGATAGGATGACCGATGGACAGATAGAAAGAGCTTTCCTCGGGCAGTGTACCAGAGTCAGATACAATCGCCAGAGCGTTCATCTGCAGGCAGTTGTAATCGTTGAATCCCAAAGGCTCGTTGACTCTCACACGCGGATCCAGCTTGAACCCGGACTTCTCCAGTCTGTTCTTGCTTCTCGGATGGCAGGAATACAGAATGGGCATATCGTACTTTTCAGCCAGCGCATTGATAGCAGTGAACAGAGACAGGAAGTTCTTCTCCGTGTCGATATTCTCCTCACGGTGTGCAGACAGAAGAATGTACTTATCCTTCTCCAGACCAAGTCTCTCGAGTACGTTGGATGCCTTGATCTTGTCCAGATTCCCGTGCAGCACTTCTGCCATGGGAGAGCCTGTCATGTAGGTTCGCTCCTTGGGCATGCCGCACTCGTGCAGATACTTGCGGGCGGGTTCGCTGTAGCACAGATTCACATCGGAGATGATATCGACGATACGGCGGTTGGTTTCCTCCGGCAGGCACTCATCTTTGCAGCGGTTGCCGGCTTCCATGTGAAACAGCGGAATGTGTAGACGCTTGGCGGAGATGGCGGACAGACAGCTGTTGGTATCACCCAGCACCAGATATGCATCAGGCTGAAGTTCGGAAAGAAGTTCATAGCTTCTGCCGAGGATATTACCGCAGGTCACGCCCAGATTCTCGCCAACAACGGGCACGAGAATATCCGGGCCAAATTCGCCTGCATTATTCTTCAGCTCAAAGTCCTCCCAGAACACCGTGGACAGATTCTTGTCCCAGTTCTGGTTATAGTAGATGATGCAGGTATCAAAGTATTCGCGGCAGCGTCTGATGACTGCGGCCAAACGAATAATCTCCGGGCGAGTACCTAAGCCTATACAGATCTTCGTCCTGCCGTCGTTTTTCCATGTGAAATTATGTTCCATTTTGTTGTTCTCTCCCTTAATTAATCCGACTCTGTTTTCTGCGTTGTGCGCTGTTCATCTGATCAAAGCTGCATAACTGAAACCTTAACACACCGAATAAGTCCTGTTCTCAATAACCACACCGGCTTCTACCTTCATACATCTCTGTATGCGGTTTTCAGCCTTAGTGATGGCACCGAGACAGATGTGAACACCATCCTCAATCACACAGCCGTGGTCAATGATGGCACCGCAGTTGATGATACAGCCACGGTTGACAACCACACCAGTGTTGATGATTGCCTTTGGAAGTACCACAGTACCGCCTCCAACCGTAGCCTCCGGGCTGACATAGGCTGTATCGTGGATAATCGTTGGGATATTAGCTCCGGCAGCTTCAAGCCGTTCCAGCCACTGAAGTCTACCTTCATTATTACCGAATGCCGGGTACAGCTCGGTGTCTGGAGAAATACAGTTGATATAGTCAGAGCATTTACCGATAACCAACTCATCTGTTTCGTTATCATCCAGAAAACACACTTCTGTATATCTCCCGCTTTGTCTGGCTATATCTGCCACAGTTCGACCGTAGCCGCCTGCACCTAAGATTATTAGTTTCATTGTTTCGTTCCTTATTTTATTTTGGTTATCCACACAGTTTTTTACAAATAATGAACACCCTCAAAGCGAAGCAATTCATGTAGAAAACCTTGCTATACACTCGTCTATTGATGGGTACAATGTATATCGCTTAAGCTGCAAAGACTTCATAACACGTTCAATTTGCTTCTTATCGTCCGGTGAATAAAAGCTTATATGCCATTGAGCATTCTTGCGTCTCAGATCGTGTCCATGGTCTTTATAATCCATATACCCTAGTATTGAGTGGCAACCCTCTGGTATTGGAACATGATACTTCCCTGCTATTTCTTCCATCACTTTACGTGTTCGAGCTGCCTGTTCAAACCAAAATCGTTGCTTTACAGCTTTTGCCGCATCAACATCTGAGTATTCGCGCATCCCTCCATACCGCTCATCCATCTCTTTCAGTTCTGGAAAGAGGTCCTCTGCATCCGAAATCAGTCGTTCTCTATGATGCATTGCATATTCGATATTGAGCATTATCATCTCCATAAGGAGGTCTTCGGAAAATTCATTTGATGCACTAAGTAATGAAAGCAATCCCACATCCAAATGGCCTACTGGAGCTATCCGGTCAAAATCACACCCACATCTCGAAACTCGGTCTATGAATTCAAAGTAATCATAGTCCGCTTGTGCAAATGAATGCCCTAACACATAGATATTTTCAATGTCCTCAATGTGTACATTGCGCTCAACAAATATCTTGCATAGCTGATCGATATTGTCTGCCGTGTGTTTATCGGTCTTATAGAGTGCGTTTTCTACCGCATACAGAGCATCAATCCTTGGCAATCTTTTAGACGGATCGACCGATTTCATGAAACGACGTTCCATCAATTCATCAAAAGGCTTTTCCGGATGCGTTGCATGCCCCACAATTATAGATTCAGCATTCTTCGCACTACCATGAATATGATATACATTGTCTGGATTCACTTCAAATCGCTTTTCGACTGTATCCGTGTAATTGAAGTTGATCACGAAACAGTCGTCTGAGAATTTATATCCACTGTTCTTGCTAGAAATATCAAGTGTCCCTACCCAGTCGCAAAACAATCTGCGAATAAGCAGCGTCGCCTCATCTACAGCGGTATTTAGCTTTTCTAATCCCTCTTTCTCCCTGCCAAAATACAGGCTGATAATCTGGTCATCTATGCGATCCAGTCTCGCCTCAAGGTTCCAGAAGAAATCAGATTCCAGATAATCCGGATCAAATGGATTTCCGTATATCAATTCGACCGCAGTGATCCTCTTTTCCACTCCGGCCTCATCCATAATTGTGTAGAATGAGCATCCTAACTTCTCTGCCACATCTTCAATATGCGCAGCATAATACAAACGGAACTTTTCATACGAAGTAGGAATTCCTTGCCAACAATCAAACCCATTACCGATGATAATCAGATTTCTGTATTTTGAACGCGACATTTTCCCACCTCTTTCCCATGTGTATACAAGACTATCTCATACTTTCACAACCCAGATTATCTGAAAAGCCCACCACCACAGTTAGTTAATCATGATGGTGGGCATCAGATATATTCTACTATATTATGCGGATTTCTGGATTATGCGGATTTCTGGCAAGCAAAAGTATTGTCCAGTAGATGGTAGTTATTATTCGTGATGAATACCAGCCAGTTCTTCCTGAATATACTGAAGACTTGCGATCTTCGCCTTCGTCTCTTCCAGAGTCAGTCTCTTCGTGTTATTACTATTGAACTCGGTCAGCGTGTTGCGTTCCTCATCGCCTTCCTTGAAGAACTTGTCGTAGTTCAGACCACGGTTGTCCGCAGGAACGCGGTAGAAGTTGCCCATGTCCACAGCCTTGGCGCACTCTTCGTTGGTGAGCAAAGTTTCGTACATCTTCTCGCCGTGACGAATACCGATGGTCTTAATCTGGCTCTTATCGCCGCCAAACAGTTCACACACGGCTTCAGCCTGAGTCTGGATGGTGCAAGCGGGAGCCTTCTGGATCAGCAGGTCACCATTCTCACCATGCTCGAATGCAAACAGCACCAAATCCACAGCCTCTTCAAGGCTCATGATGAAACGGGTCATGTTGCCATCGGTCAGGGTGATGGGCTGATTGTTGCGGATCTGGTTGATCCACAGCGGGATAACAGAACCGCGGCTGCACATGACGTTACCATAACGAGTGCAGCAGATCTTGGTCTTACCGCTGTAACGGCTCTTGGCTACAGCGACCTTTTCTTCCACAGCCTTGGTGATACCCATAGCGTTGATGGGATATGCAGCCTTGTCTGTGGAGAGGCAGATAACACACTCAACTCCGGCTTCGATAGCGGCAGTCAGTACGTTATCCGTACCGATGACATTGGTACGTACAGCTTCCATGGGGAAGAACTCACAGGAAGGAACCTGCTTGAGTGCAGCTGCGTGGAATATGTAGTCAACGCCGTGCATAGCATTCTTACAAGACTGCAGGTCGCGCACATCGCCGATGTAGAACTTGATTTTGTTTGCCACCTCTGGCATAGTCGCCTGGAAATGATGACGCATATCATCCTGCTTCTTCTCGTCACGGGAGAAGATTCGGATTTCTCCGATATCAGTGCGCAGGAAGCGGTTCAGGACGGCGTTACCGAAAGAGCCGGTGCCGCCGGTGATTAAGAGTGTTTTGTTAGTGAAGAGAGACATTGCTAGTTATTCTCCTTTTTTCAATATACATTTTTTACCAAATTTAGTGTTCTGTTACTTTTATGGATGCCTTCACAATTGCCACGAGATAGATAGCATATATGCTTGCATACCCTAGGGTGAATATTTCCAGAAACTGATGTACGGTCCAATTATAGTGAGAACAACACATGTAAATCAACACAGCAACTATTAAAAACAGTGATTGCAATACTGCCTCTAGTTGTTGATATCCAGCTACCACCAGTCCAGTTGTCATGGATGATGTGACAAATCTAACAGCAAACATGGGGGCTAAAATTCTTATGAAAGCACCTGCATCACTGTATTGGCTTCCGTATACATATGGCACAATTAGCGGAATCAACCAATACATCCCGATAAACATAATTATTGACAAAGGGATTAAGATTCCTGCAGTTTTTATTGTACTCCTTCTAAAGCATCCTCTAGTCCTATATTCCTTCGATGCCTCGGCAAAATACACTTTTGAAATATTGCCGCTAATTACAGATAGCGGTAATCCTAGTACGGACATCGATATCGAGTATACAGCCACCTGTCCCATTCCGAACAACTCACCAACGAAAACACTTATCAATGAATAAGAAGCCGAGTTCATGATGGCAGCTGGAGTGCTAAAATAAAGTTGTTTACAGTGTATCCGATAGACTTCCTTGATTTCATCTTTTTTTACTTTAAAGATTTTCCCAATGTCGTGACGCACATGCTGAATTTGTTGTCGCATGCCAAAAAACTGTCCGATAACTCTCGAAATCAACAACGTGACATAGTTGCTTTTCAAGAATCCAAACAGAACCATACTTACTTCTTCAGCCAGTTTGCGAATTGCAATAACCCATGTCATTGTTTTATAATCAGACAGTCGATTATTGTAGCTCCGAAAGACATTTGTAAATGCCGTAACTATCAGCATCAGAAAAACAAATATGGAAGAAAGAACAGGAGAAGGAATTTCATCTTTCGTTGTAAAGTATAACAAAGACCCGAATGCTACCGTTGCAGAAAAAATCAATCCTACAAGCAAAGACAACGAAATCAATGGGAATATATTCGTTTCCTTCTTTTCTTTTACAATGGCAAAATCGAATCTACAATTGATACTGCCTGCAAACATATTTGATACAGAAACAATAATAGTCATGATACCAATTGCTTCCTTTGTGTACAAGCGAGTCATCGCCATTGATCCGATGAATCCAATTATTTGTGCCAAAATTGAACCGGCTGCTAGCAATGAAGCGCCTTTTACAAATGTCCCCAACACATCGAATCTCTTGAATATGTTCTTGCTCAATTTCTTATCCTCATCTCAAGCAATTCTATATACTAATTACCCTATACTGTTCCCAGTACGCTTTGATTTATCTCTCCATTTCTTTTCGTATTTGAAAAGATAAGTACCCAAACCATCATTACAGACGCTATTTCAGGCCTAATTATACTGCTTTCCATAAAGCCTAACAGGAGATGAGCAAATATAAAAGCCGCCTCCGCATAATACTTTTTTTTGATTAATCGTTCCATTGCAAAATGCACCATAAGCGCAAATAAACCATAAATAAAAATTCCGTATTTGAACATCAACATATAGAAAAAATTATCACTTCGCAGCGGAGAACCGCCAAACAAGTACCGCATCAATCCCGCTTCATTTGTCATGTTGATAAAATGCATTATTCGTCCACTCAACAGACTATTTAGTGGCATCAAGTATTCTGCAAAGAACATACTTAATAAATGGATTACAAAAAAAGCATCACTAGCATAGATAAGTACTGAGTTCTTTTTTTGAAATATACTCAATCTCATAATATAAACCAACACCACGAAGCACAGAAAAGCAAAGAAACTTGCTCTACTGTCAGTAAAATAAAATACTACTAATTCAAGAACAGCAGCCACTACTAAATGTCTATTTTTGATTTTCTCTCTACACAGAACAAACAGATATAATGCTGATGAGAAAAAGAGTGCCGCAACATTGGGATTATCAAAACCCATTGTTGTCCTTATGCGCCCTGTTGTAGAAATATATGTTCTGCTTTCCACCATGCCCAAAAATAAGAAGACAAAAAATAGTGAAGTAATCAATACACTAACATAAAATAATGCTTTTTCTTCTGCTTTAACATCATCACTTCCACATATTGCAAATAGCAATGCAGCCAATATGTTCAATGTTTCTGCACTGTTATAAAAGCTCTCAAGCACTACTATGAATAGGAATAGGAACACTTTGCCGTCAATTGTTTTCTTTCTTCTAAATACCCAACCGCATAAAACCAATACCATTGCCACAATACGCAATGGCATTTTAAATAATCCTATCCCTAATGAATTATATAGTACATAATTAAGGCATAACAAGAACAAAGGCAGAATTCTGGTAAGTAACGTTATCCATGCGCTTTTGCTCACAATTATTGTCCGTATTTTCAAAGATATATCTCCATTTCTGCATCAAATTCAACATTTAAAATATTATAACCATACGGTTACATAAAATTTCCTCATTATCGGTTAACTTGATACATAAAATACAAGTATTAACTATTACGGCAACATCTTCCTTGTAAATACTCATTTTTTCATGAAATAACCGACATTACCTGTTTAAGCATATTGAGATGATTCTGTACTGCTCCATCCATCTGCATACGTTTATTGAAATACTGCCCTGTGGATGTGATGAGCTGGTTATACTGCACCTGATCCGTGTCCACTAATCTCTGCATACCATCAGCCAGCATTTCTACATTATTTAGTTCATGGGTGAATCCAGCAACTACATTCAAGTCATCCCAAGGCGTAGTTCCTTTGGACAAAAGAACAGGACAAGACACAGACAGTGCTTCAGCAATTGTATGTCCATAATTTTCGCTCAAAGTTGGGAACGCAAAGCAGTGGTATTTACTAAATGTCTCTGCAACTTTTTCAGCAGGCAGAGCTCCGCAATGTCGAATTGTAACGTTACGGGGGGATTTTCTGATTTCATCCTCGCACTTGGCCCAATATTCCTCTGATTCCATAGGACCGTAGATATCAAAAACTATATTTCCCTTAAGTTTATTCGCCGCTTGGATAGCAGTCAGGATATTCTTCTTCTCTTGGATTCTTGAAATAAATACCATTTTCAATGATCCAGACTCTTTCTCTATCTCACGAGTAACCGCATGAGAGGCCTTTGCAATATTTGATGCAAAGAAAATACGTTCACGCGGAGCTTTGAAATACTTAACAAGTCCTTCCGTTTCCTCATCGCTCGTTGAGTGATAGTATGCTCCTTTATATACACCTAACAGATTGGCCAGGGTCACGATTGCCTTTTTCTTTGTGTGTTTCAAAGAGATGGCATTCTCGCACACTTCTCCGCGTGGAGAAATTAAATACGGTATTCTCTTCTTTCTACAAACCGCTGCGATAGGCCATTTGGTATACGGCACCATAATTCCTACAAGCCAAACCATATCTGGCTGAACTTCTTCTATCAAATTTGAGATAGCTTTGGGATTCCAGCGAAGTTGTTTCGTATCAGTATACAAAACTTGTGCCTTTCCAACACTGTTCCACCCTTCATTGATTCCATCAAAGATCTTACTATCATTCAAATCATGATTTGCTGCAACAATATAGAACTGATTATCTTCACTACAATGATCGACAATCGTAACCATACTTGTTGTAGGGCCACCGTAATTCTTTGCCGGAACATAGTATCCATTAAAAACCAGTATTTTTTTCTTCATAAATATTCCCTTTCTCTTTCATCAAGCGGACAGACATCTTGCTCAGAGTTAATGATGAGTCACTAGTGAATATATCACATCAACATATTTTTGAGTCCCCTTGAGTTTATCGTAGGACGTTTCAACCAAGCTGCGACCTCTCAGTCCCTTATTTCTACATTCATTCGTGTCGCTAAATGCACACAATATAGCATTTTTCATCGCTACTGGGTTTTCAGCTTCAGTTACGTAACCGCAATCATGGGCTTGAATCAAATTCCACAGCGCTGTATCCTTATCGAAACTGAGTAAAATCGGAGTTGCGGTTGCCATTATGCTAAATGTTTTACTTGGCACTGCACCTCCACCAACATTTTTTTTGCACGCAACTATTGAAAGATCCCCTATGCTGTAAACCTCCGAAACACGAGATTGCGGCTGCAAAGGAAATATTGCTGTATTAGGCAAACCCTTAATCTGCTCAACAATATCTTTCTTGTTTGCGACATCACCAAATAATACAACTTGAATCGCAGCATTCTCTGTCATTAATCTAGCGGTCTCTATAATTGTATCTATACCTTGTGCAGTACCAAGATTTCCGGCATATGTCACATAGAACTTCTCTCTATCCAGATTTAGTTCATCAAAAAGAACATTATCTTTTCTCTCAATCGGAACAACCTTTTTTGTATCAATCCAATTGGGAATGATCTCAATTTTTTCTTCCGGAACTCCTTTATCCATGATATTCTTTTTTATATCTTCAGAGATCACAATTATCTTATCGGCACTACAATATGTAAAATCCTCTATTTTGCGACCGATCTTCCAGATCAAACTTCCCTTTTTCGTCATCTTGGCGTTGACAAGAGAATCCGGAAAAACATCCTGAAGATTATACACAAATGGTACTTCTTTACCGTATCTCTTACTCAGTCTTTTCTTGACCAACCCGCAGAGCAGTCCTTGTGTAGGCGGCGTACTGCCTGAGAGAATCAAATCAATATCCTTTGCAGACGAGCCCTTGAAGTACTGAATGATGTTCACCAACACATATCGAATTGTTCTCTGAATAGGATTCTTACCCTCTCGGAACATGGAGAAACGATGAACAATAACCTTCCCGCCATCCAACTCCTCATATTTTTTTGTTTTATATTCCTTACGCACTTCATCGCTGATTCCCCTCGTAGGCGTCGGAACATAATTTACAAAGGTGAATCCTGCTTTTAAATACGCTTCGTTCAAATCCTTTGTCAGATGAGAACTAGAAATCTGTTCCGGATAAAAATAGCCCGGCAACTTCAATATACGCATAACCATCCTCCATAATTAAGCAACCTTTTTTTGCCATGCTATTTGTAATGACATATTCTCTTCTAGAATAATTTCAATCAAAGAGACGTGGTCACTCATTCCATCACAGTTAGCATTAACTTCGGAAAGTAAAATCCTATTTGAGCATTGCACATATTAAAACTGAAATTTAGTTCCTTTCCTTTGCTCTATGCACTTATCGTAAATGTATTTTGCAAAGGAAACATCAACAAATGCTAATCCCACTGAACAGAAGTAAATGAACTCTTCATCATTTTCTCGCCCTAGTCTTCTGCCAGTCACTATCTCATCAAGATCACTATAGATCTCATCGTCTGTCAGCACTCCTTCCTTGTACATACGACTAATCGTTTGCGTTCTATGCTTGATGCATTCCCAATCATCACAGACAATTTTTGATGCTAGTTTCGGAACAGCATACTCATCTTCCCATCCAGCAACATGGATGTAAAATGCTCCCTTCTTGATCCATTTTGCTTTTAATATGGGTTCCTGTCCGCTTATTGCAGTTACAACGATGTCCGCATCGATTACCGCCTTCTCATAATTGTCCTGACAATCAATAAACTCCATATCAGGATGTAGAAGTTTTTCTTCTTCAATAAAGCGTTCAGTAGATCCATCAGCCAACGAAGACACATAACACGTTTTGATCTCAGGTCTGACGATCTTCACCATATCAAGATGCCGCCTGGCCTGTTGTCCCGCACCGATAAATCCAATTGTCTTGGCATCTTCCCGTGCCAAATACTTTGCAGCAGTTGCACCGATAGAAGCAGTGCGTATTTCCGTCAGATACCCTGCATCCATCACAGAGAGTGTATGTCCGTGCGTCAGTTCTGACAAAATCATCGTTCCAGTTACATTTCTATATCCTTCCTTAGGGTTTTCCGGAAATACAGCAACCCACTTGACACCATAAACCTTATCTTTAAGCAAGGCACCAGGCATACAATTAATTCGATTCTGTGTTTCTTCATCAAAGATAACAGATATCTTATCTGGAAGAAGAATCTCACCGGAAATCTTCTTTTCAAATGCAGCTTCAATTATGCCAATTGCTTCAGGTAAATTTCTGGATAAAATACTTTTTTGATCATTTGACGATATTAACAGCGTCGTGGGATTGCTTTTCATCTTTATCATCTCTCTCCTAAATTGTTTTTTAGTTTTAGTTGGCTTGTTTTAAGCATTCTAAGGGTTAAATCGACTCCCGTTCCATTGAAAAATTTTAGTTTTTTATGTAATTCTTCAATGGTATCCTTGAGTTCTGCTTCTGTTTCAAAAACAAAGTGAGCAAGTGCAACGACCTGTGAAAAAGAGCCAGTATCCTTTATTTGAGACCCCTCACCGTGAATAAGCGGTAGCGTAACTATATTTGTCATCTGCCGCGCTTCTTCAATCCCCTGCACCTTTTGAATTGTACCTGCACCACAGTAAAATGGATACACAGCATAAAATCGCTTTTTAGGAACAGTGTCAGGAATCAGCGAAGTAAAGCCATTTGTTTTACTCGTACCTGTTAGTGCGTAATATATATCTGCCGCTACTTGATTGATGCCATGTTTATAATCTACAAAGTAGATTGATGCTGAACCTCCATATCGGAAACCGACTTCATTGAAATAGAAACTATCTCCATGGTGGAAAACTTCAATCCAGAATGAACCTTCCTTGATTCCGATCGACTGAATCATTCTTTCAATGCGTTCTTCATACTGCGCTCGGAAAGACTCCGATAGGTCGCTTTCGCAAATAAACAAACCGCCAACGTAGCTTCCTTGTTTCTCATAACGAACAGGATACTTATCTTCTAGACCAGAGAATAAAAGCTTGCCTTCACTAACAGTATAGAAAACAACCACTCCATCATTAGGAACAAACTTTTCAATAATAACACTACCTGTCGGTGACTCTTTAGCTGCTACGGCATAACCTTTCTTCAATTCATCAATGTTATGGCAGACAGAAAAACCGCTGCTCCCACAACCATCTGTTGGTTTGGTGATGACGGGATATTCATTTTCCGGAACAGCATTTTCGATTCCCTTATCAATCATATAACGAGGAACAACTGGCAAATCATGTTGAATACACAACTCTTTAAAATTGCTCTTGTTCTGCAAATATTCCCACTGGTCATGTGTACAATAGCAGGGTAAGCCGAGTTCATTAATATACTGGCAGGCTGCAGATATGACTGCCTCGCTCCCCCCCATGTACACACCATCAATTTCGGCATCTTTAATTAACTTCTTCATTGCATCTTGATCAGTTGAGTTAACGCTATATTTTTCATCAGCGATCTCAAAAATACCAGCTGTCTGATCATTACCAGTTGCAATCAAAGTAATATCATTCTCGTCAGCAAAATCCTTTATTGCATTTTTCCAAAGGCTACCTCCAAGAATTAACAAACGCTTCCCACTTAATTCAGGATATTTCATCTTATACCTCACTCAACTATAATTTTCACCATCTGCAGCACTCGTTCACAAACTTTCACTGCTTCTTCAGCATTGTCCGCTTGTGCAATGACAAAACCAACTCGGTCTGTACTGCTGCCGATATCACCAACAGTATCGCCTACTTGCTTCACAAAGGTGATCTCCTGTACACCATACAACATCTCAGCTTCTTCTACACCACTGATCTCACGGATCACACCATGCGGTGCATTAAAGTAACGAATCGCAGAACCATTCCACAATTTCTGTTCCAGATCCGGATCTTCCCCGAGTGCAATCTTGATTGTATTACCTACCATATCAATACCGGTAGACAGAGGTACGAGATGCGTAGTGATGCAGTCGCCACCCATACGCGCCCCAAGTTCGACCATCTTCGGCCCGTTCTTTGTGAGAATGATCTCCACATGAGCCGGTCCATTCTGGATTCCCACAGACAGTGCCGCACGGCTTGCCAGATCACGGATTGCATCCTGTGCTTCTTCCGGCAGACGTGAGGGCTGAGAATGTCCCATTTCCACAAAGTGAGGCGCACCAGTCGTCAGCTTGTCTGTAATCTGAAGGACGTGAGGTGCACCGTGAGAAACCATAACTTCTACGCTGACCTCTGGTCCCTGCATATACTCTTCCATGATGACATCACCGCGCCGACCGTTTTCAGAGGAATAGCTTAATGCTTCTGCCAGCTCATCTTCGTTATGCACCAGCATAACTCCGCGGCTGCCGGAATTGTCTGTAGGTTTCGTAATCAGCGGAAACGTAAAAGTACCCGGCGTAGGTTTTGTACCGCCAGGGATAATCTGATACCATGGATGTTCAACTTTCGCTGTTTCAAAAGTCTTGATCATCTCGCCCTTATCTGTCGCTTTAACAGCAGAGTCGTATGCCAAGCCTACCAGACCCAGCTTTTCACAAGCATACGCCAGTGAACGCATAGGCATATCAGTAGCAAGAGTCATAATGCCATCAGCCTTGAACTCCTTTGCTGCCCGATATACGCCTTCTTCATCGATAGTCGAGACATTGTAATACTCGTCAGCCAGTGGAATACCCACAGCATTCGGGTTGTAATCCGCTACCGCTACATACAGCCCCAGTTCCTTCGCTTTACGGATAGCAGGTACCTGCAATACCGAAGCCCCAATTATAAGTAACCGCTTCATACCTGTACCTCATCCTTCTTTTCAGCAACAGTTTCGTTTGCTGTTCCAGCACTCTTATCAATACTTTCCTGATAGTTGATGTTCTTAGAGCCAAGAACACTCAGAACTGTCTGAATCAGAATCTTCACATCGAAAATGAAAGATACATGATCCACATAGTAGCAGTCGTTTTCAAACTTCTGCTCCTGTGGGATGGAATTGCGGAAATATGCCTGCGAATATCCAGTAATACCCGGACGAACTGTGAGACGCTTTTTGCGTTTTTCATCAAACTCTTCATAATTACCAGTCGCCAGATTCGGACGCGGTCCAACAAAACTCATGTCACCGATCAGCACATTCAGAATCTGCGGCAGCTCGTCAATGGAAAGTTTACGCATGATACGACCGATCTTTGTTACACGGGGGTCATCGTCTCCAGAATATGTAGAACCGTCTGCATTCTTCAGCACAGGTGCATTCACCTTCATCGAACGCAGCTTAAACATTTTAAAGACCTTACCATTCATGCCCCTGCGAGTCGCATTGTAAAACACCGGACCTCTGTCTGTCAGGTAGATAATTGGAGCGAAGATCAGAATTACAAGACCTACGAAAGGAAGTGCAATCAGGGAAATGATTATATCCAGTAATCGCTTAACAAACTTCTTATACATGCTTCAGTACCTCAATTGAATTCCTTCATAACTTCCTTCAGCATCTCGCAAACATACTCAATGTCTTCATCAGTCAATTTCGTATGCAGCGGCAATGTGATCAGATTCTTGTAGTAATCATAGCTATTTCCATACAGCTCAATCCCACCACTGCTTTCCCTATACGCCGTCATCATCGGCAAGGGCTTGTAGTGGACGTTCGTAGCCACACCGCGCTCAGCCATCTTCTCGATGATCACGTTACGCTGTTCCTCGTCTATTCCAAGAACACGGATCAGGTAGAGATGATTAGAACTATCCATGAAATCAGTGTGGTGAACGAGGTGCTTGATACCCAGCCCATCACAGGTCTCATCATAACGTTTCATCATCTCTACACGGCGATCCAGCATCCCCTCATAACGGTCAAGCTGTCTGAGACCAATTGCAGCCATAATATCCGTCATGTTGCACTTATACCAGGGGCCGATGATGTCATACTCCCAAGCACCGATCTTGGTCTTCGCCAAAGCGTCCTTGTTCTGACCATGCAGAGACAACAGCTGGAAGAACTTATAGATTTCCTTATCTTCCACTCCAGAGATTTCCAGCCAAGCACTTGCACCGCCTTCGGCGGTTGTAAAGTTCTTCACAGCGTGGAAAGAGAAAGAGGTGAAGTCAGCAATAGCACCGCAATACTTCTTCTCGCCCTTAAACATACGACTTGCACCAAGACTGTGGGCATCATCAGCAACGACTGCTACACGACCAATAGCCTTCTGGATACGTGCGGACAGATCATTCAGCGGATTGCCATCAGAGACCATGGGAGTGAAGAGCGCCTTCTTCTTCTCCACGATCTCAAAGATCCTCTCATAATCAGCCACGATACCGCCGAGATCAACGACAATAATCGCCTTGGTTTTCTCGGTGATTGTTTTTTCCAGCTTCGCATAGTCCATCTCAGGCATGTGCGTTACTGGATCGCCATCCTTCTGGATATCCACGAACTTGACAGTAGCACCACAGTGGATAGCAGCAGAAGCGGAAGCGGTATATGTATAAGCCGGAACGATAACTTCGTCACCGGGGCCAACGCCAAGAATGCGAAGGTTCAGCTCCTCAGCTGCTGTTGCGGAGTTGAGGCACACAACCTTCTGGCTGTACTTAGCGATTGCTTCCTTCGTGGTGCAATCCACATCAGTTCTGCCAGTTTCAATATAAGCCGCCAGACGGCACTCCAGCATTTTCGTTCTCGGACCAGTAGTGATCCAACCAGAACGCAGAGCCTCGTTTACTTCAGCGATTTCAAGTTCTGAAATATCCGGCGGGCTAAAACTGATAACTCTCTTCTCCATGTTCCTCTACTCCCCAAATTGTGTAAGTAATGTGTGTTTTTTTTGAATGGTCTTGTGGTCATCTCAGTTAATTGCGTTATACTGCTGCGTTATACTGCTGCGTTATACTGCTGCGTTATACTGCTGCGTCATACTACTTCATCATCCACTGTCCATCAAATGAGACGAATGACGCAGAGGTTATTTTCTTTGTACATAAGTGACTCAAAGGGGTCTGGTTTTTCCTGTGTGAATCTCCCTGCGGTTTGGCACTTTTTTAGGTGTCATTTTTATTATTACTTGCACAATGTAATGTGCGTTATACACGCGTATTTTTGTGCAGTTTACGACAAAATCCAGACTTTGTCTGTCGCCGACTCAAAGGGATTAAAAGCGTTTTATTTCGCGGCTCAAAAGGATTTTTAACTTATAGCATTGTACCTCATGAGGATGGTGTTCACTACATCACTCAGATATAGATATCCCCGTTTCGAGGATCAGAAGGTTGTTGTTCACATTGTCCACATTGTTTTCATTTCTCACTTACACTCGCGCTGCGGGATTCCGCCCCTCCCCCACCCCGATCAGTGAGAGCTTTTCTCGTCGAGCCTCGGACATGGTTGGCAGGGCGTCGCGTTGGCGGCGGATCCAGCGGCCGAGGCGGCAGCCGTCCTCGGTGATATAAGCGACGGGAATATTGAGGTCACCGTGCTTACGCTTATAGGCGCAGGCAGCGGCGTAGGAGCGCTCCCATGTGGTATCGTGCTTGTTTTTCCACGAAAACCCGAGCTCGGCGAGCAGTGTAAGCTGCACCTCGCTCAAGGGGGCGCGCTTGGAGTTGGCGTTGTTCTTTGCTGTCCGCAGGCTGGCGAGCCATGCGCCAAGACGGATGCCGTCCTCTGTGACATAGTACAAAGGCACATCCAGATTTCCGTAGGTGCGATGATAGTCGACAGCAGCGTGGTAATTCTTCTCCCAAAGGTAGTCAGGAACGTCCCACACCATGCCGATTTCGTCCAATTTTCGGATACGCGCCTCGGTCAGATAGGCACTTTGAATTTTATTTTTACGGTAAGAGCGCAGCTGCGCGATCCAGCGACCGAGCGCCACGCCGCGGTAATTGTTATGATTGATATTGACCAGCAGGTCGCCGTGCTCGGCGCGATACGCCACAGCGGCTGCGTAGTTCTTCTCCCAAGCGAGGTCACGAACGCTCTCCCAGCGCATCCCAATGGCGTTCAGCTTTTCAATCTGCGCGTCGGTCAGAATGCCGTTGACCTTGCCCTCGTGCACCAACCGCTGTGTATTCAACCACACACCAAGGGTCAACCCATCGGCGGTGACATAACGCTTTGGCACGTCGAGATTGCCGTTTTCCTCATAAAAATATTTGGCAGCATCATACATCAGCTCCCAGGATGCGGTGAGCGTATCATTGAGCCGATCAAACAGTGCGATACAATCCCGCACCTCGTCGATGACCTGAAAATGCTCGGTGACGATCTCGCCCTCCAGCCCCAGCGAACGATAATAAGCCGTCGCGATCTCCATCTCCTCCTCAACCGCACCAATGCTGTAAAGGTTTTCGATGTTGAGCACAATGTCGAAGATAACGGCGTTGTTCTTTTTGCTCGCGGACAACGCGCGCCCGACCTGCTGCTTATATATAATGGGAGAAATGGTCGGACGCAGCAGAATGACGCCGCTGACGTCGTCGACATGGATGCCCTCGTTGAGCATATCGATGCAGAAGAGCAGCTTGAGATGATCGCTGTCGTCCTGCTTGAAGGAGACAAAAGCATGGCTGGTCAGCGGGTCGTCGGAGTATGCCATATAGATATGCGGCGCGGGGTCAACCTTGGTAAACCACTCTCTCGACTTCTCGACCATCTCGCACAGATGCTCGTAGTTGGCACAGAAAACGATATACTTCCCTGCGCGCTCACTCATGTGCTTGTCGAAAATGACGTCCAGCCCGTCCGCCTTATCCAGCGCACGGCGCAGCGCCTCAAGAATTTTCTCACCCCCGTCGCGTACAGCTTTACTCTTTGCCGAGCGTACACGGGCTTGGTATTTTTCCAGATCCTTTTGGTAGGAAAAGACCGAAAGCACGTACTTCGGTGCGGTCAGAATACCGCGGACGATAGCCTCACCCAGTGTCATTTCGGAGGCGACGTTGCCACAGAACAGCTCGTCGGACATATCCCGTCGGTTGTCCAGATAACGCACCGCCGTCGCGGAAAGCCCCAGCACGGGCGCGTCGGGATAAGCGGTAAGCAGGGTACTCACACCCTTCCCCCACATCTGCGCACCACAGCGATGGAACTCGTCAAGCACGATGTAATCGGGCTTGATCAGCGCGATCTCGTCCTCATTCATGTTCATCAGCTTGGCGTAGGTAAAGAATTTTATATTTTCGGGCACGAATCCATCCGACACGGCAGCCAAGTTTTCGAGCTGGGTCTTGAAAATGTACTCGGACGGCGAGAGCCAGCAGACCGATGCCTCGGGAAAATCCTCGCACAGCTTGAATGCGATGAACGATTTTCCCGTTCCCGTCGGATGCACCACCGCCGCGCGCCCCACCTCATGCAGCATCGAAAGAGCCGACGCATACGCGTCTGCATTGTGTTTGTACAACATAATGCCCATTTTCGACTCCTTTCGCGCATTTTCGGGGGTGTAATGAAGTATAACACTTCAAGATTGCATAAAAATGGGTACAGAGTCCCATTCGCATACAATGACACCGTAATTATAACACAAATATGCCAATTAGTCAATGCTTTACGGGCAAAAAAGATAAAAAAATAGTAAAATATTTTTGTCACAGCAGGAAACATCTTGCTGAATACGCACGATATACCTCCAATCATGACAAAAAATGACGCTTTTCGCAGTTGTCGGAGTCTATTCATGGTCTTTCATGGTCAGGCGGGAGAACAAACGCCGTAAGACTATTTACTCGCTGCGTATAATCGATTCATAGTCAAAATATGGTCAAATATCATAATGTTGCCACCGAAAATTCTTGAAATCCAAGGAAAATTCAGTGGTTTTTGTTTATTCGTCTTGAAGTGTTATACTTCATTACATTTCCCGATGGTTTTGTCGGGAATTTTTTATTTTGCACGAAAAGTACGATAAATATCAAATTGTATCTTGACATTTGCGTTGATTTATGTTATAATACCGTGGAAAACAAAACATAAAGGAGCTTATGTCATGGAATACATGGACGTCAAACGTGCGGCAGAGGTCTGGTTGTTATCCGAACGCAGGATCACTGCCTTATGTCGCAACGGTCGGATCGTGGGTGCCAAGAAAAGCGGAAAAACATGGATGATCCCCGATGACACCAAAAAGCCCTTAGATGGACGGACACGCGAATATGCAAGCGCGAACGAGCAGGACGCATCCGTTGCGCATACAACAACGCGATACACCACCGAGGGCGCGACGGGCAAGGTAGTCGATGCTTTTGAAAATACATATTTACGCGCCCCCGAGCACGTTGCCTTCACGCCCTACCGCATCTGCCCGATCGGTGCGCATTCCGATCACAACTTGGGCAAGATCACAGGCTTTGCCATCAATAAGGGCATCCATATCGCCTACGGTCCCAAGCAAAACGGCGTGATTGAGATCGCCTCGTTGCAGTTCCCCAAGCGGGCACAGTGGCACGTTGCCTCCACGCCCTCGGTCAAGCAGGACGACTGGGCAGACCATCTGCGCGGCGCAACCATCGCGCTCAACAAGCGTTATCCGCTGCGCACGGGGCTTTGCGCCATCGTGGACGGCGAGCTGCCCATCGGTGGCCTTTCCTCCTCGGCGGCGGTCATCATCACCTTCCTCTCCGCCCTCTCCCACATGAACGGCATCAAGTTGACCGAGCGAGAGCTGATCGACATTTCGATGGAGGCAGAAAACCAATACGTCGGCGTTTCCTGCGGCAAGCTGGATCAATCCTGCGAGGTTTACTGCCGCAAAGGACATCTGCTTTATCTTGACACCAAAGACGACACTTATGAGCTGATCCCCCAGCATCCGAGCATGAAACCCTACAAAATTGCCATTTTCTTCTCGGGTATCGAGCGCACGCTGGCGGGTTCCGCCTTCAATATGCGTGTAGATGAGGCGCGCAGCGCGGCCTACGCACTCAAGGCGTTGGCCGGCCTTCCTTACGGCAAGTTCAATGAGACCAATCTGCGCGACGTTCCCCGTGAGATCTTTGAGCAGTATAAGGACAAGTTGCCAAAAAGTTGGGCAAAGCGCGCCGAGCACTGGTACACCGAATTTGACCGCGTGCAAAAGGGGGCTGAGGCGTGGCGCAGAGGCGACATTGAGGCCTATGGTAAGCTGTCCTTTGAAAGCGGCCGTTCCTCGATCTACAACTGGGAGACCGGCTCGCCCGAGCTCAAAAAGCTGTATGATATCATGACCGAGACCGACGGCATCTACGGCGGCCGTTTCTCTGGCGCGGGCTTTAAGGGCTGCTGCATGGCGTTGATCGATCCCGCCTATGAAGATGCGATCAAGGAGAAGGTCACCCGCGAATACCTCGCCGCCTTCCCGCATCTTGAGGGCAAATACTCCGTTCACATCTGCGAGAGCGCGGACGGCGTGAAATTGATTTGACGCAGGGCTCTGCCCTGCACCCGCCAAAGAACCTTTTGAAAAAGGTTCTTTGGAATCTCCAAAACCTTTCAAAAAGGGGTTTTGCGTTCTATGGTTTATTTGATAAAAATTTATAAAAGTTCTTGAAGGGTCAAGGGAAACTTCTTTCAAGAAGTTTCCCTTGAAAAAATAACTATGAAATGTTTAATTTTAGCAGCGGGATACGCGACGCGTCTTTACCCGCTGACCGAAAATTTTCCTAAGCCCTTGCTTGAGGTTGGGGGAAAGACCATTCTGGATTGGTTGATCGACGACATTGACACGCTGGGTGCGGTCGACGAGTACGTTGTCATTTCCAATCACAAGTTCGCACATCATTTCGACGCGTGGGCTGCTAAAAAGCCCCAGAAGGTCACCGTCGTGGACGACGGCACAAGCAGCAATGAGACTCGCCTTGGCGCGGTACGCGACATTCAGTTTGCCATCGACCGTCTGGGCTTGGATGAGGAGGTTCTGGTCATTGCGGGGGATAATCTGTTGGATTTCTCCCTGACCGAATTTATCCAATATGCCAAGCGAAAGCAGGCATCTGCCATTATGCGATATTATGAGCCGCGCCTGCAAAAGCTGGTCAAGTGCGGTGTGGTCACAGTAGACCAAGACGATAAGATTCTCGAAATGACCGAAAAATCTCCCACACCTGCGACCAACTGGTGCTGCACGCCCTTTTATTATTTTACCAAGGAGGATGCGCGTCTGATCAGTAAGGGGATCGAGGCAGGCTGCGGTGTGGACGCCCCCGGCAACTACATTGTCTGGCTCTGTCAGCAGACACCTGTCTACGCCATGCAGATCCCCGGGAAGAGATACGATATCGGAGATCTCGAAAGCTATGAAAAGGTACAAAAGGAGTATAGAGGAATCATATGTTGACACCCAATATTGATTTGAAAAACAAAACCGTTCTGGTCACCGGCGCGGCCGGCTTTATCGGCTCAAACTTGGTCATGGAGCTGCTGCGCACCGTGCAGAGTATCAAGATCGTCGGACTTGACAATATGAACGATTATTACGACGTTTCGATCAAGGACTATCGCCTTGGCGAGATTGATAAGCTGGCTGCCGAGCACCCCGATTGTTCTTGGACGTTCGTCAAGGGGAACCTTGCCGATCGCGCGCTGATCGACCGTCTGTTTGAGGAATACAGCTTTGCTGTCGTCGTCAATTTAGCAGCACAGGCGGGCGTGCGCTATTCCATTACCAATCCCGACGTCTATATTGAGAGTAACATCATCGGCTTTTACAATATCCTTGAGGCTTGCCGTAACCACCCGGTCGAGCATCTGGTTTACGCCTCCTCCTCATCGGTTTACGGCACCAACAAGAAGATTCCCTACTCTACCGACGATAAAGTCGACAATCCTGTCAGCCTTTACGCCGCAACCAAAAAGTCCAATGAGCTGATGGCGCACTCCTACTCCAAGCTCTATAACATTCCCTCCACGGGCTTGCGTTTCTTCACGGTCTACGGTCCCGCAGGCCGCCCCGACATGGCCTACTTCGGCTTTACCAACAAGCTGCGCAAGGGTCAGACCATCGAGATCTTCAACTTCGGCAATTGCAAGCGCGATTTCACCTATGTGGATGATATCGTCACAGGAGTCAAGCACGTCATGCAGAACGCCCCCGAAAAGCAGAACGGCGAGGACGGTCTGCCACTGCCTCCTTATCGCGTCTACAACATCGGCAACAACAATCCCGAAAACCTTTTGGATTTCGTAACCATTCTGCAAGAGGAGCTGATCCGCGCCGAGGTGTTGCCTGCCGACTACGACTTTGAGGCGCATAAAAAGCTGGTTCCCATGCAGCCCGGCGACGTGCCGATCACCTACGCCGACACCTCGGCGCTGGAGCGCGATTTCGGTTTTAAGCCCTCCACCTCGCTGCGCGACGGACTTCGCCGCTTTGCCGAGTGGTATAAACAATTTTATCGGGTATAACTTACCACCCCTTACACAAAACTAAATATATTGCATTACGCAGTTGCCATAGGAGACACCATAGGGACTGTCGCTTGCAACCTCATAACGCCGTGCGCGGCATCAAAGACAGATGCCGTCGCTCCGCAAACATATCAAATCATGAAAGGCACGGAGAGACGTGTTCCGACGATGCGTCCCACGTCTCCCCATCAGGTATTATGTATGAAGATTGCAGTCGCAGGAACCGGCTATGTCGGTCTTTCTATGGCAATTTTGTTATCGCAACACCATAACGTCACCACCGTTGACATCGTCGAAGAAAAGGTAAAGATGATCAACGCAAGAAAATCCCCGATCGCAGACCGCGAAATCGAGGAATATCTTTCCACCAAGGAATTGGATCTGAGCGCCACCACCGACGGCACTGCCGCATATCGGGATGCCGAGATGGTCATCATTTCCACCCCGACCAACTACGATCCCTCCAAGAATTATTTTGACACCTCCAGTGTAGAGAGCGTCATCGCGCAGGTCATCGAGGTCAATCCCGACGCCGTCATGATCATCAAATCCACCGTCCCCGTCGGCTTTACCGAAAAGGCACGGGCTGATTTTTGCTGCGATAACATTCTCTTCAGCCCCGAATTTCTACGCGAGGGACGAGCGCTTTATGACAATCTCTACCCCAGCCGTATCATTGTCGGCGTTCCCGTTGGCAACAAACGGCTGGAAAAGGCTGCACAGACCTTTGCCGCACTGCTCAGGGAGGGAGCCGTCAAGGAGGACATCGAGGTCCGATATATGAACCCGACCGAGGCAGAGGCAGTCAAGCTGTTCGCCAACACCTATTTGGCACTGCGCGTTTCCTTTTTCAATGAGCTGGACACTTACGCTGCCGTGCGCGGGCTTGACACCAAGTCCATCATAGAGGGCGTCGGGCTGGATCCCCGCATCGGTACGCATTACAACAATCCCTCCTTCGGCTACGGCGGTTATTGTCTCCCCAAGGACACCAAGCAGCTGCTCGCCAATTACAACGACGTGCCGCAGAATATCATCTCCGCCATCGTAGCCGCCAACGGTACTCGCAAGGATTTTATCGCAGATCAGATCATCGCCAAGCACCCTAAAACGGTCGGCATTTATCGTCTGACCATGAAGGCGGGCAGCGATAACTTCCGCCAGTCCTCTATCCAAGGCGTTATGAAACGCATCAAAGCCAAGGGCATCGAGGTCATCATCTACGAGCCTACCATGCGTGACTCCGCCTTTTTCAACAGCCGCGTCGTCCGCGATCTTGCCGTCTTCAAGCAGAGCGCCGATGTCATCCTTGCCAACCGTTATCACGACGACCTTGCCGATGTGTTGGATAAGGTATATACCAGAGATCTGTATTTCAGAGATTGACGCATATGCAAAGCCCACCGATATTTTGATCTGCGAACGGCGCGTGTCACGTTGCGTTGCGCAAATGTAACACGCTGGTGGTTGATTTATTCTGTCTTTTCTGATACAATAGTCTCACATCAGCTCTGAAAGGATGGATGATCATGACCTTCTCCGAAAAAATTTTATCCTGTCGCAAAAAAGCAGGCTTATCTCAAGAGGCACTGGCGGAACGACTCGGCGTTTCCCGACAGGCAATCTCCCGCTGGGAAATGGGCAATACGATCCCCGATGCGGAAAATCTTTTGCAGCTATCCCAACTGTTTGGCGTTTCGGTGGATTATCTGCTCCACGACGAACAAGGACAGGAGCCGAGCGTACCAAGTACGCTGAATCCATCGTCGTATGCCATGTCCCCCGCGCCGCCTGCCGCAGGTCGTGGGCTTTTACTCTTTGCTGTCGTAACGGCGATTCTCTTTGCGATTCTCTCGCTGATCCTCTCGCTGCGAAACAGACGGATCGCCGCCGCTCTGCACAGAAAATATTCGGCTGCCTACGCCGCGACCCTGATCGGACTCTGGAAATATATCACAGGCACGGTCGCCTTGCTGTTCTTTCTGATGCTGATCTGACCATACTTGCCTATCATAAGCAAAACACCACCTCCGACACAGGAAAGTGGTGTTTTTTGTATGCCGCTTTATCCGCTTGCGGCAGTGTGTAATCGGCGCAAAGAGCGCCGATGTGGCAGCGATGACGGGCGTGCCGAGCATCCCCTCCACACCGCTTTCACCAAAAGCATCTGCCCATGCATCGGATGCCCCGGCACAAGGCTTGAGGCTTATCCCGCTCTCGATGGAGATCCGACAGATCCGTCGCACTGCAACCGTGCCCCCAAGCATGACCGCGCTCCATTTGGGTGATCATTTTAAGGCAAAACGAAGATTATCCTCCGCAAATGCAAAAAATACGTTAAAGCTCCCAATTATTTAACATAATAATAGCAGATCCCAATGATGCTTGGAGCTTGGTTGCATGAAAGGATGGCAAAAATGAACGAAAAAGCAAAAAAACTATCCCCCGTTCGCGTTTGTGAGGATATTTGGTTATATTATTTCAATCAGTATCTGTTTGGCAAGGGGTTGATCACTGAACAAGAGTATAACCGCATGACCGCCATGATCGCGTCCGGCAAGAGGCCGAAGTGGTAACAGAAGGGCTTTATCGCATTAGCAAAGGCGCGAACGCCTGCCCTTCCTTTTCGATCCATGGGGATGATGTCAAATCCTGCTCTATTCTAAAATATCCGTTCCCCTCTTGCAATATCGTTTCGTTTGTGATATAATAGAGGATATTGATCATGATATTGCGAACTTATTGATGATCGGAGGTATTCAGATGGATCTTTTAAGCATTCGCGCGCTGCTGCGCACCAAGTCGATCTACGAGACACCGTTGCGGGTGACCTATTACGCGCGGGTATCGTCCGAGAGCGACGAGCAGCTCAATTCACTGAGCAATCAGGTGGCATACTACAGCAATTTCATCAAGGAAAAGAAGGCATGGGAATACGTGGAGGGCTACATCGACGAGGGCATTTCGGGCATCTCGACCAAAAAGCGCGATGCCTTCAACCGCATGATCGCCGACGCGCAGGAGGACAAATTCGACCTGATCATCACCAAGGAGATCTCACGCTTTGCCCGCAACACACTGGATTCCATCAAATTCACCCGCGACCTGCTCGCCTGCGACGTCGGGGTGCTGTTTCAGAACGACGGGCTTTGCACCTTTGACGAGGACAGTGAGCTGCGGTTATCCATCATGTCCTCCATCGCGCAGGACGAGCTGCGCAAGCTCTCCTCGCGCGTCAAATTCGGGCATCAGCAGGCGATCAGATCCCACGTGGTGCTGGGCAACAGCCGCATCTTCGGCTATCGCAAGGACAACAAGCATTTGGTGATCGATTCGGAGGAGGCGGTCATGGTGCGCGAGCTGTACGAGCTATATGCCACCGATCAGTACAGCATGAAACAGATCGAGACCATCTTCTGGGAGCGCGGCTACCGCAATCACAACGGAAAAAGGATCGCCCACACAACCATGTCAGGTATGATCTCCAACCCGAAATACAAGGGCTACTATGTCGGTAACAAGGTCAAGGTGGTGGATATGTTCACCAAAAAGCAAAAGTTTCTGCCACCCGAGGAGTGGGTCATGTTCAAGGATGAGACGGGCGAGCTCGTTCCCGCCATCGTCACAGAGGAGCTGTGGGATGCGGCGAACGCCATTTTGCGCCGCAGGAGCGAGGATGTCAAGAACCGACAGGGTGTGTGCAATCACGCCAATCTTTTGACGGGTAAGATGTACTGCGCGGCGTGTGGTGCGGCCTATTATCGGCGCGAGTCCAGGAGCCGCGTGACAGGCGCGGTCAACTCCAAATGGGTCTGCTCGGGCAAGATCAAGGGCGGCGCCGATTCCTGCCCCTCCTTTCCCATCTACGAGGACGAGATCAAGCCGATTCTTTATGAGGCATTTCGGGAAACCGAGGCAGACGTTGAGGCGATCATCCGTCAATATACTGAGATGTTCCGTGAGATCGCAAGCGCGGACGACATCGGAGAACAGATCGCGAGTGCCAAAGCACGATTGGAGATCATTCAGAAAAAGAAGAACAAGCTGCTGGAGTACAATGTGACAGGGCAGATATCCGACCGCGAATACATGGAGATGAGCCGCGCCTGTGAGCGGGAGAGAGCCGAGCAGGAGGAGACGCTGCATGAGCTTGAGGAGCAGCTGCTCTCGCAGGACGAGTTCCGCAAACGCATGAACGACATTGAAAATGCCCTCCGCACAGCGCAAGCCGAGGCGACGACGGGATTGATCACTCCCGAATTTGTCAACAAGTATATCGACAAGATCGTTGTCACGCCCGTGGACGAGGCTACGGCACAGCTGACCATCCGCATCTTTACGGGAGAGACCACCGAAAAGTATCTGCAAAAGCTTGAAAGTCGTGCGGGACACACGTTCAAGAAGATGGTTGAGTCCTACGAGAACTCCATCAAATAAGTTTCCCCCTCGTCATTGGCCGATCTACCCTTTGCACTGCGGCGCGTTGACAAAGCCGCGTGTCGGATGGTAATTCTGCCCACCCTCTACGGGAGAGAAGGACCTCCCTTCTCTCCTTTATGCAGACGGTGTACATAAAAGCCCGCCGGGAATGCCCAAAAGAGCGTTCCCGACGGACCTTTTTACTTTACAGGTAAATATACGCGCCTACCGTTTTGATGGTATTCTCATCATAACGGAGCCAGCCGTTTTCAATTGCCTTTTCCAGAACGTAGCCACGCTCGATGGCAGGCGCCTTATCAAACAAGGCAAGGATCTCCTGCTTCAACGCGCCAAGGCGTTCGGTCAATGTGGCATTGTAGGGCTTTTCTGCATTGCGGTCAAATACAACGACGTTGGGCGTCAACACGCCATCCACCGTTTTCAGGTAGCCGTATTCCAGCAGACGATCGACGTAAGCACGCTCGCACGCCTCGCCCTTGCCTGCGCAAACCAGCCAAAGGTTGTACGCCTCCGGATAAGAGAGCAGATCCGGTGTCAGATCATAAAGACCTTGATAACAAAACTTGAACTGCCCAAAATCAATATTCTGTTTGATCTCAGACTCATCATGCGAAATCCAACCGTGCTGCCCGACAAAGCTCGGCTTTTCCCAGTCGATGGTTTCATATCCGGTCAGCGTCCATGCGCCGTCACCTGGACGGTCGGGATACTGACAGTTCTCCGGCTCGCCGCGCTGCTCCGCAGCCGTAAACCGCATCCAGTCGAACAGGCGCATGAGTAGTGTCCACTTGGCGTTGTCATCACCGATGTAGGTGGCGTTGACCTTGGCACCGTCCTCCGCCAGATAAAGATCCAGCATCTCGCACAGCTTTTTCGTCAGTTCATCCCGCACGGCAAGGTTCGCCTCATGAACCTTTCGCTGCTCCTCGCGGCTGACGATGTCAAAATTCGTCTGGTAACGATCTCCCTCCTTGCACAAAAGCTGCTCGCGGACAAGAAATTCCAGCTCATCCTCCATGTAAGGCAGCGCGATGCCAAGCTCCAGCGCAAGCTCCTCTGCCGTTTCGGGGTTCTCATACGTTTCCAAAAAGATATTCTTATAAAGCAGGTGCGTGATGATCGACCACGGCTGTCCGCGCTTACCGCTCTTTCCGTTCATGACGAACGCAATCTGCTCCGGTTTGTAGCTTCTGATTCCAAATTCTCTTGCCATATCCATTCCCTCTTTCAAAATTTTTCTTGCACGCTGCAAACGCTTTTTGACGGTTTCGACTTGGAGCGAAAGTGAGGCTGCGATGTCGCGCATGCTGCGGTTTTCGATGTAATAAGCGACGACGATGTTGCGATAGTCACTGCGGATGAACGCCAGCTCCCGCCGCAGGAGTGCCATCTGCTCTCCTTGTATCAGCTCATCCGTGACACTCGCTTGCTCGTCCTCAATCTCATAATCATCAATATCCGCACTGCATAGCATGGCATTATGCTTATGTTTCGCATCTGCCCACGCCGCGTAACGATTGCGCGCGATCTGCCAGACCCACGCACCAAAGCTGGTAGGTACCGTACCGCCATGGAGCGCGGTGATGACGTTCAGCGCAATATCCTGCGTCAGGTCCTCTGCTTCACGCACCTCACCCGTCTTTTTCAGGCAAAAGTAAAACAGCTTTTCCATATAGCTCTCGGCAAATTCGGCGATCAACCGATCCTGCATACATTCCTGCGCCATGCTCTCACCTCCGTCAATGCATCTTTCGCGTACACCTATATAGTGTTCATTTTTGAAATTCGGGGACAACAACTACAATATTTTAACATATTTTTTCTCCTTTGTAACCATTTTCGGGAAAATTTCAAAAAATTTCACCGCAGGGTGTTGACAAAAACGTCAAATTACATTATAATATATAAGTATATCAGCGACGATGGGAAAGAGTAACCGTCATATTCCCCGACAGAAAGCAGCCGGTTGATGAGAGGCGCAGGGTGCGAGGGCGGCGAATACCTCCCGGAGCTTTGTCCCGAAACGGTTCTCCGCGTGTAGGCGACAACGGCAGCCGCCCGTTACCACGCGGTAGGGTCATGCACCCATAAAGGTCGCAGTCGCGAGGCTGTGGCGAAAAAAGGTGGTAACACGGGTCTCCCGTCCTTTTCGGACAGGGGATTTTTATTTTAATTATTATTTCGGAGGAAAATAGAATGCAAATTTATGAGGAACTCGTCGCCCGCGGCCTGATCGCGCAGGTGACCAACGAACAAGAGATCAGAACCATGATCAACGAAGGCAAAGCTACCTTTTACATCGGCTTTGACTGTACTGCCGACAGCTTGACGGCGGGGCATTTTATGGCGTTGACGCTGATGAAGAGACTGCAAATGGCAGGCAACAAGCCCATCGCGCTGATCGGCGGCGGCACGACCATGATCGGCGACCCGTCCGGGCGCACCGACATGAGAAAAATGCTGACGCTGGAGGACATTCAGCACAACGCAGATTGTTTCAAGCGGCAGATGGAGAAATTTATCGACTTCTCCGAGGGCAAGGCCATGATGATCAACAATGCGGATTGGCTGCTCTCTCTTAACTACGTAGAGCTGCTTCGCGAGGTCGGCGCGTGTTTTTCGGTCAACAACATGCTGCGCGCCGAGTGCTATAAGCAGCGCATGGAAAAAGGTCTCTCCTTCCTTGAGTTCAACTACATGATCATGCAGAGCTACGATTTCTATCATCTTTATAAAAATTACGGCTGCAATATGCAGTTTGGCGGCGATGACCAGTGGTCGAACATGCTGGGCGGCACTGAGCTGATCCGTCGTAAGCTGGGCAAGGATGCGCACGCCATGACCATCACGCTTTTGACCGACTCTCAGGGTAAGAAAATGGGCAAGACCGCGGGCAACGCCGTCTGGCTGGATCCCAACAAGACCAGTCCCTACGATTTCTATCAGTATTGGAGAAACGTAGGCGACGCCGACGTGCTCAAGTGCATCCGTATGCTGACCTTCCTGCCCATTGAGCAGATCAACGAGATGGACAGCTGGGAGGGTGCACAGCTCAACACCGCCAAGGAAATTCTTGCCTTTGAGCTGACCAAAATGGTTCACGGTGAGGAGGAGGCAAGCAAGGCGCAAAGTGCTGCCAAGGCACTCTTTGGCGCGGGCGCTGTGGATGCCAATATGCCCACGGTTGAGCTTGCCGCCGCTGATTTCGCAGACGGCAGTGTGGACATTCTGACGCTTTTGGTCAAGGCCGAGCTGGTTCCCTCCAAGTCTGAGGCGCGCCGCGCGGTTGAGCAGGGCGGTGTCACGGTGTCTGATGAAAAGATCACTGACATCAAAAAAGCATATGCTACCGCCGATTTTGCCAACGGCGTGGTGATCCGCAGAGGAAAGAAGGCATACAAGAAGGTTGTTATAAAATAAGGGCAGTGCCTCCGGCATCGCTCTGCGGGGTGGCGAAGACGCTCCGCGGGTTTAAGAACCCTTTTTGAAAAAAGGGTTCTTAAAAATCTCCCAAAAACCTTGAATCATTGCTTAACGTACAAAAGAGTATGCAGTTAACTGCATACTCTTTTCTTCTTTTTCGCCTATTTTATTCTCACCCATAAGGCATACCTCTCATCGACAGCAGAACAGAACCGTTCGTCTCTTAATAAAAACAATTCAAGGTTTTGGAAGGTTCCAAGGAAACTTTTTCCCAAAAAGTTTCCTTGGTGGGGTTCAAGGGGCAACGCCCCTTGGCTCCGTAACCATTTCTACACACTTGTGGGGGAGGGGCCCCCACATGGTATACCTCTCATCGACAGCAGAACAGAACCGTTTGTCTCTTAATAAAAACGATTCAAGGTTTTTGAAGGTTCCAAGGAAACTTTTTCCCAAAAAGTTTCCTTGGTAGGGTTCAAGGGGCAACGCCCCTTGGCTCCCGGTTCAAACCCTATGATGATCATCCTCGCCGCATCGCTTGCACGATTTCCGCCGCCAGCGTTGCGGGGTCATGATCGTAATACACCGCGGCATTTTTCCACGTTTTCTTGGTATGATTGATGGCGTTGATCAATTTCACCGCACGTGACGGCTGCCAGCGCAGCAGATTCTTCGTATAATCGTCCAGCAGAACGTCATCCTCGCGAACGTCTCCGATGCAGGCGCGCTTGTCCGAGCCGTTGGGAACAAAAAGTCGATGTGACACATCCAGCTCGGGCAGATAGTTATCTACCCACGCGTTCTTTTCCGCAAGCGCATACGGGCTGTCCGTCAGATAAGCAGATAAAATGTGTACCTCAATTTCCGGATGTGCCGATAGCAGACAACGAATCGCAGCGACCACATTTTCATGCGGCGGCAGGTTGCGGAAATACCCCTTTTCATATAGAGGCGCCATGCTCTCCTGCGGTAAAAATTCCGTCAGCGTACCATCCATATCCACGAATAACCGTTGGCGGTGCATTGTTTCTTCCGCACCAACCACAGAATCCCCGAAAAAATCATGACAGCTATGTTTCATTATCATCGTCCTCCGTGACGCAGCATTGCGACAAGCCCCCAAGCGGTCAGGCCATCTCCGTGCCGCGCGTCACTCGGTCAACGAAGGCAGAATATCTCCACAAAGATCAAAAGCAGTCCGGCCACAACACCAAGTCCCGCCGAGATCAATCCCTGCTCGATCCCCCCGACCAAGCCAAGGAAACAGAAAAAGCACAGTGCGACACCCGCATAGCGGATCACGCGACGAACAGCAGGCTTTGCGCAAAGCTTTAACAGCATGGAAAGAAACATCCCCAGCACGTTAAACATACGATCGACAAACGCACCGACGCGATCAACCTCGGGAGTGAAATCCTCCTCGTAATCGGTGATCTCATAAAAATACTCGCGACGTACCTGATTCTTTTTCATATAACAATTATTCATGACATGGTCCTCCCCGACCGTTCAACCGTTTGTCACCCGCGCTCATTTCGGGCAACTTCCTGTTTCGGAATGATTTCATGTTACTTTTGATTTTCCTCAATTTTCCTGTTTCGGAATCGGTTGTGCCACTATTATACTACCATTTTTGGAATTTGTCAATAGGTTTTTTCCGATTTTTGAAATATTTTTTCAAAATCCTATTTACAAATCGGAATTTTTGTGGTATACTATAAGCGGAAAAGCAGAAAATTGTTCCGTTTTTGGCAAAGTACGGAGCCGTCAAATCGACATATGCAAGATATTATATATAATGTGACAAACGCAAGGAGGACGAAAATGAGTATCGAATCCAACGCAAAGAACACCGAAAACTACATCGACCGCATCAAGCAATTAAAAAATGAAAAGAAGATCACCAACGAGCAGCTCTCCGAAATGACAGGGATCCCGTTGAGTACCATGAGCAAGATGCTGGCGGGGATCAGCGAGCAACCCAAGCTGATCAACGTCGTCGCTATCGCGCGCGCGCTCGGATGCTCGCTGGACTACCTTGTCAACGGCGACGGTGAATGCGACCATGAGAGCGGCAACCGCTACATCCTTTCCCCGGACGAGGCCTCCATGGTCGAGGATTTCCGCTCGCTGGACAGCCACGGCAAGGAGCTGACACTGTTGATCATCAGCAAGGAAAAAGAACGTATGTTCCCTCATACGGCCATACGCCCCACCCGCACCTCGCGCGTGCTGCCTACACCCGAGATCGATATGTTTGACACGGAAAAGGAAGAGCGCCCCGCCGCAAAGCGCGCAATTTTGCTTTATGATATGCCCGTCTCGGCAGGCACCGGCATTGACCTGACCGAGGAATATGCAGGTGAGCTGCTCATTCCCAACACCGAGCAGACCCGCGACGCCGACTTCGCGCTTCGCATCAAGGGCAACAGCATGGAGCCCAAGTTCCGCGACGGTGATATCCTGCTGGTCCACAGCACCGAGCGCGCCCAGCAGGGTGAGCTTGGCATCTTCGTGCTGGACGGTGCCGGATATTTCAAAAAGCACGGCGGCGACCGTCTGCTCTCGCTCAACCCGTCTTATGCCCCCATTATGCTCTCCGATTATACCGATGTCAAGTGCGTCGGTCGCGTAATCGGAAAAATGTACCGCCGTTGATCTACCGTGACGGCAAGTCCCACCGCCGTCATCGGTCAAGCCCCGTCTCCTTTTGTACAATGAGACGGGGCTTTCTCTCTGTTTGGCAGCAAAATCGTCTCTTTGATATCATTTGTTACTCTTTTTTGAACAGATTTACAAATTATTCACATTTTATTCACACATTCAGTGCACAAGCATGATATACTGTTAATACCAATCGGCAGATATGTGCGTATATAAACTGTCGAAAATTTATACGAGAGGTATACCATCATGAAAACTTTCACAAAGCTGCTGGCTTTGCTGTTGGCCCTTTTCATGCTCGGCACCTGCCTGATCGCTTGTGCCGATGACACGGAAGACGACGGCAAGCAAGATGACCCCACTACTCCCGGCACCGAGAATGAAGAGGGTGACGGAACAGAGCAGGAAGAGCGCATCACGCCCGACATCCCCGAGACCTACGATTTCGGCGATGAAGACGTCAGTTTCGTATACTGGTACGTCGATAGCTGGACCAATACCGTCCGTTACTGCCGCGACATTTATTCCGAGTCAGTCACCGGCGAGCCCATCCCCGACAAGGTCTATTATCGTAACGCCGACATTGAGGAGGCGTACAATGTCAACATCACGCTGGAGATGCAGCAGTACAGCGCCATCGGTACCACCATCACCAACCAGAACGCCAGCGGCGACAGCACCTATCTTGTCGCGGTTCCCCGTCTGGCAGAGGCAGGCGGCCTGGTTGTCAACGGCGCCTTCCACAACCTGTATGAGGTCAACCACATCGATCTGACCAAGCCCTGGTGGGATCAGAACTCGGTCAACCAGCTTTCCTCCAACGATACGCTGTATCTGGTCTCGACCTCTTTGATGGTCAATGACAAGGATGCGACGGCCGCCATCGCCTTCAACAAGCAGGCGGTTCTTGACAACTCGCTGGACGATCCCTATCAGTACGTCCGTGACGGCGAGTGGACGTATGACATCGTCGCCGAGATGGCAGAGGCTGCCACCAAGGAGCTGGACGGTGATGACGTTATGGATAAGAACGACTTCTGGGGTTTCCTTGGTAAGAACGACGTCTTTACTTCCTTCTTCCACGGCAGCGGCGGTTTGTTTGTTGTCAAGGATGAGGACGGTCTGTTCACCTTCAACTTCGGCTCCGAGGAGGATCACATCCTTGCAACCGAGGATCTGCTGGACTACATCATGACCGCAGACTTCTTCTTCAATCACCACACCGCAGGCATCGATGACGACGAGTATACCGAGTTGTTCACCAGCGGCGGCGGTCTGTTCTTCTGGATGCGTTTGGACGAGGTCACCAATATGCGCGGCTCCGAGACCAACTTCGGTATCCTTCCCATTCCGAAATATCTTGAGATACAGGATAATTATCATTCCACCGTCAGCCAGCACACCACGGGTCTGCTCTCCGTTCCGCTGAGCACCGCAGGTACGGATCTGGAGATGGTCGGTATGGTTCTGGAGGCGATGAGCGCACATTCTCATTACGATCTGCAGAACGAGTACATAGAGATCTCCCTGAAGGGTCGTTACGCACGCGACAACGAGTCCGAGGAGATGCTGGACATCATTCTCGGCAACCGCGTCTTTGACCCCGCACTGGTCTTTGGTTTCGGCGACTTTGCCAACGGTTACCAGAACCTGGCAAGCGGCACCGGCAACATCACCTCCTTCCTCGCAGGTAACGAGGAGTTGACCATCAAGGCAATCGAAGAATTTAACGAGAAGATCGCAGAATATTGATTTTACCCCGAGGGGCTGTGCCAATGGCGCAGCCCCTCTTAAAAACCAATGATATGATTTTACGCGCGGAATTTGCGGTTTCCCCTGCAAAGCGAGCAAACGTTGCACTCTTCAGCCGCAAAGCTAAAACGATGGAGGCAGAATCCAATACATTTTGGAAGTTGCCTCTCCCTCTTTTCCGCTTTTTTCAACATTTCAAAAAAATTTACAATTTAGACATTTTTTCGTTGCAAAAAGCACTTGCTTTTTTCGACGTTTTTTTATATGATATAAGCATGATGAATATCGAATGATGCACGCTCGCCGTTTCATCGTTTTTCGTCCCTTTCGTATGGTCACATTGCACAAATTTTACCACTCTCTTTTGTGCAACCAGACGAAAATGAGGTAGGATGAAAAAAATGCATTGAATAAATCAAAGATTTGTGATATAATGTTATAAGTGGCACAGTATGTGTTCTATCCGATATTCAAAACCGTGAGGAGGACTTACCAAATTATGATGAAACGTCTCATTGCCCTGCTGCTCTGCCTGATTATGTGCGTGTCGGTATTCGCTGGTTGCGCGACCGATGGCACCGAAGAGGATGACGACAAGGGCGCGTACATCACGATGTACCTGACCAACGAAATCTACAACTTCGACCCTGCTTATGCCTTCAATAATGAAGAGGCCGAGAGCATCGTCAGCCTGCTGTTTACCCGCCTGTTCACCCTGAGTGAAAAAGGAAAGCTGCAGTATGAGCTCGCTCAGAGCTACACCACCGCAGAAAATGAGAAGACCAATGAGTACACGCTAACCATTAAGATGCGTGAGACCTGGTGGTCTGACAAAACCAGAGTAACCGCAGATGACGTGGTATACGCATGGAAGAGACTTCTCGACCCCGAGAACTCCTTCTCCGCTGCAGCACTGCTGTATGACATCAAGAATGCGCGCGCCGTCAAGGAGGGAGACTGCTCCATCGATGACCTTGGCGTTTATGCGCTGAACGACACGACGCTGGAGATCGTCTTTGAGCGTCCGATCGACTACGACGCATTCCTTCTGAACCTGACCAGCCTGGCTCTCGCTCCTCTGCGTGAGGACTACGTCAGCAAGGGCGATGACTGGGCAAAGAAACCCGGTACCATGGTTACCAGCGGCCCCTTCAAAATTGGTAAGTTGTACTTAAACACCGAGGAAGACGCCAAAGCAAAGGCTCTTTCCGGTTATTTCACAACCTATTACGATGCGCATGCACTCTCCTATGACAATGGCGAATATTATCCCGCAGAAAACAAAAACTTCTATGAGGGTAAGTATCTGAGCTTTGCTCTGGAGCGCAACGCTTGCTACTATCGCAACCCCGATGAGGCAGACGACATCAAGCTTGATAAGCAGGTCACTCCTTACCGTATTATCGTTGATTGCTCCTACTCTCCCGAGCAGCTCAAGGCGGCATACCAGAACGGTGAGGTCTTCTACATGGGTGATATCCCCGTTTCCCTGCGCAGCGACAGCGAATTCATCGCCGACGCCAACATCAAGGACGGTCTGTCCACCGCATCCATTTACCTCAACCAGAACGCGATGATCACCAACAAGTCGACCGGTGAGGAGGTTGCTCTCTTCGCAGACGCCAATGTCCGCAAAGCCCTCTCCCTGGCACTGGATCGTGAAACCATCGCCAAGACGCTCGTCTTTGCCAAGGCTGCTACGGGTATCGTTCCCGTCGGCATTTACGATCAGGGACTGAGCGGCTCCTTCCGCGAAGCAGTCGGCAATCTGATCGCCACCACCGCAGATACCTCCGCAGCATCCTCTGCACTCTCGGCAGCAGGTGTCAAGGCATCCGATTACGCCTTTGAGCTGACGGTCAACCCCAACGACGATGAGATGGTCGTCATCGCGACCGCTGCCGCTGAGGCTTGGACGGCTCTGGGCTTTGAGGTCACCGTTGTCGAACGCGGCACCATCATCAACAACGACTGGTACGCGCCCACGGAGACTTATCCTATTGATATCGCCGATGAGTTGTATCACGAAGATGTTCTCAACCGCGATTTTCAGGCAATCGTCCTTGACTTCTGCGCATACAACCAGGACGCTTACTCTATGCTCGCTCCCTTCGCAACGCTCTTCTCCGGCATCGTCGATGAGGAGATGAACCTGGTTCCCGGCTACACCGGTTACCAAAGCGAGACCTACGATAAGCTGGTCGAGGCGATCTACTACCTGACCTACTTCGATTCGATCACCTCTGCGAATTACACATCCTTCGCAAGCTACGAAACCGCCGAGGAGTTCCAAACCATTCTGGACAATTGCAGCGCCGTCTACAGCCAGTACGGTATCAGCACCTCCAACGTTGCCGCAGGTCGCACCGCTCTGCTGCACGAGGCTGAGAAGATGCTTGTCGACGAGATGGTAATCATCCCTGTGGTCTTCAACCAGACCGCTACGCTGCAGTCCGATCTCCTTTCCAAGATCACCGCTGACTACTTTGTAGCATATGATTTCCAGAAGGTCAAGCTGAAGAATTACGAGGATTACATCGAGAATCTTGAGCAGGCATATTCCTTCAAGACCTTCTACGTCTGCGACAGCTGCGGTCATATGAACGAGGCGAATGCCTTGAGCACGAAGGAGGACGATTATCTCCTCACCGCTTGCAGCAAGTGCAGTGCCGCTTTGACGATGGATGACATTCTGGGTCAGATCCCGTTCTACTCTCGTATCAAAGAGGCTATGGCAGCAGCAAGTGCTGATTAAACTATTCCAACAAGGGGCTGCGTTAATAACGCAGCCCCTGCAGACTGTAAACCAAAGCATTCTCCACTCAACACGGTGGAGCGAAAGCCCATAAAATGATCCTTTTGAAAAAGCTTTTTAAGGATTCTTAAGGTGCTTTTTCTCGAAAAAGCACCTTAAGTGGGATTTGGGGCAAAGCCCCAAGTCCTTTCGACGACAAAGAGCGGGGCTGCGTTAATAACGCAGCCCCTACGTATATAGCCGACGGTAGGCTTTTTTTACCGCACAGAATTTGCGCTTTTCACCTGCATGGCAGGCCAAAAATGCGGTGTTTAGCCGCAAAGCAAAAATGACGGGGTGAGTTTCAAATGCTTTTTGCATTTGACTCACCCCGTTTTCATGATTCGTCCCGAAACATAGCGCGGATCTCATCGCCCGTGAAGATCTGCTTTCTGTCGCAGAAACGACAATTGATCTCCAATTCGTCGGGCTTTCCCTCCTGCTTTTGCTCCGCCAAGAGGCCCAGCGCCGCCTTCTCTCCGATGGCACGCACCGCGCCGAGCATACGCTCCCTTGTGCAGTTGCAGCGGTATTCCACCGTCAGCTCGTCAAAGATATCGTACGGAATATCCCGCAGTGCGATATCGGCAATTTCCTTGTCGGAAATACCGGAATCAAACAGGCGAGAAATATTGGCAAGCAGCGGAATGTTCTTCTCCAACTGAGAAATAACCGCCTCATCGGCGAAGGGCAACAGCTGCACCATGACACCGCCTGCAGCACGACAGCTACCGTCTGTGTCTACCAAGACACCCAAGGCAAGCACGGTGGGGATCTGCTCACTGGTGGCATAATAAGAGGCAATATCCTCTGCCACCTCTCCGCTGCACAGCGGGATGGAGCCCACATACGGCTCGTCTCCACCCGTGTCGCGCACGACATGCAGCAGCCCCTTGCCGACAGCGGCTCCTACGTTCAGCTTACCATCCGAGCGCAGCGGCAGATCGACATCGGGATTTTGAATATATCCGCGCACGTTGCCGTAATAATCCGCACTGGCGATCACCTTCCCCGCAGGGCCATCCCCGCCGAGCGTGACCGTAATGGCGTTTCCTTCCTCCCCCAACATACTTCCCATAACCGATGTTGCCGTTAAAAGGCGACCCAGTGTCGCCGTTGCAGTGGGGGTGGTATGATGATATCCGATCGCCCGATTGACGATCTCCGTAGAACGGATGACGTGGATGCGGGCGCTGCCGTCCTGCGTCATTCCGCGTAAAATAGTCGATTCAGACATATTGATTTCTTCTTCGTTCCTTTCTGCGATGATTACGCCGTCGGCTTTTTGGCGCGAGCGGCAATGTACCAGCGCGGCGTATCCTCCGTCGGTGTGCCGAAGTCGTAGTCGCTCCACACCCCGAGCAGCTCAAAGCCACACGCCTCCAGCAGTGACAGCAGCGTCTGACGGCTGTAGCAGCGTTCCCTTTGATGCTCGTCCGAACGGATATAACTGCCGTCGGGCATCTCCTCAAAGAGCGAGAGATCAAATTCACAAATGCCGCTCTCCTCGTCGTAGCTGTTCTGCCAACCGCAAAAGACCGCACGGGGCTTATCGTCTTGCCCATCCGGCGCAATCTCATCCTCCAGAATGTACGCGCAATCGCCATAGATATGCTTGAATTTATACGGCGTATTCACGTCAAACAAAAACAACCCGTCGGGGTCAAGATAATTATGAACGCCGGCAAAGCAGCGTTTCACATCCTCTTCCGTCAAAAGATAATTGACACTGTCAAGGCAGCAGGTCACCGCTCCGACCGTACCATAAAGCTCAAAGGTGCGCATATCCTGCAAAAGGAACAAAATCCGCGCGGCCTCCGCCTCGTTTCCGGCGCGATCCCGTGCAACCGTGAGCATATCCACACTGCCGTCCACGCCGATCATATCATAACCGCGGCGGGCAAGCTCCAGCGTCATGCTGCCCGTTCCGCAAGCGAGATCCAACACCATTTCGGGGCGCGCGACAAGGAAACGCGCAAAGCAACGCTCCACAAAGTCAGCCCACGCCCCGTAATCGATCTCGGCGTTCAGACGGTCGTAGACGCCCGCGATGGCATCATAACCGTCACATCCCTGCATCATCTTCCGCGTCGCTCCGCCTTTTCCAGACGCTCCAGAACGCTGATGTAGCCCTCGGTTCCATACTTCAGGCACCGATTCACACGGCTGATGGTCGACGTGCTGAGGCCTGTGCGGGCGGCGATCTCGGTATAGATGAAATCATCCTTGAGCAGCTTTGCTGCCTGCATACGGCGGGACATCTCCTGCAATTCAGATACAGTGCAAAGATCCTCAAAGAAGTGGTAACATTCCTCAACACTGCTCAACGTCAGAATTCCCTTGAATAAAAAGTCCAGATTCTCATCACGTGAAATTGATTTCATACGTCATTCTTCCTTTCGATTATAGTGGGCAGTGGTCTCCCGCCTATATTTTACCACTTTTCTTTGTTAAAGTAAATAGATTTTTCGTAAATTTATCATCTTTTTTACAAATTTTTTGTCAAAACCGTCTTTCGCATAAAAAATGTGTTGACTTTCCACCAAAAATAGGATATAATGGTAGAGACAGATCGGCATGTTACGCCGATGATTTCACACGACAAAGGAGTAAACAAATTATGGTTCGTTTGGGTGTAGACCTTGGCGGCACAAATATTGCCGTCGGTATCGTAAATGAGGAATTCAAAATCATTGATAAAGACAGCGTTCCCACCGGCGCTACCCGCCCTGCAGAGGAGATCGTCGCCGACATTGCCGCGCTGTGCAAAAAGGTGGTAGCCAATGCGGGCATGAGCCTGTCCGATGTTGCTGCGATCGGCATAGCCGCTCCCGGTTCCGTAGACAGTGCAGCAGGCACCGTTGAATATGCGAACAACCTTCCCTTCCGTCACTTCCCCATCACCGCACTGCTGCGCGAATATATGGGGCTGGATATTCCCGTCTACGTCGAGAACGACGCCAACGCTGCCGCATGGGGCGAGGCAATCGCAGGCGCAGCCAAGGGAACGAGTGATTCCGTTATGGTCACGCTTGGTACGGGCGTTGGTGGCGGTGTCATCATCGGCGGCAAGCTGTTCACCGGCTCCAACGGCGCAGGTGCAGAGCTGGGGCATATGGTTATCGTCAAGGGCGGTGCTGCTTGCTCCTGCGGACGCCGTGGCTGCTGGGAGGCCTATTCCTCTGCCACTGCTTTGATCCGCATGACCAATGAAAAGCTTTCCGCCTGCGAGAGAGACAAGCGCGAGACAGAGATGACCGAGCTGGTACGCATCAAGGGTCGCACCACGGGCCGTACCGCCTTTGACGGAATGCGTGCCAAGGATGCAGCCGCTACCGAGGTCGTCAAGGATTACATCGACCACCTGGCTTGCGGTATCGTCAACCTGATCAATATCTTCCAGCCTGAAATTCTGTCCATCGGCGGCGGCATTTCGGGCGAGGGGCAGGCGCTGATCGATATGCTGCAGCCCTACGTCGCGACAGAGAGTTACGGTGCGGAGACCGTTGATCCCGCAAAGACCACCAAGCTCTGCATTGCCAAGCTCGGCAACGACGCAGGCATCATCGGTGCCGCCGTCCTCGGGCTGGAGATTTAACCGAATTTTAAGCGTTCAAGGACCGTGATCGGCATCATAGCTCCGATTGCGGGGGGCTGTCTTTCATCGGACAGCCCCTACATTTATAAAGGAGGCATTCATGTCGGAACCGATCAAGCAAGGTGCGGCGCTGCACTCCATGGTAGAGCCGCTGCTGCAATGGTATGAGGATAACAAGCGCTCTCTGCCGTGGCGCGACGATCCTACGCCTTATCACGTCTGGTTGTCGGAGATCATGCTACAGCAGACCCGCATTGAGGCAGTACTGCCATATTACGCCCGTTTTCTCGCCGCCTGTCCCTCCGTTGCAAACCTTGCCACCATTGACGACGAGGCCCTGATGAAACTCTGGCAGGGCTTGGGCTACTACAGCCGCGCTCGCAACCTCAAGCGGGCAGCACAGCAGATTATGGAAAAATACGACGGCATCTTCCCCGCCGATTACAACGCTCTGCGGGCGCTCCCCGGGGTAGGACCTTACACAGCGGGTGCGATCGCCTCCATCGCCTTCGGACTCCCCGAGCCGGCGGTCGACGGCAACGTGCTGCGGGTGGTCATGCGCCTTTGCGGCGATCCGTCGGATATTATGGCAGAGAGCGTCAAGCGACAAATCACCGCCAAGCTGCGCACCATCTACCCAAAAAAGAAGGAACACGCCGCCGCACTGACACAGGCCATCATGGAGCTGGGACAGCGCGTCTGCATCCCCAACGGAGAGCCGCACTGTGAGAGCTGCCCGCTGGGGCTGCTTTGCGTCGCACGCGCCAACGGTCTGACCGACTCCATTCCTTACCGCGCACCCAAAAAGCCGCGTCGTGTGCAGGCTCGCACCATACTCTTGCCATATTGCGCCGACACGGGAGCAGACGGGCGGCAGACTCTGCGCTTTGCGCTGCGCAAGCGCCCGCCTAAAGGGCTATTATCGGGGCTTTGGGAGTTTCCCGGGCTTGACGGCACTCTTGACCCTGCGCAGGTCTGTCGCGCGGCACAAGCGCTCTGTGGCATCTCAGAGGTACACAGCCTCACAACCGCTCCCACAGCTGTGCACATTTTCACGCACATCGAATGGCATATGACTGCATATCTTTTGCATTGCACGCCCTCCTCGGACGAGGGCGGACTGACGTGGGCATCTTTATCGCAGCTCCGTGACACTTACGCCGTCCCCAGTGCTTTTCGCGCTTATCTGCAATATCTGGAGCAGCGCTTTCCGCAAGGCGACGCCTAAAGCGGACGACAGCAATAAAAAAAGCGGCGGATCAAGCAAAAAAAAATGCGTGTCCCCCTTTACATTGGTAAAAAAATGTGATATACTATTATGTATAAAATTTCGTTTCATTGAGGTACATCGACTTATGTCTTCCACTTATACTCTCACCATTCCCGAGGGCTACCGCTCGGTTCTGACTCCTCGACAGACGCAAATCGCCATAAAAAAGGTCAAAGACTTCTTCCAGCAGAATCTTGCGGTTGAGCTTAATCTGACCCGCGTCAGCGCACCCTTGTTTGTTGCATCGGACAGCGGTCTGAATGACAATCTCAATGGCACCGAGCGTCCCGTCAAATTTGATCTGCGCGGCGGCGAGGAGCTGGAGATCGTGCATTCTCTTGCCAAATGGAAGCGCATGGCGCTGGGCGATTATGACTTTGAGCTGCATGAGGGGCTTTACACCGACATGAACGCTATTCGCCGCGACGAGGATGTGGATAATCTCCACTCGATGTTCGTCGATCAATGGGATTGGGAAAAGATCATCACGAAAGAGGAGCGAAACGAACAGACCCTCAAGCAAGCGGTTCGCTACATTTATGAGGCGCTCAAGCACACCGAGACCTATATCGCAAACGACTACAATCTCGGCTCGCGTCTTTTACCCGAGGAGATCACCTTTGTGACGACACAGGAGCTGGAGGATCGTTGGCCCGACGCGACGGCAAAGCAGCGTGAATACAATATCGTCAAGGAGCATGGAGCGGTATTTCTCATGCAGATCGGCGGGGCGCTGAAAAGCGGCAAGATCCACGATGGCCGCGCACCGGACTACGACGATTGGTCGCTCAACGGTGATATTCTGGTTTATTATCCCGTTTTGGACGTAGCACTGGAGCTGTCCTCGATGGGAATCCGTGTGGACGAGACCGCACTGATGCGGCAGCTGGAGATCCGTGGCTGCACCGAGCGCGTTTCCCTGCCCTTCCACCGTGCCTTGCTCGACGGCGAGCTGCCCTACACCATGGGTGGCGGCATCGGGCAGTCACGTATGTGTATGTTCTTCTTACGCAAGGCGCACATCGGCGAGGTGCAGTCCTCCTACTGGCCCGAGCAAATGGTCAAGGAGTGCCGCGCGGCGGGCATTGATTTGTTGTAATGAGTGAGAAATGCGAGGGAGACCTTTTTTGTAAAAAAGGTCTCCCTCGCGCTCCCTCTAAAAAACTTTGGAGCATTGGGATGGATAAAATTTGTAGCGGCTCGATTCTTTTGAATCATTCTCGCGGGAGGCAAAATGCCTTCTTTATAGAGATACGCTGATCCGGTAGGGGTCGGCGCCTTCGACGACCCGTTAATCTAACCACCTGTTTTTGTGCCATCTTTTCTCAACCGCCTCAACCAAACGTGGAATTCGTTCTCAAATGCGTTGCTTGCCAAGCAGCGCATTTTATGTTATAATAAAAGCACACAAGGCGCCGCTGTGAATACGCACGAAATGAGGAAAATTCAAAATGATCAACCTTGGAAACAAGATCCGCGAGCTGCGGAAGAAAAAGGGCATCACGCAGGAGCAGCTGGCAAGTGCGCTGAACCTCTCCCCTCAGGCCATCTCCAAATGGGAAATGGGCGCCGGCTACCCCGATGTGGCCACGCTGCCCGTCCTTGCGGGGTACTTTGGCGTGAGTCTGGATGCTATGTTTGATTATGATCCTGAAAAAGTAGAAGAAAAAATTCGAAACATTCTTATCAAATCTCGTGTAGAGGCGCGCAACTTTGAGGACTCTGTCAGGATCTTACGCGAAGGTATTGCCGCATATCCCGGTGGCTATATTTTGAAAAGAGAGCTGTTAGAGTGTTTTGCGGGTCACCTGAAAGACACGGGCACGGATTACACGGAAGAAGCACTGGACATTGCCAAGCAACTGATTGTAGAATGTCAAGATACCTTTATCACATTGGGCGCAAAAGGTGATATGGCAGGAATCTATATTCAATCCGGTCAATACGATAAAGGCAAAGAAATCATCGAATCCATGTCGTATGTCTATAATATCGACATTCAAGACAGAATGCGTTGTGCAGCATCCATGCTGAAAGGCACCGACCGTCTGCCGTATGCGCAGGAATTAAAGATTTGGGAAACGCAGGATCTGTGGATGGCTTGCGATGCGGAAGGCGACGGATATTGGGAGATCGGCGATTATGAAAACGCACTGCTTTCCTTTCAAGAAGCCGCAGACGTCAACGAACGGTTCTGTCAGCGCAAGCCACGGGAAGGACTGTATCCTCTGTGTGGCAGGGTGAGCCAGGGGGTATTCACCGTCAAAATGGCGGCTTGCCTGTACAAATTGGGCAGACTGGAGGAATGCGACGCCGCTCTTGACAAAGCACTTCAACTCTTGAAGGATCACGTCCGCAAAGATATTCGCCCCGACTTCTATCTCGACTTTTTCCGCGAGCCATACCACAAATACGGACTTGATGAATATAAGCCGTGCCCATAATTCCCTTTTTCAAAGTTTTTTGGAAAGGGGTGCGGGGGAAACCTTTTGTCCACAAAAGGTTTCCCCCGCTTTCTATTTACTTCTTACTTCTCACTTCTCAGGATCAAGATACTTCCAGCAGCCGACGATATAGTTGACACCGGACCAGACGGTGAAAATGATGGCGGCGACCGTGGTGATATAGGTCAACGGATAGACATTCGCCAGCACGAAATCGGGCACGGCACGACCGATCAGATCATACGCCACAGGCTCGACCAGCGCTAAAATAATGCAGATCATCTGGGTGACCGTTTTGATCTTGCCAAGCATATTGGCAGCCACCACCACGTTTGCCTTGGTCGATGCGATCAAACGGATGGACGCCACGGCAAGCTCGCGGAAAATGGTCACGATCAGCATCACCATGTAGATCCAGAACATGACGTCGTTGCCGACACGGTAACGGCAAACGATGCCAAAAATCGCAGCGATGACCATAAATTTGTCTGCCAAGGGATCCAGGAACTTGCCAAAGTCGGTGATCAGATTGTCACGGCGAGCGATCTTACCGTCAAAATAGTCGGTGATCGACGCACCCGAGAAGACGATCAGCGCGATAATGTTGTTGAGAACGGAATACGGCAGCAGCATGACCACAAGGATCACAGGCACCAAGATCAGGCGCAGCACCGTCAGCTTGTTGGGAAGATTCATTTTCATGGTTCAAATACCTCACTTTTCTTTATGTTCCACGCTTGCGGCAACCGCAAAGCCATACAGATCGTAATCCACCACCTCGCGCACCTTGACGTCAAGGAAGGAGCCGGGCGCGATGCGCGCGTCACTGCGGAAGTAGACCTTGCCGTCGATCTCAGGCGCGTCCGCTGCGCTGCGACCGAAATGTGCCTCGCTGACGGGATCGTAATCCTCGCACAGAACGCGTACGGTCGAGCCGACCTTTTCTTCGTTCTGCTGCTCGTTGATATGCATCTGCATCTTCATCAGGATGTCCATGCGATCCTGCTTGATCTGCTCGTCGATCTGCCCCTCAAACGTCGCAGCGGGCGTTCCCTCCTCGGGTGAGTAGGTGAATACGCCCATGTGCTCAAAGCGCGTCTCCTTGACAAATTCACAAAGCTCCTCAAAATCCTCCTGCGTCTCGCCGGGGAACCCGACAATGAACGTCGTGCGGATGACAATGCCCGGGATCTCGCGGCGCAGCTTAGCCACCACCTCCCGTATCATGGCACTGTCGCCGTGGCGGTTCATAGCGCGCAGCATATGGTCGGAGATGTGCTGCAGCGGCAGGTCGATGTACTTGAGAATACGATCGTTGTCGCGGATCTCGGCGATCAGCTCATCGGTCACCTTGTCGGGATAACAGTAGAGCAACCGGATCCACGGAATCTGCGTTTCTTCGGTAATCCGATGCAGCAGCTCTGAGAGCGAATATTTTCCGTACAGATCAAGCCCGTAGCGGGTAATGTCCTGCGCCACAACGGTCAGCTCCCGTACGCCAAGGCTGTCAAGATTCTTTGCCTCCTTGATGATATCCTCCATCGGACGGCTGCGGAATTTACCGCGGATAGACGGAATGGCACAGTAGGCACAGCGGTTATCACACCCCTCGGCGATCTTGATGTAGGCGGCGTATTCGGGCGTGGTCAGCACGCGGTCTCCGCCCAGACGGACACAATCCTTGTCCTCAAATGAGGTGTATTTTTCGCGCTTTTTGCCCTTGCCGCGCATGACGGTCTCAATGGCCTCCACGATGTTGTGGATCGAGCCGACGCCAAGCACCGCATCAACCTCGGGCAGCTCACGCAGAACCTCGTCGCGATAACGCTCGGCAAGGCAGCCCGTAACGATAATTGCCTTGAGATGACCGTGCTTTTTGAGCCACGCGATATCTAAAATATTGTCAATTGCCTCTTTTTTCGCGCTCTCGATGAAGGCACAGGTGTTAATGATGACCACATCCGCCTCGGTCTCCTCGGGGGTGATCTCATAGCCCGCCTGCAGCACCTCATGCAGCATGACCTCCGTGTCCAGCTGATTCTTGGAGCAGCCGAGCGAAACAAATCCAACTTTCATACCATAAATCCTCTTTCGGGCGGTTCCCCGCCAAATATGTTTAACTATATAATGATAACACATATTCGCCAAAAAGTCAAGTAGAATATTTTGTTTTCACCTATTGACAACTCTTATTTGGCTATGATATAATATATTGAGGAGATCTATCCCGTTAAGGGATCATATAAAGAACAAAACACAAGGAGGACAACGACATGACACGCAAAAGAACCATTCTCCTGTCTGCACTGATCGTCGGCGTACTTGCCATTGCCGTGATCTTTGTGACGATCGCCGATCACACCGCCCCAGGGACGACGGCTGACTTTTATCACACCTTCTCAACCGATAGCGCTGCTTTGCCCGATGTCATGCCGAGCGCTCCCACCGCATCCAATCCGTATGCCTCTCTGGGCGTCTCCGACGCTCTGTTTCAGGCTGCCACGGATGCTTGGTCGGTACACACACCACAGCCGATCACCGCAGACGACGGCTCTCAGATCACCTTGCCGTATCACTGTTACACCTATTCTTACGTCAAGTCCGACTCGCCACGCGTCTATACGCACGTTGTTTTGCTGGGAAGGTTGGCAAGATATCCCAACGAATATACCGAGCCTTTGTACCATCAGCTCAACGGCCGAGACTACAAGACGATCCCTGCAATGTACAAGCTGGAGCTGTACCGCACACCGCAAGTCGTGATCTACGATCCGACGGATGGGACGTATACACTCGATGAGAGCGATAAGCCCGCGGCGCACGTCAAGATTTCATCCTTTGAACTGCACAAAGACAGCGAGAGGGTTGCGCACGTCTTATCTGATTTCAGCGTGACCTACAAGGCCTCTCCCGACGGTCTCTTTGGAAAAGCATCTCTGACGAATATGCAGCTGCAGCCGCTGAACCCGACCAACTACGCACTGCTTACTCCCGTTGACGCCAATGAATACGGCATAAAAACGACGGATGCTACGGCTCTGTTCGACAAAGAGGTCGGCGGCGTCGGTGTCAGCCTTGACGGGGTGCTTTGTGAGCAGGGGCAGAATCTTTCCATGCATGTGACTTTTGCTGCGCCCGCCGATTCGCCCAACGAGCAGTTGATTTCGCTTGCGGGCAGCTACACCGTCACACTGACATTGCCATGAGCATCAACCATCGGTTGACAACAAAATCTTGACAACGCCGCGATTTTGTGGTACAATAAAGGCGTAAGGCAAGGACGACTGCAGCGCCTGCGTCTTGCAACACAATTTTACGAAAGGAGGCGAGGAATATCATGTGGATTCACACAACCGTATCTCTCGCCGTCAGCATCCGCTGAAATAAGCGAGAGATGTGAGGGGGGCGCGCTCCGGCGAGCCTCCCTTGCTATACCGATCATGCTTATCAACGGAGGAAAACATTTGAACATACCGCTTGGAGAAAACATTCGCCGTCTTCGCCAAGAGAACGACATGACGCAGCGTGCGCTTGCTCACCATCTTCGTGTCAGCGTACAAGCCGTTTCCAAATGGGAAACGGGACTCTCTTATCCCGACGTTGCGCTGCTTTTGAATATTGCCGACTTTTTCGCAATTTCATTGGATGCGCTGTTCGGGAGAGAAGAAAGAAATTTATAATATTTGCGAGGAGGGAAAATTCTTGAAAGAATTTTCCCTCCCCGCGCCCCTCCTTTCAAGAACTTGAACAAAAAAGGATAGGATGTCATGGTAACGAATACATCCTATTCCTTTTTCCAAAAGTTTTTTGAAGGGGGTGCGGGGGAAACTTTTGTACACAAAAGTTTCCCCCGCATATTTCATTCATTACTTATTCCCCTGCAGCGCGCGACGGATGCGCATCATTTCCTTCATGCGCAACTCGGTGTTGAGGATCTTTTTGCGCAGACGGATGCTCTTGGGTGTGACCTCGATCAGCTCATCGTCCTTGATAAACTCAATGGCCTCCTCCAAAGAGAAGATAACGGGCGGAGTCAGCAGCAGCTTTTCGTCCGCGCCCGCGGAGCGGATGGCGGTCAGCTGCTTGGTCTTGCAGGGATTGACGGCAATGTCGTCGTTCTTGGGATTCTCGCCCACGATCATGCCCTCGTAAACGGGCGTCTGGGGACCGACGAACATTCTGCCGCGATCCTGCGTGTTGAAAAGCCCGTAGCGCGTTGTCTCGCCCGCCTCGGATGCCACAAGGCAGCCCGTCAGTCTCATGGAGACCTCACCGCGGAAGGGCTGATAGCTGTCAAAAATACTGTTGAGCACGCCCTCGCCGTGCGTCACCGTCAAAAATTCGGAACGATATCCAAACAAGCAGCGCGCAGGGATCAGATATTCGATGCGGGTACGGCTGCCAACGGGCTGCATCTCCAAAAGATCACCCTTGCGCTGGCTCAGCTTTTCCACCACCGCACCGACGTAATCCATCGGCACGTCAACCGTGACACGCTCCATCGGCTCACACTTGACGCCGTCGATCTCGCGGTAAAGCACACGGGGATTGGAGCAGGTCAGCTCAAAGCCCTCGCGACGCATATTTTCAATCAGAATGGACAGGTGCATCTCACCGCGACCCGCCACGCGGAACTCGTCGGTCGAGTCTCCGTCGGAAACACGCAAGGATACGTCCTTGAGCAGCTCGCGGTAGAGTCTGTCGCGCAGCTGGCGGGAGGTCACATACTTGCCCTCCTTGCCCGCAAGCGGGCTGTCGTTGACCGAGAAGGTCATTTCCATGGTCGGCTCGCTCACCTTGACAAATTCCAATGGCTCGGGCGCGGTCGTGGAAGTGATGGTGTCACCGATGGTAATGCTCTCTGCACCCGAAAAACAAATGATATCGCCCATCTGTGCGTTCTCTACAGGGGTGCGTCCCAGACCGTCGATCTGATAAAGCGAGACAATCTTGGTACGCTTGGGAGAGACATCCTTGTTGTGGTAGTTGCAGATCAGAGCCTCCTGACCAACCTTGATCGAACCGCGCTCAATGCGACCGATCCCGATGCGGCCGACGTAGTCGTTGTAGTCGATGGAGGAGATCAGCATCTGCAGCTCTCCCTCTCCGTCGCCTTCGGGCGCGGGAATGTAGTCCAGAATGGTATCAAACAACGGCTGCAGATCGACGCCGGGCACGTCGGGAGAGGTCGATGCCGTACCCGCGCGCCCCGAGCAGTAAAGCATAGGGCTGTCCAGCTGCTCGTCGCTGGCATTGAGATCGATCAATAGCTCCAAGATCTCATCCTCGACCTCGCCAAGGCGAGCGTCGGGCTTGTCAATCTTGTTGATGACGACAATGACGCGATGGTTAAGCTCCAGCGCGCGCTGAAGCACGAAACGGGTCTGCGGCATGGGACCCTCAGCCGCGTCAACCAGCAAAATGACACCGTTGACCATCTTCAGAATACGCTCCACCTCACCGCCGAAATCGGCGTGTCCGGGGGTATCGACGATATTGATCTTGATGTCCTTGTAGGTCACCGAGGTATTCTTGGCAAGAATGGTGATACCGCGCTCACGCTCCAGGGCGTTGGAATCCATGACGCGATCGGTCGTCGCCTGGTTCTCGCGGTAAGCGCCGCCCTGCTTGAGCAATCCGTCCACCAGCGTGGTCTTTCCGTGGTCAACGTGGGCAATAATGGCAATGTTTCTCAAATCTTCTCTGATCACAGTTTTTATCTCCTTATTTCATCGTTTTATGGGCACACTTTTTAACACTATATTATATCACAAATTTTGTCAAGAATAAATACGAAAAAAAACGGTTTTTTCCTGCTCTTGGCAAGTTTTTTTGTGTTTTTTGTTGAAAATCGATTGCGTGTGCGCACAATCGACGGGATTCCAAAGAAATCGGATTGACAACAAGCGCACTTTGTGGTATACTAAAATGGTACATCACGCTGCGCCGACCGATTTTTGGTGCGCAGATTTGAAATTAAGGAGCCCCCATGAAGATACAAGCAGCAATATTTGATTTGGACGGTACACTTGCCGACACCATTGACGCCATCCGACAGAGCATCAACGACACCATGCGACAATACGGTTATCCCGAGCGCAGCTACGACGAGGTGCGCCGCGCCATCGGCAATGGGGCGAGAAATCTCATTCGCGGTACGCTACCCGCAGAGCTTGCTCAGGACGAGGCATTGGTCAGCCGTGTCTTTTCCACATATCAGGACAACTACGACCAAAACCACCTTGCGACCGATCGCTGCTACGACGGGATTCCCCAAGTCATTTCTGATCTTCACGCGGCGGGGGTACGTCTTGCCGTCCTCTCCAACAAGCAGGATCGCCATGTCCGCGGCTTGGTCGCACAGCTGTTCCCAAACGGTGAATTTGAAATCGCCATGGGACAGACCGAGCTGCCCCGCAAGCCCGACCCGACCGTCCCGCGGATGCTCGCCGCGCGCATGGGCGTCGCGCCCGAGTGCTGCGCTTTCATCGGCGACAGTGAGGTGGACATCCGTACCGCCAAAAACGCGGGAATGCCGTCTTTCGGCTGTACGTGGGGCTACCGCGATGCGCAGCTCCTTGCGGACGAGGGCGCGGATCACATCGCCGACACCCCCGAAGCATTGTGCATGATGCTTTTCAAATAAACGTCAAAGAAACGAGGTAATCACCATGTTCAACCTTCACACCCGTCTGACCTCCTCTCTGGAGAAGGGTTTCCTTGAGCAGTGGCCCGAGCAATTCCCCGCTCTGCACCGTGCGACCATACTGCGCAATCAGCATCTCGCCTTTCAATTGTTGTATCGTCTGGATGCGGACAATCACGCGCGCCGCTTTTCACTGAAGATCGAGGGCGAGCTCGCCCCCTACGTCACGCTGTACACCGTCGAGCAGGTACCCGTTCTGATGCCCTGCTTTCTTGGCAAGGTAGACGATAACTACCTGCGCACCACACCGGGGCTTTATCCCGATCTGCTGCAGCCGATCCACTATAGCAATGCCCTGTTTTTTGTCAAGGAACAGCTGCGCAGCCTTTGGATCAACGTAGACACCAAGGGACAGGTGGAGGCGGGAATATATCCCCTTTCGCTGGTCATCCACAGTCCTGAGGGAGAGGAGCTCCGCCGCGAGACGCTGGAGATTGAAATTCTTGCGGCCGACCTCCCCGACCACGGCTTGATTTTGACGCAATGGTTCCACTGCGATTGTCTTGCGAACTACTACGGCTACGAGGTATTCTCCGAGCGTCACTGGGAGATCATGGAGAATTTCATGCGCACGGCGGTTGAATACGGGCAGAATATGATCCTCACCCCCCTGTTCACCCCGCCGCTTGACACCGCCGTCGGCGGAGAACGCTTGACGACGCAGCTGGTTGCCGTCACCAAAAACGGCGACGAATATACCTTCGACTTTACGCTGCTTGACCGCTACATGGACACCGCCTTACGGGCGGGAATGAAGTATTTTGAAATGTCGCACCTGTTCACCCAGTGGGGTGCTGCACACGCTCCCAAGATCATGGCAACGGTGGACGGAGAATACCGCCGCATCTTCGGTTGGGAGAGTGATGCCACGGGCGAGGAATACACCACCTTCCTGCAGGATTTCCTCCCCGCGCTGATCACTCACCTGAAGGAACGCGGCTTGGACAAAGCGTGTAAATACCATATCTCCGACGAGCCCAACGACGACTGTCTGGAGCAATACCGTCGCGCGCAGGCGGTGGTTGCCGAGGCTCTTGAGGGCTACGACATCATGGACGCGCTTTCCTCCTTTGAATTCTACAAGCAGGACGTGACCAAGATGCCCATTCCTGCCAGCAACCACATCGAACCCTTCCTCACAGAAAATATCTCCGGCCTTTGGACCTATTACTGCTGCGCTCAGCACACCAACGTCAGCAATCGTTTCATTGCCCAGCCCTCCTGGCGTAACCGCGCGTTGGGAATGCAGTGCTTTAAGTACGATATTGCGGGATTTTTGCAATGGGGCTACAATTTCTACAACAATATGTACTCGGTGAACAGCATCAATCCCTACCTCTGCAACGACGGTGAGATGCAGGTTCCCGCGGGAGATGCCTTTGTCGTCTATCCCGGGCAGGACGGTCACCCGATGGTGTCGCTGCGCCTGGTCGTCTTCCGCGAGAGCTTGGAGGATATCGCCGCCATGAAACTCGCTGCCTCGCTGTGCGGCAAGGATGCCGTCGTCGCCGCCATCGAGAACGCTTACGGCAAGCCCGTTCGCTTTGATGACTGCCCCCACACCGCCGACGAAATGCTCCGCGTCAGAGCCGCAGTCGATGCTTTGATTAAAGAAAATGTATGAGTAATGCGGGGGGAACTTTTTTGGAAAAAAGTTCCCCCCGCACCCCCTTCAAAAAACTTGTAAAATAAATGGATAGGATGCTTTCGTTACAATGACATCCTATCCATTTTTTGTTCAAGTTCTTGAAGGGAGGGGTACGGGGAGGGGAACGATGTTTGTCGGTCGTGATGTTTTGCATAGCAAAACGGCACGATGACGGCGTTCAGCCGTCAAGGCAAACTCGAAGATCGCTTGCGATCATCTTCTTATCAAGAATTTTCCCTCCCCGCAAAAAACATCTCTCAAATCGCCTCGATAAACGCCAATCCACGCAGCACGTCTGCTTCGGGGCGCTTTTGCTCCAATGTTTTTATGACATCCAGACGCTTGATCGCGCGATGAAAGTCTAACGGCAGGTCTCCCTCACCGGGAATAAGATGCATATCGCACATAAACGCCTCTCGATTGGTCAACTTAGCATCCGACCAGTGCACCCGTCCAATCCATTCGGGATGCTTGAGATATTCGTACAAATAGGCAAACCGCTCCTGAGCACTCTCCTTGGTTGCCGCACCTGTAGCCGCGTGACTAGTATCCAGCGTCAGCATGACGTTATCTCGGCAAACATCCGTATAGATTTGAAACCATTCTTCCGCCATAGAACCATACGCCTTGCGATGCGCCATGTGCAGCGCTTGATTTTCAAGACAAAGTATGATTTTTTTCGTTGCCGCATAATCGGCAACGGCACGAATCCCCTCAATCATGCGCTCGTAATTGCCCACTACCTCGCCGTGCAGTGCCTCAATGCCCATCAGATGCATGACCATACGATCTACGGGATAGCAGCATCCGGTATCAATGGCGGTCTTGAGCGTTTCAATTGAGCGTTGCCGCCATGCATCGTCTAATGCGGCAAGATTCAGATTGGCATACGGCAGATGAACACCGTAGACAAAAGGAACGTACTGCTCCCAATTCGGCAAAACGTCATAACGACCAATGTGCGCCTCTACGCCAAGATGCTGCTCGGTCAGAAATTTCGGGGTATGTACGGGACAGATCAATAACATACGATCACCTCACAAGAATACGGGATTCAATACAAACTGCGGAATATATTCCCCCTCGGAATATTTGCGCGGCATCGGCTTTCCCTTCCCTCGTACACGGAAATAGCCCTTGCCGGGAAGTGTAGCACGGTATGAAAAATTCTTTGAAACGTCGGTAAGAGAAGTCACCAACTCTCCGTTTGAAATAATGTCTACCTGTTCCATCTCCACGTTTGCCTCAAAGGATAGCGTCACGTCATAATAGCCCTCCCGGTCGGTCGGCTCGGCGGTAAAGACAGGATTCTGAATACAATTGCCCACGGTGCAGAAGAATCTGCCCTCACGGTAGGCGCGGATGATCTCATCGTACGTGTTTTCTTCGACCCAAAGTACATCCTGCACAAATTCGCCGGGATAATAATCGTCGCCTCCGTCATCAAAATGCTTATGGAAATCGGAGCCGTTACGGGCATACAGACGGTAGCCGGCACAAAGCAGACGATCCCATTCTTCCCCGATCCGCCAGGTCTGCTTGGCACGTCGTTCCCTGCGGTCAACGCAAGCGATGACCTTGAATACATCATTCTCTGCAGCCAACGCCTCTAAATCCTCATAAGAAACGTCGGGAGAGTTCGGATGATTGAAGATCATAAACGTTTGATCCTCTCCCCACCCGTCTTTGACATAGCGCATCTCCTGCAATGCTTCTTCAATTCCCTCGTGACCGCTTTGACGGTGGAAATGGCGCACCAGCTCCCGCTGCAGCGCAAACTCACGATTATCCGGCACGGTCACAAACATGGTGTGACGCTGGATGGGGAAATTCTGCTCGGCTGTGTGAAAAATCGGCAGCTCCGGATAACGTTCTCTTGCCTCCAGCACCTCGCGATACTGCGCCTCAAAGCAATCGGGCGTATCATAGGAATGTCCGGAAATTCCGATAAAATCAATATAAGGGCGGCTACGCTTGATAATCTCCAAAACAGACAACGTACCGTCGTTACAATTTTGCGTGTGAACGTGAAGATCGCCTTTGATCCATTTTCCCATTTTTTGACCTCACCTTTTCCATTTTGATCTGAAAAACACGCGTTTTTCAGACTTTCTTCCCTGCTAAAAAGCGAAAAAAGTCCACTTGGGACTTTTTTCGCGTATCAATCATTAAATGAAACGAACGCGGATCATACCGTCGATGGTACGGATCAGCTCTTCCGTCTCGGCGCTGACCGAGCCGGTGATATCCACGATGGTGTAAGCGACCTCACCGCGCGACTTGTTGGTCATATTCTCGATATTGGCGCCGTCGTTGGCAACGACCATGGTGATCTTGCGCAGCACCTCGGGAACATTCTTATGCAGGCAGCAGATACGCAGATCGCCGCTGCGAGGCATGGTCACGGTGGGGTAATTGACGCTGTTCTGGATATTACCGTTGGTCAGATACTCATCCAGCTCACGCGCTGCCATGATGGCGCAGTTATCCTCGGACTCCTCGGTGGAGGCGCCCAGATGAGGGATGGCAACGATCCCCTTGACACCGACCGTCTCGGGCGTGGGGAAATCGGTCACATAAGACGCGATCTTTCCCGATGCAAGTGCCGCCTTGACATCCTCGGCGTTGACCAGATCGGCACGTGCGAGGTTGACGATGCGAACACCGTCCTTCATGGTCGCGATGGTGGAGGCATTGATCATGCCCTTTGTGTCCTTGGTTGCGGGGACGTGCAGTGTGATATAATCGGCCTTCTCGAAGATCTCCTCGTAGGCGGCCGCCTTGACAACATGATGATTGAGGTTCCAAGCCGCCTCTACCGACAGGAAGGGGTCACAGCCGATGACCTTCATCCCAAGGTGGACCGCGACGTTGGCGACCATACCGCCGATGGCACCCAGACCAATGACACCCAGCGTCTTGCCCTTAAGCTCCACGCCTGCGAATGCGGACTTGCCCTTTTCGACCTGCTTTGCGACATCGTCGCCGGCAAGGCCGTTCGCCCAATCGACACCGCCGACCACGTTACGGGATGCCAGCAGCAGTGCGCACAGCGTCAGCTCCTTGACACCGTTGGCATTGGCGCCGGGGGTATTGAATACCACGATGCCCTCCTCAGCACAGCGCTCGACGGGAATGTTATTGACACCCGCACCTGCGCGGGCAATGGCGAGCAGATTGTCACCGAAGGTCATGTCGTGCATGGCAGCGGAACGAACCATGATGCCTGTGGGATTTTCGGCAGCATCGGTCAGCATATATTTGTCGGCAGGCAGCATATCCGTGCCGACCTTGGCAATTTTATTGAGCAACAGAATTTCTTGCATGATTTGTCTCCTTGTGATTGACTTATGCCTTGGGATTCTCGGCAGCAAACTTCTTCATGAAGGCTACCAGCGCCTGAACGCCCTCGTAGGGCATGGCGTTATAAATGGAGGCGCGCATACCGCCAACGGAGCGGTGACCCTTGAGGTTCTTCAGCCCCGCAGCCGCTGCATCGGACGCAAACTTCTTATCCAGATCTGCATCTCCTGTGACAAAGGTGACGTTCATCATGGAACGGCTGTCCTTTTTGACGGGAGCGATATAATAGTCCTGACTATCCAGATAATCGTACAGCAGCGTAGCCTTCTTGACGTTCATTTCCTTCATCACGTCAAGACCGCCAAGGGAAAGGATCCAATCGTAGACCAGCTTTGCAACGTAGATCGTGTAGCAGGGGGGCGTGTTGTACATTGAGCCGTTCTCTGCCATGGTCTTCCACTCCAGCATGGTGGGCATCTTCTCCTCAGCATACTCCAGAAGATCCTCACGGACGATGACCAGCGTCATACCTGCAGGAGCCATATTCTTCTGCGCACCTGCGTAGATCACGCCGAACTTGGAGACATCCACAGGCTCGGAAATGATGCAGGAGGACATATCGGCAACCAGAGGAATATCGCCCGTATCGGGGATGTAGGAATACTTGGTGCCGTAGATGGTGTTGTTAAAACAAATATGCACGTATGCCGCGTCGGGGCGGATCATATCGGGCGTCACGGTGGGGATGTGATCGAAGTTATCATCCTTGGTGGTGGCAATGCACTTGACGTCATACCCAAGCTTTTGCGCCTCCTTGAATGCCTTGCCTGAGAACTGACCGGAAACGACGTAATCTGCCTTCCCCGTGCGGCCGATCAGATTCATGGGAACGGCTGCAAACTGGGTGGACGCACCGCCCTGCAGGAAAAGCACCTTATAGTTGTCGGGAATGTTCATCAGCTGACGCAGCTGTGCCTCGGCAGCCTCAATGATGGGCTCATAGTCCTTGGAGCGGTGGGACATCTCCATGACGGACATACCGCTCTCACCATAGCAAAGCATCTCTGCCGCTGCTCTCTCCAGCACAGGCACGGGGAGCATCGAAGGACCTGCGGAAAAGTTGTAAACTCTGTTCATTTTTTATGTATCTCCTTTGTTAAATAAATCAATGTTGATCGGGCGCGCTCTCGCCCTTGACGGTGATCCATTCTTTGGCGTATGGCAAAGACATGATCCACTCACACAGTGTATGCCACTCGGCGAGCTTATGATTACGACGCGCGTAATAAATATTGATCAGATTTTCGTAATTCATGGTCACGGTACGCAGCTGGTTATAGCTCGTGGGAAGGATCTGAATGATGTTGTGCCATGGGGTACGATCCTCCTTGTTCTCAAGAAAACGCAATCTCTCGCCCTCCAGATAGGCAATGATGGCATCCAGCATACAGAGACCACCCGCATCCAATCGGTCACAGGAAAAATCCTCGCGACAAAAGGGCTTGGTATGGATCTTATGCATGGTCGAGGTGGAGTTGGCAACGGTACCCACCTTATAAGTGTCAAATTCCTTCCACCAGTACAGCGGCGCGGTGATATCCACACTGACGAAAATCTGACGCAGGAATTTTCTGTGGTCGCTCCCTGCGGTCGCCAGTCGACGGCCGAAATCCAGATCGATGGGGCCGAGAACAAAATTCCCCGCCTCGTCGTAGTAGCTGTCGGATTTTGCCCAACTGTTCATGGGATTTCTTGCACCGCGAATCGCATGATCCAGATTCATAACGGCGGTGTTTTTTACGCTTAACATACCCAGACCTCCCGTTGAAAAATCTTATAACATTATATCACAAAAACGTACGTTTGTAAAGACTTTTTTCGTTTTTTTATGATTTCGACACTCGGCTGCATTTTTTTCACGGCAAGGCTGTTTTTTTATGCAAAAAAGTCGTAGGAACTTCGGAAGAGGTCGCGTTTTTCGGATCACCCTATCGCAATGGCCCCCAGCGCGGCGATCAGGCTGAGCGCAGCCAGGCATAAGCATACCTGCCGCTGTCCCAGCCCTGCGTCGCAAAGGCGATGATGCAAATGTCCCCGATCCGCACGGAAGGGATTTTTCCCGTGCAGCAGCCGCCGCACGACAGCAAAGGTCAGGTCTGCCATTGGTATAAAGCACAAAAGCAAGGGAATCGCGCCCGCCCCCGTGACGTCATAAGCGCGCAAGGACAGCCAGCCGATCAAAAAGCCGAGGAACAGAGCACCTTCGTCCCCCATAAATACACGGGCAGGATGCATATTATACGGCAAATATCCGAGACAACAGCCAAGACACCCCAGAGAAAGCACACCGCCAAGGGCATCTCCCCCCAAAAGCAGCAGCACCGCTGTACCCGCGCTCTCGGCGGCGATCACGGAGCCCGCCAGCCCATCAATGCCGTCGATCATGTTGTGTGCATTGGTCACAAGGCACAGCCAGAGCAGCGCAAGCAACCAAGGCATCAGCATACTGCGCGTCGGCACCCCGATCACGATCCCCCCTGCAACCAGCTGTGCGAGCAATTTGCCCCCCGCCGGCAAGCCGAACACATCATCGGCAAGCCCCAGCACCGTCAGCAACGCCGTAGCAAGCAGCAATGGCAACAGGCTGTTTTTGAGCTGTCCCAGCACCGCAAGAATGCTCCAGAAGGCACCGAACAATGCGATCCCTCCGCAGCGCGGGATGGGTCTTTTGTGCATCCGCCGCGCCTCCCGTGGGACGTCCACTGCGCCGATATAGGGGGCGATTGCCATGGACGACGGCAAGAGCGCCGCACTCATCAGTGCAACCCCGCCGCCGCACAGCACCCAAAGCAGTCTATCGCTCATAAAAAACGCCCCCCTTCACCTCTTAACGCTCGCCGCTCGCATCGGCAAGTGCACGGATATGTAAGGGGGGTATTTATACAAGCTCTCGCGCGATCAGCGCAGAGAGACAAAGCCCAGCTTTTTATGGACCTTGGAGAGCGTCTTGCGGGCATAATAGGAGGCCTCCTCGGCACCCTTTTTCATGACCGATTCCAAATATGCCTTGTCGCTCATATACGCAGCAAATTTTTGCTGCACGGGTTGCATGGCATCGGCGCAAACCTCGCCGACCGCCAGCTTGAACTCGCCATAACCCTTTCCGTCGAACTCGCGCTCGATCTCCTCGTGGGTCTTGCCCGTAAAGGTGGCGTAGATGTTCATCAGATTATTGATGCCATCCTTTCCCTCGGCGTAGCGCACGCAGGTATCACTGTCGGTCACAGCGCGCTTGAATTTACGAATTATTGTATCCCGATCATCCAGAATATATACCACCGCATTGGTGTTTTCATCCGATTTGCTCATCTTCTTGGTCGGCTCGACAAGAGACATGATCTTCATACCGGTCTTGGGAATGATGGGCTCGGGGATGGTAAAGGTATCAGGGAACACATTATTGAAACGGGTTGCAATATCGCGGCACAGCTCGACGTGCTGCTTTTGATCAATGCCCACAGGCACAACGTCGGTCTGATATAGCAGGATATCCGCTGCCATCAGCACAGGATAGGTAAACAGGCCTGCATTGATATTATCGGAATGCTTGGCGCTTTTATCCTTAAATTGCGTCATACGGGACAGCTCGCCGAACATGGTAAAGCAGTTGAGAGCCCAGGCAAGCTCCGCGTGTGCCGGAACGTGCGACTGCACGTACAGAGTGTTCTTCTCGGGATCAAGCCCGCACGCCATATACAAAGAAAGTGTTTCGTAAGTGCGGCGACGCAGATCGGCGGGGACTTGACGTACCGTAATGGCGTGCGCATCCACCACACAGTAAAAGCACTTATATTGCTCGGAAAACGCGGAAAAATTACGGATCGCACCCAGATAGTTGCCAATCGACAAATTGCCGCTGGGCTGCACACCCGAAAACGAAACTTTTTTATCTTGGATCATGGAATAACCTCCTTGGAGTGCGGGAGGTCAGGGCTCCGCCCTGAAACCCGCCAAAGAACCTTTTTGCAAAAAGGTTCTTTGGAAACTCTAAAAACCTTTCAAGAAAGGAGCTTTGTGATTTTTATTAAAGTTTTTGAGGGATCAAAGGGAACGATGTTTGGCGTTTTCGGACTTGTCCGAAACGGCGGTGTCGAGCCGCCGAGACAAACTCTGTGGTCATTGGCGACCGTCTTTTTCTTCAAAAAGTTCCCTTTGTGGGGTTCGGGGCAACGCCCCGACTTCTCATCGTTCTTATTTCAGCATTGCGCCAAGCGTTGCCTCGGCAGATGCCAGCGCGGCATCGATCTTATCGGCATCGCGTCCGCCCGCCATGGCATTATCGGGACGACCGCCGCCCTTACCGCCGGTAATGGCAGCAACGGCACCGACCAGCTTACCTGCGTGTGCGCCTGCAGCTACGGCAGCCTTGCCTGCACCGGCAAGGAAGTTGAGCTTGCCCTGGGCAGCGACAGCCAGCACGATCACCGCATTATCGTACTTCGCCTTGATCTCATCGACCAGCGTACGGGCGACCTCGATGGTCATACCGTCGGCACGGGATGCAACCAGCAGCACACCGCCGACCTGTTTTGCCGCACCCATGATGGCATCCAGCTTGCCCGACGCCAGCTTGGCGTTGAGCTGCTCGATCTCCTTTTTCTGTGCAGCAAGCTCGCCTTGCAGCGCACTTGCCTTCTTGGTAACATCATTGACATTCGGTGCCTTCAGCTCATGCGCGACTTCATGCAAAAGAGCATCCTTATCAGCAATCAGAGCAAGCACACCCTCACCCGTGACCGCCTCGATACGGCGAACACCGGCAGCAACGGACGACTCGGAGATGATCTTGAACAGACCGATCTTACCCGTGTTGTCCACGTGCGTACCGCCGCACAGCTCGATGGACTTACTACCCATACGAACGACGCGAACGGTCTTGCCGTACTTCTCACCGAACAGTGCCATCGCGCCCAGTTTCTTCGCCTCGTCAATGGGCATCTCGGTCATAGAGCCCTCACCTGCGGCAAGGATTTCCTCGTTAACCAGCCACTCGACCTTTGCGATTTCCTCGGGCGTCAGTGCAGCGAAGTGCGTAAAGTCAAAGCGGCAGACCTTGTCGGATACGTAGGAGCCTGCCTGCTCCACGTGCGTACCCAGCACCTCACGCAGCGCGTTCTGAAGCAGGTGCGCTGCGGAGTGGTTGCGCATGATGGCCCGGCGGTGGAGAACGTCCAGGACGACCCTGACGTCGTCACCTACCTTGAGACTACCGTTCATAACGCTTGCCAGATGGATGTATACGCCATCCGACTTTTGTGTGTCATTGATTCTGGCATACATGCCAAAAACAGTTCCATCGTTGATAGCACCCATATCACCGATCTGACCGCCGCCCTCGCCATAGCAGGGGGTCTTGTCCAAAATCACGCTGACATCGCCCTCAGTGACCTCGTCCACGGACTGATCGTCCACGATCAGGGCAATCACCTTGGCATGGGCATCGAAACTGTCGTAACCGACGAACTCGGTCTTGGGCAAATCAGCCAAGAGGGTCTTGGAAGCGTTGCTCCAACCGCTGATGTTGGCGCGGGCAGCACGTGCACGCACCTTCTGCTCCTGCATCAGTATTGCAAAGCGGTCGTTATCAATCGTAAGACCTGCCTCCTCTGCGATCTCGCGGGTGAGATCGATCGGAAAACCGTAGGTATCGTACAGCTTGAAGGCATCGTCGCCGCTGATGAGGGACGCGCCGGCAGCCTTGGTATCGATAATCATAGTATTAAGAATGTTCAGACCGGAGTCGATGGTCGCATCAAAGCGCTCCTCCTCCATGGAGATGACCTTGAGGATATAGTCGCGCTTTTCATCCAGCTCGGGATATGCACCGCAGCTTTCGTTGATCGAAACGGTGACGGTATCCACAAGGAAGGGATGATCGATGCCAAGCAGCTTACCGTGACGGCAAGCGCGGCGGATGATGCGGCGAAGAACATAGCCACGCCCCTCGTTGGAGGGAATAACACCGTCCGAAATCATAAACATCGCACTTCTGGAGTGGTCGGTCACGACACGGATGGAAATGTCATGGTTTGCATCGTCGCCGTACTTCTTGCCTGCGATCTCGCAGGTCTTGTCGATGACGCGGCGGATGGTATCGACCTCAAACATATTGTCAACGCCCTGCATGACGCAAGCCAATCTCTCAAGACCCATACCGGTGTCGATATTCTTCTGCGCCAGCTCGGTGTAGTTGCCGTTGCCGTCGTTGTTGAACTGGGAGAACACGTTGTTCCAGATCTCCATAAAGCGGTCGCAATCACAGCCGGGCTTACAGTCGGGGCTGCCGCAGCCGTACTTCAGACCACGGTCAAAATAAATCTCGGAGCAGGGGCCGCAGGGACCGGTGCCGTGCTCCCAGAAGTTATCTTCCTTGCCCAGACGGACAACGTGCTCTGCGGGAACACCGATACGGTTGACCCAGATGTCATAGGCCTCCTCGTCGTTTTCATAGATGGAGGGCCAGAGCAGATCGGTGGGGATCTCCAGTGTCTCGGTCAGAAATTCCCAAGCCCACGGAATTGCCTCGTATTTGAAGTAATCGCCAAAGGAGAAGTTACCCAGCATCTCAAAGAAGGTACCGTGACGCGCGGTGTGACCGACGCGCTCAAGGTCGGGGGTACGGATGCACTTCTGACAGGTACAGACGCGGCGGCGGGGAGGCTCCTCCTCACCCGTGAAGAACTTCTTCATGGGTGCCATACCCGAGTTGATCAGCAGCAGCGAGGGATCGTTTTGCGGCACCAGAGGGTAAGAGGGCAGACGCAAATGATCCTTGCTCTCAAAGAAAGAGAGGTACTTTTCACGCAAATCGTTGAGTGATGTCCATTTCATGGTCGTATATCCTTTCACAGTTGTCCGTTCATGTCAAGGCAAAACGGCACAATTTCACATTATAACACTTAATTATAACACTTTTTTTCCCGTCTGTCAAGGAAATTTGCCGCCTATGTTGTAAACTTCCGAGAAAAAATCCCGAATTTCAGCGGCAAACACCGAAATTCGGGAAAACAAAAGATAAAAATCAATAATTCCAGTTGGCGCCAATCTCCTTCATGCTCGCCGCCTCGGAAAGAACCTCATTGTCAATGACGACCTGATCGGCATATTCCTCGCACAGCTTGAGAATGATGGATTCCGTCACCTCATCCTCAAAGGTGCCGAACCAATCGGCGTTGTCGTCCTGATCCCACGCGCCCTCGGTCAAGGGATATTTCATCACCAGATGAAACGCGCTGTCCGATTGAAACAAAATGACATCTCCCACCGCAGCATCGGCAAGCTCGGTCGAGAGCTGATTGAGGTATTCCAGAGAGTAGCTCTGTGCCTCATTCAAAAAAATGCCGTTGGGATATGCATCCCAGATTCCATCATCGCCCGCATACTCGGCGCCGTACGCCTCAAACACGGTAAAATCCCCCGCCTCGATCAACGCAGAAAGCGCTTGTGCATTTTCGGTAATATTGGCGATCTCCTCTTCAGAGAGCTCCTGATAATCCACGTAGCCGTCATTATCCGCATCCAGACCGACAAGCTCTCCACCCTCGGTGTCGTAGGCGATGGAGCCGTCCGCGTGAAAATACATGGTATCACCGTTTTCATCGGTGCGCAGCGTTCCGTCCGTTGCCGTGACGGTTGTCCCGTTCTTGGTATCGTAGGCGATGTAGTTGGTTCCCGTGCGATAATAGATCAGATCTCCGTTTTCGTCCGTTTCATACAGATATTCATATAGAGGGAACAGGATCTGGCGGAAACAAACGTAGTTGGCGTTATAATATTCCTCTCTTGCGCTGTCTGCGGTCATGGAGGAAAGATACGTGGAAAGATATTCCACCTTATCTTCCATAATATAATTTTCGCGCAGCATATTCATGTTGATGCCGTATTCAGCCATGGCGTTGTTGAAGGCAGTTTTGGAGCCGCCGAAATCGTTCTCCAGAAGATCGCTCATATAGACGTCAATCTCGTCGTAATAGCTTTGAGGCAACGTCAGCTGATACACCTCGTCAAACAGATACAGGCGAAGGAGCATATCCTGCGCCGCATTCAGGATCTCTGCACTGAAGTAATCGCCGTAGGTTGCCCCCTCGGCGCTCCAGATGTAATCCCAGAAGGAGTCATTTTCGACCTCGTACCCGTTATAGGCAAGCGTCCCCTTCATACGGGAGAGCAGCAGCTCATAGGTGTTCAGTGTCAGCTCGGTCTTGCCGATATGCATAAGCACCTTTCCCGAGGACGCGCAGGAGCAAAGCAGCAAAGCGCAAAGCACAAGCGCGAGCATTGCCGTCAGCAGACGTCGGATGTTGTTGTGATGATTGTGTTTCATAATGTTTCTTCCTTTTTGGCTTTGGAATCTTTATTTTACCAATGTTTTGACGCTTTTAATTCTGACACTTCTGTTATTCTAACAGCTCTGTGCGTCGGATTGTTGTGCGATTTCTGTATATTTTCCAAACATTTTGTGAAGAAAATCGAGAATATCTTCACCCTTTTTCATTTTGACGTTGAGATGCGGCTCCCCCGTCAGTGCCATGCGCAGCCGTCCGGGCAAAGCGGCGGAGAGCGCCGACCAGATCTCAAAATCGATCTTTACGGGATAGATCTGAATTTCCGCCGCCTCCTGCCGCAGCTGTCTGATCCCGCAGCGGATGGCATCGGCACGAAGAAGCGCGATGCCGAGAAGATTTTTCGTCGCGCGCGGGATATCACCGTAACGGTCAAGAAATTCATCCAAAATGTCGTCTCTGTCCTGCTCGTCGGTGATCAGCGCAATTTTTTTATACATCTCCATACGTTGTGAGGTAAAGGGCACGTAGTGATCGGGGATATAGGCATCCATCACGATCGATACCGTACACTCGGGGGCGACCGTCTCGGGAGTTCCCCGCTCCTGCAGCACCGCGCGGTTGAGCAGCTTGATATACAGATCGTAGCCCACCGCATCCAGATGACCGTGCTGCTGTGAGCCGAGCAGATTTCCCGCACCGCGGATCTCCATATCGCGCAGCGCGATCTTAAAGCCCGCGCCAAACTCGGCATAATCACGGATGGCCTCCAGCCTCTTTTGCGAGATCTCGGAGATGGCGCGGAGCTTGGGGTAGGTAAAATAGGCGTATGCACGGCGGGAGGAGCGCCCCACGCGTCCGCGCAGCTGATGCAGCTGAGATAACCCCAGCCTGTGCGCGTTGTCTACGATCAGTGTATTGGCATTGGGAACGTCGACGCCCGTTTCGATGATGGTGGTGCAGACCAGAATATCGATCGCTCCCGTCAGCATATTCTCCCAGATGCGCTCCAGCGTCTCTTTATCCATTTTGCCGTGGGCAACGGTAATGCGGGCTTCAGGCAGCTCACGCGCAAGCCTTGCCGCCAGCTCGTCAATGGTCTCCACAACGTTGTGCAAATAGAACACCTGCCCGCCGCGGCGCAGCTCCCGACGAATAGCCTCAAGAATGATCAGATCGTCCTCCTCGAGCACGTAGGTCTGTACGGGCAAGCGGTCGCCGGGGGCCTCATCCAGCACCGAAATATCGCGCAATCCTCCCATTGCCATATTGAGCGTACGGGGAATGGGCGTTGCCGAGAGTGTCAACACATCGACGTTGCCGCACAGCTGCTTGAGCTTTTCCTTCTGCACGACACCAAAGCGCTGCTCCTCGTCGACGATCAGAAGTCCGAGATCATGAAATTCGATATCCTTGGAAATCAACCGATGGGTTCCGATAATGACGTCGACCTCACCCCGCTTGAGCCGCCGCAGTGTTGCGGTCTGCTCCTTAGGGGTGCGGAAACGGGAGATCATATCCACGTTGACGCCAAAGGCGCGCATACGGCTGGTGAAGGTCTGGTAGTGCTGCAGCGCCAGAATGGTCGTCGGCACCAGCACCGCCACCTGCTTTCCGCCCATGACCGCCTTATATGCTGCCCGCATGGCGACCTCGGTCTTACCAAAGCCGACATCTCCGCAAAGCAGGCGATCCATCGGAGCGGAAGCACACATATCCTCCTTGACCTCGTCAGCCGCCCGCAGCTGACACTCGGTTTCCTCATAATCAAACGCCGCCTCAAAGCTGCGCTGGAAATCATCATCCTTCGGGAAGGCATATCCCGGGCGGCGAGTTCTCTCGGCATAAAGACGGATCAGATCCTTGGCAATATCCTTGACAGATGCCTTGGCGCGCGCCTTGGCCTTTCCCCAAGTATCACCGCCAAGACGGGAGAGCTTGACCAACCCGTCGTCTGCGTGTGCACCGATATATTTGGACACCTTATCCATCTTCTCGGTGGGGATGAACAGCTTATCGCTCCCCGCGTACTGAATCCCGATATAATCCCTTGTCGATCCTCCCGTGGTCAGAGTTTCGATCCCCGTATAACGACCGATACCATGATCCTCATGGACCACCAGATCTCCGACCTCCAGCTCCGCATAGGATAAGATCGCCTTGGTCGCGGTGTCCTTTTTTCTCTTTTTGCTTTTGAGCTTGCCGCTGCCGACCACGTTGCCCGCACGGGTCTCGGGATTAGTGGAAAGAACGGCGATCCGTGCGCTGACCAGCTCATAGCCCTGCAGGTATTCTCGCCAGAGCACCAGGACCTCTCCCGCCCGGCCTGTGCCGTCGCCTTCCAGCCTTGCGCGCACACCGCGGTCGCAAAGCAACCCGCACAGATTCTTTGCCGCGGTCTCGTTCTCCGCCAGAAGATACACGCGATAACCGCGCTCAAGATAACTGTCCATATCTTCAAAAAGCAGCGCATAATTGTCTCCGAAGGAGACCATCTGCTTGGAACGGAATCCAAACATTCCCGCCAGCTTTTGCCCCGAAAGGCCGTAAGACATAGAATCCACGTGCAGCGTCACATTCTGCTCCAGAAACGCATCCAGTACTGCACTGCGGTGGGTATATTCCGCATATTTCGGAGCGATCGAGCCGCCCTCAAGCAGATCCTTGACGGTTTGATCGGCATGCCAGAGTGCGCCCTTGAGCCGCTCCCGCATCGCTGCCGTTCCGACGATCATCACCGAGGTGCGATCGGGGAAATAATGCAAAAGACAGCTCTTTTCGGGATAGATCAGAGAAACGTACTTATCGGCGTACGGAAGGTCGCCGCTGCCCGCGATGGCGATCTCCAGCGTGGCCGCCTCGCCGCGCAGCAGCGCCACGGCGCTGTCATCCGGCTTGGTCTTCATTTGCGCCGCCAGTGCCTTTTTGAGCGACTGCAGTGCCGCGGCATCGGGTAAGATTTCCTTGGCGGGGGGGATGGTCACCTGCAGCACCGCCGTATGGATGCGCTGTGTTTCAACATCAAACAGCCCCATGCGATCGATCTCATCGTCAAATAGCTCAATGCGGACAGGACTTGCTCCTTCGCGGGCCTCACCGTCTCCGTCTACGTAAAACCCGCCCGTGGGATAAATATCGATGATCCCGCCGCGCAGCGCGAATTGTCCTTTTCCATCCACCATATCCACCCGCGTATAGCCCGCTGCGACCAGACGCGACGCCAGCGACGAAGGCTCCACGCGGCTGCTGAAATCCAGATGCAGCACTGCGCTGTCCAGCCGCTCCATGGGGATGGTATAGCCAAGGGCGGCATCGGGCGTGGTCAGAACAACGTCCAGTGTTCCCTGCTGCAGCCCAAACAAAACCTCAAGCCTCTCATGCTCATAGTCATGGGAGGCAGTAATATTATGAAAATTATAGTCGCGTCCGACAAAGAACGCAGCCCGCAGCCCAAAGCGACGGAACATGGCGCGCAGACGGACACAATCGCGCTCCTCGGCGCAAAGCAACAAAGCACAGGCAGATCTTTGCTCCATGGTGTCCCGCATCAGAGTGACCAGCATGGCATCCTGCGCCCCCTCGCAAAGGCCGTTGACAAGAATGGGACGGGGCTTTGCAGCGCGATATTCGCGCTGAACGGTCTCAAGCAGCTGTGTATATTCTCCATCCGCACGGATCGTGGCGGGGAGAACGTGAAAAGGCGTGGAAGTTGTCATATGCCTCCTTTGCCATTGCAATGCTGCATGGCACCATCAAGATCGTCCGACAAGAGCTTTTCCACGCCGTCGCAGACCAAGGGAAAGGTATTCTTTTGCAGGTGCTCGCGTTGCTCGGGCGTGAATACGGAGAGCACCCAATCGGCAAGATCATAATCGGGCGATGGCTTTTGCCCCACGCCGATGCGGATACGGGGAAACTCCTGTGTCCCCAGCGCCTCGATAATGCTGTTCAGCCCCTTCTGTCCGCCCGCACTGCCGCTCTTGCGTACGCGCAGCTTGCCGACGTCCAGCGAGATATCATCCGAGAGGACCAGCAGACGGGAGGGCGCAAGCTTATAAAACTTCATCGCCGCCTCAACGGCATCCCCCGAGGCATTCATAAAGGTTTGGGGTTTCATGAGCAGCACCCGCTTTCCCGCGATGGTGGTTTCTCCGACCAGTGCATCGAACTTGGCGCGATCGGGATTGCCGCCGTGGCGGGCTACCAGCGCGTCCATGGCGAGAAAGCCGGCGTTGTGCCGCGTCCATTGATACCGCACACCGGGATTGCCAAGCCCCACGATCAGCCACGAGATGGGGGTTGCCGCAGGTGTTTCTTTGGATATTTTACGAAACAGGTCAAAAATGTCTGCCATTGCGCACTCCTTCAGCATTTCAGATCGCCCGCCGGGGTGGCGGACATGACGAAATCCCCATGCAAAAGCGTTGCACGGGTATCTATTCATATTATATACCATTTTCACCCGCTTGTCAAGTCACCGACGTATTTTTCTGCAATGTCCTTTTGCATCGCGCGGATTTTATCCTTTTTTTGGTAAATTGTCCACAACATTTACATTTTATGATAAAATCGGCGTTTTGTTCACAATAAATTTACAATCTGCCAAAAAAAATAGAGCAAAGCCCTTTTCAAAAGAGGAAAAATATGTTATAATAAGAAACGTGGTCTGCCTACGGACAAGTTGTGTCCCGATGCGGCCACCGCAGCAATTAGTTTCCAAATAAATTTTCTATACGGAGGAACCCCTAAATGGCAAAGAAGTATTGCTATCTGTTCAAAGAAGGTAACGCCAATATGCGTGAACTTCTCGGCGGTAAGGGCGCAAACCTGGCTGAGATGACCAACATCGGTCTTCCCGTTCCCCAGGGTTTCACCATCACCACCGAAGCCTGCACCCAGTACTATGAGGACGGTCGTCAGATCAACCCTGACATCATGGCTGAAATCAATGAGTACATCGTAAAGATGGAAGAGATCACCGGTAAGAAGTTCGGTGACCACGAGAACCCCTTGCTGGTTTCCGTTCGTTCCGGCGCACGTGCATCCATGCCCGGTATGATGGATACCATCCTGAACCTCGGTCTGAACGAGGAAGTTGTTGAAGTTATGGCTGAAAAGTCCGGCAATGCACGTTGGGCTTACGACTGCTATCGCCGTTTCATCCAGATGTACTCCGACGTCGTCATGGAGGTCGGTAAGAAGTACTTCGAGGAGCTCATCGATAAGATGAAGGAAGAAAAGGGCGTCAAGCTCGACGTCGAGCTGACCGCTGACGATCTCAAGGAGCTGGCTTGCCAGTTCAAGGCTGAGTACAAGGCTAAGATCGGTACGGACTTCCCCTCCGATCCCAAGGAGCAGCTCATGGGCGCTGTCAAGGCAGTGTTCCGCTCTTGGGACAACCCCCGTGCAAACGTTTACCGCCGCGACAACGACATTCCCTACTCTTGGGGTACTGCCGTAAACGTCCAGGCTATGGCATTCGGTAACATGGGTGACGATTGCGGTACCGGCGTTGCATTTACCCGCGACCCCGCTACCGGTGAGAAGAAGCTCATGGGTGAGTTCTTGACCAACGCACAGGGTGAGGACGTCGTTGCCGGCGTTCGTACGCCTATGCCCATCGCACAGATGGCTGAGAAGTTCCCCGAGGCATACAAGCAGTTCGTTGAGGTTTGCCAGATCTTGGAGAACCACTATCACGATATGCAGGATATGGAGTTCACCGTTGAGCACGGCAAGCTCTATATGCTCCAGACCCGTAACGGTAAGAGAACCGCTCCCGCAGCTCTGCAGATCGCTGTTGATCTGGTTGCAGAGGGTCATAAGACCGAGCAGGAGGCAGTGCTCATGATCGATCCCAGAAACCTGGATACGCTGCTCCATCCCCAGTTTGACGCAAAGGCTCTGAAGGCTGCTACTCCCATGGGTCGCGGTCTGGGCGCATCTCCCGGTGCTGCTTGCGGTCAGGTCGTCTTCTCCGCCGAGGACGCCGAGGCTTGGAACGCAGCCGGCAAGAAGGTCGTTCTGGTTCGCCTTGAGACCTCTCCCGAGGACATCACCGGTATGAAGGCCGCTCAGGGTATTTTGACCGTTCGCGGTGGTATGACCTCTCACGCAGCCGTCGTTGCCCGCGGTATGGGTAAGTGCTGCGTTTCCGGTTGCGGCGACATCGCTATGGACGAGGAGAACAAGAAGTTCACGCTCGCAGGCAAGACCTACGTTGAGGGTGACTATATCTCCATCGACGGTTCCACCGGTAACATCTACGACGGTATCATCAAGACCGTTGACGCCGAAATCTCCGGCAACTTCGGCACCATCATGGGCTGGGCAGACAAGTTCCGCAAGCTCAAGGTCCGCACCAATGCCGACACGCCTGCTGACGCAAAGAAGGCTCGCGAGCTGGGCGCTGAGGGTATCGGTCTGTGCCGTACCGAGCATATGTTCTTCGAGGCAGAGAGAATCGCTGCATTCCGCGAGATGATCTGCGCAGACACCGCCGCTGAGCGTGAGGCTGCTCTGGAGAAGATCCTGCCTTACCAGCAGGGTGACTTTGAGAAGCTGTATGAGGCTCTTGAGGGTACGCCCGTTTGCATCCGTTTCCTGGATCCCCCTCTGCACGAGTTCGTTCCCACCACGGAGGAGGATATCGCCGCTCTGGCACAGGCACAGGGCAAGTCCGTTGAGGATATCAAGACCATCATCGCATCTCTGCATGAGTTCAACCCCATGATGGGTCACCGTGGCTGCCGTCTGGCTGTCACCTACCCCGAGATCGCCGCTATGCAGACCAAGGCTGTCATCCGCGCTGCCATCAACGTCCAGAAGGCTCATCCCGATTGGAAGATGGTTCCCGAGATCATGATTCCTCTGGTTGGCGACGTCAAGGAGCTGAAGTACGTCAAGGCTGTCGTGGTTGCTACCGCTGACGCCGAGATCGCTGCTGCAGGTGTTGAGCTTGACTACGAGGTCGGTACCATGATCGAGATTCCTCGTGCCTGCCTGACCGCTGACGAGATCGCAAAGAACGCTGACTTCTTCTGCTTTGGTACCAACGACCTGACGCAGATGACCTTCGGTTTCTCCCGCGATGACGCAGGTAAGTTCCTCTCCGCTTACTACGACACCAAGATCTTCGAGAACGATCCCTTCGCAAAGCTCGACAAGACCGGTGTTGGTAAGCTGATGGGCTTGGCTTGCAAGGATGGTCGCGCCAACAACGCAAAGCTGCACATCGGTATCTGCGGTGAGCACGGTGGTGACCCCACATCCGTCGAGTTCTGCCACGCTCTGGGTCTGGACTATGTGTCCTGCTCTCCTTTCCGTGTGCCGATCGCAAGACTGGCTGCTGCACAGGCTGCTCTGAAGTAATTTTCGGATCAACCTTGCTATATACACTCGCCCCGAGAGAGGATTTCCTCTCCCGGGGCGTTTTTTCTGCTTGGTGGCAGCAAAGGGATCGGCTGCACGAAATGAAGTTTAAGATTTCCTTAACAATTCCCCTCATGTGTTTACAAAGAGCAGAATTTGTGCTATACTGCTATAAGTAATTAACAAAGTAAAGCGGAGGTGAGAATATGAAGATCAATGGCACAAAAATACGCGCTTGGCTGCGCAAGCTGCTGCAGTTTGTCTTCAACCCCCGTTTTCTGCTTTGCTTTGGTATCGCATGGATGATCACTAACGGTTGGTCCTATATCCTGCTCGGACTCGGAACGTATTTTGAAATCGCTTGGATGGCCGGTATCGCAGGGGCTTATGTGGCGTTTCTCTGGCTGCCCATTTCCCCTGAGAAGATCGTCACCGTCTCCATCGCCATGGTGTTGCTCAAATTCATGTTCCCCAAGGACGAAAAAACGCTGGGTGTGCTTGAGGATCTTTACGCTGACATCAAAATCCGCCACGCAGAGAAAAAGGAGCGCCGTCGCGCCCGCAAAGCCCAAAAGTGCCCCTCGGATCAGCAAAATAAAGAGAGCTGATAACACCTTCGATCAAAAACCACGCGAAAGTCTTTTGCCGATGCAAGCGACTGTCGCGTGGATTTTATGTTTTATACAGTTTATTCGGTCACAACACGCAACGCGGGAACGTCGGGGAACAGCCCACCGCCTATAGCGCCCCGGCGGAAGTCGACCGAGACATTTTTCAGTGTGACCGTCAGCGGAACCTTTTCGCTCGGGCGGATATCGGCAGGGTGCGCCAAATTGGTGATCTTGACGTTCTCCAGCGTCAGATCCCCAAGGTACGCGCCGCTCTCCAGCGAACCGAAATCGGCGTAGTAATGCAGCAGACAATCGGCATAATCGATGGTACAATTACGGAAAACGAAATTGCCGTACGGCTGCTCTGCCGGGAAGGGCTTACTGGCAAAATGGCAGATGACGCTGATCAGATTGTGCCGTCCGGCCTCGCGCGGGAGCACATCATTCTTACCGCGCACCACGGTCATGCGGTGCGGATAATATCCGGGGCCGTACATACGGCAATTCTCTACCAGAATATCGTTGCCGCCGATACGGAAGACCTGACAGGAGGTATTCATCTCGCAGTCGCGCACGACCAGATCCTTGACGTTGATGCCAGCGATGCAATCGTCGCCCGTGATAAAGCGGCAACGGGTCAAGCGGGTATGGACGCAATGGTGCAGGTGGATGCCGTCATGTCCCGCAAGACAGGTAACGTCTTCCATGGTAACGCTTTGGCAGTTGTCCAGTTGATGCATGAAATTGCCGTTGTTGGCAATGGTGTAACCACGCATGGTGACGTTCTCACAGTTGGTGATAAACAGCCCGTGGGGACCGCGGAACCCTTCCTCGCCGTTCGGGTCGTAGCAATCGCGCCCGTCGATCAAGGAGCCTTCCTCTCCGATGATGCTGATATTTTTTTCTCCGTACGCAGAGATCATGGCACGGCGATATTCCGCCCACGGCTCTTGATTATAATAATCCACGATCAGCTCCATATCGGTGCGCAGCTGCACCCCCTCGGGAACCTCGAACACCTCATAATCGCCGCACTCCTCGCTGCCGAGCAGCTTGGCACCGGCGCACAGATACAAAGTGGTATCCGACCACATTCTCAAGCTCGATACCACAAAGCTGCCCGCGGGCACAACGACCGTACCGCCACCCTCGCGACACATATCCAGAACCCTCTGCACCGCCGCAGTCTGTAATGCATCGCTGTCGGCAATCACACCGTAATCGGTAATAACATAAGTTGGCTTAGTCATAGATAACCTCCAAAAAATCCGCGCATGGCGGTGAAGTCAGTATCAGTATATCACATTTCCGCACCAAAATCAAGATATGTGGCTAAAAATGTCAAAAAACCCTTGAAAAAGAAAGTCGTACATGATATAATTGGTATAAAGTTTTGAAAGGAAACATGAGGAAAACTTTTGTACACAAAAATTCCTCGCATCAAACCGTATGAAAAAGTGCCCACGCTGCCGCGCCGTCGTGCGCGATGATTACGAATGTCCGTTCTGCTTTGAAACGCTGACCTACGAATCTCCCGTCATGGAAGACAAGGAGTACGTTCCCTTCAACCGCTACACCTTTGTTCATTATCTCAAGCAGCTTTGGTTTCCCTTCCTGTCGCTCATCATCTGCATTGTGCGATTATTGACACTGCCCCGCCCCGAGACAGGATTTTTTACTGCGTCAAGGATCGCACCGCTAAGCCTTGTCGGGCTGGTGTGGCTGGCATCACTGCTCAGTGCCTTGTTTCGTGACAAGCCACCTACTTATGGTTTTCGCATCTTCACCGAGGAATATTACAACCTGAGCATGGGGATCACTTGTTATCTTTGCGGTTGTCTTGCAATCATCTTATCCTTCGTTATATTTCTATGAACCTCGAATCCGTGCCGCATCGGCGCGGATTTTTTTATATTTTTTACTGAAATCTATTGCAATTCACAAAAAATCATGGTATACTGAATCAACCTTAAAAATCAAGGAGGATATCATTATGAAATGCCCCTACATTCTTGAACAAAAATATCCCATCGGCGATGTCTGCGTGGTTGCGGTCAATCTCGCCGACTTTGACGCCGACCCGACGGGTGTGCGCGACAGTGCGCCTGCGCTGCAGGCTGCCATTGACGCATCTCAAGCGCTCGGCGGCGGCACGGTCTATCTCCCCGAAGGTCGTTATCGCATCGAAACTCCCGTTACGCTGCGCACAGCGGTCACGCTGCGCGGTGAGTGGGTCAGCCCCGAGGACGCATCCAATGATCTGCGCCTGGGCACGATTCTTGAAATTTACGTCGGCAAAGAGGATCCCGACGGCACCCCCGCCATTACCATGGAGGCTTGCTCGGGGATCCAGTGCATGACCTTCTACTACCCCGAACAGAGCTACACCGCTCCCGTTCCCTACTCTCCCACCGTTCGCCAGCAAGGCGTCGACAGCCTGACGCTGGAGAACGTCACCATGGTCAATCCCTGGAGAGGTGTACAGTGCGGTCCCGACGCCAACGAGCTGCATTTCCTGCATAACGTCTACATTACCCCCATTAACGTCGGTTTCTTTATGGACATGACCACCGACATCGGCAGAATGCAAAACCTCAATATCAAGCCCGATTATTATGCACGCTATCTGCCGGATACCGACCTTGACGCGCTGCGCGAGTATATGCTGCAAAACGCAACGGGCGTATATATGGCGCGCTCCGACTGGGAGTACGGCTATGAGATTCATGTGGAGTGGTGTCATATCGGTTTCCTCATCACCTCGTTTACCAACTCCGGTCCCAACACCCAGCTCTCGGGTCTGCGTATGTTCAACTGCGACATTGGTTTCCATCTGATCGACGTCAACCCATACGGCGTTGCGCTTTCGGACAGCCAGATCATCTGCGACCGTCCGCTGACGGCAGCCGTTGCCAGCGACCCGCGCTTTAAGACCGTGATGCAGCTCAACGGCTGCGAGCTGCGCGGCCCGTACCGCCACATCGTTGACCAGAATGGATTCGGGCAGATCAGCTTTGTCAACGCGACCATCTCCGGCTGGAGCGAGAGCGCTGTGCGCGCCTCGTCGGGCGGCTTGACCTTTATGCAATGTAAATTTGAGGGCGTGGGTACCCACTTTGACCTCAGATCGGGCGCAGGTGCCGTTCAGGTGCTGGGCTGCGAATTTGACGGTGAGCCGCAGTTCTGCTTTGAAAACGAATGTGTAAAGGAAAATCTGCAATACAGTGCCGAGCCGCTGCATCTTGACGTCGCCTCCCGCGGCGGACATCTGCCCTGCACCACCTCGACGCTGCCCGCCGCCAATGGCCTTTACAACGTCGCCGACTTTGGTGCAATCGCGGACAATGCTGCCGACAACACCGCAGCCTTTACCGCAGCACTCACGGCAGCCAAAGAGGCAGGCGGCGGTGTGGTCTACGTTCCCGCAGGGCTTTACCGCTTTGACGGACAGATCACCGTGCCCTCGGGCGTACAGCTGCGCGGCGTGTTTGCAACGCCCTGTCACACACTCGGCGGCGGCAGCGTACTGCTGACCTACGCCAACCGCGGAAATGAGGACGGCGATCCCTTCATCTCGCTGGAGCATGAATCGGGTCTGTTTGGTCTGTCGCTCTATTATCCCGAGCAGAGTGAGTATGAGCCTGTTCCCTACCCCTACTGCGTCCGCTCTTTGGGTCATAACTGCTATATCGTCAACACCGTACTGGTCAATCCTTGGCTGGGTGTGGACTTCGCAACACATCCCTCGAACGGTCACTACATTTCCTATATCTCGGGCGCCCCTATCAAGAACGGCATCTTCTGCGGCAACAACTCGGGGGACGGCTGGGTTGAGAACATTCAGTTCAACCCCCATTACCTCTACCGCTCGCCGCTGCCCAACCACCCGACGCAGCACTGGACCGAGTTCTGGCACAATCAGATCAAGTATCTGTGCGCTCTGGTCTTCGGCTACAACGAGCGCGAGCATCTGATGGGCACCTTCGTCTTTGCCGCGCAGCACGGTCTGCATTTCGTTATGCAGGACGGCAAAGGCTGCTCGGGTAAGTTCATCGGTCACGGCACCGACGGCGGACAGAACGGTCTTTACATTGAGGGCTGCGGCTCTCTTGAGCTGATCAACACCCAGCTGGTCACCATTGAGGCTCCCACCGACCGCTCCTACTTCCTGACCGCGCACAGAATGCCCGGCAAGGCGGTGGTCTACAACACGCTGATGTGGGGCGATCCCTTCTTCTCGGTCATCATAAACGGTGGCGACGTCACTTTCCAGCAGCTCAACATCGTCCACCCCGGTAAGGTCGCACTCAACGTCCACGGCGGCAAGGCAACCTTTGAATCGGTATTCTTCTATCGCAATCGTGGCAACGTGCTGGTCGACGACGGCAGTGCGCAGTGCACACTGCTGGGCTGCATGACCAACCGCCGCGTGGAGGACCGCGCCGAGGACATTCCCGTGTTGGAGAGCGATATCCGCTGCGGTGACTACACCGAAAAATGGAGCTTTTCCAAGTTCATGCCGCCTCCTCCCCGTCGGCAGCAGTGACAAGCGTCCCCCATACGCTCCGCACTTCACCAAAACCACAAAAAGGAGGCACGCATTATGAAGAATAATAGATGGTTACGACTTCTTTGTTTGGCATTATGCTTATTGCTGTTTGTGAGCTGCGGCAAGGATCAAAAAAGAGAGGAAGATCCCCCCGAGGACGGGGAGCAAGCATCGCTTTTGACCATCGCTGAGGGCTCCACCGATTATATCGTTGTCCGTCCCGAGCTGTGCGATACCGATCTTACCGATGCCGCCGCCACACTGCGCACAGCACTGATCGACGCAACGGGAGCTGCACTTGACATCAAGACTGACATTGTCCTGCGCGGTGAGGAGATCCCTGTCGACACGCCGGAAATATTGGTCGGAAAAACCAATCGCCCCGAAAGTGCGCAGGTTCTTCAGACCCTTGGCGAGAATGAATACAGTATTTGTGTGGTGGGACAGCGCATTGTCATCATCGGACAGAGCGATGCCGCCACCGTTGCCGCCGTCAAGGTATTTATCAACGAAATTCTTTGCTACAATCAGGATACCGACACTTACGGCATCTCCTCCCTGAAATTGGCGAAGGATTACGCACTGAAAAGAACGTATGAAAAAGAGGTGATCGACGTGGATCAGAGCATGATCGAGCTGCTTGCCCTGTCTGTGACCGAGGGCGGCGTCCCCTTGGACAGAGCTTCCATTTTCGCCCGCTTTGCCGATTATAAAGCGATGGGCGTCACCTGTGTTCGCATTGATATGTACTGGGGCAGCGCCAATGGCAAGCTGACCATGCAGGATGCCACCAAGTACCATCTGGAGGCAGCACGAGAATACGGGCTCAAGCTCAAGCTGATCATCAACCCCGGCGGCAGCGGACAGACGGCGCAGGACAGCAAGCTGATGGACGCAAGCGGGCGATACGCCCTCAATGCCGTCAGCCCATGGTACGCCGACGCAGAGAGCTACACCGAGCAGCACATCCGCGAGCGGCTGAAGGCCGTGCTTGACGCAGGTTATGAGGATGTCATCGGCGGCATTATAGCCGGACTTGGCCCCGCGGGAGAGCCGCTTTATCCGCCCGCTTGGACGCAGGGCAGCGGAAGTGAAGAAGTCATGTGGTGTTATGCCGACAACGCACAAGCTGATTTCCGTGCCGAGATGGAGAAAAAATACGGCGACATTGACAGCGCCAACACGGCTTGGGGCAAGGACTACGGTAGCTTTTCCGAGATCACCGTTCCCAAAGAGGGTGAGGTCAAGGGACAAATGTGGCGCGACGTGCTGGAATGGTATCGCGACAGTAAGCGCGAATTTATGGCCATGCAGGTACGCACCTTTCGTGCGGTTATGGAGGAATATGAGATCTCTCACATTCCTTTGATCCTCTATCTCCCCGGTGCTGATTATACCGAGGCACAATGGGAAAGCTGCGTGGCATCCGGCAGTACGATCCCCGGTATTCAATTCATGTGCGACAACGAGTTTACCGTGCAACTTGCCGATGAGATGGGATGTATTTTGCAATACACAGGCATCACAGGTACTGCCGGGCTCAAGCTGCTGCGCGACTATATGTTCGAAAATGGCTACGCTGATATTCCCGTCATGGGCGAGAATGCGGGAGGCTCCGAGCCCGCAGCACAAGCCGCACTTCTGTATGACATTATCACACAATACAAGCTCTGGGGCATCGATTACACGCACTCCCACTGGCTCTACCGGAGCGACGGTGTCACCCCGAGTGCGATGCATACGCCGTTTGCACAGATCGTACCCAAGCTGGCAAGCTATCTGGAAACGGTAGATATTACCGTTCCCTCCCCCGTCAAGGAAAACGTCGCCTCCCCCGAGGGCGACGTGCTCGCCTTTGAGATCTCCTTTGATAAGCCCGCGCAGGAGGCATTTGCCTTTGCGTTTGCCAATATTCTTACCACGGATTTTGAGGTAAAGAACGGCGACACGCTGGAATACGATGTCTATCTTTCAGACGACATGGCGGGGCTTGGCGCCATAGACGGTATTTTTGATGGCAACAAGACCATGCGCGATTCCTTCGGCATGACCGACAGCACGGGGCTGCGTGTCCACCCCAATGCCGATCTGAGCGATGTGGCGACGGGAAAATGGTATCACCGCGTCATCATGCTGGGCAACAGCGCCTCGGATGGATGCGTGTTGAACACCATTCAGCTTGCCGCGCACCCCGAAGGTACAGACGGTGCCTTCACGCAGCGTGACGTTACGATCTATTATGATAACATCGTCATTATGCGAGACGGCGAGGTCGAGGAAATCATCTTCGAGAGCGACGGCGACGTCACACTCGGAAAATCGGCGCAAAACCGTTATGCCACGGGCATCGTGACAATCACAGACGCAGATAGCGTTCCATAAATCAATCACCCCCTCTTATGGAGTTCAAGCTCCACAAGAGGGGGTGCTGTCATTGCGGAGCACATCACGCAATGCACGAAAAGCAAATCATTTATTGAGAATCGCTTTGACAAATTTTTTGAAGATCCAAAAGCCCTTCTTTAAGAAAGTCTTAGTTGAGCTTTGGGCAACGTCCCGGGTGTCAGCTCTCCCATTTTCTCTCTGCGATATGCATAAACTGCAATCCCATCAGTATCTCGCCGACCGTCCAGCCCGTCTCAATGCAACAGGGAGCCCAACCCACATCATGCGGTACGCCATAGCTTTCCATGCGATCCATGTCCATCGCGCGGGTCCATGCGCCGTCCAGCATCAAATCGTCGCTATGCAGCTGCGCCGTCAGAATAAAGCGGGCGATCTCCTCCCACTTGCGGTGGAACAGTGCCTGGCCCGTAACATAATAGGCATAAGCAAAACCCAACGGCAGCCAGTTGTTGGAATATAGCAGATCCGCGACGGGATCTCCGTTGTTGGCAAGCAGCGCGCACTCTCCACGCTCGTTTCGTGCGCAAGCAGCACGATACCCCGTGTCCCATTCGGCATACCCTCCCGAGAAATGCTGCACACGCTCCAGATCCGAAACTACGCGACATAGCCACGCATAATGCTCGCTCTTCCCCGTTCGCTCATAAAGCAACGCCAAGGGCAGTACCAAGCGACACATCTCCTCGGTCTCGCTGGTCTCGCGCCGCGTCTCGGGATAAAGCGTCATCAGCGTCGTCAGCCCCCGCTCGGCAAGCTCGGCATAATACGGCGAGCCATCGGCGCGTGCTGCCAGTAACAGGGCCGCATGGTAATAAGCATTATAATGCGCGCACGGAACCCCGACGCCTGCCTGCTTAAGCTGCTCCCATCGCGTCGGGCTCATATCGCAGATGTCGGTGCGGAAGACCCGCAGCCCATCCTCGCCCGTCGTGTCGACAAGATAATCCAGCGCAAGGCAAGCGTCCTTAAAATGTGCCGCACCGCCGCCGAAATTTTCACAAAGCAGTGTTGGCAAAATGGCACGGGCAACGTCATCCTGATAGCAGACCTCCCATGCCGTCTCGGTCCAACGCAGCATCCCGCGGTGCTCCCCCTGCTTGATCTGCATAAAATCAAAGCAATATGCCGCGGTGTTGTTGTATATCGCGCGACTTTCCGGGTTCCCTTTGCAAATGGCATCCATCAAAAATGCGCCGCCAACCTCTCCCGTACAATCGGCGCGCACCGTATCGGCGCGCAGCTGCACACCGTCCATGGCACGGATGTGGTGAGAAAAGCCCTCGCGTACACCAAGTGCTCCCTGCGCCTTGAGCATTCCCGCACGAATAAACCAATCCAGCCCACGACGCACTGCCGCATCGGTGTCGGCGGCACAGCATACGGTCTGTGTATCGTGGGTGCAGACGGGGGGATCAAAGGCGAGCGTGACCGTCTCCCCCGCCAAAAAGGAGACGACAGCGCAGAGTATGCCCTCCCACGATGCGCGGGGCGAAAGCCTTGCACGGCGGAAATTACACAGACGGAAGGCGCAAAGCAGCGTATTTTCATCCAGCAGTCCCATTGCAAAAGCCCCTGCCGCCTCTTGCTCGGCTGTCATATCGATATGATCGTGAGCGCAGATATAATCGTGATACCGCAGCCACGGCTGTATGTCGACAGGCATGAAATGGTACGGAATGCGCTCGTTGCAGTGCCCGTCCAGCACGTCCCCACGCAAAAGCCCCCGACAAGCTGCCGTCGCGCAAAGACGATGGTGATCGGTCCGTACGGGTGTGTCACAGTATATGCGACCGATCGAGGCAACAAATTCACAAAAGACCGGCTTGCCCTGCCGACGCATCTCCTCCACCGCCATACGCACTCGCGCAGATAGGATCAAGGGGGCCTGACCATCCCCGCCCAACACACAAAGCGCGTCATATGCCGCAAAGGGAATGTTCTCGCTCTCCGGCGCATATACCGCTGCATCCGTAAAGCAGCGCAACAGCAGTGCGGCAAGATCATTTTTCGTTGATGATAAGATCAAAATTCGATTCATAGGACCATCATCCTTTTTTCTGTTCGCTTGTTTTTGATGAGGTGCGATTTCCCATCGGTTTTTCGGTCTGAGCCGATTCTTTTGTCGCGGGTGCATTTTGGGCGGCCGATTTATTGCGGATGGCAGGTAAAACCGTCTCTGCCCATAACCTGCCTGCCTCACCCGTCAGCTGCGCCAGACCGCCGAATACCGTCTTTTTGGATTCGGGATCACTCTCCCGCATCAGCTTGAGCAGCCAACCGCGGTCGGCGGTCAGTTCGGTCAGTGTTGCAGCGTTGGTCGAGGTTAAAAAGCGGTAGAGTGCGTCCACAAACGCCTCCCGCTCGCGGTCGTTCATGGAGGCGATCCAGCTTTTGATCGATTGCTCCACCATGCGGCTTTCTCGTGTCAGCTCTCCTTCATAGACAAAGTCGCTGCCCATGACCTCCCAGGTAAAGCCGTTGTGCTGCCAGAGCCCCAGCGCGTTGCTTTTCACCACGCGATACTTCTCGTCATGCTCCAAGAGGCGCCCGACCACCGAGCTCTGCGGCACCAGCGTACAGATGCGATCCTGCATCGCACGGTAGGCTGCGCTCTCCACCATTTCACGGCGAAAGCCGGGACCGTCGTTATTATACACCTGCACGATCCGCGCCTTGTATTCCTCCTTGCAATGAACCGCGGAATAGATTGCTAAATTGCCGCCCTTGCTGTGTCCACCGATCCAGACGCGGCTGTGTGGGCAGCGTGCCATGACAGCGTTAACATAATCCACCGCATAAAGCTGCGCGGGCACAGCGGCGGCGTGACTCATATTAAAATTCTCCTTCCAACCGACCAGCGTATCATCCGTACCGCGGAAGGAAATATACATCTCATCGGGATTCAAAAAGATGGTCAGCGCCGCAAATTGCACCTGCTTGTCAAGGTCGATATAATTGACGTAATCCGAGAGCAGCAAATGGCGGAATCGGTCACACTTTCCCATCGCAAGAAACATATCCGGGATCTCCTTGGGAACGATCAGCCCGAGATACGCCTTCTCGTTTCCCTGCCGCAACGAATACAGCCTGACCGCCTCACCGACGGTCATGGTGCCGCCGCTGCCGTAAGGGGGAAGAATGGGCGCAAGATCCATGAAGGTCAACTTGGAGAAGATCAGGTTATCCACCTCGCACAGCGGCACAGAGGAAAACGAAAGATCACCTCTCCAGTTCATATAATCCATCATATTTGCCATATATCCGGCCTCCTTTTTGTTGCGTTATAAAAGCCCGACACCCCGCAGCAGCGCGACGGTCAGAAAGATGGTCACCATGGAACAGATGCTCGTCCAGACGACGTATTGGCTTGCCAGCTGATCGTCACTCCCCATCTCTCCTGCCATAACCGCACTGGAGACCGCCACAGGAGAGCCGAACAACGCCACCAGTGCCGCGTAATCTCCCGCGCCAAGCGAGAGCACACCGACCTTGGCGAGCAGTACCGCCGCACCGACACCGAGCAGCGGTGCGATCACAACACGCAGCGCCGTGCCGAGCACGATCTCCTTTTTCATGTTGCCCACCATGTCAAAGCGGAACTGTCCGCCAAGAGCCAATAGTGCCAAGGGGGTCGCCAGCTGCGCTAAATATTTGATTGCCGTGTAGAAGAACGGAAGATCATATTGCAAAGAAAAGATCGGGAAACCATCCTCTCCCACGGGCAACACCGCACGGATACCAAGGCAGACAAGTCCAAGCGCAACACCGATGATCAAAGGATTGGTAACCACCTTTTTTCCGATCCCACGCAGCCGCGCCGCTGCAGTTCCCTTCTGATCCGGGGCATATGCTGAGAGTGCCAACACCGCCAGCACGTTGAAAAGAGGAATGGTAAAGGCGTTGGTCACCGAGACCGAAGCCACACCCGAAAGCCCCCCCAAGGATTGCGCCAGCGGCACACCGATGACAGCAAGATTAGAGCGGAAGGTACACTGCCAGAGCACACCGCGCCTGCGATCGTCCGAGACAAACAAACGCGCACAAATGCCGCCAACCAAAAACAGCACCATCACCGCCGCCAAGGCATAAAAGACAATCGCCCAATTAACGTCCCGCAGGCTTTCCAGTGAATATACGTTATAAAAAAGCAGCACGGGCAGACCCACACGAAAAACCAGACGGTTTGCCGTTTTCAAAAACGCTTCGTTGAAAAAGCCGCCCCTACGCAAAAGATACCCCAAAAGCATCAGCAAAAGAATGGGCATCACTGCCCCGAGTGAAAATATAAATACGTCCTTCATTCCGTTATCCTTTCGACCAAAAACGGCAGGCAGGGTTCGTGCACCTTGCCGCACGCCCTGCCCATCAGCCGTCAGTCATTCCATCCGATCATATTCATTCGCGGCTTGATTTACCCGCTGTGTTCTCCGCAGAATCCGCGGCGCGCAGCTCGTTGAGCTCGTGTAAGAAGGTATCGATATCCTTAAACTCACGGTACACCGAGGCAAAGCGGACGTACGCCACGTCATCCCTTTCCTTGAGCGCACGCATGATCATCTCGCCGATCTCGCGGGTGGGAACGTCCTGCCGCAGCGAATTTTGAATCTCCGCCTCGATCTGGTTGGTCAGCTCCTCGGCGTTGACGGGACGCTTTTCGGTCGCCTTCATAATGCCGGAGAGCACCTTGGCGCGGTCAAACAGCTCCCGCGAGCCGTCCTTCTTGATGACGAAAACGGGCACGGATTCTATCATCTCAAACGTCGTAAAGCGTTTTTTGCAAGACACACATTCTCTTCTGCGACGGATGGCCGAGCCCTCCTGCGCCGAACGGGAATCCACCACATTACTCTTCAAAGAACCGCAACCCGGACATTTCATGATCGTTACCTCCAAGTTTTCCGTTGTCTTTTTTCCATGCGAATGGAAAAAAACAACATTTTTGATATCGTCTGTTTATATTGTACCACATATTGCGTCAACTTGCAATAGTTTTCCTTAAAAAAAGTGACTCAGACTTACAAAAATACACGCTCATTGGGTACATTCCCTGCCATGGTGGCATCAAGAAATTCGGGAAGGCGCTCAAAGCAGGCGACCAATGAGTGCGGTTTTCCTTTCGGATCATCCTGCTCCATGGGAACGAAATAAACTCCGCGCCGCAGCCGCAGTGTGGCAATGCTGCGCAGATTTTGCGACATGGCATCATTTGAGGCGAGCGCGATCACAAGCGGACGGTCACACCGCAGGTGCGCCTTTGCCGCCATACAGACCGCCGTGTCGGTAATGCCGCAGGACAGCTTTGCCAGGGTGTTCCCCGTGCAAGGGCTGATCACCAGCGCTTGCAACGGCTTTGCGGGGCCGAGCGGCTCGGCTCCCACAATGGTGTGGATGATCTCTCTTTTGCAAAGCGTCTCGATCTTATCGATCCAATCCCGTGCCGCACCAAAGCGGGTATCGGTGGTATATGCGTTCTCGCTCATCAGCGGTTGCACCTCGTACCCCCGCGCTATGATCTGCTCCAGTGCTGCATACGAGCGGGCAAACGTACAAAAAGAGCCGCAAAAAGCATATCCGATCATATCATTTCCACCTCCTTTGCCCCAAGATACGGGATGAGCGACTCGGCAATCAGCCGCCCTGCCGTGCGTGGGGCATATTTTGCGGGTAGTCCCGGTGCATATATGACGCGCCGCCCGCATGCCTTGGCATCCTCCGGAGACCAGCCACCGGGAGAGGAGGCCAACTCAATGAGCAGCGTTTGTTCTGTCATCGCTCCCAAAAGCTGCCGCGATATGATTCGCGCCGGCACGGTGTTAAAGATGACATCATACCCTCTGGCGATCTCCTGCAGGCCACCGCCGGGTATCGTCAAGGGAATGTAATGGTCTAAGCGCACCCGTGTCAGATCGATCTCCCGACGCACCGCAACACTGACCTCACAGCCCAGTGCACACAGCCTTGCCGCAAGTGCACGACCGATCCGCCCATAGCCGAGCACCGCTGCCCGCGCCCCGTCCAGCGTGATATCCAACGCCTGCATGGCAAGGGCGATCGCGCCCTCGGCACTGGGAATCGCGTTGCGCAGCTGCACCTCCTCCAGCGCCATATAATCGGTCATCCGCACGCCCTTTTTTTCGGCTTGCTGCAAAACACCTGTGGGGATCCGCCCACCATACACCGTAATATCCGCCCCGCACAGCGCCAGCAGTTGGGAAAGATGCAGCGGTGCTTGCGTGCCGAACACATATTTTTCATCGGTAAAGGCCGGCATCGGCAAAATCACCGCGCGCGCGCCCACGATCACCTGATTGATATCATCTGTCTGCCGTTCATTCTCTCCCAAGCCCCACGTGACAACCTCGCTGCCCAGCTCGCGCAAGCGGCAAGCCATGGCGGATGTGCGCCCATCTCCACCGAGAACAGCAATTTTTCCGACAGAATTTTTCTCAAACTCCTGCATATATTCTTATCCATCCTTTCGCACATATTCGACGATCTTCGCCGTCACAGACGCTTTGGTCATCATTTGGCGACGCCGCGCTCAAAGACACGGTCCTTGTCGCCATTTGACGACTTTCGTCGTCATTTTTATCCTATGCGCGACGCGGTGCCGATGCCACTGCCACAATAAAAAATCACATCGTCGCCCGCATGATATCGTATTCGGAATTGAGGACAAGATACAGCTGCGGAAAATAGCGCATAATATTCCAGATCGCCATGCCGCGAAGTCCGTACTCGGGCATCAGGCGCAGCATGGCCTGCATACTCCTTGCGTCCTCAAACCAGACCTCATGCTCCCTTGCCACACCGTCCTCCCCACGCAAAAAGTAGTTGAAGTTCGGGGCTTGTGCGACCTCATCGTACATAATGTCGGCGCCGCGATCCCGCGCAAGGATCACCGCCTCCACGTTACCAAGCGACCGCGCGCGGCTCTCTCCCGCCACATACGGCAGCGTCCAATCGTAGCCGTAATTGGGCACACCCAGCAATAGCTTTGCTGGCGGGATCTCGGTCACGGCATAATCCAGCACCCGCCGCACCTGATTGAGGGGTGAGACCGCCATCGCAGGTCCGTACGTATAGCCCCACTCATACGTCATCAGCAGCGCCGCATCCGCCGCCTCGCCAAGGGCGCGGTATGGGTGCCCCTCGTAGAGAACGCCCTCCTGATCAGCACGCACCTTGGGTGCCAGCGCAACCCAGACAAAATAACCAAGGGGAGAGAGTGCCTCCTGCAGTCGACGGACAAAGCGGACGTAGGCATCCGCCCCCTGGCGTCCGACGTATTCAAAATCGACGTCTACCCCGACATAGCCCTTTTGCTGCAGTGTTTCGATCAGCGAGCGGATAAGCGTCTGTTGCATCGCATCATCATTCAGAAGTCGGGTAACCTGTGCGGTTGAAAATTTGCCCTCCGTATTCAGAGAGGACAAATGCAGCACGGGCGCAACGCCGTATTCTCGCGCAATGGAGATCACCTCCTCATCCTCGATGGGGATGAGCGTTCCGCTCTCGTCATACCCGTAAGTAAAGATGGAAAGATAAGTCAGATATGGCAGTGTCTGCCGCAGCACGTCACGATCAATAAACGGATACGCGTACCCGTTGACCTGCACCGCCCCACCTGTGGGCAGCGGCAGCTTGATCTTGAGCTCCTGCCCCACCGTAATCTCATCCAAGCCCCGTAGCACGGGGTTGTTTCGCCAAAGCGTGTTAAGGCTGACACCGAACCGCCTTGCAATGCTGTCAAGCGTATCGCCTGCCCGCGTGGTATAGCTGATCTGCGGCTTGATAATGACGATGGTCTGCCCGGGTACCAGCCGCGCGGGATCCGGCAGCATATTGTCATCCTGCAGGCTCTGCACGCTGACACCGTATCGTCCCGCAATCCTGTACAGGGTATCCCCCTGCCGCACCGTATAAATGATCATATGATATTCTCCTTTACAACGTAGCGCAAATTCAGTAGCAGTATATGCACCGTGTGCAAAAATTGCGCCAAGCGTGTATAAAACAGCCAAAGAGAAGACATACTTGGTAAAAAAGGAAATCAAAGTGAGGGATCGGTATGAACATTGCGCACATTGCACACTGCCGCGGCAGAGAGATTTTAGACTCGCGCGGCAATCCCACCGTGGAGGCAACGGTCATTTTGGACGACGGCAGCGTCGGCATTGCCTCCGCACCCAGCGGGGCATCCACCGGAATATACGAGGCACACGAAAAGCGCGACGGCGACAGCAAGCGTTATTTTGGCCGCGGCACCAAGGAAACTGCCAAGCTGATCGAGCAGGAGATCGGCGCTGCCGTCATCGGGCTGCGGGCAGACGATCAGGGCAAGCTGGACGACCGTCTTTGCCGCCTGGACGGGACCGAAAACAAATCTCGCCTTGGCGCCAACGCGCTGCTTTCTGTTTCGCTTGCTGCGGCACGGGCAGCCGCAGCGCATTACAAGCTGCCTCTTTACCGTTATCTGGGCGGCATCTGCGCGGCAAGAATGCCCGTTCCCATGATGAACATTCTCAACGGCGGCGCACACGCGTCCAACAACGTCGAGGTGCAGGAATTTATGATCGCCCCCATCGGTGCCAAAAATCTGACGGAGGCCGTGCGGATGTGCAGTGAGGTATATGCCACGCTGGGTAAGCGGCTGCGCGCAGCACATCATGCGACGACGGTGGGGGACGAGGGCGGCTTTGCCCCCAATCTGTCCTCGGATGAGGAGGCTATGGGACTGATCTGCGACGCCATTCGTGACGCAGGCTACAGCACCGATGAGATTCGTCTGGCTTTGGACGCAGCGGCATCCGAGTGGGCACAGAGCGGCGAAGGGGCAACCGAGGACGCCCCTCCCGCCTGCTATATCCGCCCCAAAACGGGAGAGAGATTTGAAACGGACGATCTGATCCGCTATTGGGAAAGGATGTTCGACCGTTACCCGTTGATCTCGCTGGAGGACGGCTTGGATCAGCGTGATTTTGACGGCTGGGTCAAGCTGACCCGCGCTCTTGGCGGACGTGGGATGCTGGTGGGGGACGATCTGTTTGTCACCAACGCCAAGCGGCTGCGCATGGGCATTGAGCGCGGCGCGGGCAATGCCATTCTGATCAAGCCCAACCAGATCGGCACACTCAGCGAAACGGTGGCTGTGGTCGGCATGGCACGCGCGGCGGGCTACGACTATATCCTCTCCCACCGCTCAGGCGAGACCGAGGACACCACACTCGCCGATCTTTCGGTGGCGCTCGGGGCAGCATGGATCAAAACGGGTGCTCCCTGCCGCGGCGAGCGCACCGCCAAGTACAACCGCCTGATGAGCATTGAGGCCGCCTGCGGTGAAAACGCGCGGTACGGAAAGAGGTAAGCAAATGCAAGCGGCACGTAGGGCTCTGCCCCACATCCGCTTAAGAATTTCCAAAAACTTTTGAAAATTCCAAAATATTTTTCAAAAAAGGCTTGACAAATGCGTGCTCTTGTGGTATAATATCAAAGTCGTCGGAACCAAGGCAGCTTGGTGGCACGATGCTGGTATGGCTCAGTTGGTAGAGCACGTCATTGGTAATGACGAGGTCATCAGTTCGACTCTGATTACCAGCTCCAAAAACCCCTGAAGATATCTTCGGGGGTTTTTGTTTATTTTAACCAATATACCTCGTATAGAGCCTATCTTCCCGCAAAATACTAACAACGCCCTCAAAAAGTCAAGAAAGGCAGAAAAAATCGAGAAAAACAAGCGGAAAATGACGAAAAGGGCTTGAATTTTTTGCCAAAGTATAGTATAATACTAACATACATATATTAAA